>CAZBLT010000005.1:0-96500 GCA_964492745.1 uncultured Anaerolineaceae bacterium
GTGGACAAGGGAGGCAACCCGGCGGCCGTCGCTCCCGGTGAGCAAATCATCTTCCGCATCGCCTATGGCAATGATGGTGTGGGGACCGCCTTTGACGTCGTGCTCCAGGATAACCTCTCCGGGCCATGCACGCTGGAGAGCCCGGCTTTCCCGATCGCGCTGGGGGACCTCGCGGATGGGTCCGGTGGCTTCATTGATGTATACGTGAGGGCAGGAAGTACTGAAGGAACCTGCACAAACACGGCCGTGTTACAGTCCAGCAACGCCGCCGAGGCAAGCTCTTCCGCCAGCACGGAGATCCGCATAGCGCCGCCGACCGCTACCCCTACACCCACACCCACTGCCACACCTGGCGGGATGGGCTATGTAGGACCGCAGAATAGCTCGCCGCAGGCCGCCTTTGCCCTCCTGACGCCGCTGCTTCTCTTCGCGGGTCCCGTTCTCCTGGCCGCGCTTGATCGCGGCCGGCGCGATCGCTAACCTCCGCGTACTGTCAGAATCCCTTGGGATGGCGCCCATCGGCAGGGCGCGTGTCGCCCTGCTTAGATCCGGCGCAAGTGTGCGCTGTCCGCTACGATCCGCGGGTGGCCAAGAATTGCAAGGCCTCGGCCAGAATCTCCTCTGGAGTCAGGTCATCCGTCTGTATGGCGATATCGCAGTTTTCGCGTGCATGCGCCAGGCGCTGAAGCTGCTGCTCATATTCCCTTCGAAGCCAGTCGAGTTCCTTGCGGCGGGTGCAGGACTCGTAGCTGGCCTCTAGGTAGATGAGCACATCTGGCTGGGTTATGCGGGCCCACATCTCCGGGACGTAGGAATGCTCCTGGGCGATCTGATGCGCCCTGTATCCGGCGGCGCGCAACCCTTCGGCCAGCGTCGTCTTTCCTGCGCCGCAGGGGCCGACGATGGCGATGTGGGGGGAGGAAGGAGAAGGACCGGTGTCTCCTGGCCTGCCCATCAGGAGAGCGGCATGCGGGCGGTTAGCCGGCGGGCCTGATCGCCCGTTCTAGGGAGCGTGGCAGCCACGAGGATGCTCATGTCATCGCCGGGGCGGCCGCGATCGAGTTCGAGCGCGCGCGCCAGCAAGGCGTCCGCCCAGACTTGAGGGTTGGGCGGGCCCTGCGCTGCGAAGTCGGCGATCGTTCCGGGGATGTCGAAGGTCTCACCGTGACGGTCGCCAGCGTGCATCAGCCCGTCGGTGTAGACGATGATTGCTAGATTGGGCTCGATCTGCACCTCGGTGATCGACGGCCGGGTGCCGCGGCGTGTGCCTACGGATTCGGTGGGCGAGTCAAGCAGCGCCATCTCACCACCCCGCACCAGTATCACGGGCGCCGGGCTGTTACGGGTGATGACGAGCGTTTGGGTGATCAGATCAATCGAGAGGATGTTCAGCGTCGCCTGGACCTTCCCCTCGCGATAGGTGTAGAGATAGTCGGAGGCCGCGCGGGCTGCGGCGCCGTCTCGGACACCCTCCGCCAGCAGACTGATGGCCTTGCGGGCGACGACGTTCGAGATGCGCTTGGCGGGCTTGCCCGACCATTGCCCATCGACCAGCACGAAGGAAAGACCTCCGGAAGGGCGCTCGATCATCTCGATTGTGTCCCCGCTGGCCGAGGAGGCGTACTTTGGGATTTTTGCGACTGCCACTTGAGCTTCCATGCCAGCGATTCTACAATGCAGGGGGATGGGTGTCCAACCTGTAATGCGTTAGCAAGGTCGAAGCTCCACATTTTCGGCTACAGTTGGTAATAGCATCATTCCCAACAGGCGTGCATTCACGGGAGGGGTCCGTGGTCCAGGATTCGCAATCGGCGGTCCAGCTGCAGGCTGTGATCGAGAAGGCCGTCGCGAAGGTTTCCGAACTGGATATCGCCCGGCCGGTGGCGATCGTGGCCGAATACCCGGCGCACCTGCCTCCTGTATTTGCGGAGGAGGCGGCGATCGTTGGTGCGCTCGCGGAGGTCTTAGAATCGCTGCTCTCGAGAACGCGGCGGCAGGAAGTCCGCATCCGCGCGCAAGTTACGCCTGCAGGACCCTCTCGAGTCGAATTCCAGAATCTGCCGCCGGATGCGCCGGCCAGCCCCTCGAGTGGACCCTGGGCCCTCATCTCGATCTCGGACCTGGAAGCCCCCGAATCGGAGGCGGTGGAAGAGCGGCCGGATCAGAACGAGCAGCTGAATCTGAAAGGCTGCCAGGAGGGAATCCTTCCTTTTGGTGGTATGGTCTGGAGCGAACAGACGGCCGAACCAGGGTGGCGGGTGTGGATCGCTTTGCCGCTCGGCAACGGCGGGCCGGTGGAGCTAGATCTCGCTCGCATCCAGCAGGCTTTGCAGGCCCGCGCGGCCGAGGGCTCGCCCGGTACATTACTCCTGCATGTGGTAGATACATCCCTTCGCACGACGCTTTCTCAACTTCTTCAACGCGAGGGCTATCAGGTGGTCGAGGCCGGGAAGACCTCCGAGGTCTTGGGCATGGCCCGCGCTGTGCGGCCAGACTTGATCATCCTGGATTTGCAGGCCCGGGGCCCCAACGCGCTCGAAGTGGCTTTGCTGCTGCTGAAGGATCGCGATCTCCAAGCCACCCCGGTGCTCTTCCTGACCGAGGTGGCCGAAGCGGGCGCAGCCAGGCGCGTAGGCGTAGTGGACTTTCTCCCGCGTCCGGAAGGTACGGGTGCCATCCTCAGGACCATCCAGGCCATGCTGCGCACAGGTTTGAAGCCTGCCACGCGCGTCATGGTCGTCGAAGCCGATGATGCCCTGCGCGAGCAACTCCTGCTCCGTATTCAGGCGCAGGGCCACCCAGTGGCCGAAGCGCGAAGCCCCGAGGAAGCCTTAGCCCTGGCTGAGCGCGTGCCCATCGGCGTGGTGCTGGCCAATGCCCGGCTGGCCCAGGAGCGGGATTACTGGCTGCTGCGCCAGTTAAAGGCCTTAAGGCAAGAGATCGATGTGTATGTGATGGCCGAGGCGATCTCCGAAGAAGAAGCACGCACGGTGATCCGTCGAGGAGCCGCCGGCGTCAGCCAGACTGGCAAGCTGCCCGATCTTCTGAAGCGGGATAATACGGCGCCGGGAGAGTAGCCTGCCTTCTGCATCCCGCCAATAGCCGCGGTGGCCCCATAGCTTAGCAGAAGAAAAGACGACCGGACTTTGACGGCTGATTCCTCTGGCCTTCATCTGCGCTGGCACTGGCTGCCAGATTTGCCGCATGGAGCTGCGCGGTTCGGCTGGGGACATGTCCATTCAGTAGACGATGACGAGAGTGCCGCGACCGGACTGAAGCCGGGTATCGGAGGCGCTGAGAGGGGCGGACCAGCGGTAGATCCACTTGGCCTCTTCGGGCCGCATGTTAACGCAACCATGGCTCATAGGGCGTCCATAGTCCGCATGCCAATAGGTTCCATGGAAAGCGACGCCGGTACTCGTGAAATAGGAGACCCAGGGGACTCCGGGCAGCTCGTAAGCCTCTGGATCGGGAGTGAGGCGGCCGTTCCCCATATGCCGGAGAGGCATCTTCTTATCAATGTGGAACCGTCCGCGCGGTGTTTCGGTGGGGATGCCGTTGCTGGCAGGCTCGCGGCCAGGAACCCCGCTGGCGATGCGGGTTCTCAGCACGAGTTCGCCGCGCTCGTACGCGCAAACTTCCTGCTGCGTCAGCGAGACCTCCAGGAGTTTCTCGGAGGCCGGGATGTGTGGGGAGATGGGGGCCAGTTCCTCGGGGTGCACACGCCGCAGATGCTCGGCGCGGGCGTAGTAGCGCACGTTGAGCAAATCATCCAGGAGCCGGTACCAAGCTCGCCCATCGGCCCCTTCGACTAGGGCTTCGACCCAAGCCGTCGATTGGAAATACAGGCGGTAGAGCGGATCCGAGGCAGGATCTGGCTTTCTGTACGTTCGGGTGAAGGGGACCGAGACCTCAAAGACCCCGCCCCCCTCGGGGATCGCGCTTGTGGGTCGCTGGGGCTCCCAGCGCACCGGCTGGACCCGGCCGGAGTGGACGAAGCCATCCGCCAGCTCGTACCAGAGTGGGTTATGCGCTGGGCCGTCGTCTGAGAGCACGCGTGCCTGAAGATCCAACAAGGTGTCGCGTGTCAGGCGGGCAAGCCGGGGGGCCCGAAAGGATGGCTCTGCGTATAGCCATATATAGGTATCCGCCACACGGCCCAGACCGGCCGCCTGATCCCTCAAGGGCGGCGGTGGCCTAAAGGCAAGCCCAGTTGCGGAGAGCCCCGAGATTTTCACGAAGTCCCTTCGGGATAGCGTGGCATCCATATTCTCATTCTATTCATCAGCATGCGGAGGGGCAATAGGAAACCTGACCAACTGTGTGAAGAATGGCGCATGAAGGTCGGTGCGCATTGCAGTATAATCCGGCTCGGCCTATCTTTAGACAATCCATACCAGGGAGTATGACGGGCCTTGAGGGCTTTTATCGCCATTGATATCCCCGATGGGGTGCGGAAGGTGGTCCACGCCAAAGCGGTCGAATTGCAGCGGCGGATGGCCGCTGACGCCGTTCGATGGGTCCGGTCCGAGGGATACCACCTGACGCTGAAATTCCTGGGCGAGATCGAGGCCGCGCAGGTTCCCCTTATCGAGGCGGCTATGGCATCAGCCGCAGACGGGATTGGCAGGTTTTCTCTGCGACTGGGGAGCTTGGGCGCGTTTCCCAACCCGAGAAGGCCGCGGGTGCTCTGGGTTGCTGTGGAGGGGGGGGCAGACAGCCTCGGCAGGCTGCAATCCCGCCTGGAGCAGGCGCTGGCCCCGATCGGGTTCAAGCCTGAGGGACGATCCTTCCACCCCCATCTAACCCTGGCGAGGATCAAAAGGCCCTTAGAGCCGGGGGCACTTTCAACCCTGCAGTCGGCGCTTCAGGTGGAGAACCTCGCAGGGACGCCGGCTTTCGAAGTGGAAAATGTGAAGCTCATTCGGAGTGAGCTGCGCCCCACGGGGGCGGTGTACACGACCCTCCACATCACGCCTTTAATATGATGAGCGACGAATGTCATCGGATGCGAATAGTCTCAGTCATCGGAAGCGCGACTTGCAGCGAGGAGGAATGCGCGTATGCGGAGGCAGTTGGTGAGGGCCTCGCAAGCCATGGCATCGCTGTTGTGTGCGGCGGACGGAGCGGGGTGATGGAAGCTGTTTGCCGTGGGGCACAGCTGAGGGGAGGCCTTACCATCGGTCTGCTTCCCGGGCTCGATGGGGAGGCCGCAAATCCTTATGTTCGCCTGGCTTTGCCCACCGGAATCGGGCAGGCGCGCAATGCGCTGGTCGTAGCAGCGGGAGAGGCCGTGATCGCCATAGGGGGCGGCTACGGGACTTTGTCTGAGATTGGTTTCGCGCTAAAGTTGGGAAAGCCATTGATCGGACTGGGCACCTGGAATGCTGCCCGGTCTGACGGTTCTGCGGCTGGCATGATCGAAGTCACGACTCCAGGCGAAGCAATCTCAACGTGCTTGAAGATCTTGGGCCTGGCCCATTTGTAACGGGAGGTCGGCATCACAAACGCAATCGAGCTCGCACATACGCTAGTCAATATCCTGGACGAGAAGAAGGGGGAGAATATTCTGCTCCTGGATCTGATGGAGGTTTGCTCCTTCACGGATTATTTCGTGATCTGTTCGGGCACGAGCGAGCGCATGCTGCGCGCGCTTGCCGAGGAGGCCCAGAAGGCCGCGAAGCAGACGCATGGGGCGCTGGCGCGCGGGATCGAGGGGGAACCCGAAGGCGGCTGGATCCTGATCGATTACGGCGACGTGATCTTGCACCTCTTCTCGCCTGCGGTTCGACAATATTATCAATTGGAGGAACTCTGGCGAGAGGGGCGCACCTTGGTGCATATGCGATAGGTGCCGGCAGATCTTGTGGCAATCTGAGCTCACTAGGAAATTGGGCCGCCTGCATCTAATCGCAGGCGGCCCTGCTTTGCACGTCAATATTTCGGCTGGGAGCGCCGGTGCGATCGCCCCCTATTCGAAGATCCAGCGGTCCAGGCTTCGCTCCCACGCCACCAGCTCTTCGGGCGAGAACCAGAGGCCAATCTCCTCCTTGGCGGTATCCGCGGAGTCAGATGCGTGGGTGAGGTTGCGGCCGATCTCGAGCCCGAAGTCATGCCGCACGGATCCTGGGGCCGCTTCGAGCGGGTTGGTGGCTCCCATGGTTTGTCGCACGGCGGCGATGGCATTGGGGCCTTCCCACACCATCGCCATCAAGGGCCCAGAGGTGATGTAGTCGATCAGGCTCTCAAAGAAGGGTTTGCCTTCGTGGATGGCGTAATGCTGCCTGGCGAACTCGGGGCTAATGCGCTGGAACCTGGCTGCCACGATTCGCAGGCCGCGGCTCTCCAGACGCCGGATCACTTCGCCGATCAGACCCCGCTGCACCCCATCTGGCTTGATGAGTACGAGTGTTCTTTCCAAGCTATCCTCCATAAAACCGGAACTCGGGTTTGCCCGAGTTCCGTAGTCTCACGAGAAAGGAATTCACGAATGTATCAGGCGACCTCCATGCCCCGCTGATAGGCCTTGATAGCCTCCGGAAGCCGATCGGCCTTCATATATGCATCTCCTAGGGCCTGCCACATCTTGGCCAAATTCGGATACTTTTCGACCGCCGACTTAAGGTCTTGGATAACGGTTTCCAGGTCCTGCTTGCGGTCGATCAGCTTACGGTAATCGGATAAAGCGCGGCCGGCATCTCCTGCGGCCAGCGCGGACCGGGCACTTTGCAGCAGGATCTCGGCCGCCGTCAGTGGCTCCCGGTACCCGGTTGGCGGTTCGGGCTCCGGCACCTTCTCCACCTCAGGCGTGGGTTCCTGGGCAGGGGCTGGGGGCTCTTCGGCCAAAGCCGGCTCCGGCTCTGCCGCTTCCACCTCTTCCAAAGGCGGGGCTGTCCGTTCCGGGCCAGGTTCTTCCGGCACGGCGGGCTCTGCCTCGGGCTCTGCCGCGGAAGGGGCTTCCATCTCGGCGGCGGGTTCTGGCTGCTCCTCGAGCAGTTCCATCTCTGCTGGAGGCTGTTTGTAGGTAGGAGTCTCCGGCGCCACCATGTCAGGGTGTGTCACGGGTTCGGGTGGCGGGGGAGTTTCGGCCGCAGGCTCAGCAGGTACTTCGGCTGCGGCCGCCACGGCCTCATCTAGCCAGCCGGGGATCTCCTCTTCTTCCGGCTCTGGCACCGCCGCAGGAGCCGGCTCCTGGGCAGGGGGTTCCTCCGGAAGCGGCTCGACTTCTTCCCGGCGCGCTACGACAGTTTCCTCCGCCGGAATCTCCTGTTCTGGTCTGGAGGCGACAACCGTCTCGTCCGTGGCCATTTCGATCAGCCAATCAGGGGTCTCTTCTTCGGCCTCGGCGTGGGCCTCGGCCTCCGGTGGGGAGGTGCCGACCTCGGCGACGGGGGTATCGAGCCCGCGCTGAGCGGCCAGCTCCTCCAGCCATTGGAGACCTTCCTCCGGCTCTTCGGGGAGCGGCTCCTCCCGCATAATCGGTTCGGCGGTCTCGGCAACCTCGGCTTCGCCATCGCCGGCCGGGGTTTCTTCGGGGGATGCATTCTCTTGCTGGCCGGCCAAGGACTCCAGCCACTCGTAGACTTCCTCGTCGTCGACCTCTTCACGGGCAGTGGGTGCGAGGGCGGGCTCGGCGGCCATTTCAGGGGCCTCTGCAGCCTCTGGTTCCATCTCCGGCGGTGCCTCGCCCTCGTGGATCTCTTGCTCGGCTGGTGTCTCAGATGGCTCGATCTCAACCTCGAGCAGCCAATCTGGGGTCTCCTCAGCCTCCGCTGATGGGGTTGCAGGGGCCTCCTCACCTTCAGCGATTCCCATCAGCCAATCAGGCACTTCCTCTCGGGAAGGAGGCGCCTCGGGCTGCGGCTCTTCCTCAACCGCGCTCATCCATTCTGGCTCTGCCTCCGTGGTGGGGGCTGCTTCAGCTTCGCCTTCGCCGATCCCCTGCAACCATTCTGGGGCATCTTCCAGACTCGCCGTTGCGGCCTCCTTATCTACTCCTGCGAGCCAATCCGGGATCTCCTCAGCCGAAGGGATCTCCGCACTGCCTTCTTCTTGAGCGAGACGCTTGAGCCAATCGGTTTCCGCCGCGGGGGCAGCCTCCGCGGGTTCGACGGCTTCGGGCTCCTTCGGTGCTTCTGCCTCGGGCAGTTCTTCGGGCGAATCAGGGGGTTCCATGCGCTGGGAGGCGGCTTCAGCCACGCCCGCCAGCCAGGAAGGAGGCTCCTCCGCCTCCGCTTCGGCGGCTTCGCTCGGACCTGCGGGCGCAGGTTCCTCCTCTGCTCCCAAATCTTGGAGCCAGGAGGGGATCTCCTCCTCGGCTCCCTCGGCGGAGGGGCTCAAGTCTGCAGCAGGGGCGCCGACAAGCTGCTCCTCGTCGGGGCTGGGTTCGGATGAGGGCCGGTCGCCCAACCAGGAGATGATGGTGGAAGTCGCGCCTGGCGATTGGTCCTCGATCCAGGTGGGAACCTCTGCCTTCTCTTCTTCCGCTTCAGCCTCGCTTTCGCTGGCTTGGGCGGAGGCAACTTCCTCGGCTTCCGGCTCAGGTGCAGCCGGCTTTTCATCGAACTCGGTCTCTAGGGTCTCTTCGGCGCCGATTTCGGATAGCCAATCCGGCACAAGCTCTTCATCGGATGGCGGAAGTGCGTGTTCAGGGGGTTCTGCTGCAGGCTCCGGCGCCTCGCTGGGAGCAATGTCGTGGATCCAGTCTGGCAGCTCTGCAGGCGCCAGTTCACCCGTCTCGGAGGCCTTCGGAGCCGGGAGTTCCCCGGCCTCGAGGGCTTCCAGCTCCTCCTCGGAGAAGGAAACAGGCTTCTCTTCAGCCTCGCCGCTGGCAGGCTCCCAACCTGCCTCCCGCATCCAATCTGGGATCTCGGCTGATTCTTCCGGGGGTTCCGCGGGCATCTTGCTTTCACCTCCCATACCAAAGGCCAGGCCTTCTTCTGTGGTCGTCGCTTCGCCTTCCAACTCGCGCAGCCAGGGCGGGGCTTCGCCAGTTTCCACGGATTCGATCTCTTCGCCCGTTAATTCCACGCCTAGGGAGGCAACCCATTCCGGCTGCTGCGAATCGATGGTCGGGAGAGGTTGGCCCGGCGTCCACCCCGACTTCTCGATGCGTACCGCGTTCGCATCCACCGTCTTCGGATCCGCGGTGGGTGTTTCCAGGAATGCGGTGTAGGGATCCAATGCGGCTAATTTGCGATGAAACTCAGTGGCTTTGTCGGGCTCGTCCTGCTCCTGGTAATAGGCCGCCATCATCTGGCAAGCCTCATAGCAGTAAGGGAGCTTCTCTAAGACTTGCTCACATATCACACGAGCTTCTTCTTTTTGGGCTGAGCGCCAGTACATCTTGCCCAGGAGAACCTCCAAATCAGGCCGATCGGGGTCATCCATGAGAGCCGAGCGCAATTCCGCAATGGCCTGTGGGTAGAGTTCGCCCTGCGCGTACTGGCGGGCGAGGGCTCCGCGGGTCAGACGGATCTTGTGAGGCTCGAGGCCATCACGCCTGCCAATCAGGCGGGATAACTCCTGGCGGATCGCCGGATTGGCCGGATTGGTCTCGAAGGCGCGTTCCATGTGCCATATAGCGGCATCGAGGTTGCCTTCATCTTCCCGGACGATCGCCATCCCGATGTGCGAGACAAAATCATCCGGCACCGCGGAGAGCACTCGCTGGAAGATATCGGCGGCGTCGCCAAAACGCTTGGCTTCAAGGTAGGCCTTGCCGAGCAAGCGGTAGGTGTCAAGGTGCTTAGGGTAGGTTTGCAGGATATGGCGGCAATGGGCGATGGCCTCATCGAGATCATCGCGCTCGATAAGGTCATCTATTTCCCGCAAATAGGCGCGTAGACTGATATCTGCCATGGCAGGCCTCGTACTTCAGTATGCCTCATATAGATGCAATGTGCAAGACATCCCTTAAGAAAATGGGAAAAAGTTCCTGCTCATGTAGGCGGGGCAAGGCCCATGCCATAAGCCATCATAAAAATGGTTCATGGCAAAGAATGAATGGAGCGGATCTCGCGGATCAGCGGCTCAATATTGGGCTCGTCACGCGGGGCGGGACCAAGCGGGTCGGGGCTTGGACCGAGGCCGGCGCAGGCTCGCATCACCGCGCCCACATTCTCCGCGAGCGCCCTGGGATCATAGCCCCCCTCGAGCACGAACAGCATGCGCCCGCCACAGGCCTTCCCGGCCAGTTCACGCAGCCGAGACGCGATTTCATAGTATCCACTGGTGGAGAGCTGCAGCCCGGCGAGTGGATCGCACCAATGGGCGTCGAAGCCGGCCGAGATCAGAAGCAGACCTGGCTTGAAGCGCTCACCGGCTGGCAGGATGACCTGCTCGATCGCCAGCCGAAAAGCACGGTCGCCGGCCCCTCCGGGCAGGGGGATATTGATCGTCGTTCCCTCACCCGATCCGGCCCCGACCTCGCGGACATGACCGGTGCCAGGGTAAATGCCTCGCTGATGGGTCGAGACGTAAAGGACATCCCCATCCTCATAGAAAATGTTCTGTGTGCCATTGCCATGGTGGACATCGAAATCGACGATCATCACCCGAGCACACTCGCTGCGCAGAGCCTGACGGGCAGCGATGGCGATGTTGTTGAAGAGGCAGAAGCCCATGGCCTGATTCTGGGTCGCGTGGTGCCCGGGCGGGCGCACCAACGCGAAGCCCCTATCTACGTCCCCAGCCAGGATTGCTTCCAGCACGGCGATTGTGCCTCCGGCCGCCAGCGTGGCAGCCTCATAGGAGCCTTGCGCGACGTAGGTATCCCCGTAGTCAACGAATCGTGGGCCTTGCCGTGCGGCTTCTTGGATGGCTTGCAGATGCCTCAGGGTATGCACGCTCGTAATGGCGTCTTCCGCCGCCGGCCGGGCCGGTAGAGCCCTCAAGTGCTCCGAAAGCTCGCTTGTCTGGAGACGGTCAAAGAATTGGAATCGCCCCGGTGATTCCGGATGCCCTGGAAAGGTGTGCTCGGGGGAAGGAACCAGCGTGTAGACGATGCTTCCTGCACTCATGGGGGAGAAATCTCCTGGCAAATAGCTGGCCTGTTCCTGAGAGCCCTCGACAGCAGGACCGACTCCTCCTCGAGGCTATTGGCCATGCAGGAAGGCGGCGACTTCTTCGGCCATCGCCGTCTTGCCTGCTTCGATCAGCAACCGCTGGTAAGTGTCGAGTGCTTCCAACATCTCCTTGGAAGCGCGGGCCAGGCGCAGCTGCGGAACTAGGTCGTATGCGAGATATGGCCGACGATAGACGATATTGTAATAGCGTTCTGCGATCTGGCGATCCTCCAATGCCTTGAACCCTTTGAGAAATGCATCCAACGCGGCCTCAAGATTGCCGGCCTGGAGATGGATCCGTGCAGAAGTCAGGTGCACTAGTGGGTTTCTTGAGCCTGAGAGCTCGGCAAACTCTGCCGCCCTGATGGCATCGGCCAGATGACCATTATCGGAGGCGAGCCGGGCCATGCCTGCCCACGCGAGTGCGCTGCGTGGATTTGAAGCTAGCGCATTCTCGAATGCCTGCTGTGCCTGCTGCGGAGCGCCATTCTGCAATGCGATCCAACCTTTCCATGTCCATTCCGCGCTGGGTGTATTGAATCTGAATGATTCTTGTGCAGCGACGAGCGATGCCCGTCCCGGATCCATTTCGAAGTAGAAGCTCAATGCCAGCCAGGGATCATAGAAGAGAGCTTGTCGATAGGCCAGGGCGGCTTCCCCGCGTCGCCCGGTTGCTTCATAGAGCCTTCCTAGATTGAGGTGGAAGAGGGCGTTGTCCGGAGAGCGCGAGATGGCCTCCTGGTAGGCGGTTTCAGCAAGTGGGAAATCTCCCGTGGCGAGGCCCAGGGCGCCGAGATCGGCCCAGTGATATGGCCAATGCGGATCGATCTTGAGGCCAGCCTGGAATGCCTGGATCGCCTGGTCGTACGCAACAGGATCCTCAGTTGCCGAGGCCAACCTGGCCTTCGCCAGCCCGCATTGAAAGGCATAATGGGCCTGCTGGGGCCATCTGCTGTGAACAACGCATATGACGTTTGCGGTTTCCTTGGAGGGGGCTTGTTCATAGGCTTCGATGCCCTCGCGAAGATCCGCTGCCCCGCCCATGCGCACGAGGGTGCCTGCCAGGATTGCGAGTCCGATGGCAAGCATAAGCATTATTCCGGGCCGTCGCCGAAGCGTGATCCATTCTCGCGGTGGGGCGCCGTTCAATGCGGAAGCGGCCAAAATGAGCACAGCCCCTGTGTAGGCCGGAGCCTCAAAGAGAACGTCGGCTTGATTATGGATGGCGGCCGCCGTAAGGCCTGCGGCGATCGCGGCCCAGGCGATGCGCTCCTTATCTCCTCGGCTCGAAAGGATGCCCCGCAAGAGCAGGCCGGCAGCAAGAGTGACCAGCGAAATCGCGACGAGCCCGCCTTCGCTCCCCAGATGGAGGATGAGATTGTGAGGGTGGATGACATAATCTTCTGGCCCGGTTTTCGAAGCTTCCAGGATCAAGATATGCGTCGATCCTGGTCCGTGGCCGAAGAATGGAGATTCTCGAACCAAAGCCAGCCCGGCACTCCAGACGGTGCTCCTGGCCGAGGCGAGCGGCTGATGGCCAGTGGAGCGGGCTTGAATGATTAGGGCATAGAGCAGCATGGCAAGAACGGGGATGGTAGCGAGGGCGATCAGCCGCACCCGGCGATTGTATTTGAATCTTGCCAAGGCAGCATGCATCGGCGCTTGTGCGAAGGATGCGGGGGCACTGGCCAGTGCGAACACCACCATTGCACCTGCCAAGGAGATCCATGCTGCTCTCGAGGAGGTCAGAAAGATCAGGGATCCAACAAGCCCGAGGAGCAGACCCCACGAGATTCGCCTCCATAACGCTGTATCGCTGACGAGGCGATACACGATCTGAGGCAGGACCAAGCAAAGAAACCCGGCCTCGATATTTGGGTGCGAAAGGAAGGCTCCCGGCAGCCGGTAGCCGAAGGGAGGAAAGCTAGGCGGCCAGCCCGCAATTTCAAGGAGAACGCCAAGCCAATTCAGAAAGAAAATGGCGTTCCCCATAGCGATGAGGCCCGAAAGGATGAGCAGTGCGTTCGCCCAGCTTCGCGTCCGCCAGCCCCAAGACAGGGTTGCGGAGACCGCACCAAAGAATAGCAACGCATATCCAAGATCAAGCAAGATATCCACGCCATGGCTTCGAAGGGGTGCAGCGGGCAAAAGTGCAAGCAAATAGAGCGCCAGCCCGGTCAAGGGGAGGATAGATTTGGGAAGCCGGATGTCCCCGCTCAGATCCCAGGAGGAGATCATGGAAAAGGCCAGCAGAGCCAAGCCCAGGCCTCTGGCAAGGAGCTGGGCATGTGGAGTGTCTCTTGAAATGCCCTCCAGGAGGAGAAGGAGCATGAGCAGAAGGGCGATCAGTGTCTGGATGGCGGGCGATCGCCTGCTCATGGTTGAAATTGGACTCTTGGGCCTAGCAATCGAATTGAGGCTCATGGCTCTGATCTCTGAAGGGGCGAGGCAAGGGGGGCAGATGGCAAATCTCCAGTCTGGCACTCAAGCCTGTAGATCTCCGCCCAGTCGTCGGAGTAGACTGGTTTAAGGACCCCGGAATCCTTCCAGGGGCCCAGCCGCATGACAGCCTCTTGCACTACACCCAAGGGGTCATGCTGAAGAAGGAAATCCAGATCCTCAATGCTGGCCATCAGATGCGAAGCGCCCAGCGCCCTCGCCCACATGCAAACCTCCATGGGTGTCTCCAGGCGCATCAGTTCCGAGGACCAGCGAAAGTGATCCGGATCGGGGATGCATTTGGGAGAACAGTAATAGCTGCGTCCATTGCCGATCAGCGGTACACGGGCTGCAGGCGGGAGCGAGCGACGGATGAACTGACTGGCGCCGTAATCTCCGACAGCCCGCTCAAGAAAATCCTGACGGCTTATAGCCCCGGCAAGCGCACGGAGTGTGTCATAGGTTCGCATGACCTGAATCTGGTAGAAGGCCGGGATGAAGATCAATGCAACCGCCAGCGACGTCAGCCCGAATCGCAGCGTCTTTATGCGCTGGAATTTGGAGGGCAGCTCATTCAGGACATAGGCGGTGGCGATGGCCAGGCCCGGATATACGGGCAGCAGGAAGCGGATCTGATGGGAGCCCAACGCCCAGAGTCCGGCCCGAATAAGGACCCCAATTAGCAGCAGCCGCAGCGCCTTTGGGCGCGGGAGGAACGGGAGCAGCAGCATCAGTGGGAAGAGTGGCCCGGGAATGTCGTTCCGGTTCATAACAGCGCCAAAGAGCGAATTTCGACGATATACATTGAGTGGCAAGAGCAGAATGTCCAGAAGCGATCGGCCGGCTCCGAAGCTGTCGAGGTAAGCATGATATAGACGAAGGCGCTCGGGCCCCCAACCTGGACCCCCGAAGTAAAGAGGAAACACAGGGTTGCCAAACCAGATTAGATTGCGAACATACCATGGGAGTGCGACGAGCATCGGCCAGATTGCCTGGAGGCCCGCCCGCAAGACTGCCGGGAAACCCTTGCGCCAGGGCGCGATCATGAAGAAGAGAATTCCGAAGGTCGCCAGCCCCATGAGCCCCAGATATTTGCTGGAGAGTGCGAGTCCTATCGCCAAACCACCCAGGGGAAGCCAGCGCCGGTCATCTTCGAGCCGCCAAGTCAGAAGGGCCGCCAGCCCGAGGAACTCATAGGTCGCCCAACCCAGATCGATGTAGGCAAATCCCGCCAGCATGGGGAGGATCGGGATCCCCAGAAGCACCAGACCAGCAAGCCAGGCGACGCGTCGGCCAAACCAGCGCTCGGCGAAAGCCATTGTGCCAAGCAGGTAGAGAGCGCCATAGATCCAATGGATCAGCTTCGGAAGAATGTCGTCCCGGAACGCCAGGCCTACCGCGAAAAGCAGCTCGATGCTAAAGGGCCCATTCACGTACCAATTGTCTGGGTGTGGGGAGAAGCCGCCTGTTTCCAGGATCTTCAGCGGGCCTGGGAGATGGTACATCAAGGCATCATAAGCCCAGGGAGGGACCAGCGCGTTGAGCAGGCTGAGCATACCCAGCCCGAGGAGGGCCAGGATGCCTGCCTTCGCAATCCCATCCAGGAGCCGCCAGTTCCTGGCCGCTTCGCGCAGGTTGCGCCACGCTGCCTGGGCAAGCTTTGTGCTGCGGGGACCGAAGGCAGCGCCAAGGCCTGAGAGCAAAGCCGCAATCGTAATGGCTGTCAGCAGGCCGATGAAGGCCAGCAGGGAAAGCGCGAGGGAGAGCAGGCCGAGCCCAATCGTCGCTGCCCAGGCCATTCTCATGAGAGCATGGCCTCGTGTGGCCGGGAGGCGATCTTGAAGAAGCCAATCGCCTGCTGTGGCGGACAGGAGCAGAATGAGTATCGCATGCAGCAGCGTGGGGAACAGCGAGAGCGGGACGACCCATCCGCGCTGATCCGGAGATGGCCACGGGATCAATGTGCGTGCCAGAAGGAATCCGCCGATCCCGAAGGCCCAGATCAGCCGCGAGGACCAATCAGCCCATTGGCGCCCACCAGTTGTCTTCATGGGAGGGGATTGTATAGCAAGGTTTGAGGGTGAGAAAGCACAAGAGCCCAGGCGATGCCTGGGCTCTTGTGCACAAATCGGGACTAAGCCCCGCTCAGTCCGCGCTGGCCTCTGAAGAGACCACGACTTCGGGCGCGGGGCGCTTGCTCTGCCGGATAGCCCAAATAAGCGTCCCCACCAGGACAGCAACGGCCGCCCAGCCGCCGATCCCCAGATTTGAGTATTGCACGACGATCGGGGCGACGATCACCGAAACTAAGTTGACGACCTTAATCATCGGATTCAAAGCCGGGCCGGCCGTATCCTTCATGGGATCGCCGACCGTATCCCCGACGACCCCGGCCATGTGGCGCTCGGAGCCCTTGCCGCGGTTGTTGCTTGGATCGCTCTCCTCATCCTCGATGGTCTTCTTGGCGTTGTCCCAGGCGCCGCCGGCGTTGTTCATGAAGACCGCAAGCAGCTGGCCCGAGAGGATGGCACCGGCGAGGAAGCCGCCCAGCGCCTCGATCCGGAGGGTGAGACCCACAACGATGGGCGTGACGACGCCGAGCAGCGCCAGCGAGACCAGCTCTTTTTGCGCTGCGGCGGTCGAGATGGCCACAGGATGCTGGTAATCCGGCTTGACTTTCCCTATGAGGACTCCCAGCTTGAATTGCCTGCGGACCTCCTCAACGATCAGGCCGGCGGCCCGCGCCACGGCGTTCAGGGCGAAGGAGGAGAAAAGCCAGGGGAGAGCGCCGCCGATCAGCATGCCGACGAAGACCTGCGGCAGATCGATGCGGATCCCGATCGACTGGATCTGCTCCGCTAGCGGAACTCCTAGTGTATTCTGTACCCGGCTTACGTCCACGATGAATGAGCCGAAGAGCGCCACGGCTGCAATCACGGCCGAGCCGATCGCCACGCCCTTTGTGATGGCCTTGGTGGTGTTGCCCACCGCGTCCAGATCAGCCATGATCTGCTGCGCCTCGATCGTCTCAGCCGTTGGCTCCTTGGACCAGGACATCTCGCCGATGCCGGCGGCATTGTCGGCGATAGGGCCATAGGAATCCATGGCTACATTATTGCCGGTCAGCGTGAGCATGCCGATACCCGCCATGGCCACGCCGTAGAGGACAAAGGTGACCTGATCGGCAGGGGCGATGCCCGGGATGGTCCCGAAGATGAAGACGGAGGCAATGATGGTGATGGCGATGACAAGAATCGCCCAAACGCTGGACTCGTACCCCACGGCGATGCCCGTGAGAATGGTGGTCGCCGGGCCGGTATTGGTCGAGCGGCGGATCTCCTGGACAGGAGGGCTATGGCTGCCGGTGAAATACTCCGTCAGCCGGTCAATCGAGATAGCCAGCAAGACGCCAACGGTTGTAGCCAGGAAGGGCCGCCACCAGCCACCGGGAATCTCGTTGCCCATGTAGAAGTAGGCCGTAAGGCCAAAGAGGACTACCGAGATGGCGGCGGACGAGAGGTACCCCGTGAAGATGGCCCGCATGGCATCGCCGCCGTGCCTGCCCGGGCCGCCGCGCACGGCGTAGGTGCCGATGATCGACGAGAGCACCCCGATGCCGCGCACCATCAAGGGGAAGATGATCCAGGCCAAATGGCCGGTGATATGCCAGAGGGCCAGGCCGAGGATCAAGCCTGAGACAATGGTGACCTCATAGGATTCGAAGATATCCGCGGCCATGCCGGCGCAGTCGCCGACGTTGTCGCCCACAAGATCCGCGATGACGGCCGGATTGCGAGGGTCATCCTCGGGGATCCCCGCTTCGACCTTGCCCACCAAATCGGCGCCCACATCCGCGGCCTTGGTGAAGATGCCGCCGCCGACCCGCATGAACAGGGCCAGGAGCGTGCCACCAAAGCCGAAACCCAGCAGGGCGTCTGGGGCTGCAATTCCGAAGATGATGAAGATGATCGTTCCCCCGAATAGGCCCAGGCCGTCAGTGAGCATTCCCGTGATCGTGCCGGCTCGATAAGCAATGCGCAACGCATCCGCGAAGGAGCGACGCGCCGCGGAAGCCACGCGCACATTCGCCTGCACGGCCATGCGCATGCCGATCTGACCGACCATCAGGCTGAAGCCGGCACCCATCACAAAAGCGATCGCCCGTCCGAGCCCGATGATCAGGCGTACGTTTTCGCGCCCCATGCCCTGGAAGCGCTCTAAAGCCTCGGGAGTAGGCTCGACGATATAGACCGAGAAGAAAAGGGCGAACGTCAGCAATGCGATGAGCGGCAGGATGGTACGGAGCTGGCTGCGCAGGTACGTCTCCGCGCCGTCGCGGATGGCGTTCCATACCTCCTGCATCTTCTCGGTGCCCTTATCCTCCTTGAGGATGTGCGAGCGCAAGTAGACCGCATAGAGCAATCCCAGGATAGCGATCCCCAAGATCGCCCAAATCGCGATTTGCTCGAAAGATGTCAATCCTTCCATGGACAACATGGATGTATCAGCCTCCTTCTTAACTAGGTGGCAGGGGAACGGGCAGATTGTACAGGTCTGGGCAAGTTGCGTCAAGGAGTCGGATTCGGGGGGCAGGATTTGCGTATTGACTTCGCGCGGGGCATTTTGTATAGTGTTCTCCGAAGTATTCATAGGTTTGGATGAATTGCAGACGAGCACCTGCCGCATGCCTCGAGTGGCAGCCGTGCTTTTTCTACGTCTTGCGAGGATTTATAGGGCACGGTTAACAGCGCGGGCGCTGTACGCGCCAAGAGCGGTTCGTTGGTAACGAGTCGGACGGTTACCTGCTCCGTCCATTCACCCCTCAGCGTTCATCTGCCGCCGAGCTGACCAGCCCAAATCAGATTGCGAAAAGCCCGCCTTGCGAACGCCGCCGCGCTAAGGCGCATTTCGCAGGTGGAAGCGAGAAGGTGGATAGCGCTTGACGATGATGACAGGCAAGAATTCGGCAACCCTCAAACGAGGAAATGGCACCAGCGCTCAGCCGAGAAATGGCTCCTCCGACTCCCAAATGGAGAATGGGGCGATGCGGCCGTTTGAACTCGATGAGACCTCGATCGCGTATCTAGTCGAGCTAGGCAAGGACCAGGGGTACGTGACGCTGGATGACATCCTGAACATATTTCCAGAGGCTGAGCAAGACCTGGAGCAGCTCGAAGATGCCTATCAGGCGCTGCTCGGCGCGGGCATCCAAATTCTGGATGAGGCCGTGGAGGAGGCGGGGGCCGAATCGCTGCCCAGCCCGGACGGCGCTGAGCAGGAAGAAGAATTGGCAGAAGGCCTTCTCAGCGCCGTCGATATCGATGACACCGTCGGTCTCTATCTCAAAGAGGTTGGACGGGTGCCCCTGCTCACCGCGCAGGAGGAAGTTGACCTTGCGCGCAGAATCGAGCGCGGCCGGGAGGCGAGCGAGGAGCTCGCCAAGGGCTATGTTCCCCCTAAGCGGCGCCAGGAGCTGCAACTAGCCATCGAGGATGGCTGGGCGGCCCGCGAACACCTCATCACAGCCAACTCGCGGCTAGTCATCAGTGTGGCCAAGAAGTACATGGGCAGGGGCGTGCCTTTCCTGGATTTGATCCAGGAAGGCAACATTGGCTTGATCCGGGCCGCCAAGAAGTTTGATTACCGCCGGGGACATAAGTTCTCGACGTATGCGACCTGGTGGATCCGGCAGGCCGTGACCCGCGCCATTGCCGATCAGGGCCGCACCATCCGGGTTCCGGTTCACATGGGCGATCAGATCAACCGGCTGCTGCGGGTCTCCCACCAACTGACTCAGAAGCTTGGCCGGGAGCCCAGCACCGAGGAACTGGCGGAAGCCCTGGATACCACCCCCAAGAAGGTTGAGAACATGATTCAGGTGGCCCGCCGGCCGCTATCGCTAGAAACCCCCACCGATGAGGAGGAGGATTCAGTCCTGGGGGACTTCATCCAAGATGGGGAATCGCCTGCGCCAGTCGAGACCGTGACGCAAACGTTGCTCAAGGAGCAGCTCGAGGAGGCATTGAGCACGCTTCCGCCACGTGAAGTGCGCATCCTTCAATTGAGATATGGCTTGCTGGACGGCCAGAGCTATACGCTGGAGGAGGTTGGCCGAAAGATGGGCGTGACCCGCGAGCGTGTGAGGCAGATCGAAGCGCAAGCGCTTACGCGCCTGCGGCATCCCGAGCATCGGGATAAGCTCGCCGACTACTTGCGCGAGTAGATTTCAAATCAGTCCAGGCCAGCGCTTCGCCTCCCTCGGGAGGCGAATTTTCTTTAGACGTCATCTTTCGGGCTGCGCTCTCTCAAAGACAAGCATGCCCACCGACCCATAGAGATCGGAAGGATAAACCCGCCGAAGGCGGTACATCTCATTGAAGGCTGGATCGCGCAGAAGTCCCTCACGGCCATAGATCTCCAGCATGACCAAGTAATCAGGCTGCTTGTCGGCAATCAAGGCGGGGGGAACGGCGTAGTTGATCGTGTAGTGGGATTCGGGCAGGGGATAGTAGTCAATCGATTCGGGGGAGATAAGCCCCACGGTGTCCAGGATGCGCGCCTGTGTGTAATACCCCAGCGCGCCGATATCTCCGGCGGCCAGAACATCCTCAGGTTGCAGGAGCGGCCGGAGGTCGATCGCGGCCCGTTCATAGGCTAGCTCGAGGCGGATGAAGGCCATCTCGGGTGCTGGTCTGTCCGGTCCATGATCGGGGTGGAGGGTCCAAGCGTTCAATGTGAGTCCCAAAGCGGCGGCCAGGCAGATGCGGGGGATGACCGGCGCGTGGAGATCGCGCCCCAGATGGTCCAATCCAAGGAAGATGCCCAGCATGTACATGGGCAGTGGAGGGGTGAGATACCAGCGGAAGATGAGCGGATTTGCGGCTGAGAAGACGACCAGGTAGAGTAGCGGATATAGAGCAAGAGGCCATGAGCTTCCATGGTGCCGGAGGGTTCGCCGCCAGCCCACGAGGTGAAGGGCTGGGTAAAGGATGATGCCAAATGCCACCCAGCGGGGGCCCACGGCCAGGTCTTCAAGAAAGGGTGTGGCGAAGTGCTGAAGCATGCGAACCATGCCTGCTTCCGGGGGCAGCCGGTAGGCGCTCACTTTGGCGAGAATCGAGTGGGGAATGGGGTTTCCGTAGTAGCAAATGCCGACCACGGCCCACGTGAGCAGAGGGAGCAGGAAGGCCAAGGCCTCGGCAGGAGAAGGCGCATTCCGCTGCCGCCGCATAGCCCGGTACAGGCGGTCCAGGCCGAGGGGGCCGGCGAAGAGTAAGGCGTCCGGCCTTGCAAGCATGCTAAGGGAGGCCGTACAGGCGGCGAGAGTGTGGCGATGGCTGGAATGAAAGTAAAATGTCGCCACCATCAACAGCACGAGGATGCTGGTCTCCATCCCGCCGATGGCGAAGGTCACAGACATGGGCGCTGCGGCCCAGATGAGAGCCGCAGCCCGGCCGGCCCAAGGACTCTCGAGCGTTTCGGCGAGCCGTATGAGCAGCCAGCAGGTCAGGCCATCGAAGAGGGCGCTGATGATGACAGCCAGGATCGGGAAAGGCGCTTCCGGGCCGCCCGAGAGCGACCCGAGTGCGGCCATGAGCAAGGCATAGAGTGGCGTGGTTGTTCCAAGTACTCTTTCGCCGGGGTTATAGACCATACCCTGACCTGAAAGCAGGTTCTGGGCATAGCGGAAGGTAATATAGGCGTCGTCGATGGTCCGGGGACCAGGGATCAGGCGCAAAGCGATGGCGAGCGCAGGGATCCAGAGTTCCGAACGGATGAGCCTTCGAAGATGCACGCGGGCATTATACAGATGGCTTGGCTTCGCGGAAAGCAAGGAGAGAAAGCGCTGAAGACATGGGGTGTGCTGATTCTGCCCATGGCGCTCGCGCTGGCATTGAAATGGACCTTGCTTCGTCTGGACGCCTTCCCTTTCAATGCCGATGAGGCCATCGTGGCCCTCATGGCGCGGCATATTCTGCGAGGGGAGAGGCCGATCTTCTTCTATGGTCAGGCCTACATGGGAAGCCTGGACGCGTTCCTTGTGGCTCTCGGATTTCGGTTTCTGGGAGAGAAAGTACAGGTCATCCGTGCCATCCAGACGCTGCTCTATCTGGGCACGGTGGGGACAACCGTCGCGATGGCCCGGGATCTCTTCGGTTCTGCCCGCAAGGCTGCCTTCGCGGGCCTAATCATGGCGCTCCCCACCGTAAACGTCACGCTCTATTCAACTGTTTCGCTGGGGGGATATGGGGAAGCACTCTTCATCGGCAATCTGCTCATGCTCGCCTCCTTCGGGGCCAGGGATCAATCTTCCGGCATAGCCTGGTATCTGCTCTGGGGTTTTCTGGCTGGGCTGGGTCTGTGGGCGTTCGCCCTGACGCTGGTCTATATAGTCCCTTCGGGCGTGCTCATATTCCTTTCCCTCAGGAGGCTGGAGCGGCGGAGCACGCGGAGGAAAGTCTTTCTGTGGGCCGCCGCCGGGACACTATTGGGCGCGGCGCCGCTCGTCGCATGGGGCTTCCGGCATGGCTTCGCTCCCGTTATCCACGAGGCGCTTGGCTCGGCGGTCGCTGTCGGAACCCACGGGTCGATTCTGCAAACGACCGGTACTCGCTTGGCCAATCTGGTGATCTTCGGCATCCCGGCGGCCATTGGTCTCCGCCCACCTTGGGACGTCAAGATTTTGGCTCCGCCTCTGGCGCCATTCGCGATGCTGTTTTGGATCGCTGCGGCGTTTGAAGGAGTCTATCTTCTGCGCACCGCCTCCGTTAGCAGGCCAAAGCTTGCAGCCGTACTGGCCATGCCAGCCGTGCTGCTTATGGGCTTCCTGGCCACCCCCTTCGGCGGGGATCCATCCGGCCGCTACTTCCTGCCTTGGATGCTTCCGATGGCGCTTCTTGGAGGCTCATTTGCCGGCGCGAAATGGCGCTGGATGAAAAAGGTGCCTCGACTTGGCCTGTTCGCCGGTGTGCTTGCCTTCCATCTCTTCTCACACGTGCTCGTCGCCCGCCAGAATCCACCAGGCTTTACCACCCAGTTTGATGCGGTGACGCGTATCGACCACCGCTATGATGGAGCGCTGATATCCTTCTTGGAAGAGCGGGGGGAATACACTGGCTATACCAATTATTGGGTCGCCTATCCCCTGGCGTTCCTCTCTCAGGAGAGGCTGATCTACGTGCCGCAGCTTCCGTATCATCTGGATTTCCGCTATACGGCACGCTATGACCGCTATTCAGCCTTTGGCCGCGCGGTGGCCACGAGCCCGACAAGCGCCTATATTACTGTGCGGCATCCGGATCTCGACGCATTCCTGCGCCGTGCGTTGGCTCTCCGGGGCATATCCTGGCAGGAGACCCAGATCGGAGATTACCAAGTCTTCTATGATTTGAGCGAGAAGGTGAGTCCATCGGATTTGGGAGCGCCATGGCTGGAATTGGAGGGGTGATGCGGGGGGCGAAAGTTGGAGTGACGGCTGGCAGAGTTCCTGCAGCCAAAGACTCGAGACTGTCTTTCGCACAGATTTCGCCGGGAGGCAGGTGAAGCTTGGCAAGGATATCTTAGCATGACTTTTCGGCGCCTCGTCGTTGCGTTTACGTTCCTGGCGATCTTCGCCATGGCAATGCGCATCTCAGTCGTGAGCGATACTTGGTGGCACTTGCGGGCGGGAGCCTGGATCGTCGAAAACCGGCAAATTCTGCGCACAGACCCCTTCTCTCTAACCAGGGCGGGCCAACCCTGGGTTTATCCTGGTTGGCTGGCGCAGGTTGTTCTTTATTCCGTCTACCGCGTTTGGGGCAATTCCGGGCTAAACTTGCTGACGGCGCTGCTCGCCACGCTTGCCTTCATCCCCGTTTGGCTCATTTCCAGAGGCCGCCCACTCCTCCGTTCCTTCGTATGGATCCTGTCCGCCGCGGCGGCCTCGGTTTTCTGGTCCGCGCGACCCCAGATGGTCTCATTCACGCTGGCGGGCGTCACGCTCTGGTTGGTTGAGACCGGACGCGCGGGTCACGGCAAGCGTCTTTGGCTGGTTCCGCCACTCGTCGCGCTGTGGGCGAATATGCATGGCGGCTTCGCGATCGCCTTTCTCATTCTGCTCGCCTACATCGGCGGCGAATTATTGCGGGGCATCGGATCGCTGGCTCGGCAGGAGGGCCCGGCAGGGAGGATTTGGTCTGCGCGCTGGCGGGAATTGAAGCCTCTGCTCCTGATATTTGTTGTTTCGGTTGGGGCGATCAGTCTCAATCCGCATGGCCCCCAGATGATTCTCTATCCCTTCAAAACGGTGTCCATCGAGGTGCTGCGGGCCCACATCCAGGAATGGCAATCCCCGGATTTCCATCAGCCTCAAGTATTGCCCTTCCTGTTCATGATCCTGCTCCTGTTGGCCGCGTATGGCACGAGCAGGCGGGTGGTATCGACGGAGGAGCTGTTGCTCGTAAGCGGCTTCCTCGCCCTGGCGCTGACCGCGGGAAGGAACATCGCTATCTTCGCGCTACTGAGCGCGCCTTCCATCGCCGCCCACCTGGATGCTGCCTTTGCGCCCAGCGCGAGCGTGCGTTGGGGAGGGGAGGTGCCGCCTCGTCTAGCCCGCCGTCTCAATTGGGTCCTGCTCCTTCTGTTCGTGGTCGCCGCGGGCGCAAAGGCCGCCATACCGCTCTCCCAGGCCGCCAACCTGCGAGCCCTCGAAGAGCGCTTCCCCATGGATGCCATCGCATACATCCGCCAGCAAGAGCCGCCGGGCCCTCTCTTCAATAGCTATAACTGGGGTTCCCTGATCCTGTGGGAGCTCTATCCTCGATACCCCAGCTTTGTGGACGGACGCACGGATCTGTTCGATGATGAGGTCTTGCAGGAATACCTCGATGCCTGGCGCGGAGATCCCTCCTGGGAGGATCTGTTTAGGGCATGGGGGATCCGCCTGGCGCTGGTGGAGCCCCAGGCTCCCATCCGATGGCAGCTTCTCCGCGCAGGCTGGAATCAAGTTTACGAAGATGAACAGGCAGCCGTCCTGCAACTGGCGGACAGATGACAGCGCCCAGGCCTCATTGTAGAATGACCGCATGATACATCGCTCACGCAGGCGTCGCCCTTTTCCCTTGGGAATGCAAATTCTGATAGCGCTATTGGCTGTTGGCGTCCTGATGGTCATGGGCTGGGCCAACTATCGGTTCGCCCAACTGGTACCAGGAGGGAATGATTTCCTGGCGCGATGGACTGGAGCGCGGGCGTGGGTGGTGGAGGGGCGCAGCCCATATGATCCAGAAGTCAGTCTGACCGCCCAGCGCATGATTTATGGCCGGCCCGCCAAGCCGGAGGCGGGTGAAGATCTGGCTCATTTTGTATACCCGCTGCCGGCGATGGTGTTTTTTGCTCCCTTTGGGCTCTTGCCATACTCCCTTGCGCGCGCGGCATGGATGACTCTCTTGGAAATCGCCTTGCCGGCAACGGCCTTGCTCTCAATCCGCCTCGCACGCTGGCGGCCCCGAATGTGGCAGACGGCTGTACTGCTTCTCTTTTCGGTTGCCTGGTATCACGCTGTGAGAGGTGTCATCGTTGGGCAATTTGCCGTCTTGGAGGCTGCCTTGATCGCAGGTGCCTTATGGGCAGTGGACCGGAAAGCCGACCTCGCCGCGGGAGTCTTGCTCGGACTTTCCATTGCCAAACCGCAGATGGTCGTTCTGCTTATCCCCTTCGTGCTGATATGGGCCTGGCGCGCCCGCCGGGGACGGTTGATCCTGAGCTTGCTTGGCACAGTCGCCGTTCTAGTGGGTGGTGCACTTTGGCTGCAACCCGATTGGCCCCTGCGCTGGCTGCAGCAGGTCGCGACCTACCCTGAATACACACGGACGGGTTCACCCGTCTCCATCCTTGGGGGGCTCTTGCCAAGGGGCGGCGAATATCTCACCTGGGGGCTGACCGGGATCCTGTTGATCTACCTTCTCTTCGAATGGGCCAGAGCGGCCGGCCGGGAAGGGCTCGTGTTTCAATGGGCGGCGGCTATGACGCTGGTCATCACCAACCTGGTCGTCATTCGTACGGCGACCACGCATTTCGTCGTGCTTCTTCCCGCCTTCGTGCTGGCATTTCATGCTTGGGAAGAGCGATGGCGCAGCGCTGGGCGTCTACTTTCGAACGTGTGCCTGGCCGCCCTTCTGCTTGGTCCCTGGGCGCTATTTCTGGCGACCGTGGAGGGCAACATCGAGTCGCCTGTGATGTATCTCCCAGTACCCCTGACGGCCTGGGTGGCGCTGCTCTGGGTGCGCTGGTGGGTCGAGTACCGCACGAAGCTGCCGGTCGATGAAGTCCCAATCTCTGCCTGATCGGGCCCTTGGCATCCTTAGGGCAGCGGTGCCTGGGCAAATCCTTGCCGTTCTGCTCATAGGAGCAGGCCTCGTTCTGCGCCTGGTTGACCTTGCCGACAGGCCACTCTGGTACGATGAAGCCATTGCCATCCTCCTGGCGAGAACCAGACCTGCTGAGATCGTGCAGGCTGCCCTGGGATCGGAGGCAGGTACGGCGGCAAACGTGCATCCACCGCTATACTTCTTCCTGTTGTGGGGTTGGGGCCGGTTGCTGGGCGACTCCGTCGTAGCTGCACGCATATTATCTGGGCTGTGCGGAATCGGGGCGATGGTCGGCATAGGCTTGCTGGCAAAGGAGATGTTCGGGCGCCGCGCGGGTTGGGCGGCGTCTGCCCTGCTGGCGCTGGCCCCCTTCCAGGTTCACTACGCTCGCGAAGCTCGCATGTATGCGTTGCTGACCCTGCTGATGCTCCTCGCCACATTGGCTGCCTGGCGAGGGGTCCGGCATCCGGGCCGCCGTCTGAATTGGTTCCTGCTAGGTCTATTCTCCGCCCTCGGCATGTACACGCACATTCTGGCGGCGTTCTATCTGGCAGTCCTCTATATCTTGCTCGCTTGCACCGGGAGCGCAAAGGCACGCAGAGGCGCGATTGCCGCCGCGGGGCTTGGCCTGCTGCTGTTTCTGCCCTGGCTGCTCCAACTCCCAGCGCAAATCGCGAAGGTCTCGCAAGGATACTGGGTCGCCCCGCCCGGGTGGGTGGAGCTTCTACAGACGCTCCTGGCCTTCTTGGCGGGCATGCCTCTGATAGGTATCGGACTCCCCATAGGCCTCTTTGGGGCACTCTTGGTGATTGCCCTAGGCGGTTACTTGGCTGTCCGCTTCGTTGATCCGGAGGAGCGAAGGTCGCGGCCCTTATTGTGGGCAGCAAGCTTGGCCTTCGGGCCCATGCTGCTGCTCTTCATGGTTTCCCGGTGGCGACCGGTCTATATCCATCGCGGCCTGCTGCCCTCCGCGGCGGCCGCCCTCCTCATGCTCGCCTGGGCGATGACATCGGGTTCAATTCCACGATCGGGCAGGGGCTTGATGGGTGTGGCCCTTGCCCTGGCCTTCGCTTGCGGGTTGGGATCCGATTTTGGCTATCGAGGCTTTCCCTACGCTCCCTACCCGGCGATCAATGCCTATATCGCCGAGAGACGGACGGGGCAAGATATCGTTCTGCACTCGAACAAGCTCACGGCGCTTCCCGCCATCTACTACGACCCATCGCTGCCACATCATTTCCTTGCAGATCCTCCGGGCTCTGGCAGCGACACGCTGGCGTTGCCGACTCAGGCGGTGCTTGGAATCCGGGCGGACAAGAGCCCCGCCGAAGCCGCCCAGGGTGCGGAGCGTGTGTTCTTTCTGGTGTTTGAGCGTGAGTTGGAAGAATACGCCCGTCTGGATGACGGGCAGCATCCACATCTATTCTGGCTTTGGCAACACTTTGGCCTGCTTGGGCAATCGCGCTGGGATGATCTCCTTCTCTTCGAATTCGCGAAGAGCCCGGCCCCAGCCGCGCTCAGGAACGGTGTTGAAACCCGCGCGCGCACCGGAACCAGCAGGATGCCGGGTGAAGACACCTCCAGCCGGATGAAGGATGGCCCCTAGATGGACCGCCGCACGACGGGTTTCTTGGTTGCGCTGGGATTGACCGTGGCCGCATTCGGCGCGTGGGGCGTATCGGCGCCGGGATATATGGACGCCGATTATTACTACGCCACGGCGACTCAGTTGGCCGAGGGCAAAGGCTTCTGGGAGCCCTTCCTTTGGAACTACCTGGATCAACCCGCTGGATTGCCCCATCCTTCGCATCTCTATTGGATGCCGCTCACATCGATCCTCGCCGCAATCCCGATGCTTCTGTTCGGCGTGGATTTTCGGGCAGCTCAACTGCCTTTTGTCCTGATGGCTGCGTTGCTGCCATTGACCGTGGCAAGGCTGGCGCTGGCTCTGCACGGCCGGCGCGACTGGGCGCTCCTGGCTGGGATCCTGGCTGCATGGCCTGGGTTCTACGCTCCCTACTTGGTCACGACGGATTCATTTGTGGTCTACGCATATTTGGGGGCGGGCCTGCTCGGAGTGATCCTGGTGCTGGAGCGCGAGCCGGATTCTATGCTCTGGCTGGCGGGTGGGCTGCTGGTAGGTTTGGCGCATCTCGCCAGGGCCGAAGGACCGCTGCTTTTTCTCCCGCTTCTGCTGATAATCCGGGGCACCCCCCCCCGCCGGGCAGTTCGCTCATCGCTTCTCCTTGGCGCGGGCTATCTGCTTGTCATGTGTCCCTGGTTTCTGCGAAACCTGAACGTGTCCGGCAGCCTGCTCTCGCCGGCAGGATTGAGGTCCCTCTGGCTTCAGGATTATGCCGATCTCTTTGCCTATCCGGTAGATGGCCTTACGCCTGAGGCCTGGCTGAGCTCGGGCCTGGCTGCGCTTTTCAGCATCCGCATCAATGCCTTGGGGACGAACCTCCAGAGGGCGCTCGGCGAGAATGGGCTGGTCATGCTAGCTCCCTTCATCGTTGTTGCGGCATGGAGTAGGCGAAAGCGCAGGAGTGTCGCTTCGATGGTGTGGGGGTATGTGGCCCTGATATGCTTCTGGAGCTTCATCTTCCCTTTGCAGGGAGCATTGGGGGGCATGTTCCACGCAGGGATTGCCTGGATGCCACTCTTCTGGGCCTTGGTGCCCGCTGGGCTTGACTGGACGATTGAAAAGGTGTCGCCGCGACGTGGCTGGTCGCACGACAAAGCCTCCCGGCTCTTCTCGCGCACGCTCGTCGCACTGGCTGCCTTCCTGACGATAGGGCTGTACGGCATGCGGGTCATCGGAACTACTCCTCGCCTGGGGCTGCGATGGTCTGCGCCTTTTCGCGAATACCAGCGAGTCGGCCAGGTGCTCCGATCGCTTGACGATCAGCCGGGCCTGGTCGTGGTCAACAATCCTCCAGGCTTCTATATCGCCGCCGATCTATCCGCAATCGTGGTTCCATACGGTCCGATCCAAAGCCTGCAAGATATTGTCGAGAGGTATCGGGCCTCTTGGGTGATCTTGGATGCGAACCGCCCACCTGGGCTGGATGGACTTTACGCAGGGACCGAGCGGCCCGCCTGGCTCAGTCTGCGAGGGACGCTCACAGATGAGCGTGGCTTCCCGATCTATCTCTTCGAGGTGATCGAGCCGACCATGGGGGCGTCGGAATGAGATCCAGGGAGGATGCCCTCCGACACGGGATTTTGTTCTTGATGCTGGCCTTGGCCAGCGGCGGCTTCTATCTTTGGAGAAGTGCGAGGCTGGAAGGGCCGGGCTTTCCTCTTGACGATGCCTGGATCCACCAGACCTATGCTCGCAACCTGGCATCCGAGGGGGCATGGTCCTTTGTTCCTGGCGAGCCAAGCGGAGGCTCCACGGCTCCGTGGTGGACGGCGATGATCGCCCTTGGATATTCGCTTGGACTGCCCCATTTCGTCTGGACGTTCATATTGGGCCTGGGCATGCTGGCGACAGTGGGGTGGATGGGCCGGGCCTGGATTCTCCGCCGGGGAGGCGGCCGCGCGCTGGCCTCTTTCGTTGGCTTGATGCTCCTCTTCGAATGGCACCTTGCGTGGGCGGCGGTTTCGGGCATGGAAACACTCGCTCTGGCTGTCATGGTCCTTGCGGTCCTTCAGGAGTTAGAGCGGGATCGACTCCGTCCCATCCGGCTGGGCCTGCTGATCGGGGCAGGGCTCTGGCTGAGGCCGGATGCACTTTCGCTGCTTGTGCCGGTGGCGTGGGTATTGCTCTTCTCGGGCGCACCGTGGTCTCAACGCCTGCGCGAAGGAAGCCTGGTGATCTTCGGAGTCGCGCTATTCGCCATCCCCTACCTGCTTTTCAACAGGACCGTGGCCGGAGCATTCTGGCCAACGACCTTCTATGCCAAGCAAATCGAGTATGCTGAGTTGCGCCAACTACCGCTGTGGCGGCGCTGGCTGGAGCAAGCTCTGCGGCCTCTTGCAGGTATGGCAGCGCTTTCAGTTCCTGGGCTGGCAGCGTGGGGAGCGGGCGCGATCAAGCAGCGCGACGCGCGCCCTCTGGCCGGGCTCATTTGGGCTCTATCCTTCGTATCGGCCTATGCTTGGAGGCTGCCCGTCACCTACCAGCACGGGCGCTATGCCATGCCGGTTCTGGCGCCTGTGCTTGTGCTGGGCGCCGAAGCTCTGGCCCGATTCTGGCAACGAAGCCAAGGGAGACGACTGGCGTGGGTCATGGCCCGAGCTTGGGCGGCTTCCTGGATCATCATCGGCTTCCTGTTCTGGTTCCGCGGAGCGGAAGCATACGCCGAGGATGTGGCGATTATTAACACCGAAATGGTTAAGGTTGCCCGTTGGCTCTCGGAAAACACCGAGCCGGAAGCACTTGTCGCTGCGCATGATATCGGCGCCATCGGATACTTTGGCCAGCGCCGTTTGCTGGATCTGGCTGGACTGATCTCACCGGAGGTCATTCCCATCCTGCGGGATGAGCCGGCGCTAGCGGGATTCCTGACCTCACGTGGGGCCGATTACCTGGCTACGTTTCCTGGCTGGTATCCGGGTTTAACGGCCGGCAGGGAGTCGATTTACATGACCGGTGAGGAATATGCCCCGGCGGCGGGGGGCGAGAACATGGCGGTATATCGATGGCCATGAACGTTTGCTTGGCCGAGAAAGTGTGTGCTATACTCGCCCGCGGTTTGCTTTAAGGCGGAATCATTATGGGAGCATATGGCGTAGTCATCGTCGATGATCATCCCCTCTTCCGCGAGGGTGTGCGGAGCGTAATCGACTGCGAAGAGGACATGCAAGTCCTTGCGGAGGGGACGAGCGGCGATCAAGCGGTTAAGCTCATCCGGGAATTGCATCCCCATGTCGCCTTAGTCGATGTCAACCTTCCGAAAATGAACGGCATGCAGGTGACGCGGCAGGTCGTAGGCGAACGGCTATCGACTGCCATCGTGCTGCTTACGGCCTATGATGATGTCGAGCAAGTCTTGCATGCGTTCTCGGCCGGCGCCTCCGCCTACTGCTCCAAGGATGTCGAGGCCGGCAAGCTGGTCGACATCGTTCGGCAGGTGGCCCGGGGTTTCTACGTCGTCGGAGACCAGGTCTTCGACCGGCAGGGCCTGGAAGAGTGGCTCTCCCGAGGGGTCGAGACCGTTCGCCGGCCGCATCTGGAGGGCGATGTCGAGGCTTTCACGCCCCTGTCCCCGCGCGAAATGGAAATCCTGCAATATGTGACGCGTGGCATGAGCAACAAGGAAATCGCCGCCAAGCTGGGCATCAGCCACCAGACCGTGAAGAACCATATGACCGCCATCCTGCACAAGCTGGATGTTGAGGATCGCACACAGGCCGCAGTTTACGCCCTGCGCCACGGCTGGGTGCGCTTGCAGGATACAAGGAAATAACCGCGGAGGCTCTATGACCGAAGAACCTCAAGGCGAAACGCTCGGCCCGCTGGAGGCCTTTATCCAGGAAACCCACTCCCGCTTGGAGCGCATCCAGCGGGAGTTGAAGGAAATTAATATGCTGGTGGAGCAGAGCCAGGGCGAGGTCGAGAAGCTCGCGCAGCGCAACGCCGATATCACCAGCCGAATCCATCAGATGCAAGCCCATTTCGATACTGTGCCGCGGGAAGACATACGCTCAAGCTATGAAGCCGCGATGGATGCCCAGCAAAGGCTCTTCACCATGCGGGGCCAGCTCGAGAAGCTCGAAAGCGATCAGAAGCATCTAGCACAGTTTGCCGAATATATGCAGGCTGCGCTGACCTTTCTCGAGGGGCGCCCGGCGATAGAGGCCGCAGAGGAGAACGCCAAGCCGTCGGCAGCTTTGGAGCAAATCATTCAGGCCCAGGAGGAAGAGCGGCGGAAGATCTCTCGCCATATCCACGATGGACCGGCGCAGGTGCTCTCAAACTTCATTCTGCAAACAGAGATCGCCACCCGATTGTTCGAGACCGACCCTGAGAGGGCGCGCGAAGAGCTCGAGAGTCTTAAGGAAGCGGCTGCTGCCAGCTTCGCCAAGGTGCGGGATTTCATCTTCGAGTTGCGTCCGATGATGCTTGACGATCTGGGGCTCTTGCCCACGCTGCGCCGCTATGCCGAGGCCTTCAAGGAAAAGACCGGGCTTGAAGTCAGCCTGGTCAATACCGGCGCAGAACGCCGCCTGGAACCGCACCTTGAGGTCATGGTCTTCCGCGCTGTGCAGGATCTGCTTGCGAACGTTCGCGATCACGCCCAGGCAACGCAGGCAAAGATCATGGTGGATCTGGGCGAGGCGCAGATTCGTGCCTCTGTGGAGGATAACGGCAAGGGATTCGACGCCGAAATCTTGGAAGGGGAGGAAATGGCCAATCGGTCCCTGAACCGCCTCAGGGACAAGATCGAGCAATTAGGCGGTTCGATCGAAATTGCCTCCCAGCCCGGGGAAGGTACCCGCGTGGCTTTGAATCTTCCGACCAGCGGGGCAGAATAGATTCCAGCCTGGAAATGCCTTCGGCGGGCGGCCGCTACAATAGTCCTCTGGTCCTCGGAAATTGGTCCTATTGCGCCTGCATAGGCGCGTTTCTATAATAGGAACTGCCCCGTAACAAAAAGGGGTCGAAATCTTAACGGAAGGAGGTGAGTGCTGTGTTGTTCGCACCCAAGGAAAAGGGCCAGGGCCTCGTCGAGTACGCTTTGATTCTTGTTTTGGTCGCTGTCGTCGTGATCGTCATTCTGGCGCTGCTCGGCCCGGCCATCGGCAACGTGTTCAGCAACATCGTCACAAACATCTAAGCGAGCTTCGATCGGCCGGATGTAGGGGGATACTCTACGACTTCCGCACATCGCACGGGAGCCCTATCGAGCATAGGGCTCCTTGTGTAAGGCAAATGTAAGCGGGCGCCCGGCGAGCCTGTGCTAAAGTAAGCGTAACTTGACTTTTATTGTCAGGCGGGTATCATACGCGCATCGGATTATTTAAGAGATGCGTCCTCGACCCTGCGAGAATTAAGGAGGCCCCATGCGCCGTTCCCGCATCCTAATCCTGTTTGCGCTGATTCTTCTCCTGGGTGCCGCAGCTGCCTATCTTATCCTTTCACGCCAGAAGCAGCCGGCGCCTCCACCCGAAGCAACACCGGAGTTTCCGGCGGATGTGACCTTCGTCGTGGTCGCGGCGCAGAACATTGCCCGCGGCACTCGCATTCCGGAGGACGGCGTTGTTATGTCCCGCATGCCGGCCAATATGGTCGTGGAGACGATGATCAGCGGCCCTAATGAGGAAGCGCTACGCGAGAGGGTGGTGGGCCGGATCGCCCGCCAGGCGATCGGACGCGGCGTGCCGATCACCGAGGCCATGCTCACCGAGCAAGCCGGAGATCTGCACGCGGGCGGATCTGACGCCTCGCTTGCCATCCCGCCTGGTTTCACCGCCATCTCCATCCCCATGAGCCGCTTGACAGGCGTGGCCTACGCCTTGCGGGACGGCGATACCGTGGATGTTCTCATCGCCCTCATGCTCGTGGACGTGGACCCGGATTTCCAAAGCATTCTTCCAAATCAAGTCACCCCGCTGACCGCTCCAGGCGGGACGGAGGAGTTCCCCTCGCCCAGCTTGACGGGCGGTGTGGGCAAGATGGAGGATGAAGACCCCACGACGCCCGTGCTTCCCTTCGGCAAGATCGTGACCGATGAAGAGACAGGGCAGCCTTTTCATCTGATCCCGCAAGAGAAGCAGCGCCCGCGTATCGTAACCCAGCGGCTGGTGGAAGCCGCCAGGGTGCTGCATGTGGGCACCTTCCCGCTGGAGGGAGAGGAAGCTGCCGGCGAGGTCGTGCCGGTGCCCGAGGAGGGCGTGGGCGCGCCGCCTCCGCAGGAGGGGCAAGTCTCAGCCGCCGAAGCGCCAGAAGCACCTGACATTATCACTCTGATCGTCACTCCTCAGGATGCGCTGGCGTTGAATTGGGCCATGCGCGCAGGGGCAGAAATCACTCTGACGCTGCGGGCACCGAACGACACCGAGGTGACGGAAACAACCAGCGTGACGCTGCAGTACCTGTTGGATACATACAACATCACGATCCCGACCAAGCTGCCCTATGCGCAGGAGCCGCGGCTGGACGACCTGATTACGCCCAAACTGCCGAACGATAAGGCCGCCCAGCCGGCGCAGCCTCAGTAGGAAAGCGTACCCGGCAGCGAGGCCGAGGAGAACGCCTTATGACCGAAAGCGCGGAGGAACTCATCCGCGTGCTCATCGTCGATGACATCGCAGAGACGCGCGAGAATTTGCGCAAGCTGCTGCAATTCGAATCCGATGTCGTCGTCGTCGGTTCGGCGCGCACAGGCGTGGAGGCCATCGACATCGCGCGTGAGACGGAGCCGGATGTCGTCATCATGGACATCAACATGCCTGACATGGATGGCATCGAGGCCACCGAGGCGATGTTGCGCGATGTGCCTTTCACACAAATCGTGATGCTCTCTGTAAACAACGATGCTGATTACGTCCGGCGGGCTATGCGTGCTGGCGCGCGCGACTTCCTGGCAAAGCCGCCCTCGGGAGACGAGCTCATCTCAACCATTCGCACCCTGGCCGTCCTGGCGCATGAGCAGCGGGAGAAGTTGGCGCAACCCCTGCCCCAGGTCGCCATGCAAGGATCGGTGCCAGGCTACACGGGCCCGCTACGGCCGCAGGGGAAGGTGATAGCCATCTACTCCCCGAAAGGCGGCGTGGGCTGCACCATGCTTGCCACCAATCTCGCCGTCGGCCTGGATACGGATGACACCCCAACGGTGCTTGTCGACGCGGCCCTGCAGTTCGGGGACATCGCGGTGGCGCTGAACCTTCAGCCCAAGAACAGCTTCCTGGATCTTGGCAGCCGGGCCGAAGAGCTGGATGCGGAATTCGTCGATGAAGTCCTGCTCCGACACGATAGCGGCTTGCGGGTGTTGGCCGCGCCGGCCCGGCCCGAGATGGCGGACGAGATTACCTCGGATCATGTGCGGAAGGTCCTGCAGTTTCTGAAGCGGCAGTTCGCCTATGTTGTTGTGGATACAAGCTCCAACATGGACGATGTCACACTGGCTGTCCTGGATGTGGCGGATCTGCTGGTGACCGTGGCGACGCCTGAAATACCGGCCATCAAGGACACCCGCTTGCTCTTCGACTTGCTCGGTATTCTCGACTTCCCTAAGGAGCGCTTATTCTTCGTCTTGAACCGCACAGACCGGCGCTCGGGCATCACCGCTGAGGCGGTGGGCGAGAATCTGAAGTGCACGGTTGAGGGTGAGATCCCAATGGATGAGCGCGCCGTCACCGCATCCATCAATCGCGGGACGCCCCTGATCCTGAGCGAGAAGAGCAACCCCTCGGCCAAGGCCATTTATAGGCTCCTGGGCGAATTGAAGGAGCGGCTGGTCGCTGCGGAAACGGTCGAGGAGGAGGCTGAGGTTGAACGCCCGCGGCTCTTCAGCCGGTGATATGTGTAGGTCTAGACGTGAAGGTCCGTCGGTGACAAGGAGAGTGCCAAGTGTCGTTGCTTAAGCGAATCGAACAAGGTCAGGCAGAGAATGTACCTGCGCCCAGCAGCGACAATGCCGGTGTAAGCACGCAAGGCACCTCCCGGCTCAGCGGCCTTTCGGCGCGGCGGGTGGCACCTCCGGGGGCTGCCCAGCGGGATACCTATTACGATCTCAAGACACGGGTGCAGAACAAGCTGCTCGCCGAGCTGGATCCTTCCATGGATGTCAGCCAAACGGCGGAAGTGCGGCAGACGATCGAAGAGCTTTTCGAGAACATCCTGGCGGAGGAGAAGATCGTGCTCTCACGCCCGGAACGCCGGCGCCTCTTCGAGCAAATCGTCGCGGAAATCCTGGGCCTGGGACCGCTAGAACCCCTTCTGGCGGATGAGAGTATCACAGAGATCATGGTGAACGGCGCCAAGCAGATCTATATCGAGCGAGGCGGCAAGCTCTATCGCGAACCGGCCACTTTTGAGAGCGACGATCACTTGATGCGTATTATCGACCGCATTGTTGCGCCGCTTGGCCGCCGCATCGATGAATCGAGTCCCTACGTCGATGCCCGCTTGCCGGATGGATCCCGTGTGAACGCCGTGATCCCTCCCATTTCACTGGTCGGCCCCACGCTCACGATCCGAAAATTCGCCCGCGACCCCATTACCGTCGAGCAGCTCATCGAGTGGGGAACGATAACGCCAGAGGCGGTTGAGTTTCTCAAAGCCTGCGTTATTGCCCGCATCAATATGGTCATTTCTGGCGGCACAGGTTCCGGGAAAACCACAATGCTGAATGTGCTCAGCCAGTACATTCCCAATGATGAGCGCATCATCACCATTGAGAATGCCGCCGAGCTCCAGCTTCGACAGGAGCATGTTGTGACGCTCGAGTCGCGCCCGCCCAATATCGAGGGGCGGGGCGAGGTCACGATCCAAAATCTGGTGGTGAACTCCTTGCGAATGAGACCCGACCGGATCATCGTGGGAGAGATTCGCGCCGAGGAAGCGCTGGACATGCTGCAGGCGATGAACACTGGACACGAGGGTTCGATGACGACAGCCCACTCCAATAGCCCGCGCGATACCCTGGCGCGTATCGAGACAATGACGCTCATGGCTGGCATGGAGCTGCCAATACGCGCCATTCGGGAGCAGATTGCGTCGGCGCTTGAGCTGGTCGTGCATCTGGAGCGTCTGCGGGACGGCACCCGCAAGGTCACCCATATCGCAGAGATCCAGGGCATGGAGGGTGATGTCATCACTATGACGGATATCTTCATCTTCGAGCAGACCGGCTTCGAGGATGGGAGAGTGATCGGCCGTCTGCGCCCGACGGGGCTGCGACCCAAGTTCATCGACAAGATCGAGGCCAGCGGTATCAACTTGCCCGCAGCGATCTTCGGAGTCGGTGACAGGATACGCGGGTATTAGGTCATGGAACCTCAATCTGTACTTCTCATCGGGGGCGGGATGGGCCTGCTGCTGCTGGTGGTAGGCCTGGCGATGACGCTTTTCGGTGAACGCAGCGTGGTCGAAGAGCGACTGGGCCGATACGCGGAGGGTGGGCTGATCTCAACTTCCGCCGGTGCCCAGGAGGAGGATCGTTCGCGAACCTCAGTGCTGAGCGATTTCTTCAATCGCATCGGCGAGGGCAGTGATCTCTTTGAAAACATATCCCGCAATCTGGCGCGAGCCGACCTCAAGCTGCGCCCGGCCGAGTACATCGCCCTGATCATTGTCTCTGCTTTTGTGGTGGGTCTCATCGGCTTCGTCATTAGCCGCTTCTCGCTCTTCTTTGCCGTGATCTCGATGGCCTTCGGCGCCTATCTTCCTCAGATGTACGTGAAGATGTCGCAGCGGCAGCGCTTGAAGAAATTTGACAACCAGCTTGGAGACATGCTCAACCTGATGGTCAACGGACTGCGGGCGGGTTTCTCCACGCTGCAGGCCATGGAAGCGGTCAGCCGGGAGCTTCCGAGTCCCATTTCAGATGAGTTCCGACGGGTTGTGCAGGAGATGCAATTGGGCATTCCCATGGAGGATGCCCTCGAACATCTGCTCCGGCGCATCAATAGTGAAGATCTGGATCTCGTGATCACGGCCATCAATGTGCAGCGGGAGGTCGGCGGCAATCTGGCCGAAATCCTGGACACGATCTCGTACACCATCCGTGAACGGGTGCGCATTAAGGGCGAGATTGCGGCGCTCACTGCGCAAGGCCGCGCAACTGCCTGGGTCATCGCAGCCTTGCCCATCTTGCTGATTTTGCTGCTCTTCTTGCTCAACCGTGAATACGTGATGCAGTTTTTCAACCCAGAGACACGCAGTTGTGGTATCCCCATCTTGGTGCTGGCGGGGATCATGATCATCTCGGGTTTTTACGCAACACAAAAGATCGTGGCGATCGACATCTAGTTCGGTGATAGGGAACTCGCGAATGTGCAGCGGCGAGGAGAGGTAGCCATGATGTGGATACTGGGCGTTATCTTGATCGTGATTATCTTTGCGGTGATCCTGGTGATTGCTGGCCTACGGGCGCCGCAGATAACCGATCCCATCGCCGACCGGCTGGCGGAGTATAGCATTCGCGATGAGCCGATGACGCTGGAGGAGATTGAACTCTCCCAGCGTTTCTATGAGCGAGTTATCATTCCCATCTTCAATAAGATTGGGCAGATCGCCGCTCGCTTCACACCCCAGGCCACGCTGGAAAGCGCCCGCAAGCGTCTGGAGATGGCGGGGAATCCGATGCAGATGGATCCCGCTTTCTTCCTGTCGCTGCGTTTCGTGCTGGCAGTCTTGTTTGGCGGCGGCATTTTCATCGTGTTCGCAGTAACGCGCCGCAATTGGCTTCAGGGCCTGGCACTCTCTGCGCTTTTCTTGGGCATCGGCTTCATGTTCCCGGATTTGTGGCTCACGAGCAAGATCCGGGGTCGCCAGAAAGCCGTCTTCCGAGCGTTGCCGGACGCGCTCGACCTCTTGACGATATGCGTCGAGGCAGGCCTGGGCTTCGATGCCGCCATGGGTAAGGTGCATGAGAAGTGGGAAGACGACCTTGCACTCGAATTCGGCAGGGTGCTGCAGGAGATCCGCCTGGGCAAACTCAGGCGGGAAGCCCTGCGGGATATGGCCGAGCGGCTGGGAGTGGCCGAACTGACCAGCTTCGTGGCAGCCGTCATTCAATCCGAGCAGCTGGGCGTGAGCATGGCTAAGGTGCTCCGGATTCAGTCGGATCAGATGCGAGTCCGGCGGCGGCAGATGGCGGAGGAGGAGGCGCACCGGGCACCGATCAAAATGATCTTCCCGATCGCTCTCCTGATCTTCCCGTCCATCCTTATGGTGCTCCTTGGGCCGGCGGCGATGTTGTTGCTGCGGTCGCCGATGGGGGCCATCATGAGATAGGCGGGATTCCGCCAGCGACAGTCCATGGAAAGGGGGACCGCTGCAATCCAAAGCTACCCGCCGCGGCCGGCGACTTGCGAAGCGCTGGCTGGAGGCGGGTCTTGATTTGGTCTTTCCGCCGCATTGCGCCGGCTGCGGAAGGGCGGGGGAAGTCTGGTGTGCGAGCTGTCATGCGAGGCTGCGCAGGCCCAAAGGGCGAGGATGCCCCGCGTGCGGGTTCCCCCGCATCCATTCCGGGCGGTGCTTGGCATGCGAACTTGGCGGGGGGCGGCTGAGCCTCCTTGCCTACGCTCGCTATCGTCCACCCCTGACCCAAGCCATCCTCCGCCTGAAATACAGGCCGGATCGCAAGTTGGCGGGGATCTTTGCTGGATGGCTGAACGGGATTCAGGGGACATGCCGATCAGGGGAGGAAGAGGTCGTCATCCCTATCCCGTTGGCGAGTGTGCGCTTGAAGCAAAGAGGGTATAATCAGGTTGAATTGGTCACAGCAGCGCTGGCATCCATGCGCGGACAGCCGCATCGCCCTCAGGCCCTTCGCCGAATCCGGGATACCAGTTCTCAGGTAGGCCTGGATCCTGGCGCAAGGCGTCGTAACGTGGCGGGCGCCTTCCAGGCCAATGGGCGCTCCGTTGAATCGAAGGTGGTGCTGCTGCTGGATGACATTGTGACTACAGGCGCGACGCTCCTGTCTGCTTCTGAAGCGCTTCTTGAAGCCGGAGCGGCGCGCGTGTCTTGCTTAACCGTCGGTTTCGCAGCGGGTTGAGATCACGCCCGCGGACATGCAAACAAAGGAGGGATCATGGCCCTGCGCGTGGACATTAATGTGAAGAATCTGGAATTGAACGACCGCCTTCGAGATTACGTGGAGAAGAAGATAGGCAAGCTCGATCGCTATCTGGATGTGCTTGAGGAGGCCAAGGTCGATCTCACCTACGCGAAGACGGCGCGCAGCGCCAAAGACCGCAACATTGCACAGGTAACCATCCGAGGCAAGGGCGTGCTGCTCCGGGCAGAGGAGCGCACCGAGGATATGTTCGCATCGATCGATCTGGTGTTGGACAAGGTCTATCGCCAGATTGAGCGCTATAAGGGCCGCCGGTGGAACAATCGGGGAGATGGCCGGTCCGCCGCCGACGCGGCGTTGGAAGCGGGGCTTGGCGAAGCCGAGGAGTCCGAGTTGGCCAATCGGATTGTGCGCCGCAAGCGTCATCTGCTAACGCCAATGGACGAGCGGGAGGCGGTCGAACAGATGGCCTTGCTGGGACATGAAGATTTCTTTGTCTTCTTGAACTCCGAGAGCAACCAAGTGAACGTTCTATACCGGCGAAGGGATGGTTCCCTTGGTCTGATCGAAACCGAAGTTGCCTGAATGACAATAATCCAGAGCGCCGGCCTACTGCATGCGGGGGCCGGCGCTCTCTTTGTATCATGTAGAGGCCGATGAGCAAACCAATTTTTCAAGCGCTGATAATGCTGCCTCCGAGAGGGCATACACGGGCCGAGTGCTGGGTGGCGGAGGGGCGCGGCGCTGCCGCCAGAGATCTGGCTCGCCGCCTGGGACGGATACCTTCAGTGGATCAAGTATGGGTGCTGGCTGCGGATGAGTTCGACCGCGACGCAATGGAAGGCGCAGGCGCAAAGCCATTCCACGGCAGCGGCGAGCCTTTTCACTTTGGGAGGGAGCTTGCCAACGCCGCTGAAGCCTTCGATCCCGCGCCCGTGGCCTACTTTGGGGGCGGCAGTGCGCCCCTAATGACCGAGGACATGTTGGCGGAGACCTTCGAGCGGGTCTCAAGTGCACAAGAGCCCATGGCGCTGGTAAACAATCTTCACTCTACAGATTGGGCCATCATCAGCCATCCACACATTTTGAATGCGCATAGCCATCATTTCCCGCAGGATAATCCGCTGGGCTGGGTGCTTTGGAAGGAAGCCGGCCTGCGGGTCGAGGCCTTGGAACCTTCCGCCGCCTCCCGCCTCGACATCGACACACCATCGGACCTAATCCTGGCCTACGGCCATCCTGGGCTAGGGGCCGAATTGGATGCGTTTCTGCAAGGTACCGAAGATCTGTGGCTGGAGCGGGTGGATCGCATCCGTGCCATTATGGCTTCTCCAGGTGCCTCGCTTGCCATCATTGGGCGGGCTTCCTCACATATCTGGCGCGAACTGGAGCGGCGCACCGAGATCTGGACCCGCGTCTTCGTGGAAGAACGAGGGATGGTCGCCAGTGGAAGGCTGGCCCGAGGCAAGGTGGGCAGCCTCGTGGCGCGCATGGTGGACGATATGGGGCCAGAGGCGTTTCTGGGCTTCATGGGTGAGCTGGCGGATGGCCTGATTTGGGATACTCGCGTATGGATGGCTTCTCAAGGGGCGTATCCACCGGCCAGCGATCGCTTTGCGGCCGATCTGGGCTGGGTGGATGAAATCGAAAACCCGCCCCTGCGCCGGCTTTCAGAGGCGCTTAGCAAGGCTCCTATGCCGGCCATCGCCGGAGGCTATGGCGTCGTTGCGGGGGGTCTCTACGCGCTCCTAGAGACGATGGATGGCGGCACGGCTCACCAGCCTTCCAGGAATTCGCGCCACTCCTGATTCTGTTCCAGATAGCTGCCGTAAATGTAGAGCGGCGAGGCCTGCGGTTCACGAGGTGGATGCCGCAGGCGCATGTTGGCTTCCTGAAGCGTGCGCCCCCCTTTGCGCACGTTGCACTCAGGGCAGGCGGTGACCAAGTTATCCCAGCTGTAATCTCCGCCGCGATGCCGGGGTATGACATGATCAATGGTCAACTGGCCTGAGGTCCTGCCGCAATACTGGCATTGGTAGCGGTCCCGGCGGAAAATTTCGCGCTTGCTGAGCCGGACGCGTGGCCTGGGACGCTTGACCATGTACCCGAGCCGGATGACCGAAGGGCGGGGCACGCGCGCCCGAACCGTACGGACATACCCCCGCCCGTTCAGGAGAAGCTCGGCCTTTCCTGAGAGAAAGAGCCCCAGCGCGCGCCGGGTCGTGCAGACATTGATCGGCTCGTAATTAGCATTTAGGACGAGGACCGGTTCGTTCAGCATCGCTCGCTCACCGTGCCAAGCCCGCCTGAGATTTGGTGCAAACCCGCCCGTGGGTTGCCTGTATCCTTCCGATTGACTTTGTGGTTCGCCGAAAGCTCTGCCTCCGTTTGGGCTCTACACAAAGCGCTCGCGAATGTTGGCGCTTACGAAGTCAAGCACGGCCACCGTGATCACGATGAACCACACGGCGATGCCGGCGGCTTTGAAGTCTGTCAGACGCATCCACTGCACAAGCAAGAAGCCGATCCCGCCGCCGCCCACCAGGCCGATCACCGTGGACATACGGACGTTGATATCCCACCGATAGATGGTGAAAGACACGAAGGGCGGGATAATCTGTGGGATCACAGCGTAGATGACCGTTTGGAACCAGTTCGCACCCGTAGCCTGGATGGCTTCGATCGGGCCGGGATCGATGGACTCGATTGCCTCGGAATAGAGCTTGCCCAAGGCGGCGATACTGTGAAGCGTCAGCGCAACGATACCAGCGAAGGGGCCCAAGCCCACGACCGCGACTGCGATGACCGCCCAGATCAAAGGCTCAACGGAGCGGACGATGTTCAGCACCGTGCGGGTCAAGTAATAGATGACGAGCGTTATCCAAGAGGCAGACATTAGATTCTTGGCAGCCAGGAAGCTCACTGGCAAGGCAAGGATGATCCCGAAGAAGGTCGCCATCATGCCCAGGAAGATGGTTTCGATCATCTTCTGGATCGAAAGGGTCAGTTCTTCGCTGGGGTGCGCCGGGCCGGCGCCCACGACTTGGCGGGCGAGGACGCGCCACTCCAAGGCTTCCCCGGCGGCGCTGGTCGGGATAAGGCGGTAGGGCATGGGGATATCTAGCGTGAATGAGCCCTCCTCGTTGGGCGTGAAGACGACGTATTCGCCACCTCTCCGGGCCCGGAATTCATTTCGTAACGGATCCTGCCAGAGGATTTGAATCTGACTCTCGGGATAGAAATTCCCGCCCTCCAGGTGCAGCAGCGTGCCCGGCGTGCCATCCTCCTGAGTCAGCTCACCGCATGTGGGCTCCGCCCGCAAATAGGGTTCGCTATCGCTGGTCGGGTTTGGAGGAGGGGGGTTCTCATCGCACGGCACCTCCAGCAGTTGGATCGCCTCGGCCTGGATGGGTTCGCGCTCGATAGCGCGATCCCAAGGCCACATGACCTGTCCGAGCCGGTAGCGCGCCTTGCCGACTTCGCGAGCAAGCAAAGGAAGGTTGATCTCGCCAATCTGCCAGCCGAGGCCGAAGAAGACGATCAGGACCATGATGAAGGGCCCGAGGCCGGCGCGGGCTGTGCGGGCAGTCCGGAAGGCATCGTAGGCAATCCAGAGAATAAGCAGGATGGCGCCCAGCGTGACAACCAGCAGCAGGGGCTGGAGATCGAAGGCCAGGCTGGCCTTCTCCAGGAAGAGCTCCCTGCGACGGCCAATGATCGTAATGCGCCAATAGATCAGGCCTAATATGGACGCCGTGCTGAGCAGGAGCAGGATGCCGCGCTGATAGGCTCGCGCCAGAATGTGCCCCAGGCCTGGGATGATCAAAGAGAGGATGCCAGCGATTGGGGCGGGCACGAGGCTGGGTTTCAATTCACCGTCATTGCGCTTGCGGGCCTCGCTCATCGCCCACCTCCGCCGCGTTCATAGATCTCTCCGGTGATGCCTCCCACACGCTCAGCCTCCTCGCCGTAGATCTCTTTGAATTCTTCGTCGGTCATGGCACGAATATCGTCCCGCGAGCCACGATATACGATCCGTCCCTCATGCAAGCCGATGACGCTGGTCGCGTAGCGCTGGACGAGATCCAGGTAGTGAAGGCTGCAGAGGATCGTGATTCCATCCTCGCGATTCAGGCTCTCAAGCCGGGCGAGAATGGAATGCGAGAGCACCGGGTCGAGGCTGGCCACGGGCTCATCGGCCAGGATCATCTCCGGTTCTTGCATGAGCGCCCGGGCGATGCCGACCCGCTGCTGCTGTCCGCCGCTGAGCTCATCGGCCCGTTTGTGGGCTTGATCCAGGATTCCGAGCCGCTCGAGCGCCTGAGTGGCCTTCTCGCGGTCGGCCCGGGAGAATTGGCCAAGGAGGCTCTTCCAGGTAGGCGTGTAGCCCAGGCGGCCGGCCAGAACATTCGTGAGAACCGAGGAGCGCTTGACGAGGTTGAAATGCTGGAAGACCATGCCGATCTTCCTTCTGACCATTCGCAATTCCTCCCCCTTCAGCTTGGCCAGGTCCACGCCGTTCCAGATGATTTCACCTTCCGTGGGATCAATCAGGCGATTGATACAGCGCAAGAGCGTGGACTTGCCCGACCCGCTCAGGCCGATGATGACCAGGAATTCGCCGTCCGGGACTGTGAAGCTGACGTCCCGCAGAGCGACGGTTCCATCATCATAGACTTTGGTTAGATTGCGGACTTCCAGCATTAGCAACTCTCCGATAGGAAGGGTGGGGGGATGATCCAACCCATCCCCCCACCGCCACCTTGTCTTTGCTTAAGCTTTACGCGCTCGAGGCCTATTGCAGGTCCTCGGGCTTCACGCCGGCGGCGTCGAGCAGCTGGCGGAAGGGATCATAGAAGCTGTCGTCATGCTTCTCGAGGCCGGCCCACTGATAGGCGGTATCCAGCGCCTCCTGGCCCTCCTCGGTCTCGGCGATCTTGAGCATGGCGTCGTTGATCTTGTCGCGCAGCTCACGCGGGAAGCTGGGGACGTACTGGACGCCGTCATTGGGGATGTCGACCGAGATGCTGATGACTTTGATGACATCCATCACGTCCGGGTGCTCATCCTCGATCCGCGAGCGGGCATCGACGTAGGAGGCTCCGGCATCGCAATCGCCGTTGTAAACGCCAGCCACGGCTGCGTCATGCGAGCCAGCGTCGACGATTTCGAGGTCGGTGTCAGGATCCACGCCGGCGGCCCGCAGTTCGATGCTGGGGATGATCCAGCCGCTGGTGCTCAGAGGGTCCGGGCGGCAGAAGGTCTTGCCCTTCAGTTCCTCGAGGCTCTCGATGCCACTATCGGCGCGGACGAAGATCTGGCCGTTGTAGACCGGGCTACCGTAGCGGACGGAAATAAGCTCGGCCTCCGCGCAGCCCCGATCGGCGGCCAGGATATAGGCGAAGGTCGCCAGAGAACCCATGTGAGCCTTGGGCGGATCGGCGCACATGGCCTCGATCACGCCGGCGTATTCCGTGGCCACAAAGGTCTGGATGACCAGGCCGGTCTCCTGGAAGATCAGGTCCGCGACGGCCTCAGCGCCGGCCGAGACGCGCTCGAGTTCGCCGGAGGGCACGAACGCCCAGATGATGGGGTTCTCTTCTGTGCCGAGCTCCGGCGCAGGGGGCGGTGCCTCGGTTGGTTCAGGCGGGGCTTCGGTGGGTTCCTCCTTGGCCGGCGGCTCGGTGGCCTCGGGCGTTGCCGCAGGCCCGCAGGCGGTTAGCACAAAGGCGCCGATCAGGAGGACGCTCAAGAGAGCAAATAGCGGAAACTTGTTTGTACGCATCGCCTTTCTTTCCTCCTCATTCTTGGATAGGGTTGGGATGGGTATCCCAGTCGATGAAGCGGGCTTGGGAATCTCTCCTCGCGCTCACCTCCTCTCGGGGTCTGTGGATTGCCGGCGCCATCTTAGCGCGTTTCGTAGGGGCGTGCAAGATGATTTTCGTCTTGTGTCTTTATGGAGCGGAGATTACAATTCTGCTCCCATGAACATAGAATCCTTCGAAGACGCCCTGAACTACCTCTACAGCCATATCGATTATAGCGTGGAGCGGAGCTATCGCTACTCCGCGGAGACCTTCGAGCTCGATCGCGTTCGTGACTTGGCGCGGGCGGTCGGAAACCCGCATGAACACTTTGTGAGTCTTCATATCGCTGGCACCAAGGGCAAGGGCTCGGTCTCGGCGATGATCGCCTCCTGCCTCCAGGCCGCTGGTTATCGCACGGGTCTCTATACTTCCCCCCATCTCCAACGCTTCAATGAGCGCATCCGGATGGATGGGAAGCCCATCGAGGAAGCGAAGTTCGTAGCTTGCATGCGGCGCCTGCAGCCGCATGTCGAATCTATTCCTGGTCTGACAGTCTTCGAGATTGCGACGGTCTTGGCGATGCTGCATTTCGCCGAGGAGGGTGCAGACGCGGCGGCGATTGAAGTTGGATTGGGCGGGCGGTTGGATGCGACCAATATCATCACACCGGCCGTGGCGGTAATAACCTCGCTTTCCTACGATCACATGCATCTGCTGGGCGACAGCCTCTCGGATATCGCGCGCGAGAAGGGCGGCATTATCAAGCCCGGCATCCCTGTGGTGCTTGCGCCCCAGCAGTATGAGGCGGACCGGGTGATTGAGGGAATCGCCGGGGAGCGAAAGGCACCCCTGATTCGTGTTGGACGAGACTGGCTCTTCTCGGCGGGTTCTCGAGATCTGGAAGGCCAGACTCTCTACATCTGGGCATCTGCAGAGCAGCCGCTTATGGATGCTTATGTAGAATCAGCCGGGAGCGAGGAATGGGCTCCGCCCCGTTATGAGATCCCGCTGCTGGGGCATCACCAGATCGTCAACGCCGCTGTGGCATATGCTGCAATCCGCGAGGCGGAGCGCCGAGGGCTGGCAATCGGGGAGGCGGCGATTCGTGAGGGATTGGCTGGCGTGCACTGGCCTGGGAGGTTGGAGATACTATCACGCTCACCATTGGTTCTGGTCGATTCAGCCCACAACCGCGATTCGGCCTTGAAACTACGCATCGCCCTGGATGACTACTTCCCCGGGCAGCCCGTGACCCTCATCTTCGGCGCCTCAGCTGATAAGGATGTGGCGGGGATGTTGTACGAATTGCTGCCGCGGGTTTCGCGCCTGATCCTCACCCGCGCCCACCATCCGAGGGCAGCCGATCCGGAGGCGCTGGCACGTATTGCGCATAGTCATGGCCTGGCAGTGCAGATCGTTGAACCGATGGATGCCGCGCTTCTGCACGCGATCCGGCGCGCCCGGCCTGGCGAGGTAATCCTGGCCGCCGGCAGCCTCTTCGTCGCCGGCGAGGCAAGGACTGTCTGGGAAGCGATCCGCGATAAGGCCATGCTTTCGGTGGGCGAGACGATCTGAGATGACCTGGTATGGGGGGCGCTGGCCGCCGCTTCCTCCCGACTTCGGCGGAATGATCGGACGAAGGGCCGAGGAACTCTATGACATCCCCGAGGCCCCCCTGGATGAGCAGGGCCGCATCCGGCGGCGTGTGCTTCCACTGCGCGATGCTGTACTTTTCCCCAACCTCATCACGCCTCTCTTTGTGCTGCAGGATTCTGCGCTGCAGGCTGTCGAAGCAGCGATCCGGGCTCAGGAAACCATGATTGGCCTGCTCATGCGAGATCCCGAGCAGGATCATCCCGGTCCTATGGATTTCTTCCAGGTGGGGACCGAAGTGGCCGTAGGCAGGATGATGCATTTGCCTGATGGAAGCATCTCGATCATGGCTCAAGGCCGGCGGCGGGTCGAAATCCTGGAGCTTTCGTCGAGGGCAGACGGCCTTCACGCCATCGGGCGGCCCATTCCGGAGCGGGACGATCGCAGCAAGGAAACGCTGGCGCTTATGCGGGCGGTGCTTACGCTTTTTGAAAAGTGTGTTCAGCTCAACCGGTCTTTGCCGGAAGAGGTCTACATGTTCGCTGTGAATGTAGACGGGGCGGGCTGGCTGGCAGACCTGGTAGCGACGGCGCTCAGCCTTACCGTCGAGGAGCGCCAGGGGATCCTCGAGATCTATGACCCGGTGCGCAGGCTTCAGCGTATCAGCATGCTCCTCGGACGGGAGCTGGATCTCCTCGAACTCGAGGACCAGATACAGACTCAGGTGCAAAGCGAGGTCGACCGGTCTCAACGGGAGATGTACCTGCGTGAGCAAATGAAGGCGATCCAGAGTGAGCTGGGCGAAGGGGATGTATGGTCGCGAGAATTGGATGAGCTGCGCCAGCGCCTCGAGCATCTCTCACTGCCGGAGGAAGTTCAAGCGACGGCTCTACGCGAGATCCAGCGCTTAAGCCAGATGCCGCCCCTATCCCCGGAGGTCGCCATCATTCGGACGTACATCGACTGGCTTCTGGAGCTGCCGTGGTCGGAGTCGACGGTGGACAATTTGGATCTCCATCATGTGGCTTCCGTCCTGGAAGCACAGCATCATGGCTTGAAGGAGGCCAAGGATCGCATCCTCGAGTATATCGCTGTCCGCAGTCTCGCCCCGGAAAAGCACCGCCAACCCATACTTTGCTTCGTCGGCCCACCTGGCACAGGAAAGACATCGCTTGGTCGCTCCATCGCTGAGGCTCTGGGGAGGAAATTCGTTCGCGTATCACTTGGAGGCATCCGCGACGAGGCTGAGATTCGCGGTCACCGGCGGACCTACATTGGCGCCCTGCCTGGCCGTGTCCTGCAAGGCATGCGTCGGGCAGGGACAGTCAACCCACTCTTCATGTTGGATGAGATCGATAAGCTCGGAATCGATTTCCGGGGCGACCCGTCCTCAGCGCTGCTGGAGGTCCTCGATCCGGAACAGAACCACGCTTTTTCAGATCACTATCTCGAGATCCCCTACGATCTTTCCAAGGTCATGTTCATTACCACCGCGAATACTCTCGATCCCATTCCGCCGGCGCTCCTCGATCGGCTGGAAGTGATTGAATTCCCCGGCTATATCGAGGAAGACAAGCTGGTCATTGCCAAGAAGTTCCTCATCGGCCGCCAGCTCGAGCGGAACGGTTTGCGCCCCGGCGATCTCACCTTCACCGAGGGCGCTCTCAAACGCATGGTAAGGGAATATACTTGGGAGGCTGGCGTCCGGAATCTGGAACGGGAGATCGGCAAGGTGTGCCGCAAGGTTGCCCGTCGCAAGGCCGAAGGGAAAAGGCCCATCCAACGGGTGACGCCTAGGATGCTTGACGATCTTCTGGGTCCGGCGCAGATCACGATACACGAGATCGAGCGTGAAGATGCGGTGGGCGCAGCGACCGGTCTGGCGTGGACTGAGAATGGTGGCGATATTCTCGTCGTCGAGGCTTTGCTTGTTGAGGGCAAGGGCGGTATGCAGATCACCGGCCAAATCGGTGACGTGATGCAGGAGTCGGCGCAAGCGGCGCTCTCCTACATCAAATCGCTAGCCGGGCCACTCGGGATCGACCCCGAAGTGTTCGAAAAGACCGATATCCACATTCACATTCCCGAAGGCTCGATTCCCAAGGATGGGCCCAGCGCGGGTGTCACCATGGCCACGGCTCTGGCATCGGCCTTAACCGGCCGTCCCGTCCACAAAGATGTGGGGATGAGCGGGGAGATCACGCTGCGAGGCCGAGTCCTTCCAGTTGGGGGCGTGCGCGAAAAAGTGCATGCGGCTTACCGCTATCAACTCAGCAAGGTCATCTTGCCCCGGAAGAACAGCAAGGATTTGGTGCAGGTGAAGCGCCAGGCCAAGGCTGCCTTAGAGATCTGCCTCGTGGATCATATGGATGAGGTCCTAGAAATCGCCTTGCTCCCGAAGCGAGCCCCAGAGCGCCGTGCCGAGAAGCCGGGGACTGGCAAGCGCAGTGCCGCGTCCAGATCTCGCAAGGCTGCATCCGGCAGCCCCAAGAGCCCGGGGAAGAGAGGGGCTGGCGGATGAGGCCGGGCGTGTCAGGAATTCCCGCAAGTCCCTTCTCCTGGGCACTCGCAAAATGGATAGGGATGCTGTTGCTGGCTGGATTGGCCGCGGCCTGCACGCGTGAAGCCGTTCCCGTTGCAGCTTTGCAAACGCCCATCGTGGAGACGGCTCCTCCCGAAGCAACGGAAACACTTCCACCGGTCACTGTTGTCGTACAGGGTTATGCGGTTGCCTGGGTGCCGGAGGGCGAGAACCTCAAGATCCACAATCCGGCCGGCATCGCCGGAGATGCCGTCGGCGAGCTGGCATACAATGAGCGAGGCATCCGCCTGACCGGGAATACCTCCAGCCTGGGAAGCTCGAACTGGGTGGAGATCATCGACGCGCGCGGACGCCAGGGCTGGGTCAACGCATGGAATCTGACAGAGTATGTCCCCTCGGAGGCGTTCTGCGCGGACGAGAGGGCTCGAGCTGCTTTTTCGGCCGCAGTGCAGGCGCTCCGATCGGGTGATGGGGCATCCTTGGCGCGGCTGGTCAATCCCGCGCGTGGCCTGATCATCCGGCACGGCTGGTGGAACCCAGAGGTCATCGTTTCCCCGAGCGAGGTGGAGGGCATCTTGAGCAGCCACCAGGACAGGGCGTGGGGAACTGTGGGGGGAGGAGGCTTCACGATCCAGGGCTCCTTCCGGGAAATCATCTTGCCAGAATTAGCGAAGACTCTGATGGATGATTCTGGCCGGGTGCAGTGCGATGAGCTAGAGCTCGGAAGAACGGTCGAGCAGGTGGGTTGGCCTGGAGAATATGCAGACCTGCATTACTTTGCGGTGCACAGGCCGCCGCCCGAGAATGGAAACCCGTTCGATTGGCAAACCTGGGGCTTCCTCTTCGAATATATCCAGGGCCAGCCATATCTCACGGGCCTCATCCACTTCTATCCGGATATTTAGCGCAAACTGGCCCGCCTTTCCGGCTCACTCTTTTCCTGTCGATCCAAATCCTTGAGAAGTTTGAGCACACTTCGCAGCTCTTCTTTCCAAGGTCTGCCTCGCGTGGGAAGCCAGAGCCCTCGTTTGCTTCGGCGCAGCGTTCCGCTCAGTCTCCCCAGCCTGCCGATATTACGCTCCTCAGGGATCTCGATCAGGATTTGGCCCCCTTCGGTACTGATGCGCTCAACCTCTGCTCCGCGGGCAAGGGTCTTGATCTCCAGTTGATAGAGCAGGTTCTCGATTTCCTTTGGGGGCGGCCCGAAGCGGTCCGTCAGTTCTTGGTTCAGAGCCCGGATTGCCTCCAGGTCGTCGAGGGATGCCATGCGCCGGTAGAGCTGCAGTCGCAATTCTCGCGAGGGGATATAGCTCTCCGGGATAGCGCTGGGAAGTGGGAGTTCGATCATGGCTGGGGGCGTCTCGATGGGTACACCCGTGAGCTGTGGTGCCTGATCCTTTCCCATCGAGCGCCGCATCCGGGCCACCGCTGAGGCCAGCAGACGGGTGTAGAGATGAAAGCCCACGCTGGCAATGTAGCCATGCTGACGCGTGCCGAGGATTTCGCCCGCTCCCCGCATCTCCAGATCGCGCATGGCGATGGCGTAGCCAGCGCCCAGTTGGCTGTGCTCGGCGATGATGTCGAGCCGTTGAAGGGCTTCATCGGTGATGCGCGACCGGGCTGGGCGGAAGAAATAGGCATAGCCCTGGATGGCGGCCCGGCCCACCCGGCCCCGAAGCTGATAGAGCTGGGCAAGGCCAAATTGATCGGCGCGATCGACGATGAGTGTATTGGCGCTGGGGATATCCAACCCAGATTCGATGATCGAAGTGCTGACGAGCACGTCGACCTCGCCCGCTGAGAAGGCCTCCATCACGGCCGAAAGCTCCCGTTCTGGCATTTGCCCATGGGCCACGGCGATCCGTGCCTCCGGGATCAGGTGCTCGAGCCTGCGCCGCATTGTTTGGATGGTCTGAACCCGGTTGTGAACGAAGAACACCTGACCGCCCCTGTCGAGCTCACGCATGACGGCGGCACGCACGAGCTTGGGGTCATAAGGACCCACGTGAGTGATCACTGGCAGCCGATCTTCTGGCGGCGTGCTAATGGTTGAGATGTCACGGGCGCCCGTGAGCGCCATGTAAAGAGTCCTGGGGATGGGCGTGGCCGTGAGGGTGAGAACGTCGACCTCGGTGCGCAGCTGTTTGAGGAATTCCTTGTGGGTGACTCCGAAGCGTTGCTCCTCATCGATGATGAGAAGCCCAAGATCCTTGAAACCCACATCTGGCTGGAGGAGCCGGTGAGTGCCGATGACGATATCGATCTCGCCTGTGCGCAGCCGCTGGATGATCTCATCGGCCTCGCGGGGGCTTCGAAAACGCGAGAGCATCTCGACCTCAACCGGGAAGGCTGCCAGCCTGCGACGGAAGGTGTGGAAGTGCTGTTGGGCGAGCACGGTCGTAGGGACAAGCATTGCCACCTGCTTGCTGTCCATGACGGCTTTGAAGGCCGCGCGCAGGGCCACTTCGGTCTTGCCGTATCCCACATCGCCGCAGATCAGCCGGTCCATGGGCAGAGGGCGCTCCATGTCTCGCTTGATTTCCGCCAGGGCCCGAATCTGGTCTTCGGTCTCCTGATGGACGAAGGAGGCTTCCAATTCGCTCTGCCAGGGTGTGTCCGGAGAGAAAGCATGCCCGCTCACGGCTTGCCGCCGGGCATAGAGCTCTAGCAAGTCCCGCGCCACCTCCTCCACAGCCTGGCGAGCTTTTTCCTTCGCCCGCCCCCAATCCGAGGTGCCGAGACGTGAGAGGCTGGGAAGACTTCCGTCGGCACCTACATAGCGTGAGATCCGGTCTGCCTGGTGGATCGGCACGAAAAGTTGGTCGCCTGCGGCGTACTCGAGGAGCAAGAACTCCCTTGGAATGCCGTCCAATTGTTTCTGGACCAGGCCCGAAAAACGGCCAATGCCATAGTCTGTGTGGACGACAAAGTCACCGGGCGAGAGATCTGCGAAGGCTTCCTCCGGCGCCGCGGATCTGGGCAGACTCCGTCTCCGGGGTCGAGGGCGAGACCATCCGAACAGCTCAGCATCCGTGAGCAGGTGGAGGGAGATACCATCCGGGGCTTGCAGGCTCCAGCCCTCCGAGAGGGCACCCTGGATGAACGTCACCTCGCCAGGCATCGGACCTTCGGTTGCCTGCTCCTGAACGCCTGTGTGAGTCTCTGTTTCCTCGGACCAGAGTTCAGCAAGGCGAGGTGCCTGGCGACTGATGACAACACAGCTTTCGTGCTCCAGTTGGCGGGCTTCCAGATAAGCAAGAATCGGCTGAATCTGACCGCCGAAACGCGGGCCAGGGCTAAAGTGCTGCGCCAGATCGAGATCCTCAGGAATGGGCTCGGCTGCGGAGCGCCCCAGATCGATGGCCGGATGCGACTCGAACAGGTCCAGCCAGGCTGACCAGGGAAGATAGGGCAGCGGGAAATCGGGGCTTAAGCCTCGTTCGGATACCGATTCCTTCCGCATCGAGATGGCAGTGGTTTCAATCTCCTCCACAGCCTGCTCAAATGCGGCCCGATCTTCCAGCAGCACGAGCCCATCATCTGGCAGAAAATCGAAAGGCCCTGCTGAATTGGGATTCGCGAGGGGGAGCAGAAGTTCCAGGTGTTCTTGGCTCAGCCCCTCCTTCACGCCTTTGAGGGGGATCTTCTCCCACCATTCCGGAGCGATCAAACGTGGCAGGCCCTCGCGAGCGGGGGTCAGCCGGATCCAGGCTCGCGCCTCTAAGGTCCTTTGAGTCGACGGATCGAAAGACCGTAGCGTATCGAGCCGATCGCCGAAGAATTCGATGCGCACCGGCCGGGGCTCGAGTGGCGGCCAGAGGTCCAGGATGCCTCCGCGGCGGCTGAACTCGCCGGGTTCTGTGACCAGGTTCTCGTGCGTATAGCCAATTTCCACCAGGAGCTCGATAAGGTTGGCGAAACGGATCGTGGCTCCAGCCTTGAGGTAGCGGGAGGCGGCGATAAATTGCTGGCGGCTAAGCGTGCGGGTCATGGCGCCCCGAGCGGTGGCGATGACGATGGGGGGGCGCGCCGGCGCGGCGTCGGCTGGAGCGCCAGGATCCATCGCTTGTGTCAAGGCTGCCAAAGTAGCAGCCCGCTCCCTGCGGATGGTATCGGGCCATGGTGTCCACTCGTAATATAGCGGACCGGGGTCGGGCAGGATGTGCAAAGGGATTCGGGCATCCCAATGAGGAAGCTCTTCCTTGAATGTTAGCAGGCGGTCGGATCGAGCAACCAGCAGCAGGATCGGCCGGTTGAGGTCTGCCAGCAGGGCCGCAGTCAGCGGGATTCGCAGCGCGCGCGGCACATGCAACGACCGCAGGCTAGGATCGCGCAGATCCTCAAGAAGTCGCTGGTAAGTATCCAGGCTCCTGATAGGATGCAGGATGGGCGAAAGGTCCATCAAATCTCGGGCTTCGAATTGCACAAGGTCATGGCCGCATCGATCCCTTCCCGGACAAAGCGCTCGAAGCAGGTCATGCCACGCGCCAGGACCTGGTCCAGCAGAAGTTCCTCCTGCGGGTCGAAATCCTGCAGCACGTAGTCAGCGGGGTCCATGCGCCCGGGTGGACGGCCAATCCCGAGACGCAGGCGCGGGAAGTCTTGAGTGCCCAGATGATGGATTACCGATCGCATGCCTCGATGCCCCCCTGAGCCGCCCGAAGGGCGCAACCGTAGAGTTCCCAGGGGTAAGTCGAGATCGTCGAATGCAACCAGCACCCGCTGGGTGGGGATGCGGTAATGGCGAACGATTTTCGCGACCGGCTTGCCCGAGAGGTTCATAAACGATTGGGGCTTGACTAGCATGATCCGCTTCCCGCCGATCGCCCCGATGCCGATCTTCGCGCCATGCTTCTTGCGGCTCAGCTCGATATCCCAGCTTTCGGCAAGTTGGTCCACCAGCATGAAGCCTACGTTATGCCGGTTCTTGCGGTACTTCGCGCCGGGATTGCCGAGCCCGATCAGCAGGTATGAGATGGCCGGCTCTTTCCGAAAGAAACTCATCGTCGCCCCCGTTGCTTGCGCTCGGCCTCTAAGCGCATGCGGCGCATACGCAGCGCGCTCCGGCGCAGATGGAGGCTGCGGCGGAGCGCGAGGTACGCCAGACCTCCTGCCAGCGAGATGCCTCCCAGGATCATGCCCGCGGTGAACGCGCTCATAAGCTTTTTCGCTCCTCCACGATCAAACGGAGGAAGGGGCGTTGGACGTGGCGTGGGGGTGGGTGGCGCGGCGGTAGGCGTCGCCAGGGGAGCGACCACGGCCGCCGCTGTCGGGGTTTCGATCTGGGAATAGTTTCGAATGCGCAGTCCTTCCACGATATGCTCCAGCGCCGTGCCATTATCGAGGAACACCCGTAGCCGCAGGCGGTAGCTGCCATCGGTGATGCTGCTGGTATCCCAAAGCCCGAGCGGGCCTGCTTCCACAGGCTGGCGGCTGGGCTCGCCAATCGCGAACCAGGTGTCGGTAGGATCCTCCGGATAGGCGAAGGCCAGTTCATAGCGTTCGAAACGTGGATGCGCGGCGAAGCCCTCGATCGTTACAAGGCCTCTGACGGCCTCACCACCTCCAGGTGAGGTGATCTGCGCAAATCCGGGGGCCTGGGCGGAGGCTCGGCCGAAGCCTGCGAACGCCAAGCAGGCCAGCAGAGCACCCGCAATTACCCATCTGATTGGATCCCCGTTTTTCATGCGAGCATGCCTCCAAGGCGCCAATCTATTAGTTTAACATAGCGAGGCCTTGCTGGTAAACGCGAGCTCCCTCTTTGGAAGAGGAATCGCCGACCCTTGTGAAGGTTGACCGGGGTCAAGGTCATCGGTTAGAATTCGCTGGTTGCTGGGGAGGCCGCCTGCTGGTAGGAAGGGGCGTCCCTTTTTCATGTGAGGCAATTGTGGGCGAGCTTGAGCTGAAGGAACAGGGGCAAGATCTCCAGGCCGATATTGTGGAAATCGATGGGGGGACGATTGAACGCGTGGATGCCGAGACGGTGTCTATCTTTCAGGGTGGCGTCCGGCAGGCCGTGGCGGGTAACCTAGAGATGCGCCTCGGCGCTGCGGGAAGCCTCCAAGCCTCGACGGCTCGCTTAGAGCAGGTCGTGGCTGGTTCGGTACGTGGAGATGCGATCGAGATGGTCGAGAGCGATGCGGCTGCTGTGATGGGAGGGGAGATCCATGCCGAACACTCGCGCATTGGCATCGCGCTCGCCGATAGCATTCATATGGATCAAGGATCATCGCTTATCATGCTGACACGCGAGATTCGCGGCGAGGTGACAACTGTCTTGGACACCCGCGGCGCGATGGTAGCTGGCTTGCTCGCAGGCATGGCCGCAGGTGCGATCCTATTTATCACAAGTCGTTTCACCCGTGGGAGATAGGCCCTGGGAGGCCGATCCACTCCCAAGGAGCGAGGGTAGCCTTCGCGGGTGAGAGGCGCTCCGGAGGAAAATCATGGAGAAAATCCAAATCAAGGCAAGGCCAAGATCAATTCTTGGGAAGAAGGTCAAGGCGCTGCGCAGGCAGGGCAAGCTGCCGGCCGTCGTTTACGGCGCCGGCATCGAGCCTATACCGCTGGAGCTTGATGCCCGCGATGCCGCAAGAGTGATGGCCCAAGTGGGCAGCTCAACCTTGATCGACCTGGAGGTTGACGGAAAGACCTATAAGGCCCTGGTGCGTGAGGTCCAGCGGGACGTCATCACCAAAGAGATGATCCATCTGGACTTCCTAAACGTGGCCATGGATGTCAAGATCAAGACCGTGGTCCCCGTGGAACTTATGGGAGAAGCCCCTGCAGTTCGCGATCTGGGTGGCGTGCTGGTGACGGGCCTATCAGAAATCGAGGTCGAGGCGCTTCCCTCAGATTTGCCAGATCGGATAACGGTTGACCTCGAGGCCCTTCAGGAATTCAATGACAGCATCACCGTGGGCGATCTCTATCTCGGGGAAGGTGTGACAGTGCTCACAGACCCCGATGAGGCCATCGCCAATGTCGTATATCAGACGATGGAGGAAGAGATCGTCGAGGTTGAGGAAGAGCTGGTGGCCGAAGTCGAGCCCGAGGTGGTAGAGCGCGGCGCTCGCGAGGAGGATGAGAGTTCGGAGGCCTCCGAGCCAGAAGTTTAGGCAACTAAGACCGCTTGACTATCCCATTGCGGGCCGCAGTCCAAGACTGTGGCCCGCAATTTGCTTTCAGGTATAACGGAGCCGTGGTGCGCTAGTTGCCGGTGAATCCAGCACTGCGCAGACGCCTGAGTAGGTCGAGGGTGATCCGGGCCGTTGCTCCCCAGATGACCTCGCCTTGGTATGGGCGGAATGCATGGACGGCCTCGCGAAGGCCAAGGCTGGCTTCAGGCTGGATGCGTACCTCGAGATTGTCCTCTTGCAGCAACCAGGATAGTGGTACTCCGAAGACGGTTGCAACTTCCTGGGTGCTGATGCGAAGCTCGGTGGGCCAGGGAATCACACCCACAAAGGGGATGACCTGGAATTGCGTGATGGTGAGCATGGGGTCGAGCGAGCCCAGAATGCGTACCTTCGCCGGATCCAGCCCGATCTCCTCTTCAGCTTCTCTGAGCGCGGTTTCACGAGGCGTAGCATCCCGCTCCTCGACCATTCCTCCCGGGAAAGAGACCTGGCCACGATGCGATTCGACTGTATCTGTCCGGCGGGTGTAAAGCAATTGCCATTCACCCTTTGCGTGATACAAAGGCAGAAGAACCGCCGCTAGGCGGGCATCCTGAGGCGCATGCACCGGCCCTGGGTCCGGCAGCAGGTGGGGTGCCAGGCGGCTTGGGAGGTCTCTCATTCGGGGAGTGCGCCTTCCAAGAGGCGTGCGAAGAGCAGGTATCCGGTATGAGCGACCATGCGATCGAAGGGCCGTAAACGCTCAGACACCGGCTTATACCCTCGGAGCAGGATTTCCACCACCTCGATGGCGCCAAAGCCCTGCGCTTCCATCGCTTCGAGAAGCGTGCTGACCTGATTGGCAGTAGGGAGGATGCAACCAAGCACTCCGCCATTGGTGAGTGCTTGTGCCACGTGTGCAAGGCTTGCTTCCGGGCGGGGCAGGTCCAGAAAGATGGCGTCGACATCCCGGTCGATCAAGCCTTCAGAGAGATCGCGCAATCGAAAGGTCACACGTCCCTCCAGGCCCAACCGACTTAGATTCCTTCTCGCCAATTCTTGCATATCGGCCCTGCGGTCGTACGAGATCACCTCGCCAGACTCGCCAACCATCCACGCTAATGCTGTGGTCAGCGCGCCGGAGCCGGTTCCGCCCTCAAGCACACGCTTCCCGGGTCCAACTGAAAGCTGGAGCAAGATGTAGCCGATGTCCTTTGGGAAGATGATCTGCGATTTGCGGCGGATATGCAGGAGCAAGTCGTGCAAGGAGGGCTCCAGCAGGATGAAGGGGGTGCCAAGATGAGTTTCGACGATGGAGCCCCAGCGGGCGCCGATCAGTTCGGCATGCTCGATGATGCCGTGATGGGTGTGGTAGGACTTGCCCGCCTCAAGCTTGAAGATAGCCCGTCTGCGACCCCGGCCGAGCAACATGGCCAGATCGCCCTCTTGCGCCAGCCTCACAACCTGCGCCCTCCGCCATACGATCGATCTTGTATTGTACCCTTCCAACCTCCGTCCGGCAGCAGTAAGGGTTCCATCATTCTGTGAACGCGGGTTACCCCGGCGCTTTCGTCGCAATTAGCCGGAGCACGAGCGCGCGCGGCAGCTCGACTTCTTCCTGTGAAGCTTCAAAGCCATGGCGTGCCAGTCTGTCGAGCCAGCGCCGATCAGGCGGTCCTGACTGGCCGGTCACGTGGTTCAACCAGGCCGCCGCACGGTCGTACACACCCAAGCCTGTGATGCGGGCGAGCGCGATCACGACGAAGCGACCGGCAGGCTGGAGCACTCGCCGGATCTCATGGAGCGAGGCGTCCTCAAAGAGGAAAGGCCCGGGAAAGGTCACCAGGACGCCGGCAAAGGTCCTGGAGGCGAAGGGGAGTGCCTGGGATCTGCCGCCGACGATTTGCCCCGCAACACCACGAAACCGCAGGCGGCGGCTCGCCATGCGGGTCATTTGGGGCGAAGGGTCGAGGCCGGTGATGGCATACCCACGGCTGGCCATGTCTGCAAGCAGGTGGCCGGGTCCATGCCCGATTTCGAGCAGGCGTCCAGTGCCCCAGCCGATATCGGCGAGGCCGATCCAGGTTCTCCACTGACCCATCGAAGCCAGCCAGGCAACGATGTCATAGCTCCATGCGAGGTCGGTGTAGAGGAGGTGGAAGAACCGCTGAAGGAGGGTATCGAGGAATCTGTGTCTCATCTCTCCCAGGCGTCCTGAAAGGTGCAAGACTGGGATGCCTAAGTCGCATTCATCAGGGTGGTCGTAGTTGTGACAATGTCTTCCTGCTGTGCAGCGTGTATCCCTGGATGGACAGATGAGTCGCGAGCGTAGTTGTCAGCGTTTAGGATCAGCCGGTGGATCATGCCGTTATGACATCGAGTCTCGCTGGGAGAACGCGGTAACTGAAAGTGGTTTCGCCCTCGGAGCGAATCTCCCCATCGGCTTGCAGAGGCGAAGGATGATTACACTGGATGCGAAGTTCTCGCGTGTGATGCTGGTGGACGCGAGGATCCTCAACGTACTCACCGCTGATAGCGCGAGGCAGCAAGGCCAGCATGCGCCATTTGCTCTCGGCGTAGGCGTGGACGAAAGTGAGCTTGCCATCATCGGGCTCGGCGGCGGGTGCCATGCGGAACAGGCCACCCGTGATAGGGCAGTTGCCTACGGAGACCAGGCTCACAGGGCCGTTATAGCTTCCATCATCCCAGGAGAGGTTCATCTCCCATGATGGCTCGGCCGCGATGGATCGCAGTGCGGCCACCAGGTAGCGGATCACGCCGCGCAGCCAGGTCATACGGATGTTATAGATCGTGACCACGGGCTCGAGCCCCACGGCGGAGTTATTGGCGAAAACCCATTCATTCACCTGGCCCAGGTCGATGCGGCGTGTCCTCCCGGCCCGAATGGCCGAGGCTGCATCCTGAATGGTGGCAGGCAACCCGAGATTAACGACCAGGTCATTCGCAGTGCCCAACGGAAGGATGCCCAATGGGCCCAGGGGACCCTCAGGGGAGGCTCGATGCAAACCATTCACGACCTCCCCAATGGTGCCATCCCCACCGGCGGCGACGACCAAGGCATCGCCTGCCTGCGCGGCCGCCTGCGCCAGATCTGTTGCGTGGCCGACGCCGGTCGTCTCCACGACCTCGATCTCGAGGCCTTGTGCCTTCAGGGCCTTCAGGATCTCTGGCTTACGCTGCCCGGCTCGCCATCGATTGGCGTAGGGGTTGAGGATGACATACACCTTCTTATGGACCATGGCTGCCCCTCCCAGTGGCGGCTCGCAGGCTCGAAGCCTGGATGCTGGGGTGCCGAGCGTTCGGCGCGCCGAATCTCCAGGCTAAGGCAGGCATTCTAGCATCAGGGTGGAGGCTGGTCAAAGCAGGGCGCCTCTGAGGAGGTCAGCCCGGTGGGGGCATGGTGCCGAGGCGGACCTCGATCTCGAGATAGCGATCGCCGCGTAAGACCGTGAGAGTGACCAAATCCTGCGGCTGGTAATGAAAGAGTTGGTTCCGGAATGGATGCTGGTCGTCGATGGACTGGCCTTCGATGGCGGTGAGGATGTCGCCGCGTTTGAGTCCGGCTCGGTCCGCGGGCCCTCCCGGTTGGATGTAGGAGATATAGATGCCGTGCTGCGCGGGCAATCCATAGCGTCGCGCCAGGGTGGGAGTGATGGCTACCCAGCGGATTCCCAGGTATGGGCGGGCGAAGTAACCGTTGGCGACGAGCTGTTCTGTGATGACCCTGGCGGTGTTGCTCGGGATAGCAAACCCCAATCCCTCAGCCACAGCGCCGCCTTGGCCGCTGCCGCGCACGATGAGCGTATTGATTCCAACGATCTGGCCGGCGAGGTTGATGAGCGGGCCCCCGGAATTGCCCTGGTTGATGGCCGCATCCGTTTGGATCAGACCTTCCAGGAAAAAGCCTTCTTCTACCTCGATGGCGCGTTCCGTGGCGCTGACGACGCCCAACGTTACGGTGTTTGTGAAGTCCCCCAAAGGCGAGCCGATAGCGACCACCGGCTCACCCGGTTTCAATGCATCCGAGTTGCCCCATTCGGCGACGGCGGGCATCTCGCCCTCGGCCTTCAGCACGGCCAAATCCGCGTAGACATCCACGCCGACCAATACGGCTGGCATGGTACGGCCATCCGCCAGGATGACCTCGATGCGCTGAGCATTTTCGACCACGTGATTGTTGGTCACGATGTAGCCATCTTCGGAGATGATGACGCCGGATCCCGAGGAGCTGGGCTCAATAGTGGTGCCGAAGAAGGTGATCTGTCGTGGCAAGTGGGCCACGACGGTTACCACCGCCGGGCCAACCTGGCTGACGGCCTGAGTCACGGCGGAATCGATTTCCACCGTCATTGAGATTTGCGGGATGGCCATGGAGCCGGGCGATGGCTCGATCGCCTCGGCCGGCGGGCTCGCAGCTGGGGCCCTGCCGTCCATGAAGGCAAAGACGAGTGCCCCGCCGGTCAATCCGCCGAGCAGGGCGGCCAACACGGCGGTGGCCAAAATGGCTGCCCACCTCGATCGGCTGCGTTGCGCCGAGTGATCTTCCATCGCCGCTCCGTGGAGCATTTGGATGCTGCGCCCGGGCCAGATGGCTCGCCGTTAGGCGATTTACCGCCGTCTACGTCCGCTCATGCCTGACACCAGTAGCACGTAGTAGAGCAGCTGAAGCAGCGCCGCGGCCAGCGCAGCAACATAGGTGAAGGCCGCTGCTCGCAGAACCTGGCCCACGGCGGCCTGCTCCTCCTGCCCGCGCACAATGCCTGCCTGAGCCAGAAGCCGGCGGGCCCGCGCGGAGGCGTTCAGTTCCACCGGAAGCGTGGCGAACGCGAAGATTGCCCCCAGCGCGAAGGCGGCCACGCCCAGCCAGGCAAGCTGGGTGCCGAGCGTTCCGCGCATCAGCAGGCCGATCAGAATGAGGATCCATCCCAGGTTGGATCCCAGGTTCACGGCCGGCACAAGCGCCGAGCGGAAGCGCAGCGGAAGGTAGCCCTCATGATCTTGCATGGCATGCCCGATCTCGTGGGCGGCGATTGCGACAGCCGCCACAGAAGGCTCTTGGGCCACACCGGGTGAGAGGCGCAATACGCGCTGGCGAGGGTCATAGTGGTCTCCCAGGCGCGCGGGTATGTTCTCCAGGCGCACATCGTTTAGGCCCGCGTATTGAAGCAGCCGGCGGGCTGCTTCGCCCCCGGGCATATTCAGAGAGTTCCGCACCCGGCTCCACTTGCTGTAAGTCGAATTCACCCACCATTGGGCCAGAAGGACAAGCAGGAAGGCGGGTGCCATGAGGATAAGATAGGTTGGGTCCAACCAAAACATCTCAGCAAACCTCCTGAGCTTGCTGCGTTAAGAGCCCTCTAGAGAGCTCCCGCGCAAGATTTCTCGCAGAGCGTTTTCTGCCGCAGCCAACTGGGGATCTTCACCAGGGTCGAGGCTCATGGGATCGACTTCCACAAGGATGTCAGGTTCCAACCCGATATCCTGAATCTGCCTCCCGGAAGGCGTATACCAGCGCGCTACGGTGACGCGCACGGCGCCCTCATCACCATCCAGCGGAACCCAATTCTGCACCGAGCCTTTCCCAAACGTGGTTTCCCCGATCAGAAGACCGCGCTCGTAATCCTGGATGGCGCCGGCCACGATTTCCGAGGCCGATGCCGATCCTTCGTCCACCAAGACCACCAGCGGGAGGTCCGTGGCCAAACCCTTGCCATTGGCCTCATAGGTCTGCTCCGAGCCATCGCCGAATCGCTCTATCACAACTGTGCCCTCGGGGATGAATTCGGAAGCCACGTCGATGGCGGTGTGCAGGAACCCTCCGCCATTCCCGCGGAGGTCGAGGATCAAGGCTTGCATACCTTGCTGCTTCAGCGCGCGTATGGCGGACCGGAGATCACCAGCGGTTTCCCCAGAGAAGCTGAAAAGCTGGATATAGCCCAATTCATCGTCGAGCACCCGGCTCTGGATGCTGGGAATATCAATCTCGGCCCGAATAATTTCCACCTCGAAGAGATCGGGCTCCCCCTCCCGGCGGATCGTAAGCCGCACTTTCGTCCCCGCCGGCCCCAGAACGCGCCGGATGACCAGGTTGGCATCTATACCTGTCATGTCTTCGCCATCCACAGCCACGACTTCATCGCCGGGTTGGAGCCCGGCCTTCTCGGCAGGGGAGCCCGGCATGGGGGAAACGATCGTAAGATACTCGGCGTTTGTGTCAACCCAGGCGCCGATTCCCTCATAGCTACCCTGAAGCGGGATGTTGGCCTGGACGTAGGTGTCGGGATCCATGTAGGCCGTGTGCGGATCTCCCAGAGCATCCAGGGCACCACGAATGGCTCCCCGCATCATGGCCACATCATCGACGGGCTGATCGACGAATTCTCGGTGAACTATATCCCAGGCCTGCCAGAAGGGCCTAAATAGCGCATCTGCGCCTTCAGGCGGTGCACTTTCGTAGGCCGACACCTGATCCACGAAAGGAAGCCATTGAAGCGCCTGCTCAGGAAGCAGCCCACCCCTGGCGGCTTGCGTCAGGACGGCGCCGGCTGTCAGGCCGGACAGGAAGAGGCCGGAGGCGAGCATGCCCCCAGCAAGCGCTCCCACAAGCACCCATACCCACTTCGATTTCGAGGTCATTACCACCTATCCTTAATGGCTTTTCCAGGCCATCGTGTGCGAGGATAACACAGGATTGTAAGAGAAATATGAACGCAATCGTGATCGGGATCAGAAAACTCGAATGCCGTGCCGGGCGTTCCAGGCCTTGAGGATCTGCGGAAAATCATCCTTACCAGCATGCTCGATGTATGCCAAGATGGCTTCCCCGTCCAGAGGGTAATACGGATGGCAGGAGGATGGCCAGGCACCCCGGGGCGCTTCAACGACGGCTGACACAACGGTTCCAAGGATATCCGCCCGATCCAGAGCGGGAACAATCTTTTCGGCCGTTATGATGACGGTATCGGCAACCAAGGTCAACTCCCGATCGACGCCCTGATTGCCGCCCAAGCGGGCATTGCCCGCATGATCCGCTTCCAGGGCATGCACGGCCGCGACGTCGACGTGGATCGCGGGGAAGGCGGTCAGCCTCTCCCCGGTATAGGGATCTTCGATGGTCCGAACGTCGGGCCGAAGCTTCAGTAGATCAGTGCCCTGCCAGGCCGTGGACGGCATGAATCCCACACCTGCCATGCCCGCTCGCAGACCATAGGCAAAGCTGGCCTCGGTTTCCTCGACGATGCGGATGCGCCCGCGTGAGGCCGCGGTGGTGAAGTTTGGAGCTAGGCCGAAGATTTCAAGGCCGAAGTAGCAGGTATGAACCTCTTCGACCATCCCGGCACCAATCAGCAAATCGCTCTCCACGCCCGCGGTGAAGGACCAGAGCCGCAGATCTGCAGGCTCCGTATCTTGCTGATGGCGCGCCAGGAGCGCCAAGGCAAATGCCATCGGACGCCGGTAGAGCGTGATACCCCCCATGGCCAGGCTCGCGCCCCGTGAAGGAACCAGCGAAGCGGCTTCTTCCAGGTTCATCTGCCTATTCATTCTCGTCGCTTTCTTCTTGGCCTTGGGTATCTTGCAGTGCCTCCACGTCTCTGGCAAGGCGATCGAGGGCCTCATCCTCCTCCCGCCATGGGTTCAGCATTTCGCCCAGGGATTTGCGGAATAGCCCCTTCGGGCTGGCGGCTTGAGAGCGCAGGAAGCTGAGGATGAGCCCCAAATTGAGCATGAGGACGAACGCCAGCACCCCGCAGACGATCCACCAACTATTAACCTCGCGCATGCCCTCGTTCTCCTGACGGATCCCTGGTGTTGGCCAACTCTGGCACGAACTCGAGGAGCTTAGTGATGTCCGGGATGTGAACGATCTGTGCATCCGGCGGCAGATTTCCCTGACCGACTAGGATGGTCCGCATTCCCAGGGCAGCGGCGGGCTGGAGATTGTCGATCCGGTCATCGACGAATACGCACTCATGGGGATCGGGATCGCCTGCCAGGCGCAGGGCACGGGCGTATGCCTCCGAGCGGGGTTTATTCGCGTAGTCGAGCCGCAGGATATCAATTATGTCGTCTATCTCATCCTCGATATCCAGGCTCTTCACGACGCGGAGTGCGTGGCTGGCGGGCGCATTGGTGAAGATGATGCGCGGAACCGTGATCCTGGCGAGCATCTTTTTCAGTTCGAAGTCCGGCCTGAGCAGTGACTCGACTGGTACATCGTGGATGAAATCCATGTAGGCGATGGGGTCTATCTGATGTTCCGCCCGGAGCCCTTGCAGGGTGGTGCCATAAGTCTGCAGGTATCTGGCCCGCAGGCGCTCCGCCTCTTCGGCTGGGACATGAAGCGCCAACTCGATATAGCGCTGGATGCGCTCACCGATTCGCTCCCAAAGACCGCTGGAGTGCGGATAAAGCGTTTCGTCGAGGTCAAGGAAGAGAACTGCGGGCTTGGTCATTCGAAGGGCTCATCAGGCGTCCAGACACGGATCGTATCCTCTCGAGGGGATGGCAGCCTCCTTCCCCAGGCAAGCCACCAGCCTCCCCAAAGGACCAGCGAAACGCCCAGCGCGACCAGCGACTCTTTCAGTTGCTCGCGCAGCAGCGACCAGCGATAGGTCCATGCAAGCAGTGGCAAGCCGACCAACAGAGCCGTAAGCCAACGCCGGCGGGGAACGGTGCGGCTGATCGCCAGCCAGGCGACCCAGAACAGCAGGGCAAGGATTAGGACCGATCTCAGGATCATCGGCGGCAGTATACGGTGGGGCTTGGCCAGGTGTCAACCGGCCGGGCGGCATGTATAATCCGGTCTCGATAGGAGGCCCGGCCGTGCCCATTCGGATCTTGCCGGAAGAAGTCGCGTCCGCCATCGCCGCGGGCGAGGTCATCGAGCGCCCTGCATCGGTGGTTAAGGAGCTCATCGAAAATGCCCTCGATGCTGGCGCCAAGCGCATTCTCATCCGGGTCCAGGCAGGCGGCCAAGAGATAATCGAGGTGGCGGACGATGGTTGCGGCATCCCCGCCGAAGAAGTCCCCCTGGCCTTCGCCCGCTACGCCACTTCCAAGCTTCAAAGCGCGGATGACCTTCAGGCCATATCCACGCTCGGCTTCCGGGGCGAGGCGCTTGCCTCGATAAGTGCCGTCTCAAGGATAGAGTTCATCACTCGGGCGAAAGGCGAAGCCTCCGGCACCCGACTCGTCGTGGAGGGCGGCAAGATCAGCCTCCCTACCGCGCATGGGACTGCAGAAGGAACCACTATCCGGGTCCGCGACTTGTTCTACAACGTTCCGGCGCGGAAGGAATTCCTAAAATCGGCTGCCACCGAGAGACGATGGATCAGCCGCTTGGTAACCCGCTATGCGCTGGCTTATCCATCCGTAGCCTTTCATCTGGAGATGGAGGGCCGCCCGGCGTTCCGCTCATCGGGGAAGGGGGATCGGCGAGAGGTTCTCATGGAAGTTTTTGGCCTGGAAGTGGGAAAGGCCATGCTGGCACTTCCCACGCCACCAGCCGCGAAGGTAGGGGTGGAGGGATTCATAAGTCCGCCTTCCATCCACCGGGCGAACCGGCGCGAGATTACGCTTTTCGTCAATGGGCGGTGGATCCAGGATGCCGGCCTCAGCACGGCGGTGCTCCAGGCATACCATACCTTGCTCATGGTGGGGCGCTACCCCATCGTGGTTCTATTTATTCAGGTCGAGCCGAGCGCAGTGGATGTGAACATCCATCCCACCAAGGCCGAGGTCCGGTTCCGTGAGCCGCAGGCCATTTTCGCCCTGCTGCAGAGGGCGGTGCGGGCGACGCTGGTGGGTCAATCGCCCGCGCCGGCCTTGGACATTGGCACGCGATGGCAGAGCCTCGAGCCGACTGCAGCCACGGGCGAGCTCTGGCAGGGATCGGCATGGGAGGCGGTTTCGGGCGAACCGGGCGGGTTGACGGATCTGCAGCGCCAGCCTCCACTCCCAGGGGGGGCGATCCCGCTCCTGCGGGCCGTGGGGCAAGTTGGGGCGGCCTACCTGGTGGCGGAAGGCCCAGACGGCCTCTATCTTGTGGACCAGCACGCCGCGCATGAGCGCGTGCTCTTTGAGCGCATGATCGAGGGCGAGCGCAAACGGGGGCTCGAGTCGCAGGCGCTGCTTCAGCCAGAGACGCTCGAACTACCTCCGCACCAGGCGCCGGTCCTCGTAGAGAGCCTCCCCGCACTCAGAAAGCTGGGTTTCGAAATCGAAGCATTCGGCGAACGCGCATTCCTCATCCGTGCCATCCCGGCCATGCTGGGCGAAATGCCGCCGCGCGAGTTGGTCCAGGCGGTCGTCGAAGAGGTGGAAGAAGACGAGACGCCACTTGCAGGTGAGGCCGAATCGCGACTCGCAGCGCGCGTGTGCAAGCGCGCCGCCATCAAGTCGGGCCAAGTGTTGTCCTTAGCTGAGCAGGAGGCTCTGCTTCGCGACCTTGAGTCCTGCCTCTCGCCCCGCACTTGTCCACATGGGCGGCCGACCATGATTCATCTTTCGGTGGAGGTGTTGGAAAGGCAGTTCAGGCGCCGCTAGCCGGAGGGTGCGTCAGCGGGCAAATCTGCGGGCAGGAAGACCGAGAAGGTGCTGCCTTTGCCCACCTCGCTCACGACCTCGATCTTCCCCCCATGCCCCTCTACGATGCGTTTGCAAATCATCAGGCCCAGGCCGGTTCCGCTGGATCGCGCCTCGGAGCCCGGAACCCGGTAGAAGCGTTGGAAGAGCTTCGGCAAACTCTCGCGCGGAATCCCTGGGCCGCTGTCGGTGACCGCCAAATATATTCCGCCCTTTGCGCGCTGAAGCGAGATCCGGACCCAACCCCCTGGCCTGTTGTACTTGATGGCGTTGGTGAGCAGGTTGAGCAGAAGCCGGCGCAGTTGGCTGCGGTCCCCGATGACGGGCGAGAGGGTGTGGTCGATATCTGTCTCGAGCTGGATGCGTTCGCTGTCCGCCTGGGGACGCAGGATTTCCAGGCACTCCCGCACGAGCCCCTCGAGGTGAATCGGCTCGCGGTCGAAGCGGACCCGCCCGGATTCAAGGCGTGAAAGTTCAAGAAAGTTGGTGGACATCTCGTCTAGGCGGTTGACCTCGTTGACGATCGTCTGCCGGATCTTCTCGCGTTGCTTCTCCTCCAGCTCCCGCCGCTGAAGGAGATGCGCCGCGGCCGATAAGGCCGAGAGCGGCGTCCGCAACTCGTGGACCATCTCCGCCACGATGTCGCTCTGCCGGAAGAGGCGCGCATTCTCGATGGCGATGGCGGCCTGCGCAGCCAGTGCCTGGAGCACGCGGCGATCGTGATCGTCGAACCCGCCATTTTGCTTGTTCACGGCCTCGATCACGCCCAGCGGCTTCTCCTTGGTGATCAGCGGGACCCCCAGGATGGACTTGGTCTTGAAGGAGGTCACCAGGTCCACTTCCCGGAAGAAGCGTGGATCCTTGCTTGCATCCTCTACGATCAGAGGCTCCTTGTTCGTGAACACCCACCCTGCGATGGAGGTCTCGGTTGGGATGGCTATCAGCGTGTCATCTGTGCGCAGGGTTTCGGTAGCGGCTTCGAAATAGAGGTGATTGCGCTGCTGGTTGTAGAGGAGCAGTGTCGCTGCCTGGCTTCCGGTCAGTTCTTTGGCGGCCACGACGATGAGCTGAAGCAAAGCGCCCAGGTCCAGCGTGGAAACCAAGTCGGAGGTGATTTCCAGTAGGCGATCGTAGCGCTCCAGCAAGCCCGCGAGCTGGCTGTTGAGAACCTGGGTTTCGGCGTTGGCCTTAGGCGCTGACATCTTGAAGGACCTCGTGGGCCAGTCTCGGCAAGATATCCATCACATCAGCATGAAAGAGCACGTCTGCACGTTCATCCAGATAGGTTGGTTCCTGATTCACAAGGATCAGCCTCGCCCCGCGATTGAGCATCTCGACCGGCAGGGTCGCCGCCGGGACGACTTTAAGCGAGGAGCCCGCGATGAGGATCAGGTCACAATTGAGCATGAAGCGGCGCGCTTCCCGCACGACGTCGTGCGGGAGCTGCTCGCCAAAGAGCACGACATCGGGCTTCAAGATCCCGCCACAATTCGGGCAGCGCGGCATCTCGCCTGTCTCGATCAAGGTCTCAATCAAGGCCATGGCCTCCTGCTTGTGGAAACAGGAGGTGCAAGTCGCTTGCCGCAGGTGACCGTGGAGCTCGAACACTCGGCGTGAGCCTGCCCGGCGGTGCAGATCGTCGATGTTCTGGGTGATCACGCCAGCGAGAAATCCGGCGGCTTCGAGATCGGCGAGCGCCTTATGGGCGGCGTTGGGTTGTGCGTTCAGAATGCCTATCGCCAAGGGGCGAACCCACTCAAAGAAGCGGCTCGGCTCATATCGAAAGGCGCTCAGCGAAGCGACCTGCATGGGGTCGTAGCGCGTCCAAAGCCCCGAGCGGCTGGAACGGAAGTCCGGGATCCCGGAAGGTGTGGAGATGCCGGCCCCCGTGAGCGCCACGGCTTTCCGGGCGGCGCGGAGCAGACGGGTCCCTCGTTGTATTCGTTCCGACCAATCTGTCATGATCATCGCCGCACCCGGCTTCAGGCTGGCTGAAGCCGCGTGCGCACGTTTTCGGCGAGCTTGCGCAGCTGATCTCCGATAAGCGCATCTGGAGATGAGATGGCCAAGGGGATCCCGGATTGAGCAGCCTGATGCGCCTGCTCGGGCGCGGGGGAGACGATGCCCGCGAGTTGAATGCCAAGCTCCTGCTCGACCTGTCTCCACGGAATCTGCAGGCTGGTCCGCACGCGGTTGATCAGCGCCAGGCTGATCTTGCGCGAGTTGATGCCGCTGGTCTCAAGCTCCTGCAGAAGCGCTTTTCCAATGGTGTCTGTGGGGAAGATAGGCTCGACGACCAGGACCGTATGGTCACAATGGGTCAGAGCCGGGTGGACGTAAGGGCGAAGCCCCGCGCCAAGGTCTAGGATAAGCAGGGTGCACATGGACGCCAGATTATTGATGATGGCTTCGATTTGGGGCACGGCTTGATCAAGCTCTGCCTCGCGCGGATGGAAGGACGAAGCCAGGACGCGGATCCCGCTGGCGTGGGAAACAATCTCGGCCTCGACCGACCGCAAGTGGATATCCTTCAGCGATCGCGAGAGCAGGTTGGAGAGGCCCGCAGTCTCATCCAGGCGGAGCTCAAGCGCCAAGGAGCCATGCCCGGGATTGATCTCGGCCAAGATTACGTCGTAGCCCTCCTCCTGGAGCAGGACACCCACGTTGAGCGCCAGCGTGGAAGTGCCGATGCCATGCCGGGCCCCCAGGAAGCCAACGATTTGGGCCCTTTCTTCGGGTTCGGCGCGCGCCTGGGCGGCGCGTGCAAGCACCGCCTTCACATGTGCGGTCAACTCTGCGGGGTGGGTAGGTTTGGTGAGGTAATCATCCACGCCGGCCTCGAAGCCAGCGACCTTATCGTCCACCATCGTCTTGGCGGTGAACATGATGATGGGGATGTGGGCCAGGGAGGGGTCGGCCCGCAGGCGGCGCGTGACTTCATAGCCGTCCAGATCGGGCATCATGACGTCCAGAAGAATGAGATCGGGCTTTTCTTCAGCGGCTTTCTTCAGGCCAATGGTGCCGTTGCTGGCCACGGCGATCTCATATCCCTGGCGCTCGAGCATGAGCCCAACCAGCTTGAGTGTATCGATATCATCGTCGACGATGAGAACCCTCTCGGCCATCCATCTACTCCCTGGTTGGACCGGCAGCCTGATGGCAGTTTAACATAAAGGAGAGGTCGCGACAAGAAGCAGCAGTTGTGCAAGCCTACCCTGATGCTATAATGCGCCCGTCCTCGTAGGAATAGGAGCTGCGGCCTAGATGGCGCTCGATTTCTGGGGCTTTCGAGCCGGTCCTTCCTTCCGCCTGCCGCTGCATCCGGCGGGCTATCTGCTTTTGGGCGCCGAGCTCTTGGGCTTGCTTCTCATTCTTTGGTGGACTGCCCCAAGGCGGCAGGCCCTTGCATGGTTCCGCCGCCAACTTCAACGGCCTTCCGTTCTGCCCTTGGCGCTTGGTGCTCTGATCCTGGCAGAGATCTTCGTGTTGCGCCTGCCCGGGCAAGCGGTTACACCGGGCCTGCCGCTGGAGGCCCAAGGGCCCTCACTGGCCCTGCTGGGCGGCATGCCATGGATGCTGGCAGCCGGCATGTTGGGCCCGGGCCCAGCCATGTTCATCGGCGCGCTGGGCGGTCTGGTGCGAGGGGCCTGGGAGACCCACAGTCTTTTCACACCCCTGCACATGGCCATCCAAGCCGGCCTCGTTGGCGCATTGCTGCGCCAAGATTATGTCGAGTGGCCCGGCCGGGCAGCTCGCCTCCCGGTTATCAGCGGGATGGCGGGTGGGCTTCTCTATGGCGGCCTCCGAAGCATCGAGAATTTTCTCTATTGTGGCGGCGGCTTTTACGAAAGCCTGGATTTCATGCTCTCTCGCCTGGGCACCACTCTCGTGGCAGCAGCGCTCGAAGCTGGAATTGCAGGCGCGATCTGCAGCTGGCTGACCAAGCAGAGGTATGTGGATTGGTACCGGCCTCGCCGATTGCGGGTAGGGCCCTATAACCGATCTCTGGCCGCCCGGCTGATCACGATCTTCCTGGTCGTCGGGGCGATTTCGAGCGGCGTGCTGGTTTATGGCGATTGGTTGCTGGCCCAAAGCTCGGCGCGGGAGTTCATAGAAAGGCAAATTACGCAGGCCGCCGATCAAGTGGCCGGGAGCATCCCCTATTTCATCCAGACCGGGCGCTCGCTGCAGATGCAAATCGCCGCGGAGACCGCCACGATGGCAGAGTCAGGCGAAATCTCACAGGAGAAGCTGGATCGGCTCGTGCGAAGGACCGCATTCTTTGATTCGCTGGCCGTGTACGATGCTGAGCTTGACCTAATAGCCACAGCGCCTGCGGGGGAGGTGCCCGGAGAAGGCACGCCCTTCGAGATAGGGGCGGCTCTGGATACCACCCTGCATGGCCCTCCGCAGGAGGTCGTCTTGCGGCCTTTGGCCGGGCCTGGCTTGGCACGCCTGGCGTTTCTCGCCCCCATCGTGCCGGAAGACGGGGAACGGATTGGCGTGGTGGTGGGAGTGACCTCGCTCGATCGAAACCCCTACCTGATGCCGGCCTTGGGGATCCTCAATGCTCTTTCCCCAGGCGAAGCCTTCATTACCGATTCGAACGGCCTGATCCTGGCCCATCCTGACGCCGGGAGAGCTCTTCAGAGATTCGATCTGGGAGAAGCCCGGCTGGACGAGGTCGTCTCCGACACCGCGCCTGATGGCTCCAGAAGGCTCTTGCACATTCGCCCGGTGGATGGCTACCCCTGGCATGTGGTCACACTCATTCCTCAGAGTGAAGTCCAGAAGGTCGCGTTGAGACTGGCCGCCAATCTCTTTGCCATGATCAGCGGAGTGGGATTGGCGGTCTTGATTGCGGTCTACCTAATCAGTCGGCGTCTTACACGGCCACTCCGGACCATGGCCTCGGCCGCACAAGCCATCGCCCGCGGCAATCTATCGCACCGCATTCAAGAGAGTGGGCAGGATGAGATTGGGCGCTTGGCGACTTCCTTTGAACGTATGCGGCAGAGGCTGAAGGCCCGCCTGGACGAGATGGGTCTGCTGCTTAACGCCAGCCAGCAGGTCTCGCGCAGCTTCAATTTGGAGGCCTCCCTCCCGGATATCTTGGAGGGACTGCGGGAGATCACGAAAGCCGACCTTGTGCGGGTGGTTCTCGAGGGGTGGGATGGGAGCGCGGCGGCCGGAGAGGCCTTCTCCGCCGGCTCGGACCCGGGGCAGTGGGCTTTGTTGGATCCACAGGTCTTGCGCTTGTGTCGGGAGAAGGGGCAATTTTCGCTCGATAATCCGGCCCGGGCTCGCGCCGTGCTGAATGTCGAAGCGCTCAAGGAGCCGATGCAGTCTCTGATGGCGTTGCCGCTGCGGCATGAAGGAGAATATTTAGGGGCGCTCTGGCTGGGCTACCGGGCGCCGCATGGCTATCGTGTGGATGAATCTCAGCTCTTGAGCATCCTCTCTGGCCAGCTTGCTGTGGCGGTCTCGAACACTCGCCTTTTCCGCCGTGTCGAGCAAGAGCGGCTGCGGCTGGCGGCGGTTCTCGAGACAACGCCGGATGCGGTGATCCTGGTGGATCCGGACGATCGCATCTCGCTGGCCAATCCCGCTGCCGAAGCCGTGCTCGCATGTCGGCCGGAGGAGGCACTCGGAAGACCCGCCGACGCGGTCGTTATGCCGGAAGAATTGCGCGAGCTGCTGCTGGAACACGGGACGGATAGGGGTTCCGCGGAGATTAGCCTCGATGCGGGCAGGACCCTATTTGCTTCCGTCTCGGTGTTGCGGGCCGGGGAGGCACAAGCTTCCGGCCGGGTTTGCGTCCTCTGGGATATCACGCACTATAAAAGGCTGGATGCTCTCAAATCGGAGTTCGTATCCACTGTGAGCCATGACCTGCGAGCGCCGCTTACGCTCATGCGCGGCTATGCCACTATGCTCACTATGGTGGGTGCCATGAACGAGCAGCAGAAGGAATTTGTGGGCAAGATCCTGGCCAGCGCAGATCAGATGAGCGAATTGATCGAAAACCTTCTGGATTTGGGGCGCATCGAGGCCGGGATCGAACTGGCGCTGCGGGAAGTGCCCATCTCTGAACTCCTGGAGTCGGTCATGGACGCCTATCGCCCTCAGGCGGCCAACAAGCAGATCAGTCTAGCAGTCGAGATGGGCGATGAGATGACACCTGTCGAAGTAGATGCCACCTTGATGCGCCAGGCCATCGCCAACCTGGTTGACAATGCGCTGAAGTACACTCCCGCAAAAGGGGAGGTGACCCTACGGGCTTGGCAGCGGGAGGGCCTGCAGGTCGTGCAGGTTGAGGATACAGGCGTGGGCATTGCTCCTACAGATCAAGCCCGGTTGTTTGAGCGCTTCTATCGTGCCCGCCGGAAGGAGACGCTCAACGTCAAGGGATCTGGATTGGGCCTGGCGATTGTGAAATCGATCGTCCAACAGCATCAGGGTAGAGTTTCGGTGGAGAGCAAACTCGGCCAAGGCAGCACCTTCACGATCGAATTTCCGATCCGGCGGCCGGCGGCGGAGAACGCCGAGGCCGATCATGATACGGGTTGACCACGCGCAGGCCATCCTGCTATAATCCGGCTAATAAATACATAGAAGTTTCTTGCGCATATCGCCGGGAGGAGTAGGCTGCCCTGCGCTGATAGAGAAGGTGTGGCCGCAGGCTGGAAGCCCCCGCAGCAGCAGCAGTCGAATGTCGCCTGGCGTGCTCGCCGAAGAAACCCGGAAGCGGGGAGTAGACCGGCGCGGGTGAGCCCGTTACAGCGAAGCCCGGATGGTGGTTCGGGTGGTGAGTGCGCCGGCGCCGCAAAGCCCGGCGAAATGAGGTGGTACCGCGGAGGCTCCCCCCTTCGTCCTCAAGGACGAGGGGGGTGTTGATTCAAGGGGTTCAGAAGGAGGTCTTTCGGCATGGCGAAGTTTCGATTGGCAAAACAATACGACCACAAAGCCGTTGAGGAGCGGCTCTATAGCTGGTGGGAGCAGAAGGGTTTCTTCACCGCAGAGATCGTCCCTGGCGTGCGGCCATTTGTGATCTCCATGCCGCCACCGAATGTGACCGGCGAGCTCCACCTCGGACACGCCATGTTCGTGGCCACACAGGACTTGATGGTTCGCCATGCCCGCATGCGCGGGTTGCCCACTCTCTGGTTGCCGGGAACCGATCACGCCGGGATAGCTACCCAGCTGCAAGTCGAGAAATATCTGCTCGAAACGGAAGGTGTCCGCCGCGAAGAGATCGGCCGCGAGGCCTTCCTGCAGAAAACATGGGAGTGGAAGGAGAAGTTCGGCGGCATCATCACCCAGCAGCTCAGGAAGTTGGGCGCCTCCTGCGACTGGACGCGTGAACGCTTCACGCTCGATGAGGGGCTCTCGCGTGCTGTGCGGGAGGCCTTCGTTCGCCTGTATGAGAAGGGCCTGATCTATCGTGGAACCTATCTTATCAACTGGTCTCCGGGCCTGCGGACAGCCGTCAGTGACCTCGAAGTCGAATATTGCGAGGAGCAAGGCACGCTATATACCTTCAAATATCCCCTGGAAGGCGGCGAGGAGTACATCCCCGTGGCGACGACAAGGCCGGAGACGATCCTGGGCGATACGGCGGTCGCAGTGCACCCGAAGGATGACCGCTATCGGAAATACCTCGGCAAGACCTGCCTGGTGCCCATGCTCAACCGGCGCATCCCGGTGATTGCCGATGAGTATGTGGACCGGGAGTTTGGCACCGGAGCGCTCAAGATCACACCGGGGCACGACCCCGCCGATTACGAAATCGGCCAGCGCCATGGTCTGCCGATTGTGAACGTGCTCAATCCGGACGCCACCATGAACGGGAACGCCGGGCCCTACGAAGGCCTGGATCGTTTCGAATGCAGGGAGAAGCTCTGGCAGGACATGCATCAGGCAGGCCTCACGCTCAAGACCGAACCCTACACCATGCAAATCCCGCGCAGCCAGCGCGGGGGCGAGATCATCGAGCCGATGATCTCCACACAGTGGTTCGTACGCATGCAACCGCTGGCAGAGCCGGCTCTCGAAGCCGTGCGTCAGGGCCGCATTCGCATCGTGCCGTCCCGCTTTGAGAAGGTCTATTTCAACTGGCTCGAGAATATCCGTGATTGGTGCATTTCCCGCCAGCTCTGGTGGGGGCACCGCATCCCGGCCTGGCATTGTGAGGCTTGCGGCGAGATCACTGTAGTGCGCGAGGATCCCGAACGCTGCAAGCACTGTGGAAGCACGGCCCTTCAGCAGGATCCGGATGTGCTGGACACCTGGTTCTCATCCGGCCTGTGGCCCTTTTCCACGCTCGGGTGGCCCGATGACACCGAGGATTTGCACTACTTCTATCCCACCACGGTGATGGAGACAGGCTATGACATCCTGTTCTTTTGGGTGGCGCGTATGATCATGATGGGGCTGGAGTTCATGGGAGAAGTCCCCTTCGAGACTGTATATCTCCATGGGCTAGTCCGGGTGGGCAAGGGCCAGAAAATGAGCAAGACGCTGGGCAATGTGATTGATCCTCTGGATCTGATCGAGCGCTACAGCACGGATGCCTTGCGCTTCACGCTGCTTACGGGTTCTACGCCTGGGCAGGATATGAAGCTGAGCAGCGAGAAGCTGGAGGCCAACCGCAACTTCACGAACAAGCTCTGGAATGCCGGACGGCTGATCTTTGGGTTGATCGAAGAGGCACCTACGGCGCAACCCTCGGCCATGCCTGCGCATAGCCACGCGGACGAATGGATCCTCGCAAGGCTGAGGCAGGTGCGGCGGGATGTGCACCGCTTGTTCGATCATTACCAATACGGGGAGGCAGGCAGGCAGCTCTACGAGTTCTTCTGGGGCGAATTCGCAGACTGGTACCTGGAGATCGCAAAGCTGCAGATGAGAAACGGAGAGGCTGCGGCTTGGACGACGGCTCAGAGGCTGGTCGAAGTGTATGACGCCTGCCTGCGGATGCTTCACCCCTTCATGCCCTACGTGACGGAGGAATTATGGCAGGGGCTCAAGGCCGTCTGTGAGGAACACGGCGCGTCTTTTGGCCCGCAGGAGGGCTGGGAGGAGGCGCTGATCGTCGCCCGCTGGCCAGAACCGGCTCCGGCCGCCGATGAGGATGAGGGAGTGATCAGCCGCTTCCAGCACTTCATGGATATCGTTTCGGCCATCCGTAACGCACGGCTCGAGAAAGAAGTGGGACCGCGCCGGAAGATCGCAGCCATCTTCTCAGCGGGAGAGCACACCGAATTCCTGAGAGAGATGGAGCAGGCCTTGATGGCGCTCGCCGGATTGGATCCGGAGGCCATCCAAATCGCGCCAGAGTTGGATCACCGTCCCGAAACAGCCATCCCGCTCGTGGTGGGCGGAGTGGAAATCTTCCTGCCTTTGGAGGGGATGCTGGATTTGTCCGCCGAGCGGGAGCGGCTTGAGGGGCAACTGGTCGAGGCCGAGGCCCAGATTCGCAGGCTGAAGGATCTGCTGGCAGGTCCCTTTGCCGAGCGGGCGCCCAGCCAGGTTGTCGAGAAGGAACGTGCCAAGCTTGCGGACTTTGAGGAGACGGCCGAGAAGCTGCGGCGGCAAATCGCTGAATTGGCCTGACGGGATTGCGCATAGCCATCATATAGGGGGCGATTAAGCGTGGACGGCACATGATGAGCCATTCGGCCGCGGACTCACAATGCTCGCGGGCGCTGCCGATGCGCGAGGTGCTGGCCGGCCTGGCATTCGTGACAGCCGTCGACCTGCTCACGGTGCTGGGACGGTGGCCAGAAGGGTTGCCTGGGTGGGCGGTGCATACTGGGGTTCTGGTTGTGCTGCCCTGGTTGACGCTCCTGCTCGCAGGCCGGCCGGCCGCGGTCTTTGGCTACCAGCGCGGCCTGCTCCTGCTCGATCTCGGATGGGGTGTGGTAGCCGGCTGCGGGTGGCGCCTTATCAACCTGCTTCTGGGCCTGGCATGGATCTATGCCAACGGAGTTGGGATCATGGCCGGCTTGATCTCAGCTCTCCTTTGGGTGCCCTTTGTGGAGGAAACCTTCTTTCGCGGTTATCTGGGCCGGGCGTTGGAGGCCAGATGGGGGTTCTGGAGGGGAAATCTGGCCCAGGCGCTGGTCTTCACGCTGCAACCCTACCATTGGAGTCAGGGCTGGCCGGGGCTCTTGTACATCTTCGGCTTTGGGCTGCTGGCAGGCTGGCTCATGGGCCGGCGCCGGACGATCTGGCCGGCATGGGCGGCGCACGCTTCGGCCAACCTGATGGCGCTGCTGCTCGCGGCCGCCTTGTAGGGCATGCTGGGTCATCCGGTGTTTGGCTGCCGTTGTGATATACTGCCGCGCTTGGAGGTGGCATGCGGCGGACGGGCATAGATATTCAACGATGGATATCCATCTTGCTGCTTCTGACCGCGGCGGTGCTCTTCTTCTACGAGCTCGTGGTCTATTCTCGCAAGAGAGCGGCGCTGCCGGATCGGCTCACCCTGGCCGGCATACCTGTGGGTGGGCTCTCACCAACAGAGGCCATGGAGCGGCTGCTGCAGGTGTACAGCACGCCGGTTGAGCTATATTACGACCAGGAGAGGATACTCCTGCAGCCCTCTGATGTCGGCTTCCAACTCGACACCGAAGTAATGATCGCAGCTGCCGAGAGTGAGCGAACGGCGACCCCGTTCTGGCAGGGCTTCTGGGATTTTCTCTGGAGCCGCCCTGGAAAGGCGGCTTCCGTCCCACTCCAGGCGGAGTTCTCGGAGGCCCAATTAGAGTCCTTTCTACGTGATCTTGCCGCCCGATATGACCAGCCCCCGACGCCGCCCGAACCGATCCCAGGCTCGACTCAGTTCCGACCTGGCGACAATGGAAGGGTATTGGATATCGGCAAAGCCGAGAGGCTTGTGGGCGCGGTCTTGCTCTCCCCCACGCAGCGCCGTGTAAACCTCCCGGTCGTCGATGGACGACCACCCAAGCCGACGATCGAGACGCTGGAAATTCTGCTGCGGCAAAATATCGAAGTCGCTGGTTTCACCGGGCTCGTGGACCTTTATCTCACGGATCTTCGCAGTGGTGAGAACCTCCACTTTGCGATCTTGAACGGCCAAGATATCCCTACGGAACCCGATGTGGCCTTTTCGGGGGCCTCCATCAATAAGATTGCCATCATGACGGCCTTCTATCGCTATTTCGATGAGCCGCTCGACCCCGAGTCGGCCCGCTGGCTCGGTGAGATGATCCGGGAATCCGGGAACGATCCGTCGGACTGGCTCATGGACCGCATCGATCCCATTCGTGGCCCGCTGATGGTCACCGAGACATTGCAGGCACTCGGTTTCGAGAATACTTTTGTCGCGGGCTACTACGCGCCTGGGTCGCAGCTTCTCCGCTTCTACCGCACGCCCGCAAACCAGCGCGCCGATATCGATACCAACCCCGACCCATATACCCAGACCACGCCTTCGGATGTGGGAATGCTGCTCACCGACATGTATCGATGTGCAGAGGGGGGCGGAACGCTTCTGGCGGTATTTCCCGATGCGTATTCGCCCGCCGAATGCCGGCGGATGCTTGAACTCCTATCCCAGAATGTGATCGGCTCGCTGCTGAAGGGGGGCGTTCCGGATGGCACGCGTGTGGCCCACAAGCACGGCTGGCGAAGTTCCCCGCTGGATATGATCGGTGATGCAGGGATTGTTTTCACGCCTGGTGGCGACTACGTGTTGGCCGTCTTCCTCTGGGACGAGCAAGAGATGGTATGGGAACCCACCTCTGAACTGGTCGCCGATCTCTCCCGCGCGGTCTATAATTACTTTAACCCGCCCCAACCCTAGGCTGGTGCCCCAGGGAGTATCCCGCATGTGCTGTTGCAGCTAGGATCGCGCTGGCCCACGCACAAGCCTTGGCGCTCAGATGCGAGCTGCAAATGACCCGCGCCGAGAACCGGACCGATGGGCTCCGAAATGGGACATTCGGCCAAGGTGCGCGTGACGGTTTGCACTGGAGCCCTAAGGGGGCGGGGAGTATACCTAGAATGGAATATGATGTGCGGGAGGTGGAATGGCCAGAGGAAGAATTGTCGTCAATGAAGAGCTCTGCAAAGGCTGTGAACTTTGCCTGTCTGTCTGTCCAAAATCCCTGATCCACATGGCCACGGATCGCTTCACGCCGAAGGGCTATCGACCGGCGGAGTTGGTGGACCCGGAGGGCGAGTGTACAGGTTGCGCGATATGTTCCACAATCTGCCCGGAGGCGGCCATCACCGTCTATCGCTGGGTGCCGGCCAAGAAGGCCGTACCACTGGGGGAGTAGGGGAGGCTCTATGGCCAAAGAATTGCTAAAGGGGAATGTGGCCTTCGCAGAGGCCGCAATACGGGCCGGCTGTGAGGCCTATTTTGGCTATCCCATTACGCCGCAAACGGAAGCGCTCGAGCACATGGCGGCCAGAATGCCAGAGCTCGGGCGTGTTTTCTTGCAGGCGGAAAGCGAGGTAGCCGCCATTAACATGGTTTATGGCGCCGCCTGTGCCGGAGTGCGGGTGATGTCATCCTCCTCCAGCCCGGGCGTGAGCCTGATGATGGAGGGGCTTTCCTACATCGCCGGCTCAGAAGTGCCGGTCGTGCTGGTCGATATCATGCGCGGCGGGCCGGGTCTGGGGAATATTGCGCCCTCCCAAGGGGATTACAATCAGATTGTAAAGGGCGGAGGGCATGGGGATTATCGCCCAATTGTGCTCGCCCCGGCTACCGTTCAGGAGCTGATCGACCTTACTGTCGAAGCCTTCAACCTGGCCGAAAAATACCGCACCATCGTCGTCATCCTGGCGGATGGAAGCCTCGGCCAGATGATGGAGCCCGCGGAGTTGCCCCCGATGAAGCCGGTGCGCACATTTGAGCAGCGGCCGGATTGGGCACTGACGGGCGCCGCAGGGCGGGACCCCAATGTCATCTCTTCGATCTATATCGATCCCAACGAAGAAGAGGTCTTTAACCTGAAGCTGGTTGAAAAGCAGAAGGCCATCGAGGCCCAAGAGGTGCGCTACAAGTCCTTGCTGATGGATGATGCCGAAATAGGCGTTGTGGCTTTTGGCACGGCCGGCCGCATTGCCCAATCCTCGATCCGGCAAGCCCGAGACGAGGGTATTCGGGTCGGATTGTTCCGTCCCATCTCGCTCTATCCCTTCCCATTTCGTGAGCTCAGAGAGGCCGCCGAGAAGGCAAAACGCATCCTGGTGGTGGAGATGAACGGAGGGCAGATGGTAGAAGATGTGCGTCTCGCCCTGGAGGGTACCGTCCCGGTCGATTTCTATGGCCGCATGGGGGGCGTAGTCCCGCTGCCAGATGAGGTCCTGGAGCAAATCCGCCAGGTGCACCATTCGCTGGTCGAGCCCGCCTAAGGAGAGAGCCCATGACCGACACAGAAGGCATGGTTGAATCCCTGATTTACGCCAAGCCCCGAAGCTTGACGCCCATTGGGACGCACTATTGCCCGGGCTGCACCCATGGCATCGCCCACCGGCTCATCGCTGAAGTCATCGATGAGATGGGTGTGCGAGAGAAGACCATTGGAGTGGCACCGGTTGGATGCGCGGTCTTTGCCTATCAGTATTTCAATATGGACTTCGCCGAGGCGGCCCATGGCCGGGCACCGGCGATGGCCACTGGCCTAAAGCGCGTCAGCCCCGATCGAATCGTATTCACCTACCAGGGGGATGGCGACCTGGCATCGATCGGTGCGGCTGAGATCTTGCATGCCGCAGGCCGGGGTGAGAACATCACGGTCATTTTCATCAACAATGCCATCTATGGCATGACCGGCGGCCAGATGGCCCCGACGACACTCCCGGGGCAGCGCACAACCTCAACCCCCGTCGGCAGGGACATCGAGATGCATGGGTTTCCACTCAAGATGTGTGAGATTCTGTCTCAGCTCGATGGCGCTGCGTACATCGTACGCCGGAGCCTGCACGATCCAGCTAACATTCGCAAGGCCAAGAAGGCCATCCGGCAAGCTTTCGAAGTCCAATCGCAGGGGTTGGGCTTCTCGATGGTGGAGTTGCTCTCGAGTTGCCCCACCAATTGGGGTGTTGGGCCGGGGGATGCTCTGAAATGGATCGAGGACCATATGGTCCCGGTCTATCCGCTTGGAGATTACAAGCTGCATCCGGCCATTCGGAATGGCAAAAAGTCCTGACGGGGAGGAGCCATGCAGACCGAAATCATCATTTCAGGTTTTGGCGGGCAGGGCGCCCTCTTCGCGGGGCAGTTACTGGCCTACACCGCACTCGATAACGACCTGCACGTGACCTGGTTCCCCTCCTATGGCCCTGAAATGCGGGGCGGGACGGCGCACTGTATCGTCATCATCGCGGATGACGAGATCGGATCGCCCGTCGTCAAATACCCCACGGCCGCGATCGTGATGAACATCCCCTCCATGGAGCGTTATGAGCCCTTGGTCAAGTCAGGCGGGCTGCTGGTGATGAACACCTCGCTCATCGACCGGGAGGCCACTCGCGAAGATATCGAGGTCATCCGCATCCCGGCCAATGATGTGGCCGAGGAGCTGGGAGATCGCCGGCTTGCCAACCTGGTGCTCACGGGTGCTCTGGTGGAATGGATGGACGTTCTGACGATTGAGCAAGTCGGAGAAGCGTTGCGCAAGCACATTCCCGAACACCACCGGGATTTGCTGGAAGGGAATCTGAGAGCGCTCGAGCGCGGGCGCTCTTTCTGCCGCCAGGTGATGGAAGGAGCAGGCGCCTAGCGTCTGGAGCGTACAGCATTCGCATGGGGCTGCCCTGTGGGGATAGCCCCTTTTGATTTAATGGGCGCAGATTGGGCTCAGGGGAGCGCTTCGTCGCACTGTGGACACTTCCGCGTATCGGAATCCACAAGGTATCCGCAAGCGGGACAGGGGCGGGGTTGGAGGCCGCCCAGCGGAGCGCCGCAGGCGACACAATTTGGTTCGCCGACCGGGTTGGCCGTTCCACAATAGGCACAGCTAAGACGGCGCAGGCGCTCCGAAAGCTCGTGCGAGAGGCCGAGAGATTCGGCCGCCGCGCTCAAGGTCTGCCAGATCCGCGCCGTGAGCTGGAGCGAGGCCAGATCCTGGGCCAGGTCATCGAGGCGACCTAGGAGGCTCATGGGCCGGCGCAGTGCTGCGAGCGCCGTCCATCCGAGGCTGGCAGCGACGCCGAGCCAGTCTTGTTGACCGATGCGGACATGGACGCCATCGTCGTGTCCGATGAGGTGTACGGTGATTGCAGTTCTGCCTCCTGACCGGGGCCCCTCTCGAGTCGTAATTTGAACCACGCGCTGCTTGCCGCGCCCCAACATGCGGGCACGGAAGTTCCCGTGGTTGAATTCCGCCAAGAGTGCTCTTCCGAGCTGCGCAGGCTTTGCCGGGCCATAGAAAGTCTGCTGCTCGAACGTATCTCTGGTCAACGTGTCCGCCTTTGCAATGGAGATGGTCCACTGTAGTATAATGCCGGTTTGCGCCGGCGACAAAGGGAGGGCCCACGTGCTTCGCCGATTCGCCTGCATGGCGGTCATTCTGCTGGCTGTAGGGTACACGCTCTTCTTGGGAGGAGAGGGTTTCGCTGCGCCAGCAGCACAGGAGCCAACGGTCACGGGCACTCCGGAGGGCCCGGTAATCCTTGTGCCGGAGCAGGTAAACGTCCGGCTGGGGCCGAGCATTGAGTATGAAAAGGTGGGGGTTCTCGTCGCCGGGCAGCGGGCGCCGGCCTTGGGCCGTTCGCCCGGGGGCGATTGGATCCAGATCTTCTATCCGGGCGTGCCAGGCAACGTGGCTTGGGTCTATGCCCCCTTCGTAACCCTTGAAACGGGGCAGCGGCTGCTGCCAATCATCGAACCCCCGCCGACACCTACGCCGCGCGTCACCGCCACAATCGACCCCACTCTCGCCGCGCAGTTCAACCTGGCAGAAGCCCCGCCAACCCGCCTTCCTACATTCACGCCCGCAGCTGCGGTGGTGCAGCCGACCTATGCCCTGTCGACAGGCGCCTCCCAAGGCGGCTTCCCGCCCATCCTGGCCATTCTCGGGCTGACCGCAGTGGGCTTGCTTGGGACGCTGATTTCCTTTCTGCGCCGGGGCTAGCCGCCCAGAACCGCATAACAAGCAATTTTTCTATTTGGCGGAGGCACCATGGTTGGACGTGCGGAAGGAGCTTCCGCAGCCATATAATGCCACCGCGTTGGGGTTCTCAAGCTTGAAGCCGCCTCCCAAATAATTCTTCCTCATAATCGATGCGCGTGCCGCGCAGCTCCTCCAGCGAAGCAGGATCGACCACCGGATCCGGCGCTTGCCGGGAAAGATGGATATCATCGGCTCTAGGCTCTGGCTCCAAGGCCATCCCATACTGATCACCGGAGCAACCGGCTTTAGAAACGAATATCCGCAGCGCGTGCCCTCGGAGGGAGCGTCTTCCATCAGGCGGCATACATGATCCGCAGCAGCGTGTGGGCGTTACTGCCTCAGCTTCAGCGATTTGTCGATCTGCGTCTGCAGTCACGGCACCTCTTTCCTGGAAACGGGATGAGGACGGTTGGCGGTATAATTCGGACTCGGTATGCCCACTTATGGCCCCCTGTCAACATGCCGACGGCGTTTGAAGCCTTGCATACTTGACAGACCCTATGCGGGAAGTATAATTTGCCCACGGCCGGGGGCCTGGATTCATACAGGCCCCTTCTCGCGGAGGGTGTGGATGAGCGACGAGAGCGATAAGCCGGAGATGGAGATCCCCGAAGAGCTTCAAGGGCAGGTGGCGATCACCACCCTCGATAAGATCTATAACTGGGGAAGGCGCAATTCAATATGGCCGATGATGTTTGGGCTCGCCTGCTGTGCAATCGAGATGATCTGCGTGGCGGCGAGCCGTTATGATTTCTCCCGCTTTGGCATGGAAGTGATGCGCCCCAGTCCCCGGCAGTCCGACCTGATGATTGTTTCCGGAACGGTGACCAAGAAGATGATCCCCCAGATCGTACGGCTCTACAATCAGATGCCGGAACCTAAGTACGTGCTCGCCATGGGCGCGTGCGCATCGGGTGGGGGTCCGTTTAAGGAAGGGTATAGCGTCGTCTCGGGCGTGGATAAGTTCGTCCCTGTTGATGTGTATGTTCCCGGTTGCCCGCCCACCCCCCAGGCCCTGCTTCATGGTCTGATCAAGCTGCAGCAGAAGATTGATGCACAGTCGATTCAGAAGGTGCCCTGGTACGGTGACGAGGCCTCCGAGCCTATTCCCGTGCCCATCCTTGGGCCTGATTTGATCGACCCTCGCGATCTGCCGAAAATCACGACACGCGCAGCTCAGGCGTGTGAGCCGCAAGGCCAGGGCGAGGTATGAGGGCCGTTCTTCTCGGAAGGTAGATATAGGAACTATGCCAGAACAGAAGCCAGCAGTCGCGCTCGATTCGCTCGAGGAGCGGTTTTCCGGTCTTGTGCGCCAGGACGAGCGCCCCGGGTATGAGGGGCTGATCGTCGAGGCGAGTAAGCTGGTCGAATTCGCCACCAGCTTGCGAGATGAGCATGGCTATGATTATCTCTCCTCCCTGACGGGCGTGGACTACTTGCCCGAGAACAAGATGGAAGTGGTTTACCACGTTTATCGCAGCAGCGGTGGCCCCGGCCTGGTCTTCAAGGCGCAGACGGACCGTGAGAAGAGCGTTCTTCCATCGCTCGTATCGGTCTATCCCGGAGCCGAATTTCAAGAGCGTGAGGCCTGGGATTTGCTCGGAATCCGCTTTGAGGACCACCCCGACTTGCGGCGCATCCTTCTCTGGGATGGGTTTCACGGCCACCCGCTGCGCAAGGATTGGCACGAGCCCTACTTCGAAGAGGATGGCAAACCATTTGGCAGCCGCTGGCCTGGCGGGCAGGTCACGCGGGTTGAAGATGGCATGCCCTTCGGCAAGAACGTGCAATATCCTCCGGATTTTTCTCCGGAAGGCTGGGTCCCAGAAGGCGAGGCGAGCCTTTACGCAGGCCTGGGCGCGCTGCAGCGGAAGAACAGCGACAACGGACGTGGGCTAGAGACCGAGCACATCGTCGTTAACCTGGGACCGCAGCACCCCTCCACCCATGGCGTCTTCCGCATGGTGGTTGAATTGGATGGCGAAACGATTGTCGATCTGAAGCCGGTGATGGGCTACCTGCATCGCAACCATGAGAAGATCGGCGAGCGCAACACCTTCCTCATGAATATGCCCTTCACCGACCGGCTGGACTATATCTGCTCGATGGGCAACAACTTCGGTTATGCGCTGGCGGTCGAGAAGCTCATGGGAATCCAGCCGCCGGAGCGGGCCGAATACATCCGCGTGATCATGGCGGAGCTGACGCGTATCGTTAACCATCTATGGGCGATCGGCTTCTTGCTGAACGATCTGGGTGCCTTCTTCACGCCCGCTCTGTATGCCATCAATGAGCGCGAGCTGATCCTGGACGTCTTCGAGGCTGTGTCGGGCTCACGTATGATGTGTAACTACTTCCGCTTCGGTGGGCTGGCACGGGACCTGCCCGAGGATGCGCTGGCGGTCGTCCGCGAATTGGTCTTCGAAAGGCTGCCCCGCAGGGTCGACGAGCTCGATCGCTACCTCACCGAAAACGAGATCGTGCGAACGCGAGGTGAGGGTGTGGGCATCCTCACTGCGGAGCAGGCCATCGCCTATTCGGCCGCCGGGCCTGTGCTGAGGGCCTCGGGCGTTCCCTACGACGTCCGCAAAGCGGAGCCCTACTCCATCTACGACCGCTTCGAGTTCGATGTGGCGGTGCGCTACAACGGAGATGTCTACGACCGCTATCTCATCCGCCTGGATGAGATTCGCCAGAGCATCCGCATCTTGGAGCAGGCCGTCGAGAAAATTCCAGAGGGCGAAATTCAGACTGGACGCCCGCAGCATCAGGTCCGCGTACCCGCTGGCGAGGCCTATGGGCGTGTGGAGAACCCGAAGGGCGAGCTGGGCTTCTACGTCGTATCCAACGGCAAGCCGAACCCCTGGCGCTATCATATCCGCGCACCCTCGTTCATCAACCTGACGGCGATGGCCGAGATGTGCAAGGGACACAAGATTGCCGATGTCGTCGCCATCCTGGGCTCGATCGATATCGTGCTGGGTGAAACGGACCGCTGAACCGGCCAGTCCGGGGTGGAACCGGAGAGTTGCATGTATGGGATTGGATTGATTAAAGGGCTGGGCGTCACGCTCAAGCATTTCGTCGAGACCTACGTTGAAGACCTGCGCTGGCTGGGGCGGGGTGGGCGCTACTACAGCGAAGAGGCGCTCAAGATCCGCCAGAGCACCAAGGCGCGCGGCATCTTCACGGTTCAATATCCTGAAGAGAAGCTTCCGGTGCCGGAAGAGTTCCGATACATTCCCTTCCTCGTCTATGACATCCAGGAAGACGGGACACAAGTGGACCGATGCACTTCCTGCGGGATATGTGCCAAGGTTTGCCCGCCACAATGCATCTGGATAGCTCGATCGACCGACCCGGAGACCGGGCGGCCGATCCCCTCGCCGTCCGAATTCTTCATCGACATCGACATCTGCATGAACTGCGGCCTTTGCGCCGAGTATTGTCCATTCGACGCCATCAAGATGGACCACGACTACGAGCTCGCCTCCTACGACCGTCACAGTGAGCACATTTTCAACAAGGAGCGGCTGAGCAAGCCGGCGAGCTACTACGCATCCATACGGCCCACGAATTACGCCCGGGAAGAGCAGGCTCGCGCCGAGAAGGAGGCTGCCAAGGCGGCGAAGAAAGGGGCTGGGTGAGCCGATAGGCAAAGGAGGCGCTCCAAGCCCATGGTGCGAGCCGGCGCCGAAATACTCTTCCCCATGCGCGTCGCGAGCGAATTGCGTGGCCTGCGGGGGAAGACATGGGCAAGACTGATCGATCGTGTTTGCCAGGCTGAAGATGCATCCCTCGAACACCTAGCATTCAGCCTGACTCTCATCCGCCTGTGCAATTGCCTAACTTGTCATGCACATGCCTACCGCGCGCTGCGAGGATGCAGCTTCTGCGCGGCCCAAGCCATTCGGCGCTTTCGAGGGAGTGATGAGGATTTGGTCTCACTCTTCCACAGAGCTGCCATAGAGGTGCAGGCCTATCTCGAAGATGGAGCCGAGCCGAGGAAGGAAAAACGCTAATGAGCTCTCAGCCGCAGGGTTCTCAAGGTCACACCGCCAACTTTCGCCATAGTATTGCGGTCGCCTCAGGGAAGGGGGGAGTGGGCAAATCGACCATCGCCGCCAATCTGGCGATCGCGCTGGCACAGATGGGCGACCAGGTTGGGCTTCTCGACGCTGACATCTATGGACCTAACATTCCCACGATGATGGGGGTGCATGAGCTCCCGCCGCCGGAGGACAAGAAATTGCTTCCGGCAGAGGCCTATGATGTGCGCTTGATGTCCATCGGATTCCTTGTGCCTGAAGGCCAGCCGCTGATCTGGCGAGGGCCCATGCTGCACGGTGCCATCCGGCAATTTGTGCAGGATGTTCGCTGGGGCGATCTGGATTACCTCGTCGTGGATCTTCCACCCGGAACAGGCGACGCCCAGCTCAGCCTGGCGCAAACTATGCCGCTCTCCGGCGGACTGATCGTAACTCTCCCGCAGGCGGTTTCCGTTGAGGATGCCCGCCGCGGCCTGGAGATGTTCAGGACGATGGAGGTGCCCATCTTGGGCGTGGTTGAAAATATGAGCTTTCTGACCCTCCCCGGGGGGGATACGATGGATGTTTTTGGGGAGGGAGGCGGGGCCCGGCTGGCCGAGGAGGCAGGCGTCCCGTTTCTGGGCGCCATACCCCTCGACCCCGAGGTTCGCGTCGGAGGGGATCAAGGCAAGCCCATCATGGTCTCGCAGCCCGGCTCTCCTGCGGCCGTCGCCATCCGGAATGTGGCCGAGGCACTTCGCTCCCGGCTGCACGGAGGAGAAGCCGGCGGGGTCGCCATCGAGATCGAAGACTAGCTCTTCGGGCCAGGGATTGCCCGAACCGTGTCCCGGCGCGAGGATGATGGTGTAGCATAAGACAAAGAGAGAGTACACCATGGCCAATGTGAAGGTAGCAACCAAGATCGCCGCAGTGCGATTTCAACCGGTCGGCAAGTTGTATCATTTCGATGCCTCCGCCGTGGAGGACCTGAAGCCGGGAGATTACGTCATCGTCTCGACCTCGCGAGGTAGGGAGCTCGCCGAGGTTGTGCGCATCATCGATGGAGGCGAGACACCAGTCGGCGGCGCACACAAACCGATCGAACGCCGCGCCACGCCGCGAGACCTGGTGATGCGGCGGATGTGGGCCAACCGGGAACTCGAAGCAATGGTCGATTGGCGGGCAAAGGCGGCAGAGTTGGGCTATGAGGGCCTGAAGATCGTTCGCGCCGAATATGCGTACGATGGATCCCGGTTGACCATCTATTACAGCAGCGAGGGCGAGGAGCACCGAGATTTGGGAAAGCTGCAGCGGGCCATGCGGAAGGCCCGCCGAGGGGTGAAGGTTGACTTCCGGCAAATTGGCCCGCGTGATGTGGCGAAAATGCTGCACGGAATGGGCGCGTGTGGACTGGTTGAGCGCTGCTGCTCGAAGTTCCTGACGGAGTTCAGCCCCATTTCGATTCGGATGGCCAAGGCGCAGGGTATATCCCTCAACCCCCAAGAGATCACCGGGATGTGCGGACGGCTGCGGTGCTGCCTGCTCTATGAGTATGAGCAATACGTGCAGGCCCGAAAAGAATTACCCAAGCGCAAGAAGCGCGTGATCACGCCTCGTGGGGAGGGCAAGGTGGCCGAGGTTCTGCCGCTGAAGCAAGCCGTGATTGTGCAATTTGAGGATGGCCGCCGGGCGGAGTTTCTGAAGCATGAACTCCAGCCCTATGAGGAACTCAAGGCTCTTGAAAAGAAAGCTGGCCAACCGTGCGATCGACATGAGAACGGCGAATGTGACAGTGGAAAGGGTGGCAATGGCACCGACCGCTGAGGAGCAAGGCGCCAAGCGAGTGCTGGTTGTCATGGCTCATCCTGACGACCCCGAGTTCTTTTGCGGTGGGACGATCGCGCGTTGGGCGGCGACGGGAAGAGAGGTTACCTACTGCCTGCTCACACGTGGAGACAAGGGTTCAGACAACGATCAAACACCACCAGAGAGGCTGGCTGAACTGCGGGAAAGGGAGCAGCGAGCCGCGGCGGCGGTCCTGGGAGTGCAGCAGGTGATCTTCCTGCACGAAGAAGATGGCTGTGTGACCCCCAGCCTTGCGCTCCGCAAGGATGTGGTTCGCATCATCCGCAAGGTCCGGCCAGATGTGGTTGTGACCAGCGATCCCACGAATTTCTTCCCCAGCAACCGCTATATCAACCATGCGGATCACCGCGCCGCAGGTCAGGTTACCCTGGACGCGGTTTATCCGGCGGCTCGCTCCGCCCTCTACTTCCCGGAGCTTCTCCAGGAGGAGGGTCTGGCTCCGCACAAGGTGCGGGAGGTCTATGTCGCAGGCGCGCAACACCCGAACGTGGCCGTCGACGTGACCGAATTCCTGCCTCGAAAGATCGATGCGCTCCGAGAGCATGGGAGCCAAATCAGGGATATGGAGGGTCTGATCGAGAGGCTGCAACGGGCCTTGCTGGACCCAGATAGCCCCCCGGACGAACCCCGCTACGTGGAGCACTTCCGCCGGATTGAATTGCGCTAGGCAGGGAACGATGGAATCCGCGCCGCTTCTCGGGCAAGCCAGGGCTCTTGAGGAGGACCTACGCCGCTGGCGCAGGGATTTCCATATGCACCCCGAATTGGGCTTCCAGGAACACCGCAGTGGCGAGATCATCGCCGCAGCTCTCAAGGGCTGGGGATATAAGGTACGGGAAGGCGTTGCCGGAACTGGTGTTCTGGGCTACCTCCAAGGGAGCCGGGAGGGCCGCACCGTGATGCTGCGCTTCGATATGGATGCCCTGCCCATCCAGGAAGAATCTAAGTCCGCTTATGCCTCGAAGCATGAAGGCATCATGCATGCCTGTGGCCATGACGGCCATATGGCTATCGGCCTGGGGGTGGCAAAGCTGCTGGCCGATTCGCACGACTTGCTCCCCGGCCATCTGTTGATGGTCTTCCAGCCCGCCGAGGAGGGGCTAGGCGGAGCGGAGAGGATGCTGGCCGAAGGGGCTTTGAAGATCTGGCCCCCAGAGCGCGCCCTGGGAATGCACCTTTGGAATGAAAAGCCCGTGGGCTGGCTGGGCCTGACGCCCGGCCCGGTGATGGCAGGGGCCGACCGCCTCGAGATCCTCTTGAAAGGCCAGGGTGGGCATGCGGCCATGCCCCACAAAACCCGCGATCCCGTTCCGGCCGCCGCCCAGGTGATTGCCGGGCTGCAGTCCATCGTGGCGCGGAATGTGGATCCGCTGGCGGCTGCTGTTCTGACCATCGGTGTGGTGCAAGCCGGCACGGCCTTCAACATCATCCCCGATAGGATCCGTCTGGAGGGGACCGTGCGCACATTCGATGAGCAGACGAGGGCCGTGGTTCTTCGTCGGGCACGTGATATGGCTCTTCAGCAGGCCGAGGCCTTCGGTTGCCAAGCGAAGTTCGTGGTGGAGCCCATAACGCCGCCGCTCGTGAATGATCCTGAGAGCACCCGCTTGGCAACGGAGATTGCCCGTGAGCTCTTCCCTGACTGGCTTTTGGAGCCGGACTTTCGCGTGATGGGTTCGGAGGACATGGCTTTCTTCTTGAGAGAGGTTCCCGGCGTCTACCTGTTCCTCGGCTCATCGAGCCCGGAGAAAGGTCTCGTCTCTTCGCATCATACGCCCACATTCGACTTCGACGAGCAGGTCCTTCCCGCCGCAGCCGCCCTGATGGCGTCGGTGGCTATCGCGCTGATGAGTTCAGATCCATGACGCTGCCGAGCGATGTCTTTCGCCGCCGGGGCTCGATGGGCTGGATGGCTCTCGGCGATCTTCCGCTCGACCTTGGCGCAGGAGGCGGGATCCTCAGCGCCCGCATTCTTGATACGACCGATCTCTCCCGGCAGCCCGTGGCGATCATGATGGGGAATGAGATGCCGGAAGGCGCGTCGGATCTGCTGGCCGAATTGGAGATCCTCTTCGACGTCGAGGTCCGCAGGGTGGATACCACGCAGGCGGAGATGGACGAAATTCGGCGGATCTGGCTGGAGGCAGGTGTTCTGATCCTGCTCGGTGGGGACCCGCATGCCTGGAAGGCTTGGATCGGCGATCAGCTGTTCCAAGGCGTTCCCCAAGAAGTGTTGGCCGAAGACTGCCTGCTCCTGGCTTTGGGGCCTGCGGCAGCCGCCCTGGGGACATGGTGGTACGATGCATCGGAGGAGCCGCTGGCGCGCGGCCTGGGCTGGTTGCTGGGGGCTATCGTCGTCCTAGGGGAGCAAGACCCCGGGCTTCTCGAGGCAGTCCGCGACCAATTGGAAGAGCAGGAGGGCTTGCATGCCGTGGGGCTGCGGCCAGGCTCGCTCCTTGCGCTCGGCCCTGCGGGCGAGGTCGAATCTTGGGGCGATCGCCCGCCGGTGTTGCTCTTGGGAAGAGGGTGGGAGTGGCGATGAGCGGCGGCAATGGATTCAATCCACATCTCATGTTTCGTGGCGCGCCGGAACGCGTGATTTCACTGGTTCCCTCCATCACGGAATCGTTGATCGAATTGGGCGCCGGCGGCCGCCTGGTGGGCGTGACCGATTATTGCCCATTGCCCAAGGTGAGCCAGGAAATCAGCCGGCTGGGCGGGACCCGCAATCCGGATATCGGCCGGATCCTGGGGTTGAAGCCCGATCTTGTGATCGCCAACAAGGAGGAGAACAGCCGGGAGGCCGTCTCCGCCATGGAAGAGGCTGGCCTGAACATCTGGCTGACCTTTCCGCAGACCGTCGAGCAGGTCCTGGATATTCTTTGGGCGATGGCTCGCCTGTTCCATCTGGAGACTGGCGCCGCCCCAAAACTGCTCTGGCTGGAGCGAAGCCTGGAGTGGGCGCGAAGGGCTTTGGAGAATAGTGTGAGCAGCCGCGTCTTCGTGCCGATCTGGCGCGGCGAACATCCCCGCGCAGGCCCATGGTGGATGACCTTCAATGAAAAGACCTACTGCCACTCGGTCCTGGAGGTTTGTGGCGGGGCGAACATCTTTGCTGGCCGCATGCGCCGCTATCCGCTGGAGGCCGACCTGGGATTTGCCGAGGCGGAGGCGCCCGGGGAACGCGATGTCCGCTATCCGCGGGTATTGCCCGAGGAGGTTCGGCAGCTCTCGCCTGAGATCATTCTGCTGCCAGATGAACCCTTTCCATGGGATCCGACATCGGTAGATGAAATCAAGGAAACGCTGCGGGGTACGCCGGCCGTGGAACTCGATCGGATTCATATCATCGATGGCCGCTGGCTTTCCTGGCATGGCATCCACTTGGCAAAGGCGTTGGCTGAGCTTCCGGCCGTCTTGCAGCCGCTCCCGGCGAAGGGGGATGCATAGAGTGGGAGGTTGGAATTGCCCGGCCAGCAGGCCGCGGGGGCCGGGTCAAATCTGTCTCTGGAACTTGTCGGGCCATTTCGTTGGATCGGACAGGAGGTGAAGCGATGGAGGCCAAGTTGCTCTATCTTTCCCGTGCGGATGTCGAGGCGGTGGGCTTGGAGATCGGACGGATCATCGAGCTTTTAGAGGAAGCCTTCCGTGAGAAGGGCGAGGGGCGGGTCGAGATGCCTCCAAAGCCGGGCATCCACACCCAACCCGATGCGTTCATCCACGCCATGCCAGCCTACATTCCGGCCATGCAGTCGGCGGGCATTAAGTGGGTGAGCGGCTACCCCGAGAATCCCAAGCGAGGCCTGCCCTACATCACGGGATTGCTTATCCTAAACGATGTTGAAACAGGGCTACCGTATGCCGTCATGGATTGCGTCTGGATCACGGCCTACCGGACAGGTGCCGCGACCGCGTTGGCCGCCAAGTACCTCGCCCGTCCAGAGAGCAAGACCGTTGGCATCTTGGCCTGTGGCGTACAAGGACGCACGAACCTGAAGGCGCTCCATGCGCTTTTCCCCATCGAGCGGGTCTACGCCTACGACATCCTTCCCGAGGCCCAGGAACGCTACATAGAAGAGATGCAAACCGAGCTTGGATTGGAGATTATCGGCGTTGAGGAGCCCAAGGCGGCTGTAATCGAGAGCGATCTCGTGGTGACCTCGGGGCCGATCCATAAGCACCCGGAGCCTACGATCCAAGCGGGCTGGCTGAAGCCGGGCGCATTTGGCAGTGCCGTGGACTTCGATAGCTACTGGACACCCGCGGCCATGGCGGAAATGGACAAGCTCAGCACGGACGACATGGATCAATTCCGCTATTACCGAACGGTGGGCTATTTCCAGAACACGCCGGAACCGTATGCGGATCTGGGGGAAATAGTGGCAGGGAAAGCCCCCGGCCGCGAGCGCGAGGACGAACGTATCCTGGCGATAAACCTGGGCCTTGCCATCGACGACATGGCCGTGGCCCCTGAGATCTACCGCCGGGCACGAGAAATGGGGATTGGCACATGGGTTCAACTCTAATTTGGCCTGGACCCTGGCGGAGCTGAAGGGAGAGAAGGATGCGGTCATGTGCCCGCACCGTTGCTGGATTGCTGGTCGTAATCTTTGTGCCCCTGGCGGTCGTCGCCCTGTTTCTCGGCAGCCTTCAGGGGTTCCTAATGGATGCAGAAGGAATCCAGACTGGGCTGCGGGAGGCCGGCTTCTATGAGCGGGCTCCCGCAGCGTTGGTGGGAGAAATCAGCGCAGCACTGGCAGAGGATCCCTGTGGGCTGTTGAACGAAGTATGTGAAAGCGGCATGGGGGCGGCTCTCGAGGCGGTTCCCAGGGCATCCTGGGAGCGGCTCCTGACTCAAGTCATAACGCCTGCCTGGCTGCAGGCCCAGGTCGAGCCCAACATGGCGGCGCTGTTAACGGCGGTGCTCGAAGGCAATCCGGCGGGATATCTGCGGATTTCCTTGGTTGAACCGAAGCAAATCCTGGCCCAGGATCTGGGTGTGGATTTGCTTCGAGAAATCTTAGCCACAATGCCCGCATGCACCCAGCGCCAATTGCTTGAACTGGCGCTAAGGATGCAGCAAGGGGGCGAAGTGAGCATGTTGCTTGTGTGCCAGCCGCCGCCAGAGGTCATGGCCCAGGTGGAGCCGTTGGTCCGATCCGCGCTGGCGGATGGGATCGACGGTGTGCCGGATGTGATCGAGTTCGACCTGTCGGGCCTGGCCGGTGCTGCGGATGCGCTTGAGCGTCCTTTGCGGTTCTTGCACCTGGGTGGGGTGGTATCTGCTGGAGGCGCGCTTGCAGCCCTCTTGCTCATCGGTTTGCTGGCGGTGCGTTCCTGGAGGGATGCGCTTGTCTGGTGGGGTCTTCCATTGCTCTTGGCAGGTGTGAGCGCATGGGCGCTGGCCATGACGGGTCCGGCGGCCATCGGATTTCTTCTTGAGGGGGCGCTCACCGCCGGTGCCGCCCAGCCGCTGCCTGCGGCGGCTATTCCGCTGATTGGGGAGATGCTGCAGATCCTAATCGTGGCCTCCCTCCAGGCAATGCGGACCTGGGCGATCATCGCTGCAGGCGCTGGGGTTGCGATGTTGATCCTATCCCGCTTCACCAGCTCGCGTGAGGGCAGGCTGCGAGAACCGCTTGCGCGCGAATGAGAGGGCATTGGGGGCAGTGGAGAGATCTTGGCGGCTGCAGTCTATGGTTGCATCCGAGCGCTGCTGGTTCGGAGAACGGGGATGCCTTGACGGGCATCGGACGCCTAGTACAATGTCCGCACGCCTTGATGGAGGAGGAATTGGGTCACAGAACTCCGGAAGATAGGCTTGATCGTGTTGGCCACCAGTCTGGCAGGCGCGCTGCTGGCCGCCGAGATACCCTCGCTGGAGTATTTCGTCTGGGCCGATGATTCGATGGTATTGGGCGGCGGTTTGGGCTTGGGGCTGGCCTACGGCTTCTTGCCTGAAAGCTAGGGGAGCGCCCAGCTATTGTGGTTGCCGTGATTGGCGCGGCGTCCAATTTCAAGGAGATCGGGATGTCCGAGAAGGCAGATGGGGCGCACGGGGAGGTACGGGCGACTTCAGGGCGGGAGATCCGCCTGACCAGCCTGTCCTCCTGCGCGGGTTGAGCGTCCAAGCTAAGCGCTGAGACGCTGGCGCACGTGTTGCGCCCCCTTCAGGAGATCTTCAAGCCAGAGAGCTACCCCGACCTGCTGATCGGGCTGGGCAAGCCGGATGATGCCGCAGTGTGGCGGCTGGATGATGCGCGCTCGCTGGCGGTGACGATTGATTTCTTCACGCCGGTAGTGGATGACCCCTTCGATTATGGGCGCATCGCCGCAGCCAATTCTCTCTCTGACCTGTACGCCATGGGCGCACGCCCCTTGCTGGCGTTGAACGTGTTGGCGATTCCGCCGGCACTGCCGGCTTCCGTGGCTATGGAGATCATGCGAGGGGGTGCGCTGAAGGTGCGTGAAGCCGGCGCTGTGCTTGCTGGTGGTCATAGCATTCAAGATGAGGAGCCGAAGTATGGACTGGTGGCCATCGGCATGGTCACGACGGAGCGCATCATGACCAAAACTGGCGCCCGTCCTGGCGATTTGCTGGTGCTGACCAAACCGCTGGGCACCGGTGTCATAGCTACGGCGCTGAAGAGGCAGGCCGCGCGCGACGAAGACGTTGCCCAGGCGGTGGATTGGATGGCGCGTCTCAACGCCGCAGCCGCCGCTTTGGCGCTCTCCCACAAAGTGCGGGGCGCAACGGATGTCACTGGCTTCAGTCTGCTCGGGCACGCCAGCGAGATGGCTGCCGCCTCGGGTGTGCGGATCCGCTTCCACCTGCCGGCGATCCCTTTCTTACAGAGTGCCCGCCGCTACGCCGAGCAGGCTCATTTCCCCGGAGGCAGCGCAGATAATCGCCTCTATTTCGGCCCCAAGGTCCACTTCGACGATGGGATTGACGAATACAACCAGATGCTGCTTTTTGATGCGCAGACCTCGGGGGGCTTACTGCTGGCTGTGCCTCCCTCTCAGGTCGAATCCATATTCGCGGATGCCGCCAAGGTGGATCAGCCAATCTGGGCCGTGGGGGTCGTGGAAGAGGGTGAGGGGGTCCATGTGAGCTGGGATCCGCTGGCGGCGCCGCCAGGGCCGAGGGAGGCGCTCTGGTTTGCTGATGCGTGATTCGCAGGCGGGCCACGAATCTAGGCCCATATACTCATGAAGGAGGAAGGATGGCCAAAGTA
>CAZBLT010000005.1:96600-104375 GCA_964492745.1 uncultured Anaerolineaceae bacterium
GCGGGCCACGAATCTAGGCCCATATACTCATGAAGGAGGAAGGATGGCCAAAGTAACCATCATTGGCGCCGGGCAGACGGGTGCAACGACCGCGCACTTCCTGGCGATGCGCGAGATCGCGGATCTCGTGCTGGTTGATATCGTGGAGGGTATGCCGCAAGGGAAGGGGCTGGATTTGCTCGAAGCCATGCCAGTCCTCGGGGCTGATACGCATATCGTGGGCGCCAATGAATACCAGGCCACGGAAGGCTCAGACATCGTGGTCCTTACCGCGGGTCTTCCACGCAAGCCCGGGATGAGCCGGGATGACCTCTTGGAGGCCAACACTCGCATCGTCCGTAGCGCAGTGGAAAGCGCTCTCGAGGTCTCCCCGGATGCCATTTTCATCATTCTGACCAATCCCCTGGATGCCATGAGTTACTTGGCCATGAAGGTGGGCAGTCTGCCGCGTGAACGCGTGATCGGCCAGGCGGGCATCCTGGACTCGGCGCGAATGCGGGCATTCGTCGCCATGGAGGTGGGTGTGAGCGTCCAGAACGTGCACTGCTACGTGCTGGGCGGACATGGTGACGATATGGTGCCCCTGACACGGCATTCCAATGTCGCCGGGGTTCCGCTCAATGAAATCTTGCCGCCCGACCGTCTGGCTGCCATCGTTGAACGGACCCGCAAAGGCGGTGGTGAAATCGTTTCGCTGCTGAAGACCGGAAGCGCCTTCTATGCCCCTGCTGCGGCGTTGGCGCAGATGGTGGAAGCCATGCTGCGCGACCGGCATCTCATCGTGCCAGCCTCCGCGTATCTGCAGGGCGAGTATGGGCAGGAGGGGATCTTCTTTGGCGTTCCCGCCCAGCTGGGCCGCGGGGGACTCGAAAAGGTCATTGAGTATGCCCTGAACGAAGAGGAGCAAGAGGCGCTCGATGCTTCGGCGGCTCATGTACGCGAGACGATCGAGGCGCTGAAGATCTAGCCAAAGCTGCCAGCGATGGGGCTTCAAGCGTGCATGCTGTCGGATGACCTGCCCTGGATATCGGGCGCAAGCCCGAGGGCGGAGGCAAGCATCATAAATCCGCGAGGAAGGAAAGGGGGCTGTCCTAAAAGGGCAGCCCGCTTGGGCTTCGGCAAGTGGCGAGGCTATTGGGGTGTCGCCGTGGCTCCCGGAATGGCACCTGACCAGGTAAAGTCGCGCTTGATGCTTGCTGCGCCGCCGCTGACATAGATAGGTTCACCCTCGGCGTTGACGCCCGTCTGGCGCACGACCTGCACGCACCAGCGCATTACATGGGGGATGGCTTCCGCAGGCCGGAAATCCACCGTAACGATATATTTGGTGTCCTTCACATAACCTAGGATCCTGCGAGTGCCGCTGCCCTCGGTGATGTCTTCCACCGTGACCCGGTAGTACTCGTTTTCGCGCAGGTCGCCGACCGCAGCCCACTGGAGTGTGACGGTGTCATTGGCGAGCGTGAAGGCTGCGCCATCCTGGGGTAGGAGCAGATTGGGGGCCGGGTAGGGGGGCGGCGGTGTTGGCGTCGGCGACGGCCCGGGCGTGGGGTTGCGCTCGCACAACGGGATGATCAGCACCTGGCCCACGTAGACTGTCTCGCTGGTAAGCCCGTTGAAATCCATGATGGCGCGGGGATTGACGTTGTAGTTGGCGGCGATGAAGCCCAAGGTATCGTTGGCCTCCACGGTGTAGGGAAGCGTTTCGCAAGCCGCACGGGTGGCCTCCTCCGGGGGGAGCGTGGAGGTGGGCTCGGGTGAGGGCGTGGGTGTGGGCTGGGGCAAGAAGAGCCGCTGGCCTACGGTGAGGATGCTCTCGCTGTTCAGCCCGGGATTCAGCTGCAAGATCGATTGTATGGAGACGTCATAACGGACGGCGATGGCGCCCAGCGTGTCATTCACGTCCACGATGTACTCGAGCGTAGGTAGCGGCGTGGGCGTGGGGATGGGGGTATCGGTCGGCGTGGGCTGCGGAGTGAGCGTCTCAGTGGGTGTGAGCGTTGCCGTGGTCAGCTCCTCAGGGGCCGCGCCAGGGCCCAGGGTGCGGGTGGCTATATAGGTCAGTCCGACCGCCAGGGCGGTGAAGACACTCAGGATGCCCAGGGCGGCGGGGAGAGAAAGCACAACCTGGCCGCGGGTGCCGCGAGCAGCCTTGCGGCGGCCTGCCTGCAACGACGCGCCGCAGACAGGGCAGGTTTTGGTTTCAGCGGCAACTCGCGTGCCGCAGGTTGGGCATAGCGCGGACCCTTCGGCCTGACTCTTAGTTTGATCTGCCATGAACAGGCGTTCTCCCGTTCCGTAGGATAGGCGGCCGCATTATACCAGCCAAAAGCAGGCGCCCAAAGCTAGTATTGGTGAGAAATCGGTCTACGGTCTAGCTAGGGGCGCTCGTTTTCCAAACCCAGGCCCAACAGGGTCTCGATCGGACGCATGGCCTGGATGACGTGCTCGACGTGCTCCCATAGATCGATGCCCAAATCTGCTGCGCCGCGTTCAATCTGATCGCGATCGACAGCGGCGGCGAAGTGCGCATCTCGCCATTTCTTCTTAACGGACTTAACCTTCAGGTCCTGCAGCGAGCGCGAGGGGCGAACCAGAGCCGTGGCGATAATTAGGCCGGTCAACTCATCGCAAGCGTAGAGGGCCTTTTCCATCAGGGTCTCTCTGGGAACGCCGGTATGGTCTGCGTGGCTCAGGATGGCGCGTACCACGGTTTCGGGCACGCCGCGCTCACGCAGCAGGGGCGCACCCTCTTGGGGGTGGGAGTCCATGGTGGGGTGGATTTCCCAGTCGAAGTCGTGCAGGAGTCCGGCCAGGCCCCAGAGGTCGGGGTCTTCGCCGAAATGCAGCGCATAGTGCCGCATGCTCGCTTCAACGGACAGCATGTGGCGTTTAAGATTGGAATTTTGGATAAACTCGTCCAGGATCGCGAGGGCTTGGCTACGGTCCATCCCGAGATGCCTTTCTAGCTGCGCCAGGTGGCGGCTGGGCCGGATACCCTGATCCAGCCCGCGTCCCATAAGGCCCGCAGCGTGGCGGCAGCCTCACGCAGCTTCCAGTAGGGTTCCGTGCGATAGGTGCGACGATCGGCTTCCACGCCATAGGCCTGGACCCCCAGAGCTTCGCAAAGCAGGAGGGCGCGAGGCAGGTGGAATCGTTGGGTGACGATGAGCAGCCGGCCGTTGCCGGAATGCTTAGCTGCGTTGATGCAGCTGCTGAGCGTACGGTCACCCTCCCGGTCGAGGATCAGCGCGGAAGCGGGCACCCCCATGCGCATAGCCATCCCGGCCATGGCTTCTGCTTCCACCTCGCCACGGTTCGAGGTGGCCCCGCTCATGATGAGGGTGTGGGCCTTTGCTGCGCGATAGAGATCGACGGCGGTAGACACCCTATCCGCCAGCACGGCCGTCGGTGAGCCGTCGCGCCGCAAGCCCGCGCCTAGGACCAGGGCGTAGGAGGCTTCGGGCGCGTTGCTCGCGGCAAAGATGCGGGCCTGCACCTGGCGCTGCAGGAGCCACCGGGGCAGGGTCAGCAGGAGCAGGGCGAACGCGAGCAAGGAAACTGGGAGTGAGCAGGACATGCGCAAAGGGATCGGCATCCATCGATTGTACCAAACTCGCGGGCGCGGGTTCTCTCCCTGGCGGCCGATATCCTGGGCTCGACGCGCAGCGGTTGACAGCATATGCCAGGCGTGATAGCATCCCCATAAGTTCAGATAGATTGTATTAATCAGAGGATATGAAATGGCCCCAGAAAGGAATGGCGGGGATGGAGTTTCGCTCTGAATTGCTCACCTATCTCGCGAGGCGGGCCGCCGCAGGCGAGCGCAAGCTCCCGCCCATGGCCGATGTCGCCGCGGAGCTTGGCATCAGTGTAAGCAAACTCCGTGAGCAGTTGCAGGTGGCACGCGCCCTCGGCTGGGTGGATGTACGCCCCCATGTGGGGATCAAAATCCAGCCGCCCTCGCCGGGGCGCGCCCTCAGCCTGACTATGCGGTATGCGCTAGCGCTCGATCGCACGGTCTTCGACCAGATTGAAGAGCTGCGCGAATACATCGAGGCCAGTTATTGGATTCCGGCCGCACGGGAGCTCACCGAGGCCGACAAGCAGCAACTGGAAGCGTTGCTCAATCGTGCCTGGGGGCTTCTTCGGGATGAACCTCCACAAATCCCCCATCGAGAACACCGGGATCTGCACCTGACGATCTACTGCAGGCTTGAAAACAGCTTTGTACGCGGGTTCCTGGAGGCCTATTGGGATGCCTATGAAGTTGCGGGCTTGAACGTCTACGCCGACTATGCCTACCTGGAGAACGTCTGGCGACAGCACGAACGCATGGTGGAGGGCATCTTGGAAGGCGACTATCAGGCGGGCTATCGGGCTCTCCTGGATCATTTCGAGATTCTGCACCGCCGGCCGGGAGAATCACTCTTCGCAACCAAGAGCAGGCTGGTGGATGCTGCAATGGAAGGCAAGGCAAGAAGGGAGCAGGAACGGGCATGACGAATAAGCAAGGTCCACGAACCGCCGAGGCCATCCCCCATCGAGAGCGCATCGTGAACGATCTCTCGATGGTCGTGGCGACCGTGAATGGCTCAGGTAGCCAGACTTCGAATACGGCCTTGATCCGGGCCATCTTCCGCATGGGAATCCCCGTGAGCGGCAAGAACCTCTTCCCCTCCAATATCCAGGGAATGCCAACCTGGTTTACCATCCGGGCCAGCTCGGAGGGTTTCACTGCGAGGCGGGAGACGGTCGAGGTGCTAGTGGCAATGAACATCGCAACCTTCGAGGAGGATTTATCGGGCCTGGTCGAAGGGGGTGTCTGCTTCTACCCTGACCATTTCTCGGCGCCAGAGACCCGGCCCGACGTGGTCTTCTACCCGATGCCAGTGCGAAGCGTCATCAAGCAGGTCAATCCTCCGCGGGAACTAAGAGATTACATGGTCAATATGGTCTATGTGGGCGTGGTTGCACAGATGTTGGGCATCGATCTGCAGGAGATCCGGGGAGCTCTGGAGACGCACTTCCGCGGCCGGGAGAAGCCCGTCCAGCTCAATATGCAAGTGGTGGGGGCATCCGCCTCCTGGGCGCGTGAGAACCTGCAGAAGCTCGATCCCTACGTGCTCGAGCGCGATAGCCAGACCGAGGGGATGATACTGATCGATGGCAACACCGCCGCCGCGTTGGGGGCCATCTATGGAGGCGTGACCTTTGCGGCCTGGTATCCCATCACGCCAGCCTCGAGCCTGGCTGAGGCCCTTCAGACCTATCTGCCGCAGCTCCGTAAGGACCCTGAGACCGGCAAGGCGACCTACGCTATCGTGCAGTCCGAGGATGAACTCGCCGCCATTGGCATGGCGATCGGGGCTGGCTGGGCAGGCGCTCGGGCGATGACCTCCACGTCTGGTCCGGGCTTGTCGCTCATGGCAGAATTCTCGGGGCTGGCCTATTTCGCCGAAGTGCCCGTCGTCGTGTGGGATGTGCAGCGCATGGGCCCGAGCACTGGTTTGCCGACACGCACATCTCAGGGTGACGTGCTCTTCGTACGCTTTCTAGGGCACGGCGACACCAGCCAAGTCATGCTCATCCCTGGAAACATCGAAGAGTGTTTCGAATTCGGCTGGCGGGCCTTCGATCTCGCCGATCGCCTTCAGACACCCATCTTCGTCCTTAGCGACCTGGATCTGGGGATGAATATGTGGATGTCCCGGCCCTTCCAATACCCCTCAGAGCCGATAGACCGTGGCAAGATCCTCAGCGCGGAACAGTTGGAGCAGGTCCAGGAATTTGCCCGTTACCGGGATGTGGATGGGGATGGCATTCCCTACCGGACGCTGCCAGGCACTGATCATCCCAAGGCGGCCTATTTCACGCGAGGGTCGGGGCACGACGATCGTGCCGAGTATAGCGAGCGGCCGGAAGACTACGAGGGCATCATGCAGCGCATTGCCCGGAAGATGGAAACCGCCCGGGCGCTGCTCCCCAAAGCGGTGATCGAGAGGATGAAAGGGGCTGAAATCGGCCTGATCGCTTATGGCTCAACCGACTCGGCTGTCCGCGAGGCGCGGGCGCGATTGCTGGACGCCGGCGTGAAGACGAACTACTTGCGTTTACGGGCCATCCCTTTTGGTCCAGAGGTGAAGGACTTCATCAGCCAGCACGAACGCGTGTATGTGATTGAAATGAACACGGATGGCCAGATGCGAATGCTGCTGCAACTCGAAGTTCCGGAGCATGCCACGCGGCTGCATTCGCTGACTCACAACAATGGCCTTCCGGTTTCGGCACGCTGGATCACGGAGCGGGTGCTTGAGGCAGAGGAGGTTTGATATGGCGACCCAGACAGAAACGAAACCCGCGCACCCCGGCAATGGCAACTTGATCGGATTGCGCAAATCGGACTATCGCGGCGGAAAGAGTACACTCTGCCAGGGATGCGGCCATAGTTCCATCGCCAGCCAGATTATCGCCGCCAGCTATGAGATGTCGATCACGCCGGAGCGCATCATCAAACTCTCCGGCATTGGCTGCTCGAGTAAGAGCCCGGCCTATTTCCTGAACCGGTCGCATGGGTTCAACGGCCTGCACGGACGCATGCCCACCATCGCCACGGGCGCGATCATGGCCAATCATGGTCTTAAAGCCATCGGCGTTTCGGGTGATGGTGACACCGCCAGCATCGGCCTCAGCCATTTCATCCATCTCGTGCGGCGAAATGTGCCCATGACCTACATCGTAGAGAACAATGGAGTCTATGGCCTGACTAAGGGGCAATTCTCCGCAACCGCAGACAAGGGGCAGGAGCTCAAGAGTGCTGGCATCAACCCATTCATGCCAGTAGACATATGCATGGAAGCGCTGATTGCCAATGCCGGCTTCGTGGCGCGCTCCTTTGCCGGTGATCCCAAGCAGGTGAAAGAGCTGCTCAAGGCGGCGCTCAGCTATGACGGCACCGCTGTGCTCGATATTATCAGCCCATGCGTCACTTTCAATAATCGGGATGAATCCACGAAGTCCTACGCGTGGGCCAGGGCGCACCAGGAGCCGTTGCACGATGTGACCTGGGTTCCAAAGCGGGAAGAAATCCAGGTGGAGTATGACCCTGGGGACCGCATCGATGTGGAGATGCACGATGGCTCCCTGCTAGTGCTCAAGAAGCTTGAGCAAGACTACGATCCAACCGATCGCATGGCGGCCCTCAAGATGCTCGCAGAGACATCCTGCGGCGGTTATCTTGTGACCGGGCTTATCTACATCGAGGATAACCGCCCGACGCTGACGGAAATCGAAAATCTCGTCGAGGAACCCTTGAGCGTACTAAATGAGGGCAAGATTCGTCCCCCGCGCGAGACGCTGGAGGCGCTGATCCAGACTTTTCAATAGCCTCGAATGGCCGCTCGTAACAGCCGATGGGGGCTGTCCCAATAGGGCAGCCGGATTTCCTTCTACATGGAGATCGGAGGCTTGTCTCCGGTCTCAAGCTAGCGCCCGAGGTGCAGCCTCGGGCGCTAGGCTGTGTGCATCCCGAGAGACCCAGGGAAGGTGGAACTCATATCCTAATACATCCTCCGTGTGGAATATCTACGCATGATCGCCCGGCTGGTCTGTTGGGGCAGCTTCTTGCTGGTTGCATCTCTTGGCTTCGCGGCTACGCGCCTGGCAGGATTGGGCCTGGAAGCCAGCCTCCTCACAGTAGCTGCGTACGCAAGTTAGGCCCCCCGGCGAGAGTCAGTCCCGTCTCCTTGCGCGGCTGCCATGTGGCACTTCTGGAG
>CAZBLT010000006.1:0-69721 GCA_964492745.1 uncultured Anaerolineaceae bacterium
CCTCCACCAGCACCGGCATGACCTTCCCCATCACGGCGCAACGCCTATCGATCTCCTGCGCCAAGTGGAGTGAATCTAGCGTCTCAATTAGGTCAAAAAGCCGGATGGCCTTTCGTACTTTGTTGCGCTGCAGATGGCCGATCATGTGCCACGTGGCGGGGCCTCCCAGCACAGCGATCATGGCCTCGGCCTCTTGCACATAGTTATGACCGACAATGCGGATTCCCCCCTGCAGAGCCGCCCGGACTTCTTGCGCCGTGCGCCCCTTCGCGGCCGCGACGAGGGTCACGCCGGGCGGAATTCGATCGAGAAGCTCCGCAGTCCGCGCCCGGATCGATGCTAGTGAACGCTCATCCATTTGCGTGGCTCCCCTGCCCGCCTCCTTGATGCGCCCTCCGCTCGGGCGACGCCATCCCACCAAAACCTCCCGGTGCAAGGCTTCGGAGCGAGCTTCTTCATTCGACCTATCGATCTCTCCATCAAGTCCCCGCGCGGCCCGATCTCCCGGTGGAAGCGCTCATTCCAGGCCGCGCTCCGCAATCACCCGGAATATATCGCTCTCGGTGATGATGCCAACAAGCTTATCACCCTCAAGCACCGGAAGCGCACTGATTCTGTGCGCCAGCATGACACTGGCGGCCTCCGATAGCGATGCAGAGGGTGAGATCGTCTCGGGATCTCGAGTCATCAATTGGCGAACAGGCAGTTTCGTGAGCATATCCGTGTACTTCAGAGGACTGATCCCTACGACATCGGAGGGGATCGCCCGTCGAAGATCCTCCAGCGTCACAATGCCCACCAGGCGGTCCCCCTTCATCACCGGCAAACGACGCACCTTCTTCTCCATCATCAGCCAGTAGGCCTCCGTCAAGGTGGTGCCTTCGTCGATGGAGACGGGATTCTTCGTCATGCAATCGTGAACCCGCAGCTTCTTCATCCCTCGCCTCCTTGGAGCCATCTGGTCTGATCGCTTACCCGCCTCCCCGCGCCCCATGGACCACCGAGAGTTCGACCTCGACGAGGTGGCTGCAGCTAATTCAAAGCCATTGCGCCCCGGGCGGTATGATGAACGGCTGAGGCCCCCTTCCACGCACAAATCAGTCGCCGATCAATCCCCGGCGATTTCCAGGCGCTGGAAAAGCCCCCCGACGCCAGCGCTCAATCGTAGCGGCGCCGGGTGGCCTCATCCGCCATTACCTCGCGGATGCGCTCTTTGGATTCTGGAGTCGGCCACGTACCAAGACTTCGATGGGTGTCGAGATATTTCTGCGGGATTGGGTGAGTCCCAAGTACGATCTCTATCCCGTATTGGGTCTCGATGAATCGCTTGAATTCGTTAACATAGGGGCAAGGGGGATATCCAACCAGGAGGCCCGTGGCCAAGTGGATCGCCTCGACCCCATTCTTCTTCATTTCCTGGGGCGCATATTCCACATTGCCTCCGGGGCAACCCCCGCAAGTCGTGTAGCCGGCCAGCTCGACTTCCTCACCTTCATAACGCTCGAAGGCACCCTCGCGCAGCGCCAGGGAGCGCAGGCACTTGCCCCCCGCACAGTGCCGGTAGCGATCGCAAATTATGATCCCAATCCGCTTCATGGAAGGTCCTCCCGAGACTCCATATCCGGGCTATCCTTGTCTCATGCATATTGCCTGACCGGTCTTCCCGATCAAGCGATCTCCAATCGCACCTTACCACTTAAGGGTACGGACGTCAATGTTTATGTGACATCCATCTCTGTTCACGCGAGGTTTGTCCTTTTTATTGCGCGATGGCCCTCTTTTCGTGGTATGGTCATGGCGTAGATCGGGACGCAGGAGCGGGTTCGAATGGCTGAAGGCGCCCATCCAGAGGTGGGGCCGAAGATCCGAGCAATACGAGAGAGGCGCGGATATTCCTTGCGCGCTTTATCGAAGCTCTCTGGGCTCTCCACGAACGCGATCAGCCGGATTGAGCGCTGCCAGACTTCGCCCACCGTATCCACTCTCCACCGGCTGGCCATGGCTCTTGGCGTGCCCATCACAGAATTCTTTGAGACTGCGGATCGCCGCGCCACGGTCTTTGTCCGGCCCGACCAACGCAAGATATTCCGCGGGGGCGGCATCATCATGGAAAGCCTCGGCATCGGCCTTCCCGGCCAGCAACTGGAGCCCTTCCTCATAAAGCTCGAGCCAGGTATTTGTGATTCATCCACGCCGATCGTGCATGCCGGCGAGGAATTTGTGTTCTGCCTTGAGGGTGAGATTGAGTATCAAATTGGAGGCAAGAAGCACAGGATGACCAAGGGGGATAGCCTGCTCTTCCAAGCCACACAGCCGCATCTTTGCCAGAATGTGGGCGATGCGACCGCCTTGCTGTTCTTGATCTTTCAAACCAGCAACCAACCTAGCCAGAGTCGCAAGAAACATCTGGGTAAGTAGATGTCTCGTTTCGGTGCCGAGACCTCACAGGCCGCGAAAGTTCCGACGAACCTTGCGCCGATGCGGGATTGGGGGATTGCCTGCTGGTCGAGGGGGATTGCCTTCTGGTCGAGTCGGACTACAATGAAAATATGAGCCAGAGCTCGGGCCCCATCCTGATCGTTGAGGATATTCCCCACATCCTCGAACTCCTCGAGGTCACACTCAAATTTAAAGGCTACGAGGTCGTCACCGCCCGCAACGGGGATGAGGCCATGGAATGCATTGCTGCAGAAAAGCCCGCCCTTATCCTCACCGATATCCTTATGCCCAAGCTGGACGGCTTTGCCCTGGCTCAGCAGGTGCGCAGCAACCCCGAAACTCGCGACATCCCCATCATTTTCATTTCTGCCACCTTTATCACCCAGGAGGACAAGGAGTTTGCACTCAGCCTGGGCGCGGTGCGCTTCCTCGAAAAGCCCATCGAGGCCTCGGAACTCATGCTCACGGTCGCGGAGGTGCTTACGGGCGAATCCCCAGAACAGCCTGAGCCGCTTCCGGATAGCACCTTCCAGCGTGGCTACACCGCCCGGCTGCTCGATAAGTTGCGGCACAAGGAAAATCAGATCCGCCGCGCCCAGCGGCTGGTCGAGACCGTGCCCGCCGAACAGCGCCCGGCCTTCGAGGCGCTCCTCGCTCAAACCAAGGTGCAACGCGATCAGATCGAGGATGAATTGCGCATGCTGAACAGCCGCATGGCGGGCGAGGAACAACCCTCCGAGTAGGCCCCCTTTGGCAAGTGCCGGATCCGGACGATCCACAGGCGGCCGCGGCTCAGCCGGCTTCTCTGAGAAGGCTTTCGAGTTCCTCCAGGTCGACGCGTGAGGTCATGTCGAGGCTCAGCGGCGTGACTGCCACATGTCGCTCTAACCGCACCACATATACGTCGGAATCCTGCTCCAGCAACACCTCGTCCAATTTCACCTCAAATCCCATGCGCTGGGAGTCCTCAAGACGCTCCCGCTGAGGGGGCACCGGTGTGTAGTACTTATGGCGCGAGAGGCGTGTCATCTTCCAGGGCGTTTCCGGTGTGGCATCCGAGGGTACGTCGATTTTGAGCACATGCACATCCTCGGGCATGCGTCGTTCGAGCAACAGCCGGCCGAAATGTTGGGTGAAGTGCGCCGCCGCCGAAAAGTCGATCTCCTCCGAGTAGGAGAAGTAGTAGGACTCCGGCATCTCCAACGAGACCGCCAGGGATGGGTACCCCAGGGCGCCGCCCTCGAGCGCGGCGCCCACGGTACCCGAAACCGTCACGCCGAGCCCAAGATTCTCCCCATAGTTGATCCCCGCCACCACAAGGTCCGGCGGGCGCGGCATCAGCTCCAACGCGCCATGCTGCACAGCCTGAGCCGGGGTGCCCCCTACGGCATAGACCTTCCAGGACTCGCCTCCCACCTCGACCTCTTCCTCGCGAAGTCTCCCGTCGGAGGTGTTAGGCATGCTCCGCCCCGCGCCAGAACATTGCTCCCTGGGAGCCGCCACGGTGATATAGCCCAGTCCGCAGAGCACCTCCGCCGCCGCCCATAGGCCGGGCGATCGGATGCCATCGTCGTTGGTCAGTAGGATTTGGGGCTTATCACTGGCTGCCATCATCGCGCCGCCGATGATAACCGCCTCTGCGAGAAGGGTCAATCACCCTTCCCGTGCAGGCGAGGAATCTCAAACTTCGCCTTCCGCCTCGGCCGCCAGTTGCTCGAAGAAGGCCTCCAGCAGTGCATGCCGTGGGCAGGCCCACTCGCGCGCCAGCGAGGTATGCAGCCGTTCCCGGATATGGCGCAGCTTGAAGAGATATTCATGGTAGGCGCTGTGGGGCTCGCCTTCTTCCTTCTTGCCCTCTTCGAGGAAGCTTTGCGAGGGCCTGGCATATAGCGGCTGGCCCGCCTGCACGGCGTAGCCAACCGTTCGGGCCGTGCCAAAGGCACCGATCACGTCCAGCTTATCGGCGTCGAAAAGGATCTTGGCCTCCAGGCTCTCTGGAGCCTCGCCCCCCCGAAAGCGGTGGGCACGGATACAATGCTGCACGGCAGCAATGCGCGTCTCTTCCCATCCCTCGCTCCGCAGCACTTTGCCCGCGAACTCGGCGGATGCCTGTTCGTGAGATACCCGCCCCTCGCCCTCGCCAGGGTGCGCATCTGCGGCGTCGTGCAGCAGCGCTGCCGCCCTCAAGATTTCAAGATCAGCGCCCAATGCCTCACCCAGCCGCTCCGCCAGGCGCAAGACCCGCCGCACATGTTCAAATCCGTGCACCGGGTCATGGGCATCGTACCAACCACGGGCCTGCTCCAACGTCGGCATCGCCACCTTCCTCCACACAACCGCTCACTCGCCAGACAGAATGAGCGGGCCTCCGTTCAGCGGGTGGGCCATCACCAGGATGCGCATGCCGTAGACCTCCTCGAGCACGTCCGGGCGCAGCACCTCCACCGGCTCTCCCAATCGCCTGACGCGGCCGTTCGATAAGAGCGCCACCCTGTCCGCAAACTTCGAGACAAGATTCAGGTCATGCAGCGCCATTAGCATCGCCAAACCATGCTCGGATGCCAGCGTTCGCAGCATTCTCAGCAACCGGTCCTGGTGTCTCAAATCGAGATGCGCGGTGGGTTCATCCAAGAGCATCACCGGCGCGGCCTGCGCTAGGGCGCGTGCCACGAGCACGCGCTGCTGCTCGCCGCCCGAGAGAGATCCAATGGGCCGCGATCCGAGCGCCTCGGTCTCGGTCCGGCGCATCGCCATCTGCGCGATCTCCCGGTCCCGATCGCTTTCGCGTTCAAACCAGCCCAGATAGGGCGTTCGCCCCATCAAGACTACGTCCATCACAGAGAAGGCGGGCGGCAGGTTCACCGCCTGCGGCACAACCGAAACCCATCGGGCCCGCCTCGCGGCCGGCATCCTCAGCAGGTCCTGCCCATTAACCAAGATCCTGCCACGCTGTGGGGGCAGCGCGCCGCTGGTGGCCCGGATCAAAGTGGATTTTCCCACGCCGTTGGGCCCCACGACCGCTAGCACCTCGCCCGGCGCCACTTCCAGACTCACGTCATGGAGCACGCTCCGTTCGCCGTAGCCCACTTGCAGCTTCTCGATCCGCAGGCCGTTCATCACCAGAATCGCACCCTTGCTTTCGCCCGCTGCAGCAGCCACAGGAAGAAAGGCGCGCCTACGGCGGAGGTTACAACCCCGACCGGCAACTCCCGCGGCGAAAGCGCCATGCGGGCGATCACATCCGCGGCCAGAAGGAAACTCCCTCCCGAGAGAATCGCCAGTGGAATCAGTCGCCGGTAATCGGGCCCCCATAGCAGGCGCACAACGTGGGGAACGACCAGCCCCACGAAGGCAATGATGCCCGAGAAGGAGACCGCTGTGGCGGCTGCCATAGAGGCCATCACGATGAGGATCAGCTTGGCCCGCTCGACTTCCAGGCCCATTTGACGGGCCTGGTCATCGCCGAATTGCAGCACATTCAGCGGCCGCCCCAGCATGGCGAGGGCCGTCAGGCTGATCGCTAGGTAGGGAATCGAGGCCAGGACAGGTTCCCAGCCCCCCAGCGCAAACCCGCCAACCATCCAGTTCACGGCACGATGCAGTTCCTCGGTGGAGAGGAGCATGATCATGCTCGTCATCGCCGTGGCAAAGGAACTCACCGCTACACCCGCCAGGATGAGCGTGGTGACCGGTGTCGATCGCCCGATGCGGGCGATGGCATAGACCAACCCCACCGTGATCAGCCCGCCCGCGAAGGCCGCCGCCGGCACAGCCGCCATGCCCAGGAAATCCGCCGGCCAGCGGGCCGCCATGGCCAGCACTGCACCCAACCCGGCTCCAGAAGCAACGCCGATGATATAGGGGTCGGCGAGCGGGTTGCGGAAGAGTCCCTGATACGCGGCCCCCGATCCGCCCAGGGCCATGCCCGCCAACGCAATCAGGATCATGTTCGGGAGGCGGATATCAAAAAGAATGGTCCGGAATTGCTGCGACCATTCACCCGAGATCTCCAATCCAGGGATGCGGCTGGCCAGCATGCCCAGGATGTCGGACAGGGGAATCTTCACCGGTCCCACGGAGGCGTTGAGCATTGCCACCGCCAAGAGCAGAGCCAGGGAAAGGATCCAGGCGAAGCGGCCGCCCCGGCGAGGCGTCCCCTCCCTGGCCTGCGCGTCCATCATGCTAGGAGCTCTCCTCTCCGAACAACTCAGGGTGCAGGAAGATGGCGATCTGCTCGAGGGCATCCACCAGCCTTGGGCCGGGACGGTCTACCTGATTTGTATCGATCCCATGCACGCGCCCCGTTTGGACGGCCGAGATGATATCCCATCCCGTGCGGGCGGCGAGTGATTCGGCCGTGGTGGGCACCCAAGGTCCGGCACCGAAGATGATCACTTGAGGATCACGTGCGACGATCGTTTCGAGGTTCATCTGGCCCCAGCCCTGGAGATCGCTGGCGATGTTCTCGCCCCCCGCCAGGTCTATCAGTACATCCTGGAAGGTGCCCGCGCCCGTTGTCCAGGGCGCAGTCGGATCGGTTCCATCCACCTCATAGAACACTCTCACGGGGTCTGCGGAGGCAACTTTGTCCGTCACTGCCTCTACCCTGGCGCGGAGCTCCTCCACCAGGGCTTCGGCTTGATCCAGATGGCCGGTCAACCTCCCCACGGTTTCAAGGTTGTCAAACAACCCTTCGAAATCGGCCGGATTAGGAAGAAGGAAGAGCGGCACCCCCAGCGATTCGAGGGTCTGCACTTGCTCCGGCGCGGTGATATCCGCTGCAAGGACAAGGTCGGGTTCCAGCGCCAGGATAGCTTCGCTGTTGAGCTGTCCATAGGTGCTCCCGATGCTTGTCACCGCCTGCGCCTCCGGCGGGTAATCCGAGAGATCATCCCGGCCTATGAGTTGCGCACCCGCGCCTATCGCGAAGATGATCTCGGTGTTGGAGGGGGCCAGAGAGACGATGCGCTTTGCTGGGCCGGGCAGCGTGACCTGCCGGCCCACCCCGTCCACCAGCGTGATCGATTCATCTGCGGGAGCCTCCGGCGGCGATGGCGCTTGCTCCACAGCTTGGGAAGTGGGGCTTGGGGCTGGCTCCACCTGCGGTTCCGCCGTGGGTTGGCGCGCGCAGGCGGTCGATATGAGCGCTACCAGGACAAGGAGGATCAAGCGTCTCCAAAGAGCAACTTGGTTCGAGCGGCCCAGGGGCCTGGAAACGTGTGTGAGCATGTTTGTATCCTTCTCATCCGCGCTCACGCGCGGCTTGCACTTCAATGCGATTCTACACAGAAAGGGAAAGCAGAGAGCCTTCCCAGCGTCAGGAGGGGGGAAGGCTTCAGGTCGGTCCGGTCATCAGCACACCCTCCTTTCCGCGAAGGAGACATTGGCTTGCTGGCAGAGGTGGGTATCCTGGCTCGGAGAGGCTCACGCCTCTCCCTACAGTTGCGGGACAGCGCCGGACTTCCATGCCCGAGGGCTTGGGTCACCGGCTTCCCCTTGATAGCCTTCGCATCCGGGCGAGAGGCTACCTCTGCAGCATCGATTGTGGTTCGAGTATAGGCCGATTGCCGAAGGCGGTCAAGCCACGCCTGCGGTCGGCAGCCATCCCCCTTCATGACAGCCTTCGTCTTTCAGGACCGGATGGCGAATTCCGGCTACTTGTGTTAGAATTTATGAGTTATGCGGAGGTCTCATGGCAAAGCGAACGACCGGCGTGGTGCGCTGGTTCGACGGATCCAAAGGGTACGGCTACATCGACGCCCAGGACGGCGAGGACGTCTTCGTCCATTATCAGGATATCCAAGACGATAGCCTGCCGATGCTCACAGAGGGTGAGAAGGTATCTTTCTACCTCGAACGAACATTCCGCGGATTGCAAGCCACGGATGTCACGCGATTGAATTAGTGCCCGCGCGATTCACGTCAAGCGAACATGCCCCGCCTGGCGCTCAGCCTAACGGGGCATTCTTAAATACAAAATAAGCCTGTAAGGCTTATGAAAGAGGCAATACAGAATGAGTAAGAAATTACGGATCATCCCCCTGGGAGGGCTGGGAGAAGTCGGCAAGAATATGTTGGCCCTCGAATATGGCAATGACCTGCTGGTCATCGACGCAGGCATCATGTTTCCCGAGAACGACATGCTGGGGATTGACTACATCATCCCCGATTTCCGCTACTTGCTGGACCGCAAGCCGCATGTTCGCGGCGTCATCATCACCCATGGCCACGAGGATCACACTGGAGCCATCCATCATTTAATGGAGACCATCCAAGCTCCAATTTATGCCACCAAGCTGACGCGCGGCCTGCTGGAAGTCAAGCTCTCCCGTAACGGCTTGCTGCAGAAGGTCGATCTTCACACCATCTCTGCTGGTGACGAGATCAAGCTTGGGCCCTTCCAAGTGGAATTCTTCCACGTTTCCCACTCAATCCCGGACGCCGTCGGGCTGGGGCTCACCACCCCTGCCGGTCTGATCGTCCACTCTGGCGATTACAAGTTCGACCACACCCCGGTGGATGGCTGGCCGACCGATTTCGCCAAACTGGCAGAATTCGGCGGGCGTGGGGTGTTGGCCCTACTGGCCGACTCAACCAACGCCGACGAACCGGGTTGGACGCCCTCCGAGGCGGTCATTGATCCGGCCCTCGATCAGGTCTTTCGGGAAGCGCCGGGGCGGGTGCTCGTAGGCAGCTTCGCCTCCTTGATTTCCCGCATGCAACAGGTTGTCCACGCCGCCTCCCGCCACGGGCGCGCCGTCGCCTTCGTGGGCACCAGCATGGTCGAGAACGCCAAGATGGCGCGCAAGCTCGGCTATCTCGATTGGGAGAACGGGCAGGTCATTGCCATCGACCAGGCCCTAAAGATGCCCCCCTCGAAGGTGGCGATCATGTGCACCGGCACCCAGGGAGAGCCTTATTCAATTCTGGGGCGCCTGGCCCGCGGCGCCAACCGCCAGTTCGACTTGCTCCCGGATGACACCGTGGTGCTGTCGTCCACGCCCATCCCCGGAAACGAGGAGATGGTTCACCGCACCATCAACCGGCTCCTCCAGCGGGGCGCCCATGTCATCTACAACGCCGTGGCACCAGTGCACGTCTCCGGTCACGCCAGCCAGGAGGAGATGAAGCTGCTGTTGCAGCTCGTGCGCCCCAAGCACCTGATCCCGGTGCATGGCGAACTCCGGCATCTGACCTTGCATGCCGAGCTGGCCGAGTCGATCGGAATCCCCCGAGAACGCATCGCCGTGGTCGAGAACGGCACCGTGATCGAGTTCCAGAACGGTGAGATGCATATCGGCGAGCGCATTCCCGGCGGCTATGTGTTTGTGGATGGCAGCGGGGTCGGCGACGTGGGTCCAAGGGTCATGCGCGAGCGCGAGGCCCTTGCCCGGGACGGCTTCGTGATCGTGCACCTCACCCTGAATAGTGGGCGCGACCGCCTCCTCGAGCAGCCCCAAATCCTCACCAAGGGCTTCGTCTTCGTGCGCCAGTCCGAGGACCTCATCGCCGAGGCCCAGTCGCTTGTCGCGAATCTTGTCCGGCAGGGCTTGGATGGAAACCTGGAATCGCGGGTGGAAGAGGAGCTTTCCAAATTCTTCTACAACCAGACCCGCCGCCGGCCGATGGTCTTCGTGTTCGCCTCGCGCATACGCTAGGGTAGCTTCATTCGTCCGGGCCACATTGCGGCGGCGCCTCCGAAGGTTATAATCGCCACCATGCTGGCCCGGTTTCCCCGCCCCCTGGCGGCCCCCATCCTGTTATTGTCCTTGTTGCTCAGTGGCTGCGACGCATTGCCGCGACCCGCAGGCCCATCCAGCACGCCCCTGCCATCCCTAACGCCGTCCCCGACGGCCACACCGCAGCCCCTTGCAGCCCGTGTGAACGGCCAGCCCATCACCCTGGAGCAGTTCGAACGCGAACTGAGACGGTTCGAACATGCCCAATCAGTGGCTGGCACTGAGCTTGCAACTCCAGAGAACGCAAAGCAGCATGTCTTGCGGACGCTGATTGACCTGAAGCTACTCATGCAAGGCGCGCTCGCCAACAACCTGCTGGTCGAGGAGGCCCAGGTGGAAGAACGCTTGAAGGCCATGGCTGAGGCGATGGGGGATGCCACGCAATGGGAAGCCTGGCTGGCCGCTAACGAGTATTCCGAGGCCGCGCTCCGCACTTCGCTCTGGGAAGAGATGCTCGCCATGGCGATGGTGACCTCGCTGGCAGACAGCGTTCCAGAGGAGATGGAGCAGGTCCATGCACGCCATATCCTGGTCGCCACCCAAGAGGAAGCTGAAGCGCTCCTGGCCAAGTACCAAGCGGGCGCGGACTTCGCACTGCTCGCCCAGCAGGTTTCATTGGATGCGAGCACAAGACCCGCTGGAGGCGACCTGGGCTGGTTTCCGCGTGGCTATTTGCTTCAGCCCGAAATCGAAGATGCAGCCTTCGCCCTTCAGCCAGGCGAGATCAGCTCCGTGGTGAGAAGCGAGTTGGGCTATCATCTGATAGAAACGCTCGAGCGCGGTCCACACCCGCTGGATGCGACCGTGCGGATCGCGCTGCAGCGCAAGGCGGTCGAGCAGTGGTTGAATGCCGCACGTGACAGCAGCGAGATCGAGATCTTCCTCACACCATAGCGGTGGGGTAGGAGGCGATGAACATGGATGAAACCTTTGTCCGCGTGCCCCGAAAGCGCTCCAGGGGAATCAGCAACTTCATATTCAACTTCCTCTCCCTGATTGTCCTGGTGGCGATCATCGCCGTGGGCGTGGTCTACACCATGGTTTTCCTGAACCCCTACGTGGAGTACAACCCCTTCCCGCCGCCCACACTGCCGCCCATTTTGGGCACATCTACGCCAACCAGCACGCCGGCCCAGCCTCTCCCGACGGTCTGGACGGCCACGCCCACACGCACACCCACACCAACGGATACGCCCGTGCCGACGCCGACGGATACGCCGGCGCCAACTAGCACTGCCACCCCTTTGCCGCCTCCATTTGCGGTGCAGCCCGGGAACCCGGTGGGTATCCCCAACATCGCCAATGATCGCGAATGCAACTGGATGGGGGTCGGGGGGCAGGTCTTCAACCTCGAGAACCTCCCTATCGCCAATCTCGGCATTCATCTCGAGGGTGAACTGGCAGGCCAGCCCATCAATCTCGACGCCTTTAGCGGAAGCGCCACGCAGATCGGGCCTTCGGGCTACGTCTTCGACCTGGCCGAGGAGCCGATTGAGAGTCAGGGGACGCTGTGGATCCAGCTCCATGACGGAACCGGCGTGCCGCTCTCCGCGAAGGTGTTCTTTAATACCTCCGCAAGTTGCGATGAGAATTTCGTGATGATCAATTGGCGGCAGGTGCGGCCTCAATAAGGCAAGACCTTGGCCAAAGCATCCAAAGGGGCTGCCCACACGATCTTTTGGGACAGCCCCTTTCCTTCTTCGCTGAGGCCGGAGGCAAGTCGCCGGCCTCGGGCTCCCGTGCGAGACCCAGGACAGGCGGCCCCGCGCGCCGGCCCCAGTTCGATGATGTCCAGGCCAAGGACGCGCCTCAGGCTTGCTTCCCCGCCTGCTCCCTCACCGCCTCGTGCAGCGCTGCGCAGACGTAATCCACCTGGGTCTCGCTCATCACGCCCGAAAAGGGAAGCGCCAGGCTGCGCCGGCCCAAATCCTCTGTGACGGGGTAGTCTCCTGGACGATAGCCGAAGCGCTCCCGGTAGAAGGGCTGCAGGTGAATGGGCACGAAATAGGGCCGGGAAGGAACGCCCGCTCTGCTCAATTGATCGGCCACCGCTTCCCGGCCGATCCCTGGCGCCAAGCGCACAACAAAGACAAACCAACTCATGCGCGTGGTGTCGGGTCCCACGTAGGGTGGTTCCACCTCGGGGATCTCCGCCAGGCGCTCGGCATACCAGCCCGCCACTCGCTCACGCCGGCCCAGGAGCTCCTCCAGCCGCTCCATTTGGACCCGCCCCAGCGCTGCGCTCAGCTCGTCCATGCGATAGTTGTAGCCCAGGTACGTGTGCTCCAGCCAAGTATCCCCCGGCGCCCGGCCCTGGTTGCGCAGGGAGCGCAGCATCTCGCCCCAATCATCATGGTCGGTGATGATGACGCCCCCTTCACCGGTGGTGATCTGCTTATTGGGGTAAAAGGCAAAGACTCCAGCATCCCCGAGGGTGCCGGCAGGCCTGCCACGGAAGTTCGCTCCCAAGGCCTCGCATGAGTCTTCAAGCAGCACCAGGTCATGCTCATGGGCGATCGCCCCCAGGGCATCGTAATCTGCCGGTTGGCCGAAGACATCCACTGCGAGGATGGCCTTTAAGGTACCTCGAGAGCCCACGCCCTGCCTGGGAAGCCAGCGCGAGGCGGCCCGGCCGCCGGTCTGCAGATCGGCCACCGCCTGCGCAACCGCGACCGGATCGATATTGCCGCTTCCGGCCTCCACGTCCACGAACACTGGGATGGCCCGTTCGTAGAGCAAGACATTCGAGGATGCCACGAAGGAGAAAGGGGTGGTGAGTACCCAATCACCTTCTTGTATGTCGGCGGCCCGCACGCAGAGATGCAGCCCGGCCGTCCCTGAACTCACGGCGACGGCCACATGGGCACCCGTATATTCCGCCACGGCCGCCTCAAAGGCCTCCAATTCCGGACCCATGCTCAACCGTGGCGTGTCAAGCACCGCCGCTACAGCCTCGCGTTCTCGCTGGCCGATGTCTGGTGCCGACATAGGGATAGGGAGATCGACTCTCGTCTGGAGATTACGCTTGGGCATCATTCCGCCTTACATGGGCTCGCGACACGGGTTATATCCTGATCGCGTTGGGTCAGCGGCGTCCCCTGCAATGCTCCCCTCCTCGCGCCTCCCCTTGGAGGGCCGTGCGCCGCAATCATACCATCACAGACCGAGAGCGAGCCGTCCCTGAGGGGCGGCTCGCCCAATGACCATCACGTATCCGCGCGGCGCGGCCTACATATTCTTCGATGCAAACTCGGCGTTCACGATACGCCAGGCCTCGTGCGTTCCGGCCGGCGCCTTGGCAACCGCGAAGTATCGCTTCCTGCCGTCGTCCGAAACCTTGGTCTCAATGCGCCAATCTGTGGTGGTGAATTTGGTCTTCGATTTCACATCATAGAATTCCAGGGGCTCTTTCATGCCGTTCCTCCTTGGTCTTGTGTATGCGATAGCGCCTTGGTTTTGACCATCCTACCTAGCTTTGCAGGTTTCCGCAAGGCCTACCCAGACAGCAACCTGTGCATTGCCTGTGCACATTGTCTAAGTGTTGGCAGGGGGCGAGCCCCGGAATTTTTCCGTCGTGGCGTGGCCAGGCTGGCTGATGCCCTCTCGTGTGAGCACCTTCCACACGCTGATCGCCAGGATCTTGAGATCCAGCCACAGCGACCAATGATCCACATACCATATATCCAGGCGGAACTTATCCTCCCAGGTTAGGGCATTGCGTCCATGAATTTGAGCCCAGCCCGTGATGCCCGGAAGCACCGTATGCCGGCGGGCCTGCTCGGGCGTGTAGTGCTCCAGGTACTCCATGAGCAGCGGCCTCGGCCCTACAAGGCTCATCTCGCCGCGCACGACATTGACCAGCTCGGGGAGTTCGTCCAGACTGAAGGACCGCAGGAAGTGGCCAAAGGATGTCAGGCGGACATCATCCGGGAGAAGACGCCCCTCTGGATCGCGCATTTCCCGCATGGTGCGGAATTTATAAAGCCAGAATGGTTTCCCTTGCAGGCCCGGCCTTTGGTGGCGGAAGATCACCGGCGGACCCAGCCGCCAGCGCACCAGCAGCGCGATCAACGTCAGGAGCGGTGATAGCAACAGCAGACCCGGAACCGCGATCATAAGATCGAGCATCCGCTTGGACCTCGGAACCTCGGGAGGGAAAAGCTGCACGCTCACGACCCCTCACCCTTTGAGCGTGGTGTCCGGCGCCAAGATGGCATGATCCCTATCACATACCAAGCGCTCATCCCCAAATTGGACCTCGCGCAGCGGGGCCCGGCCCAATCGCGGGGACACAAAAGTCGCCGAGAGCTCCCCGCCTTCGGATCCCAAGGACCAGGTCGTGATCATGCGCATGGGCAGAAACCCATCCACAGACCGAATCAGGCGAAGCGCGGGCTCCCGCAACGCATACGTCGGTGACACCCAGCCCAAGGTGGCTTCCGGTTCCCCGGAAAAGTCGCCGGCGACCCGCTCGCCGGCCTTATAGAGCGCCCATTCGCCTCCGGCCGGAGACCAACCCAAAATGACCTCTTCGGGCCCTATCCGCAGTGCAAGTCCTTGCCTAAGGCGCCGCCATGGCGCGTCCGGCAGGCACCATCCCACCTCGGCTCTGTGCCGGCCCGCACCAAGAAGCTCATCGATGACCCACCAGATGTGGTCCCCGGCGCGCACGACCGTGCGTTGATGCACCGCTCTGCCCGGATCTAGATGATGCTGGATCGCAAGAACCTCCAGCGTCCCGCCTTGGCTGCGCCAGGCGCCGATCGGTGCCGCTACTGTGCGCCCGACCCAAAGAAAGCGGCCCACACGTTCCATCGGCTCGCGCCCATCTAGCCGCAGGGTGTTATGGTGGCGAGCCGCGCTCAGTGGGTTATCCCAGGGGGGATTGCCGTTATAGAGAAATGTCCCAGGATCCTGTGCCAAAGGAGTTCCATTCCACCAGAGCTCGAAGTGGGCCTGGTCTGAGTGTCCGGGGCGGGCACAGAAGGCCGCCGCCCGCAGCATCCCCCGAGTCCGCTCGCCCCGCAGCCAATAGAAGCCACTCTCCGGGAGGATGCTTTCCCCCTCCCGCGCCTGTGGAGCCGGGGCGCGCTCTGTCGATCCTGTGTCCAAGCCGAGCCATAGCCCCCAATCATCCCACGGACCAGCCTCAAAGAGCCTTTGTCCTGCAAGCAAACGCTTGGCCGCTTGGAGTGTGGGGCGATGGTCATGGAACGGCCGCAAGGAGGCCGGGACCAGCATGGCCCCATCGTTAGGTCCAATGTTCGGCACGCCCCCATTCTCTGCGTCGGTCATGGCATGCAGCCAGCGCGTCATGCGGCGGATGGCATCTATCGCTTCCTCCGGCAAGGGATCTTCAATGCAATCACAGAGCCTCAACGCCCAGAGCGCGGCCTGGAGCGCCAGGCGGTGATAATTGGCTGAATACTGCACGTAACCGCCATCGGGAAAGATCTGCCGCCGCAGAGCATGTACCAGCTCGCTGCGGCCCCGCTCATACCACGCCTGGGCCGGCTTGAGTTCGGGGAAGCAGGCTCCTACGGTCATCAGCGCCAGCGATTCAATCAGCAAATGGTTGTTGTCCTGGGCACGCGCGTATGCAGTCGTGGGCACTATGCGTTGGGCGTGCCATGCGATCGTCTCCACTAGGCGGACGAGGCGCTCCGGCTCGGCCTGCAGCTCCTCAGCGAAGAAGAAGAATGCGTACACAAGAGCTAAGCCGCGGATGGCCGCTTCTTGGGCCGAATACCAATGCAGGCCGCGGTTAGGCGGGTTGACCTCCCGCCAGGATTCGAGCAAGCTCCAAAAGCCCTGGTAGTAGCGACGTTCGCCCGTCAGCGCGTAGGCCCTGGCCAAGGGGTAGACCCATCCGAAGCGCCCCGGTTCCCACAGTAGCTTGACGTCGGCGGGGAGGCGCTCCAGCCGGTAGCTGGACCAGTGGATCCAGGCTTCGACGCGGGTCTCCGCGTCCGCATCCCCCAAAGGGGCAAAGCGGCGCCAGTCCGGCGGAAACCCCAGCGTCACCGCTTCCGCCCCAAAGAGACGGAATTGGCCCTCGAGCACCCCTCGTCCTTCCCGCTCGGCACGTTTGGTCTCCCGGCCAAGGACAGCTCTGAGATCCCTCCCAAGCGCCTCCGGCTGTGGAGCGAAGAAGCGCCCCCGCAGCTTGGCACGATAGCCGGCGTATTCTTGCGGCTCTGGGGACACGCCTGGCTCAAGCCATGCCTGCAACGGGCGGCGATCCCAGTCTCGCAGCGGGGCACGCAGCCGATACCAGCCTAGTTGAAGGGACACTTGATAGGTGAGGTAGGGAATGAGCGAGCCGGGGCCGAGCTCACGCAGCGCGCGCCAATACTTGGCAGCCATTTCGCCTCAAACTGTGGAGAACGATTCGACCGGGACCACATCTCCGGTGCGCAGAGCCTCCAGAGCCGACAGCGCCGCAGCGCTTACGCCAAGAAGGTCAGCATAGGGAATCGGCGGAGGTCCACCCCCAACGATGGCGTCCCGGAAGGCGACCCACTCTTCTCGGTGGCCCTTATCCTGCCGCAGGCGCGAGCGGAGCACCCGCTTGCGCCCTCCCGCGGCAAGCGTCAGCGCTCTGAAATCGTCGAGGATCCCCGTGCGGCCCCCGCCGAAGACCTCCAGACGCTCCTTTGGCACGGCGCGGTCTCCATTGGCAAGGTAGGTCACAAGTCCCAAGGAACCATCCGGGTAGCGCAGTTCGATGTGGAAATTGTCCTCACGGTAGCGATCCGAGAAGGGCAGGCCCGCTGCCCGCACGGATTGGGGTGGTTCTCCGGCCAGGTAGCTCAGCAAGTCGATGAAGTGGCAGGCTTCGCCCAGCAGCCTGCCCCCGCCTTGCTCTGGGTCATGAAGCCAGTGATCCGCTGGCAGCCACCCGGCGTTCACACGGTAGTGCATCAGCAGTGGCTCTTTTACATCCTCGAAGAAGCTCTTCAGGCGCACCGCATGAGGTGCGAAGCGCCGGTTGAACCCCACCATCAGCATTCCCTGGCTGCTTCTCAGCGCTTCGACGACCTTGTCCAATTGCTCCTGCGTCAGAGCCAGAGGCTTTTCACAGAAGACATGCTTGCCGGCCCGCAGGCCCGCAACCGCCAATTTTGCGTGTAGGTCGTGACGGGTGAGAACCGCCAGCGTATTCACCCTCTCATCCTCGAGGATTTCTTCATGCTCGCTGGTTGCGTAGGCAAATCCATAGCGGCGTCCCACATGGCCTGCGCTCAAGCCCCCTTCCGTCGCCAGGGCCACCCACTCCAGCCCCGGAATCTTCGACATCGCCGGGAGCAACACCGCTGTGGCGAAATTTCCCGCCCCAATCACACCCAGCCGGATCTGCGCCTCCGCACGCGCCCGCGGGGGCGTGGCCAAATCCACCCGACGCCGCTCTGGCTGGCTTTCTCCGGCAGGATAAGTCAGGAGAACCCCCAGGAAGGTCTCTTCGCCTAGCAGGATCCGCTTGTAGGCCTCCTCCGCCTGCTCGATGGGGAAGCGATGCGTGATCAGCGGAGTCACATCCACGGCCTTGGATGCCAGCAACTCCAGGAAGGCCTCCAGGTTGCGGCCTTCCGTCCAACGCACATAGCCATAGGGGTAATCGACACCCCTGCGCTCATAGGCTGGATCGTACCGTCCCGGCCCATAGGAGCGAGAAATCAGGAAGCGCAATTCCTTTTCGTAATAGAGCTTGCGCGGCAGCCGCGTCCCCACAACCCCGGTCGAGATCACCGTTCCCCGGTCCCGGGCGATGGCGCCTGCGAGTTCGACTGTATCATCCGAAGGTGTGTCCGCGCAGATTTGCACCAGATCGAAGCCCCGGCCGCCGGTGAAGGCCGCTCCTGCATCCTCTGTTTCCGGACGCAACACGGCCTCGAAACCCAACTCCCGTGCCAGCGACACACGCGCCGGATCGACATCCACGCCCATGACGGCGCAACCTGCCGCCCGTGCAATCATAGCCGCTAGCATCCCCAGGAGCCCCAGGCCGACGATCGCCACCCGGTCGCGCACCCCAGCTTCGCCCAGTCGGAAGCCGTGCAGAGCGATGGCGCCCAGCGTCGCAAAGGCGGCCGATTCAAAATCCACTTCCGGTGGCAGGGCGGCGAGCAAATTACGAGGCACAACGGCGTATTCGGCGTGCACGGCGAAACCGCCGCCCGCGCAGGCCACGCGATCCCCCCGCTTGAAACCCTCCAGCCCCGGTCCTGCGTCTTCGACCGTGCCGGCGGAGGCATAGCCCAGCGGTAGCGGTTGGTCAAGGCGGTTTCGGACCGCCTCATAGGTGGTGAGCCAGCCCTCCCGCCAGGCCTTGTCCAGCACCTGCCGCACCAAATCTGGCCGGGCCTGCGCCTTGGCGAGCAAGCTCTTGCCCGCAAACTCGACCACGGCGCGCTCCGTGCCCACAGAGACCACCGAAACCGCCGTGCGGATCAGCGCACTCTTCGGCCGCACGGCCGGCACCGGCACTTCGAGCAGGTGCGTCTCCCCCGATCGCACATCTTGCACGACCTGTTTCATGCCACCTCTATCCTGTCAAATCCGCATTTCCATAGCTCATCTGGAATACATGCGCGATTATAGCACCCAGCCCCTCGCCCCAGGACAATCCGCTGGTCTCTCCGCATCTAGGGCCCCCGGATTGCTGCAAGCCGGCGCTCGGCGGCGCGGCGGAGCCGCGGGTGGATCACAAAGTACTGTCGACCTTCCTCGGACACCTGGATGGTGGGCTTGAGGCGGCCCTCCTTCAGCCCACGCACCCCCTCCAACACTAGGAAGGGCATACGCTCCTCCATCCGGGTCCGAAGCCGTGCCAGATCCTCCCCCGCCCGGGCGCGCATGGGTTCCTTGAGCAAGATTGGCCCTGTATCCACCCCCGGATCCATGAAGTGAAGCGTCAGGCCCGTCTCTGGCTCGGCTTGCGCCTCCAGGATGGCCCACTCGACCACATCCATTCCGCGATAGCGGGGCAGAAGGCCCGCATGGCAATTAAGCACGCCCAGTCTGGGCAACGCCAGGATATTTCTCCGAATTAGACCGCCCCCCGTGAAGACCACAAGATCGGTTTCGCGATCCTTCAGAAATGTCCCCACCTTGGCGCTGTTGAGATCCCGCACAGAGATGCAGGCGATACCCCTGGCGCGGCAGATCCGTTTGAGAGACTGGCCCTCCAGCCCCGCTTCCCGCAAATGCCACACGAGGCTGTCATGATCCTGTGGAGCATAGGCCCGCTCCCCAAGCACAAGCTTGGCGTAAATCTTGCGCATCAGGCGCGGCCCATCTCGGCGCAGGTCGCCGCGCAACCGCCGCCATGACCAGATGCTTCGGATGACGACCCCAGCGACCTCGACACCTGGTTCCTGAGCCAGCAGGTGCAAGACCATGCGGGCATAAATGCTTTTGCCAGTCGGCGAAAAGAGCACCACGCGCATCATAGCTCCCAAGCCTCGATCAGCGCTTCCTGCTCCGCCAGGGCCAGTAGGTAACGGGCGCGCAATTGCACGGGAACCGCTCTGCGGTGGACCGCATATCCCCAATCATTGAGCTTCATTGCCGCGTTCAGGTAGCGCAGGTCGCCCCATGTCTTGGCCGCCCGCACAAACAAGATGGCGGTCTCATCCCGCTCCATCCATGTCTCGAGCGGGGTGCCACCGGGCCGCAAGCGCAATGCCTCCCTCCGCTTCAGCTCCACATGCCTCAGCAGGGCCGGCAGCCAGCGTTCCTGCATCGCCTTCCTGGCGTCCGGGGGGCCTTCTCCACCAAGGAGCCTCGCCAGCGCCGCGGCGGTTCCGCGCGGCACACACCCCGCTTCGATCAGAGGGGCATTTCGCATGCCTTCCAGCCAGCATTCGAGATCCATTCTTTCCTGTCGCGGCCAGCTTCCAGCCACTTCAGGAAGCCCTTCCCTCGCCTGCCATAGGCCTGCCTCCGATAGCAATCGCTCCACCATCCGTAGATCATCCGCCCAGGTTGGCCATGCTTCATCGGCTTGCCCGCCCGCTTGGTCAAGGAGCCTGCCTACATCGGAGATCAGGAAAGATCTCAGCCTTTCCTCCGGGATGGAATCCTCCAGCATGCGTGCGGCCGCCTCCAGAAGCCACCCGGCGAAACGGTGGATCATCGCGCCTCCCAGGCGAGATGCAGGGTGGCACTCACGCCATCCAGGCCGCGTAGTCCCTCTCCGCTGATCGGGAAGGACCGCGCCGAGAGTTCACCCGAGGGGCAGCTAATGACTCCATACTTGAAAAGCTTCATCGGCCGCCAGGAATCCTTCTTGAAACTATGGATTTCTTGCCATTGATAGCCGTCCCAGCTCCCGAGGACGGCGGCGCTGTTCCGGCGCACTGCGGGTCCCGGCTCCACGGTGGTGAAGGCCAGATGCAGTCCCTCGCGAGTTGTTGCGCCATACCAGGTCGGTGCTTCCAGGGGTTGGCCAATTTCAAGGCTCCCATTCGACCGCCGCATGCGGCAGGCATAGTTCTGCTCCATCTGCGAATCCGTCAGCCAAGTCACTGCATCTGGCGTGAAATAAAGGCGGACGGCGCGGTAGCGCTGGCTGCCGTCGCCGAAGCGCTCCAGCGTTCGAAACCCATCCTGGCTGCGGTAAAGATAACACTCGCCCTCATAATCCCCCGCCGTTGCCCAGAGAGCCTCCTCGTCATACGGGTCGCGATAAATGCCGTGAATGTGCCGCACCTCACATGGACCGAATTCATGGGCGATCTCGTAGGAGCCCATGTCGGGTGCAATGCGCCAGATGCGCACCGGTCCGCGGGCCGGGTTCATAAAATACTCGCCCAGGAAGACCCACCCATTCCGATCCTCGCAAATGCCCCCATGCAGCACGCTATCCCCCTGAATGGGGAAGAGCGGCTCCAGCCCGGCATCCTGTCCCAGCCGGTATACCATCCCGGCGCGAACCCCGAGCACACGTCCCTGGCGATTCACATAGATATTGGCTTTATCGGCCCGCATCGCCCGTGCCGTCGGCCGGCTGAAGCCAAAGAAATCGCGCGGGGCCGCGAAGGGAAAGACGGCGGCGATCTCCCAAGGCCCCTCCGGATCCGCACGCAGAACTTGGCGGTGCCGCGTCGCCCAGCGCACACCAGCCGGCTCGACGTGATGCAGGAGCGCCGCCTGCCGGTCCCAGGAGAGGGATTCCAGCCAAATGCGGGGCGAGGACCTACTCCCCATCACTGGCGCCCCCGCCCCATCCACGCGATACGCACGATCTAAGGCCCTTTGCCTGCGAAGCCTAGGACCCGAGCATAGAACGCCTGGGCCTGCTCGAATGTCCATCTCCGCTCGGCGCGCGACTCGATTTGGGCCTGATTCATCTGCGCCGCCCGCCTGCGCAGCTCCCCGTCTTGCAGGCCAAGAGTCACGGCCCTCGCCAGCTCGCGCGGGTCGCCGGGGTCGATCAAGGCCCCATTCACGCCGTGCTTCACCCACTCACGCAGCGATTCAAGCTCTCCCACCACCGGGAAGCATCCACACGCGATCGCTTCCAGGAATGTGTTCGGCGTGCCATCGTGCTCGCTCGGGGAGACGGTGACCTGGGCGCGCCGATAGAGATCCGCCAATTCTTCCCGCTTCAACTGAGGGAGCAGGTGAAGCTGCTCTGGAGAAGGTATGCGGGGCAGCCAGCGCTCCGCCTGTGCCTCCCCTTGCATACCGACACATAGGAAATGGGTTTCGGGCACGGCCTCGAGGATCATCGGAACTGCGCGAAAGAAGGTATCGTTGCGCACATAGCCCCGGAAGCCCCGCGGGTTGATCACAACAGGCGCATCCGGTGGCAGGTCATCCAGGATCGCCTGCACGCGCACGCCCGGGGCCCAATCGCTTGGCGGCTCCGGCCGGAAGATGGTCCGGTCCACGCCGCCGCCGCCAGGCACAACGAGCGTTGAGCTGGTCTTAGAGAAACCCCACAGTCGGGCGAGGCGCAAGTCGCGGGCGCAATCCGCGAATAAGGCGTCGGCCCGCTTGAGCGCCTGGCGCGTGAGCGCTGCCATGGCAGGGGAGGAGCCCGCGTGCAGCGTGAAATCATTGCCCCAAACCGAGAGCACCAGCGGCACGCGCCCCGCGGCCGCTGCGGCCAGCATCCCCTCAAAGGGGATCCTCAGCGCATGTAAGAGGTCAAGATCGAGGCACGAGAGATGTTCGAGCAGCCGCCTACGAGCACCCGGAAGGGTGAAGGGGCCCAGCCAATGTCTCAACGCGCTGCGCAGGCCAATCGCCTTGGCGCCGCCTGGCGCCCGCGACCCCCTCGCTACGCCCCTGCCGGACCCCGCGAAGGCAACGGGGATCTCTGCAAAGGAAGCTAGTCCTTCCGGCGGCTCACCAGGGAAGGTCGAGATGACGTGCACAGCATGGCCCGCCTCGATGAAAGGCTCGATCCACCCCCTCGCAATCGGACTGCGGATATCCGCCACAAAGGCGATGCGCATCAACCCTCCCCGCTCACAGCCTGCAGCGCTTTCACAAAGACCTGCGCCATGGCCTCGATGTTGAAGTGTTCTTTGGCGGCCTGATAGGAGCGAGCTCCCATCTCCCGCAACCGTTCTGGCTCCGCCAAGGCATCTTCCAGCGCGCGCGTTAGCGCCCGATCATCTCCTGGTGCAATCAGCCAGCCATTCTCGAAGCCCACCAGGTCTTCCTGAGTGCCATCACCTTCCGCCACAATGACGGGAAGCCCATGGCAAAGCGCCTCTTGAACCGCAAGCCCTCCTGTTCCGGGCAGGACGAACATGTCAGCCCAGTGGTACCAGGCCTCCAATTCGCTTCCATACTGCGTGCCCACGAAGGCCGCTCCGGGGTAGATGCGGGCCGCCAGGCTCCTTAGTTCGTCCCCGGCCGGCCCCTCACCGACCACGGTAATTTCCGGGCGCGGCTCGACTCTGGAAGCAGCTTCGAAGAGTAAATCCAGGCGTTTGCGACGCTGCAGGCGGCCCACAAACAATAGCCTGAGAGGACGATCCCGCAAAGGCTCCTTCTGGGGAAGGGAGGGAGCAGGCATGCGGGCGGCGTTATAGGCGACGAAGATCTGTTCTCCCGGGACCCCAAGCGCCTGATATTGGCGCTTCCCCTGGCGGCTGTAGGCAATCAAAGCGTCGAATCTCTGCAAGTATCTTCGCCGCAGGGCTAAGCGCATCCGTTTCAAGGGGCCCTGCGCAGGCGGCGCGCCCAGCGCCCAGCCCAGCACAGGCCTGCCTCGGGCTCTCATCCATCTCAGGGCGAGCCAATTCGATATGTAGCGGGGGTTCGCCTCCAGGATCAGCGCATCCGGATCCCAACCACGAAGCCAGCCCAGGAGGCCGCGCTGCCAGCAGAGATAGAATGAGCCCCGGAAGAAATGGATATTCCTAGCTCGAACCCATGATCCCGCGGCCAGGGATTCGGCCGAGCGAATGGCCTCTCCCGGCATGGGGTAGCCTGCAAACAGGCTGAACCCCTCGCGGCACACTGTCGCCAGCGACTCGAAGAAGGCCGCCCGATAGGCAGGTAGGACGCGCTGTTGCAGGCCAAGCCTGCCCGCGAAGAGAGGGACTCCCTCCTCCGCTCCAGCGGACGCTCGCATACTCACCTCTCCCAACCCAGACAAGCAAGATAGCCCTTGACCATACGCTCCAAGCCGAAGGACGCCTCTGCCCGGCGGCGGGCGCCCACCTGGTAACGACCCAGTTCTTCTAGGACAGTCGCCATCGCGGCCACGAGCGCCGGGATATCTGGCGGATCCAGCCTCCAGGGGTCTCCCCCGTAGGCGACCACCGCACCACTCTCCTCATCCACCAATTCGCTGACAGCCCCGGTGTCGAAAGCCCCTACGGGCAGCCCGCAGGCCAGCGCTTCGATGACCGTGTTGGGGCAAGCCGGGTTGACATCGGCGGCAAAGAGCAGATGCGCCGACCGGTCCAGGGCGGGAATCTCGTCCGCAGGCACGGCTCCCGCCCAGCGAATCGGCACCCGCGCCTGCCGGGTCACCTGCTGGCGCACCCACGCGGGCGTCTCACCCGCCACCATCAGTTCAATGGGCTTATTAAGCTGATCCTCAAGCCCTTCTGCCACGCCGAGGGCATGCTCGAGGCCCACCTCGTAGCCACCGCCGAGTCTCCCCTCAACCACCAGCAACCGCCAACGGTCCGCAGGCCGTTCGCCCGGTCCGCGCGGCGAGTAGCGATCCAGGTCCACGCCATTATGCACCACCGAACTCGGCACCCGCGTGCGGCCATACACCCGTTCCCACCATCCCTCTGCGAAGCGGCTTTGGTAGACCACATGCGTGGCCAACCGGGCCCGGATGAATGCCAGAAGTGCATTGGCCCGCTCGGCGCGCAGGTAGTGTCTCACGCCGGTTCGCCGACGCCGGTGAATCCAATTCATGCCATCCAAGCGCTGAACGATGGGGATTCCCCTGCGGCGTGCCCGCCAGAGACTGGCGACTTGGCGCGTCCCTCCGATCACCAGCACGCCGTCCAGCCCGGGGGCATCCAGATCCTCGACTACACGCACGCCATAGCGCGGCAGCGCCTGGGCCATCTTGGCATAGAAGGCAGACATGCCTCCGACGCTCTCGGAGCGAGGGATCATGCACAGCCGGTATTTAGGGCTTGATGACACCTGGGAGCTCGTCATCCTATCCGCCTGCAGAGAGCTTGCTCAACCTCGCCCGGCTCCAGGTCAGGCCTTCCACGGTGACGCCGAGAGTTGCGCACATCCCACCGCCGCACCCCTCCCACCAGCCATTATGGCTCCGCCAGCAGCGCTTGCACGATGCGCTCGGCTGCGCGACCGTCACCAAATGGGTTCACCGCCTTCGCCATGGCTTCATGGGCAGCGGGGTCATCCATTAATCGACAGGCTTCAGCGTAGATGCGCTCGGTGTCCGTGCCAACCAGGCGGGCGGTGCCCGCCTCGATCGCCTCCGGCCGCTCGGTGACCTCCCGCAGAACCAACACCGGTGTTCCGAGCGCAGGCGCCTCCTCTTGCAACCCTCCAGAATCCGTGAGGATAAGATGGGCACGCCGCATCCAGTAGACCATTGGGAGATAGTCCAGCGGCTCGGCAAGAATCAGGTTCGGCACGTCCCCCAGCAGGGCCTGCGCCGGGCGCCGAATATGGGGGTTCAGATGCACCGGGTAGATCAACACCGCCTCACCTTCATAGCGCCCTGCCAAGCGCCGCAGGGCCGCGAAGATGCGTTCGAGCGGCGCGCCGAAATTCTCGCGGCGGTGCGCCGTTATGAGAATGACCCGCTTGTCTGATGGGATCTCTGCCAGCCGGCCCTCGTGGGGCTGATAGGGGCGGGCGGCTATCTGCTGCAAAGCGTCGATCACCGTGTTGCCGGTCACCCGGATCTGCGCCTCGGGCACGCCTTCGCGCAGCAAGTTCTGTCGGGCCCTCTCTGTGGGAGCGAAATGCAAATCGGCCACCACACCCGCAACCCGGCGATTAATCTCCTCTGGGAATGGCTGCCACTTATCTCCCGTCCGCAGACCCGCCTCTACATGACCCACACGGATGCGGTGGAAGTATGCCAGCAGCCCCGCCACCATCACCGTCGTCGTATCACCCTGGATGAGCACCCAATCCGGCTGGGTCTCCCGGAACACCGTATCCAGCCTTGAGAAGACCGCCGCGCTGAGCTCGGCCAGAGATTGATCCTCACGCATGAGGTCGAGGTCGATTTCGGGGACGATCTCGAATATCCGCAACACTTGGTCGAGCATCTCGCGGTGCTGCGCGGTCACGCATACCAGCGACTCGACCCCGGGCGCCTGCTCCAATTGCTGGATCACCGGCGCGAGCTTCACTGCCTCGGGCCGCGTCCCGAAGATCGTCAAAACTTTCATGCGCGCCTCAAATCTCCTGCGATCCCGCACCGAGAGTCAGGAGCCTGAAGCCGGATGCGCCCCATGCCTCCACGCTCCACACGCCGCGAGTATCGAGCGCCGTGCTGCCCTTCATGAGACCAGCCACCCACGCTGGTTCCAGCGAGCGGAAGTCCTGATGGTCCACCAGTAGCACCACCGCTTCAGCCCCTTGCAGGGCCTCTTCAAGGCTCGCGGCCAAATGCGCCCCGGGCACTTCGGCGCCAGGTGAATAGGGCTCAAAGGTCCGCACGCGAGCGCCGCGATCGACGATATGTCTGACCACTTCAATCGCCGGGCTCTCTCGCAAATCATCTACGTCCGCTTTGTACGCCAGGCCCAGGGCCGCGACCTCCCGCCCGGCCAAGCCGCCTAGCGCGGCCGCGAGCCGCTCGACGACGTAGGCGGGTTGCGAATCATTCACCAGCCGCGCCTGGCGGATGAGCGCGGCCCGATCCCCCGCCGCTTCCACCAGAAACCAGGGGTCGACGCTGATGCAATGCCCCCCAACGCCCGGCCCCGGGCGCAGGATGCTCACTCTGGGATGTAGGTTCGCCAACTCGATGGCCTGCCAGATGTCTACGCCGAATTGCTCACCCAGCCGGGCGAATTCATTCGCCAGGGCTATGTTCACATCCCGGAAGGTGTTCTCCATCAGCTTGACCATCTCGGCCGTTGTGGCATCCGTCAGGTGGATCTCGCCCCGCACGAAGAGGGCATAGAGGTCGCGGCCGGCGCGGGCCGATTCGGGCGTCAGGCCGCCGATCACTCTTGCGTTCTCCAGGAGTTCCTGGAGGATTCTGCCCGGCAGGACTCGTTCGGGCGAGTAGGCCAGATGGAAATCCTCGCCGGCTCGCAGGCCCGAGTCACTCAGAATGGGAGCCAGGAAGTTCGCCGTAGTGCCGGGAGGAGAAGTCGACTCAAGCACCACTAAGTTTCCAGGGCGAAGATAAGGCACGATCGACTCCGCCGCCTCCCGCACATAGCGCAAATCCGCCCGTTTGTCCTCGGTGATCGGTGTGGGAACGGCGATGATGAAGGCATCCGCTGGCTCCGGCGTCTCGCTGACACTGAGATTGCCCGAGCCAAAAGCCGCCTGCACCAGCGTCCTCAATCCGGGCTCATGCAGATGAACCTCGCCATTGCGAAGGATGTCCACTACTCGCTGGTTGACATCTACACCCACCACCTTAAGCCCATGGGTGGCGAAGGTGCTCGCAGTGGGCAAGCCTATGTATCCCAGGCCGAGGACGCAAAGTGTCTCTATTGTCACGCCTGACCCTCCTCGCCGAACGGCTCTTATTATCCCATAATCCCGCATTGCTCCAAGCAGCCTTCCGCGCCTGGCTTGAGTACAATCTGATGCAGATGACCGGCCGAACCACGGCCCATACCTGGTAGGGAGGCAGCATGGTCCTGGCAATTGGCGGCGACGAGAAGACCGCCCTCACAGACAACCTGCTCTCGAAGCTTAAGGCCATCGGGTATGAACTGCTCGTGTTCGGCCCTATGGCGGGACAGGCGGGCACATGGGTCGATGTGGCCCGCAAGGTGGCCGAGAGCATCAAAGCTGGGCAGGCAGATGAGGGAATTCTGCTCTGCTGGACGGGCACAGGTGTAAGCATAGCCGCTAATAAGGTCCCGGGCATCCGCGCCGCGCTATGCGGCGACGCCGAGACCGCTCGCGGCGCTCGCCTCTGGAACGATGCCAACGTGCTCTGCCTCTCGCTGCGCAAGACCTCTGAGGCCATCGCGACCGAAATCATAGACGCCTGGTTTGGCACCGCCTACGAGCCCAATCCCGATGACGATGCTTGCCTGCGGGCGCTGAGCGCCCTGGAGACGGCCTATGCCAGCCGCTAGATCGTGGCCTGCGCAAACATCAGGCGCCACAAGTACAATGGGGCCTCCACCCCAAGGGTGGTTCTAATGGCCGGTGCTTGGCGCATATGGCTCGCCGATGCCCTCGCTTCTGAAGGGCGCGAGCGGCTTGCCAAGGAGGCTGAACTGGTGGAGGGCACACCCGCCGAATGCCTCGGCTCCGTGGACGCCGTGATCGTCCGGAGCCGGACCCGCGTGGATGCCGGATTTCTACGCTCCGGCGGTCCGCGCCTGCGGGTCGTGGGCCGGGCAGGCGTGGGCGTGGATAATATCGATCTGGCTGCGGCGCGCGAGCTGGGCGTGCTGGTCGTTCACGCGCCCGAGGCAAACACCCTCGCCGTCGCTGAATACGCCCTGGCCTTGATGCTGGCGCTGGCGCGCAATCTCCCGAGCGCCCACGAGAGCCTGCGCAGCGGGGCCTGGAAGAAAGCAGACTTTGTGGGGAGCGAACTGCATGGCAAGGTCCTCGGAATACTTGGCTTCGGCCGCATCGGCACTGCGTTGGGAGTACGTGCGCGAGTGCTGGGCATGGCCGTCCTGGCCCATGACCCCTACTTGGGCGAATCCGAGATACGGTCACGCGGCGCCATGCCAGTCTCCTGGGAGACGCTCCTAGAGCAATCGGATTACCTGAGCCTTCACGCCCCACTCGCCGAGGAGACCCGCGGTCTCATGAATGAGGTAGCCTTCCAGCGCATGAAACCCGGAGCGCGCCTTATATCAACTGCCCGAGGTGGTATCATCGATGAGTCTGCCTTGCTGCAGGCTTTGGAAAGTGGTCGGCTCGCGGGCGCGGCGCTTGACGTCTTCTCCACGGAACCGCCTGCCATATCTGCGCTCCTGCAGAACCCGCGGATCATCGCCACCCCCCACATTGCCGGTCAGACGCACGAGGCTCAGGCCCGCGTCGCCCTCGATATCGCCGAGGAGGTTCTCGCAGCCCTGAAGGGCGAGCCCCTTCGCTGGCGGGTGGCCTGAATCTAAGTTGGAGGATAAGACCCTATGGGAGAACATCTCGAACGACTCCGAACCCTACTGGGAGAAATTGCGGACATCCAGGCCGCGATTGCGGTCCTGGGCTGGGACCAGCAGACCTACATGCCGCCGGGGGGTGCAGGCGCCCGCGCCCAACAGCTTTCCACCTTGAGCCGCCTGAGCCACGAACGCTTCGTGAGCGACGAGATGGCAGAGGCGCTGCAAAAGGCCAAGGAGGAAACGGCGGCCCTCGACCCCGATTCGGACGAGGCCCGACTGGTCCGCAAGACCGAGCGCGATTTCCTCAAGAAAACCAAGGTGCCGAACCAATGGGTCGCGGATTTCTCACGCATCACCGCCATGGCCCATCAGGATTGGGAGCAGGCACGCGCCGAGGCCGATTTCTCCCGCTTTCAACCCCACCTGGAAAAGATCCTCGACCTGCGCCGCGCCTACGCCGAGTTCTTCGCGCCCTATGACCATGTGTATGATCCTCTGATCGACGATTTCGAGCCTGGCATGAAAACCGCCGAGGTGGCCGCCGTCTTCGACGCGTTGCGCCCCAGGCAAGTCGAATTGGTCCGCGCCATAACCGAGGAGGGCAAGCCCGTCGATGATGGCCTTCTCAGGCAGCCCTTCGACGAGCAGAAGCAATGGGATTTCGGCGTCGAGGTCATCAAGGCTTTCGGCTACGATTTTCAGCGCGGCAGACAGGACAAGTCGGTCCATCCCTTCACAACCGGATTCGGCACCGGCGATGTCCGCATCACCACGCGCTTCAACCCCAATTTCCTGAGCACGGCGCTCTTCGGAAGCATGCATGAGGCTGGGCATGCACTCTACGAACAAGGGATTGATCCCCGCTACGAACGGACACCCCTCGGCGAGGGCGCATCTTTGGCAGTCCATGAATCCCAGTCTCGCATGTGGGAGAATCTCGTCGGCCGCAGCAAGCCGTTCTGGAAGGCCTTCCTGCCTCGCCTTAAGGCCTTCTTCCCGTCGCAACTCGGCGAGGTGGACCTGGACACCTTCTACGCCGCCATCAACAAGGTCGAACGCAGCTTCATCCGCGTCGACGCCGACGAGGCCACCTACAACTTGCATATCATGCTTCGGTTCGAGATCGAGATCGCCATGATGGAGGGCTCGCTCGAGGTGAAGGACCTCCCAGATGCCTGGAACCAGAAGTTCGAGGCCTATCTTGGATTGACACCACCGGATGACGCCAAGGGCGTGCTGCAGGATGTGCATTGGTCGGGTGGGATGATCGGCTATTTTCCCACCTATGCCCTGGGGAACTTGATTGCGGCGCAGTTATGGGAACGCATTCGCGCCGATATGCCCGATCTGGATGCCAAGATCGAGGCCGCTGACTTCCAAGACTTGCTGGGCTGGCTGCGCGAGCACGTGCATCATTTCGGGGCGAAGTATGAGCCTTTAGAGCTGCTTGAGCGTACGGTGGGCAAAGGTCTCGAGGCGGAGCCCTACCTGCGCTACCTCGAGCAGAAGTTCCGGCCCATCTACGGGCTATCCTAAGTCTCTATCGGAGGGAAACCAACTTGTGGTCCTGACATTCATCCACGCCAATTTGGCCAATACGGTGATGCTCTTCATGTTGATCGCCGGCACCTGGGGCGTCGTTCTCCATTTCCGCAAGCAGGGAATCGGCGGCAACTACTGGGGCATCCTGGCTGTAGGTGAATTGCTGGTGCTCGCCCAAGGCGCGCTGGGGGGCATCCTGTGGGTCGGCGGCGCCCGCCCTGGCCAGCTGGGTGTTCATATCCTCTACGGTGCCATCAGCGTATTGGCCCTCCCAGCGTACTATGCGTTCACGAAGGGTCGCGACGACCGCAACGCGGCGCTGGCCTACAGCCTGCTTTGCCTCTTCCTGACCGCCATCGGTCTACGCGCCGCGGCCACAGGCGTCTGATTCCTGAAGAGGCTTGGCGGGCACCGTTTGCAGCGCGCCCCGGCCATCGAGGAGTCATAGTCATGGAGCCGGATACCAAGTCCACCATCGTCGTTCTGCAAGGTGACCAGACCGGCCAGGAACTGATTGAAGAGTGCTTACGCGTGCTGGACCCGCAGGTCTCACGCGTGCCGCTGGCTTTCGAAAGTTATGACCTGAGCCTGGAGAACCGCCGCACCACCGAGAACAAGGTCGTCCTCGAGGCCGCGGCCGCGATCCGCCGCACGGGCCTGGGACTGAAAGCCGCCACCATCACACCCCTCGACCCCGACGACGTCGGAAGCCCCAACGCCATCCTGCGCGAGGCGATCGATGGCCGGGTCATTCTGCGAACCGGCCGCCGGCTTCCCAATGTCCGCCCCGTGGGCGGTGTTCACGCGCCGATCAGCGTAGTGCGCATGGCCGTGGGCGGCGCGTATGGCGCCGAGGAGCGCCGGGAGCGCGACCCCTCGGGCGACGAGATCGCCTACCGGCTCGAGCGGCTCTCACGCCGCACCTGCCAGACCGTGGCCGAGTTTGCTTTCCAGCACGCGGCCAAGGTGGGCGCCAAGGTCTTCGGCGGGCCCAAATACACCGTCAGCCCTGCATATGAGGGCATGTTCAAAGAGGAACTCGATGCCGCCGCCGCGCGCCATCCGGAGGTCCGCTACGAACCCCACCTCATCGACGCCACCTACGCCCTGCTGCTGCAGAGCGCAGGCGAGGCGCTCGTCATACCAGCGCTCAACCGCGATGGGGATTGTCTTTCCGACCTGGTGCTGCAGATGTATGGATCCATCGCCGGGTCCGAATCCTTGATACTGGCTTTCGACGCGGACGCCTCGCGCGTCCAGGCCGTGATCGCAGAGGCGCCCCATGGGACCGCCCCAGCCTTGATGGGCAAGAATATCGCCAATCCCATGGCGATGATCCTGGCCGGCGCGGCGCTTCTGACCTACATAGGCTCGCATGCCGCCGAGCAAGCCTCGCGCGCGATCTACGAGGCCACCTTCGAAACTGTCTACCAGGGTATTGCCACCCCGGACATGCGCGGCCAGGCAACCACTCGCGAATTCACCGACGCCGTCATCCAGCGCGTAGAAGCCAAGTTGGAGGTATGGTCTAGCCTGGTCTAGGCGCACAGGCTGCACACTCTGCATGGATATGGAGGCGATGGAGACTGAGAAGCGGCGCTCCTCAACGCGTCACCAGCGCATCCGCCAGCCCTGGTTGGCATTTTGCCTGTCGCTGGCGATAGCCGCAGCCCTCGCTGGTTGCCTGGCCGCGCCGCCCAGCACCGATCCGACACTCATGCCAGCATCCACTTCCGCACCCTCGGGCGAGCCACCGGTCTCGCCTCCCAGCCCATCGGACCTCACCCCCACCCGATCACCCCTGACCGAGGCCACGCCCGCCATCGTGATCGAGCCCTCCGAGCCCATCCCCACCCCCACCAAGGCCCCGCCAGCCGTGGGCGTGCCCGATGAGGAACTCAGCCTGCTCTCGCCCGGCCCCGGATCCATGGTGCGCAGCCCTATCCGGGTCGAAGGCTACGGCGGCCCCAGCAAGGATAACCGCGTCGAGCTGTGGCTCTTAGGCGAAGACGGGCGCACCCTCACCAAGCGCTACACCTGGCTCTACTCGTACCCGGGGCGGCCGGGCAAGTTCTTCGCCGATATCCCCTTCGAGATCCCGCTGGTTGCAGAGATGGGCTGGCTTCAAGTGCGATCCTATGGCGAGCGTTTCGGCATGCTACGCCACTTGACCAGCGTGCCACTCACTCTGCTCTCCGAGGGACGATCACTGATCCACCCAGCACTGCGCGGCGGCGAGAGAATCGCCATCTTCCTCCCTCGCGAGGAGGCGATTGTGGAGGGAGGGCGCTTGCCACTTCGTGGCGCGGGTTGGCTCGAGACAGCCGGAGCACTCTCCGTTGAGATCCTCGACCTGCATGGCAAAGTAATCGCAAGCGGCGAGGTGGAGGTGCAGTCCGGTGGCCCTGGAGAGCTGGGACCCTTCGAGGCCGAGATCCCCTACGATATCCCCTACGCGCAATGGGCGCGCGTGGGCGTCGGGGAGCGCCTCGCCGGCCTGCCCGGCTGGAATCACTACAGCAGCGTGCTCGTCTGGCTTCGCCCTTGAGCTGGCATCCTTCTTGTACAGTTCTTCCCAAGCGGACCGCAGGCGGATAATATAATCCGCGCCCTGGTTAGAGGCTGAAATGCAAGGCTCGCAGGCCGTTCGAACTAAGCGGAGCACCCTGCTCATCTTGCTCACGCGCCTGCTCATGGCCACGTTCATTGCGCTGATCTCTGCCCTGGCAGGCTTGGCGCTCTTATTGATGGGCACGCGCCTTCTCTATCAGGGCAAGGCCCTTCCCGGCGTCCACGCAGATAGCCTCGACTTGAGCGGCCTGGATTCAAGCGCCATCATCTCCACCCTGCAATCCCACTACACATACCCCGATACGGGCACGATCGCTCTCTTCGATGGCGAGCATGCCTGGCTTGCGACCCCCGCGGCGCTGGGTGTCTCGATCGATTTCTCCGGCATGGCCGCGCAGGCCTTGGCCGTTGGGCGCCGTGGCGGCCTCTTGAACCAACTCCAAGAACAGCTGGATGCCTGGTATCTGGGAACTCAGGTGGCACCGATTATCGTTTTCGATCAGGAGGTCGGGGCGCGCTATCTACAGGGTTTGGCAACCGAGGTGGAACGGCCCATGATGGAGGCCACCGTCTCCGTACGCGGTACACAGATCGAAGTATCGCCTGGGCAAGTTGGCCGCTGGGTCGATATTTCGGCCACCCTGAACGCGCTGGCCAAGCCCATCGCCGAGATGCACGACGCCGCCCTGCCGTTGACGATCGTGGAGAAGTACCCCGTCGTGCTGGATGCCTCCGATGCCGCCGAATCCGCCCGCCAAATTCTGAGCGCCCCTTTGCACCTGACGGCCGATGAGTTCGAGGGACTCACCTTGAGCCCCGAGCAGCTCGCCCCGCTGGTGCGATTCGATCGTCTCGAGAGCGATGGGGCCGGGCGCTACCTGGTTAAGCTCGATGAGGACGCTCTGGCACAGATTCTCGAGCCGCTTGCCCCGGATCTGGCGCGGGAGCCGCGCAACGCCCGATTCATCTTCAATGACGACACCCGCCAATTGGATCTACTTAAGGAGGCGGTCATCGGCCGTGAATTAGACCTGGCAGGCTCCATCCAGGCCATCCAGGAAGGATTGCAGCGCGGCGAACACGAGATCCCTCTGGTTTTCAGCTACGAGGAACCAGCCGTAGGTAGCCAAGCCACCGCAGAAGAATTGGGGATCACCGAGGCGGTAAGCGTGGTCTCGACCTATTTTGCTGGTTCGAGCGCCGCACGCATCCAAAACATCAAAACCGCCTCCTCTGCCTTCCACGGACTGCTGGTGGGGCCTGGGGAAGTGCTCTCGATGGCCGATATTCTGGGTGACATCAGCCTGGATAAGGGCTACGCCGAGGCGCTCATCATCTACGGCGACCGTACCATCAAAGGCCTCGGCGGGGGCGTGTGCCAGGTGAGCACAACGCTCTTCCGGGCAGCATTCTTCGGCGGCTACGAGATCGTCGAGCGGCACCCGCATGCCTACCGCGTCGGCTACTACGAGCAAGGCCCCGGCTCGCCTGGCCCGGGGCTGGATGCCACCGTCTTTGTGCCCGTTGTGGATTTCCGATTCCGCAACGACACACCCTACTGGTTGCTGCTCGAAACCTATATCTACGGCAATCAGTTGCTCTGGAAATTCTACTCCACCCCCGACGGCCGGACGGTGAGCTGGAGCCGGACAATCTCCGGGGAGGTCGAAGCCCCCAAGCCGCTCTACAAGGAGAACCCCGCCCTGGAGAAGGGCGAGATCAAACAGATCGATTACGAAGCCGATGGCATGGATGTTGTGGTCTATCGCACCGTCACGCGCGGCGAGGAGGTTCTGCATCAGGATATCATCAAGACCCACTATCTCCCTTGGCGCGCGATTTATGAATTTGGCCCCGGCACTAAGCTCCCCCGCAACGTGGAGATTGAAAAGTCCTGAAGCTGATTTCATGACATGTTGACATCTCCGCTCCCCTCGAGTATGTTCATCCCGCACCTTGGGAAGACGCCATTCTGGAGGCTACAATGATCAGCGAAGATCTGCTTGAAATCTTGCGCTGCCCGGCCTGTGTACGCGAGAAGCAAGGCCTGCTCGAACTTCATGCCGAGACTTGGCTTATCTGTCAAGAGCCGGATTGCGGCCGCAAGTATCCCATCAAGGACGACATCCCGGTCATGCTGATCGAAGAAGGCGATAAATGGGTCAACGTGGCCGTCGAGGATCTCCCCGTCCCGCCACCGGAGGATTGATGTCGGAGCAAAGCGAGCATTTGCAGGCCCTGCTAGCCGAGCTTGGCTCCGGCAGCGATGAGCGCGCCCAGCAGGCGCTTGAGCGCCTCGCCGAGCAAGGCGAGAGTGTGTTGCCATGGCTCTTGCGCCAGCTCGAATCAAAGCAGCCGGATGAGCGCTGGTGGGCAACCGCGGCGCTCTCGCTTATCGACCATCGCCGAGCCCGGGAGGCGCTCCGACGCAGCTTGAAGGATCCCGACCCCAGCGTGCGCCAGTGCGCAGCATTCGGGCTGCGCCGCTTGCCGAGCGAGCAGGCCATTCCAGAGTTGCTCGAAGCGCTAGCCGACCCTGACCGTCTGCTGGCCCGCCTCGCGGCCGACGCACTAGCCGCACTTGGAGAGGCCGGCCTTTCCCCTCTGACCGAGGCCTTGCGGAGCCCCAACCCCGCCGTCCGCATCGAGGCCGCCCGCGCTCTGGCCTCCATGAACGACCCCGCCGCGATACCCCCGCTTTTTGCCGCCTTGGACGACCCCTCGCCTCTTGTTGTCCACTGGGCGGAACAAGGCCTCGAGCGCCTCGGAATCGGGATGACGTTCTTCGATCCCTCCAAGGGCTAGCCTACGATCAACCATACCACCCACAGCGCGGTCATAAGCAGTCCCAACGCGAGTTTCACCACGAACGAAGCTCCATAGCCTACCCCCAGGCCAACCGTTGCGCGCAGCGCCTTCACCGGATCACCCTCACGCAAGTACTCGACCAGCCACGTCCCAAGAAGCATCCCTGCCACCAAGCCCAGCGGCCCAGTGGCCAGCAATCCCACCAGACCCAAACCCAGCCCTGCCAGGATGCTTGGTAATGAAGCGCCCCCCTTGCGCGCCCCGACTCCGCTCACCCAGCCTTCGGCGAGCAACCCCAAGATGCCCAACACCGAGATACCCGCGAAAAGCCAGGGGCCCTTGTCGCCCCAGCCGACCAGCATGCCATAGAGCAGCGCCGAAAGCCAGATCAGGATGATGTCTGGCAATACGGGAATGACGATCCCAACCAGGCCAATGAGCATCCCCAAAGCGACCAACACCGCGAAGAGAACTTCCATCCAGGTGCTCATGCGGGAGTAATGCGGTCCACGCCGCCCATCCACGGCCGCAACACATCTGGGACGATCACACTGCCGTCGGGTTGCTGGTAGTTTTCGAGCACGGCGATGACTGTGCGCGGCAACGCCAGCCCCGAGCCGTTGAGGGTATGCACATACGCTAGCCGCGCATTGGGCCCAGGCCGATAGCGGATGTTGGCCCGCCGGGCCTGGAAGGCCTCGCAATTGCTGCAGGAGCTGACCTCCAGCCATTCACCGCATCCGGGCGCCCAGATCTCCACATCATATTTCTTGGCAGCGGTGAAACCCAGGTCGCCCGTGACCATCTGCACTACACGGTGGGGAATCTCGAGCGCCCGGCATATGTCCTCCGCGTTCTGGACCAGCTCTTCCAATTCCTCGTAGGAGCGCTCGGGCGTCGTGAAATGGTACATCTCCACCTTGTCAAATTGGTGTCCGCGCTTGATCCCGCGGACATCCCGGCCCGCCGAGAATTTCTCCCGCCGGAAACACGGCGTGTAGGCCACATACTTCTTGGGGAGCTCGGAAATATCCAGGATCTCATCGCGGTGCAGGTTCGTGAGCGGGATTTCGGCCGTTCCGATCCACCACAAGTCTTCCTCAGCATCGTGATAGATATTCTCGCGGAATTTGGGAAGCTGGCCTGCGCCCCACATGCAAATCTCTCGCACCATGGCCGGCGGGTAGGCCTCTGTGTACCCATGCTTGGAGATGTGGACATCGAGCATCCATTGGATCAAGGCCCGCTGCAGGCGCGCCCCCAATCCGAGCAACACATAGAAGCGGCTGCCCGAAAGCTTCACGCCGCGCTCAAAGTCAATGATGCCCAATTCGACCCCCAGGTCCCAGTGCGGCTTGGGCTCAAATCCAAAATCCTCAGCCGTGCGCGGCTCACCCTCCTGCCGCACGATCACATTCTCAGACTCATCGGCGCCAACCGGCACGCTGGGATGCGGCAGGTTGGGCACCTGATAGAGCGCAGTCTCCAATTCGTCCTCGATGTCGCGTATCTCGCCCTCCAGTTGCTTGATGCGCGCATTGACCTCCCCCATCGCAGCGATCAACGTTTCGCGTTCGGCCGCATCCTTGAGCTGGCCGATGCGCTTGGAGGTGCGGTTACGCTCATGCCGCAGCTCCTCCAGCGACTGCAAGACTTCCCGGCGGCGCCGGTCGAGCGACAGAATCTCGTCGATCGGCGCCGCCGCCCCCAGGGTGCGTATGGCCGCCCTCACCTCCTCTGGACGTTCACGTATCAACCGCAGATCGATCACCTTGCACCTCCCAATGATGAAGCTCGCCCCCTCATCCGCAGGACGAGGGGGCGCTCGTGGTGCCACCTGCTTTCATCGCCGAAGCGACCTCAACCGCGCGCTAACGGGCGCTCCCGGCCACCCTTACGACCTCTTCGAGGCCCTTGCGGGGGCGATGAGCTCAAATGCTGAGCTGGTGGAGCGGATTCACCCGGCTCGCCACGCCGCCTCGCAGCGACCGACGGCTCTCTGAGGTGATCTGTGCCGGGCTACTGGTCTCCACACCCACCTTTGCCGGATGCCATCGGCATCTTCCATTTATGTCTTCGATTATAGCCTTCACGCACGGATCGTCAAGCAAGATTGACAATCCTTTTCCCAGTGCGTATAGTGTCTTGCTGGCCCTCAGGGCCCAGCCGGGTAGCTGGGCACTTAACCTGCGTTTCGCCTACGCGCCCAGAACCCCGACAGGCTGTGGGTGTTATTCCCTTCGAGAGCATTGTTCGTAAAGGAAGGTCTCATGGATCTTTTCGAGAAATGCCATGCCTACACTCTTGCACGCCTCGCGCAAGCTTCCGGGCTGTATCCATACTTCCTGCCACTCGAGAATAGCGAGGGCACCGAGGCTGTGATCGAGGGACGCCGCGTACTGATGCTGGGATCAAATAACTACCTTGGACTAACCACCGATCCACGCGTCCGCCAAGCCGCCATCGAGGCTACCCAGCGCTACGGCACCAGCTGCACGGGCTCGCGCCTGCAGAACGGGACTCTCGAACTGCACCTCGAATTGGAGCGGAGACTGGCTGCCTTTGTCGGCAAGGAGGCAGCCCTGATCTTCAGCACCGGCTACCAGGTCAATCTGGGCGTTATCTCCTGCCTCGTCGGGCGGGGCGATGTCATCGTCACCGATAAGGAAGACCACGCCAGCATCATCGATGGCGCCATGCTTTCGCTAGGCGACCTGAGGCGCTTTGCCCACAATGATGTGGCCCACTTCGAACGTGTGCTCCAGGGCATTGATGAGGACCATGGGGCACTGGTGGTCGTCGACGGCCTCTACAGCGTTGGCGGCGACCTCGCGGCGCTGCCCGAGATGGTGCCACTATGCCGCCGCTATGGCGCGCGGCTGATGGTTGATGATGCCCACGGCCTGGGCGTCATGGCCCGCGGCCGTGGCACCGCTGCCCACTTCGGCCTTGCCGATGAGGTCGACTTGATCATGGGGACCTTCAGCAAATCCTTCGCCTCGCTCGGCGGCTTCATCGCCGGGGATGAGCCGATTATCCACTACATCCAACATCATGCCCGCGCACTCATCTTCAGCGCCGCAATGCCTGCATCCAATGTCGCCGCGGCCCTGGCCGCGCTGGATATCATGGAGCACGAGCCCGAACGCGTCGACCGCCTGTGGGACGTTGCGGAGCGCATGCGCAGCGGCCTGCGAGCCATGGGGTTCGACACCGGCAACAGCGTCTCGCCCATCATCCCGGTCATTGTCGGTGATATGGAACCTGCGCTCAACTTCTGGAAGAGGCTCTTCGAGGCGGGCGTCTATACGAATGCCTTTGTCCCGCCCGGTGTGCCGGAGGGCCGCTGCCTGCTCCGCACCAGCTACATGGCCACCCATACGGATGAGCAGATCGACCGCGCTTTGAACATCTTCGGAGAGGTCGGGCGGGAGATGGGTCTGATTGACTGACCGCGCCCTGGTCACAGGCTCCACTGGCTTCGTGGGTTCGCGCCTGTGCCGCGCTCTCCTCGGGCGCGGTGTGCGCGTCCGCGCCCTGCACCGGCCCTCCTCCGACCTCCGGCTCATCGAACCGCTTGCGCTCGAACGGGTGGTGGGGGACGTCCTTCGGCCCCAAACTCTGGCCCCCGCCGTCGATGGCGTGCGCTGGGTCTTTCATGCCGCCGCCCGTTCCGATTACTGGCGCCACCCCGAGGATGTGGTGCGCACGGCGGTTGAGGGCACCCGCAATGTCCTGGCCGCCGCCCGTCAGGCAGGGGTCGAGCGAGTGGTGCTGACCAGCTCGGTGGCTGCGCTGGGCGTGCCGCGCCGCGGCGAGTTGCTCACCGAGGAGCACGACTTCAATCTCAAACCCGCGCAATTCCCTTATGGTTACGCCAAATCGAGAGCCGAGGGTGAGGCCCGGGAGGCTTGCCGCCAGGGCCTGGAGGTGGTGATCGTCAACCCCAGCGTCATCCTCGGACCAGGGGACATTCATCTCATCAGCGCATCGCTGGTGCTCGAGGCTCACCGCGGCAGAGCCATCCTTTGGACCGACGGCGGCATGAACATCGTCCACATCGAGGATGTGATCCGAGGGCATCTACTGGCGCTGGATCGCGGCCGGTCTGGCGAGCGCTACATCCTGGGTGGGGAGAATCTGACCCACCGCCAGGTCTTCGAAACCCTGGCGGAGATCGTCGGCCGCCGCAAGCCCTGGCTGCATTTGCCAGGATGCCTCATCCCCCCGCTCGCCGCGGCGCTTGATTTGCTGGGCCGTTTCGTCGAGCTCCCACTCAACGGTGGCCAGCTGCGCATGAGCCGCCACTGCCTGTTCTACGACCTCTCCAAGGCCGAGAGCGAGCTGGGCTATCGCCCCGGCCGCTCCTTCCGACAGGCCGCAGAAGAGACCTACACCTGGCTTCGGGAGCAGGGACTTCTGAAACGGGCCTGAGCCCCGAAAATTGAACAGGCCGCCCGCGGTTTTGCCCCGGGCGGCCTGTTTCACCGTCAGCGCCTGGATTGGCCTCAGAGATCCAGACTCGCCATCTGCTCGTAGAACTTCCAGCGAGCGGCCACATCCTGCCTAAGCGCGGCAATGAGCTTTTCGGCGCGTTCAGGATCCGCGGCCCGCAGCGAGCGGAAGCGGTTCTGCTTGTAGGCGAACACCTCGACATCCTCACTCGGCGGCCGCGAGTCCATCTGCAGGGGATTCTTTCCCTCCGCCGCCAGCGCGGGGTTGAAGCGGAAGAGCGGCCAGAAGCCACATTGCTCGGCGTCTTTGTGCAGGTCGGTTCCGGTGGTCATATCGATGCCATGGGCGATGCAATGGCTATAGGCGATGATTAGCGAGGGGCCCGGATAAGCCTCCGCCTCCTGAAACGCCTTAACCAATTGGGTCATGTTGGCGCCGTAGGCCACCTGAGCGACGTAGATGTTTCCGTACGTAATGGCGATGGCCCCTAGGTCCTTCTTGGGCATATCCTTGCCTGCCGCGGCAAACTTCGCCACCGCGCCGCGCGGAGTGGCCTTGGAGGACTGGCCACCGGTGTTCGAGTAGACCCCTGTGTCGAGCACGAGCACGTTCACCTTGCGGCCCGAGGCCAGGACATGGTCCAGCCCGCCGTAGCCGATGTCGTAGGCCCAGCCATCCCCACCCACGATCCATACCGACTTCGGCACCAGAAAATCTGCCAGGCTCAGCATGCGCTTTGCCTCCGCCGATTTGCTCTTGGCCAGGCTGGCCTTCAGTTCCTCCACCCGAGCCCGCTGGGCCTCGATCTCCTCAGGGCTATGCGGTTCGGACTCCAGAATCGTCTCGGCCAGTTGCTGCTTTTCCCCCAGTTGCATGCCGCGCAGAAGCTCGCGTGCCTGCGCCGTGAGCTTATCAACAGTCAGGCGCATGCCCATGCCAAACTCAGCATTATCCTCAAAGAGCGAGTTGGACCAGGCTGGCCCGCGCCCGTCATCTCGCGTGGTATAGGGCGTGGTGGGTAGATTGCCACCATAGATCGAGGAGCACCCGGTGGCGTTGGCGATGATCAGCCGGTCGCCAAAGAGCTGTGTTAGCAGCTTCACGTAGGGCGTCTCCCCACAACCCGCACACGCCCCCGAGAACTCGAACAGGGGGCGCAGGAATTGTGAACCCTTGGTTGTGTAGGGATTGAACAGCGATAGATCAGGGTCGGGGATCGAGAGGAAGTAATCCCACTTGGCCACTTCCTGCTCACGGATCGGCGGCTGGGGAGCCATATTGATGGCCTTGCGGTCGGTCTTCTGGCCTTTCTCGTCTTTGGCATAGGCCGGGCACACATGCACGCAAGCGCCGCACCCGGTGCAGTCCTCGGGCGCCACCTGCAGCGTGTACATCATCCCTTCCATCCCGCGGCCCTTGGCGGGCACAGCCTGCCACCCTTCCGGCGCGTTGCCATCGGCATAGGAAGCCGGATAGATCTTCGGGCGGATGGCCGCATGCGGACACACGAATGCGCATTGATTGCACTGGATGCAGGCCTCCGGCTCCCAGACCGGGATCTCCAGGGCAACATTGCGCTTCTCGAACTTCGTGGTTCCCACCGGGTATGTGCCATCATTGGGCAGCTTCGAGACCGGGATCTGCTCCCCACGCCGGGCAATCATCTCGCCCGTAACCTGGCGCACAAACTCCGGAGCGTTTGCCGGAACCGGCGGCAGCAGGTGCTTTTCGGAGGAAGGCTTCTCAGGCAACTCAACCTTGTGAATGCGCTCAAGCGCCAGGTTGGCAGCCTTCACATTCATATCTACTACGGCTTTGCCCTTGTCGCCGTAGGTGTCCTCCACGGCAATTTCCATCTTCTGCAGGGCCTGATCCTCGGGTATGACGCCCGAGATGGCGAAGAACGCCGCCTGCATGATCACATTGATGCGCGCTCCCAGGCCTAGTGATTTGGCCAGCGAGTAGGCATCGATCACATAGAACTTGGCCTGCTTTTCGATCAATCCCTTCTGGACCTCAAAAGGCAATTGGTCCCACACCTCTTCGGGGGGGTAGGGGCTGTTCAGCAGGAAGGTTCCTCCGGGCTTGAGATTCTTCAAGATGTCATGCCGCTCCAGAAATTGGAACGCGTGGCAGGCCAGAAACTCAGCCTGATCGATCAGGTAAGTGCTCCGGATGGGCTTGGGGCTGAAGCGCAAGTGCGAGATGGTCATCGAGCCCGATTTCTTCGAGTCATAGACGAAGTAGCCCTGCGCGTAGTAATCGGTCTCCTTGCCAATGATCTTGATCGAATTCTTGTTGGCGCTGACCGTGCCGTCGCCACCCAGGCCATAGAACATCGCCTGGTGGGTCCCCTCCGGCAAGGAGGAGAAGGCATCGTCCCAGGGCAGGCTGGTGTCCGTGAGGTCATCGAAAATCCCGACGGTGAAATGGTTCTTGGGCTGCTTCTCGGCCAGGTTGTCGAGCACGGCTTTCGCCATTCCGGGGTTGAACTCCCGCGAACCCAGTCCATAGCGGCCACCCACTACGATAGGGGCCTTGGTACGATCCAGCCGTCCCTCGGTCACCGCCTCGCTGATGGCATTCTGCACGTCCAGGTACAGCGGCTCACCCGCCGCACCCGGCTCCTTTGTGCGGTCGAGCACGGCGATGCGTTGCACCGTGGGTGGAAACGCCGCCACGAAGGCCTGGCCGTCGAAGGGCCGGTAGAGGCGAACCTTGATGAGCCCCACCTTCTCGCCCTGGGCCGCCAGATATTCCACCACCTCGTGCATCGTATCGGCGCCGGATCCCATCATCACGATGGCCCGCTCCGCATCGGGGGCGCCAACATAATCGAAGATACGGTAGCTGCGGCCCACCAGCTTTGCGAAGCGGTCCATGGTGGCTTGCACGATGCCAGGCACTTTCAGGTAGTAAGGATTGACGGTCTCGCGGGCCGCGAAGAAGACGTCCGGGTTCTGAGCCGTGCCCCGCACCCGCGGCCGGTCTGGTGACAGCCCCCGCAGGCGGTGGGCGATGACCCATTCTTCGTCGATCATCGCTCGCATGTCGTCGTAGGTCAGCTCCTCAATCTTCTGAATCTCATGCGAGGTGCGGAAGCCATCAAAGAAATGCAGGAATGGCACCCGCGACTCAAGCGCCGCCGCCTGGGCGATTAGAGCAAGATCCATCACCTCCTGGGGGTTGTTCGAGGCCAGCATGCCCCAGCCGGTGGAGCGGGCAGCCATCACATCGCTATGATCGCCAAAAATCGAGAGGGCTTGCGCCGCCACCGAACGGGCAGCGATGTGGAAGACCGTCGGCGTCAGCTCGCCGGCGATCTTGAACATATTGGGGATCATCAGCAGCAAGCCCTGGGATGCGGTGAAGGTCGTAGTCAAGGCGCCGGTGGTCAGAGCACCATGTACGGCGCCGGCCGCGCCCCCCTCGGATTGCATCTCGGTTACATTCGGCACGGTGCCCCAGATGTTGGGCTCGCCGTGGGCCGCCTTCTCATCGGCGATCTCCCCCATGGGCGAAGAGGGGGTGATGGGATAGATGGCGATGACTTCATTGGTGGCGTAGGCGACATGCGCCGCAGCGGCATTGCCGTCGTAGGGCATCAGCTTCCGCTGGCTCTTCTTTTCCGCCATGAGGAACTCCTTTCTCAGCTACCGGAAGATATGGGAAGCGCGCCCAAGGCGCGCGTATCTGCGTCGGGGGCAACCCGCAATGAGTGTAATCAGCTTCGCCCTCCCCTGATAGTGTAGAAGAACAGTGCAAACCGGAGGATACCTGTCACTATTGCTGGCGCGCCCTTAGCCGCACCCTTAAAATAATCGCGAATCGCCGAAGAGGGAAGACCATGTCCGATCTTGAAACTACCTATATGGGGCTGCAGCTCCAGACCCCCATCGTCGTGGCTGCCAGCTCCATCTCGAGCTACCTGGAACGCATCCAAAACGCGGAGCTGGCCGGCGCAGGCGCACTCGTCATCCGTTCGCTCTTCGAGGAGCAAATCCTCATGGACGCCCAGCGTTATGCCGAATCGCTCGCGGTGGGCGCAGACAGCTTCGCCGAGGCCCTTTCCTACTTCCCAGACATCGAGCATGGAGGCACCAGCGAGCACCTGATGTGGGTCGAGCGAACCCGCAAAGATGTGAAAATGCCCCTCATCGCCAGCCTGAATGCCGTCTCTCCTGGCGCCTGGACCCAGTACGCCAAGCAATTGGAAGGCACCGGCGTAGACGCATTGGAGTTAAACGTCTACGCCGTGGCAACCGATCCACGCGTCGCTGGCGCCGTGATCGAGGCCCAGATGTATGAGATCGTTCAGGCCGTGAGGGAGGAGGTGGGCATTCCGGTCTCCGTGAAGCTCAGCCCCTATTACACATCCGTGGCCAACGTGGCAACGAAACTCGACCTCCTGGGCGTCTCCGCCCTGGTCCTCTTCAACCGCTTCCTCCAGCCAGATATCGATCCTGAGACGGAAAGCTTCACACAGGAGATGGTATACAGCACGCCCCAAGAGATGAAATTGCCTTTGCGCTGGGTGGGGCTACTCTATGGCCGCATCCAGGCCGATCTGGCCCTGAGTACCGGTGTGCACAGCGGACGTGACGCCGCAAAGGCCATTCTGGCTGGCGCACAAGTCGTACAGGTCGCATCCGGGTTGCTCGAGAAGGGTATCCCCTATCTATCCACGATGCTCCGCGGTCTAGAGGCCTGGATGGAAGAGCACGAATACGCCGATCTCCATGCTTTCCGGGGCAAGATGAGCCAGAAGAATGTTGACAATCCCTTTGCGTTCGAGCGCGCCCAATACGTCAAACTTCTGGCGGATCAGAAGTAGGCCGTATCCAACCGGGGCTCCTCAATTGAGCAGCCCCGCCACTTGCAAACGAGGTTCCACTAGAAGAGCCGGATGCTGAACGGCAACACCAAGTTTAGGACCAGACCCAACACGAACAACCCTCCAGCCAGCTTGTTATGGTAGAAAGCGGCCGAAACGAACCAGAGCGGCCATACCGGGTAATCCGCCGGAGGTTCACTCGGCTTGGGCTGGTTGTAAATCTTCAGCACGCGCACCAGCCTGGGGATCGCCAGAATCACCAGCAACAGCCAGGCCCCCAGCGCGCCGCTGAGGACCAAGGCCAGAACGACCAGGTAGTAGGCCACCATCAGCGCCTGGTTTAGCCAAAGCGAGGTTCTCTCCCCCAAGAGAACCGCCAGCGTGCGGATGCCCTTGCTCTCATCGGCCTCGAGCTTGTCGATGTGCTTCCCAATCAACACCGTCGTCACCACCAGGGCGTAAGGCACGCTCGCCAGCCAAACGGCCGGTGAGGGCAATTGTCCGGAGGTGACGTAATAGGTACCGCCGATCATCAGGGGGCCCCATACCAGGAAGACCCCCAGCTCGCCCAGACCGTGATGCTTGAGCCGGATCGGGGGTGCGACATAGAAGACACTGATAAACAGGCCCCCGAGGGCAAAGGCCAGCGCCCACCAGCCCACCGTCAACACGAAGTAGAGCAGGATCAGCGCGTCGATAGCGTTCACGACCAGAATAGCCGTCCGTAGTTGACGCTTGGTCAGCAGGCCCGAGAGCACTGGGTGTGGCGCATACAGAGCCCGCGCGTAATCATCGGTATCCACGCCCCCTTCCATATCGAAGTAATCATTGATCATATTGTTAGCGGCGTGCGCCAGAATGAGGCCCACGAATGCCAGAGCAAAGTTACCATAGTGCGGGCGGCCAGCCAACGCCACCGCCAGCAGCCCGCCGATGAGCCCAGAGGTGGCCGTCATCGAGAAGACCGCCGCCCGGGTGATGATCAACCACTTGCTGACCACATCCATTTTCTTATCAGGGGATAGGTTGGCGGTATCCAAGACCTCTTTCCAGTTCGACAGCACAGACATAAGGCCTCCCTTGCCACGGAGTTCGGCCCCGAGTCTATCCGCAACAAAGGACGTTGTACAGATTTTGCAAACGGATCGGCGCCCCATCTTTGTTGCCGGTGCCGGGCTGTCCCAGATCAATGATCTCGTGATCTCCGCTGCCCCCGGTCGTCTGCCTCCGCCTGGAGTACAATCGAGGCACCTCATCCTCTGGGAGGTCCCATGCATGAGGCTGTCATCCTCTCGGCCGTGCGCACACCCATTGGCGCCCATGGCGGCAGCCTGGCAAGCATACGCCCTGACGACTTGGCGGCGCTGGTCATCCAGGCTGGCCTTGAGCGCGCCGGCACCGATCCGGCCATGGTGGAGGAAGTCTATTTTGGCTGCGCAAATCAGGCGGGCGAGGACAACCGCAACGTGGCTCGCATGGCGGCCTTGCTCGCAGGCCTTCCTGTCGGAGTCGCCGGAGTCACATTCAACCGCCTGTGCGCCTCCGGCCTCACCGCCGTCAACGCGGCCTATCGGGCAATACGGGTGGGCGAGGGGGAGGTCTTTGTCGCCGGCGGGGTCGAGAGCATGTCACGGGCGCCTTACGTCTTCACCAAACCCGAGCAGGCTTTCCCCTGGGGACATGGCACTCTATGGGATACTACATTGGGCTGGCGGATGCCCAATCCTAAGATCGAGGCCACCTACGGCACCGACCCTCTGGGCGAGACCGCCGAAAAGGTGGCCGAAGCCTACGGCATCTCCCGCCAGGCCCAGGACGCCTTCGCTCTCGAGAGCCACCGCCGCGCCATCACCGCTATCGACCAGGGCATTCTTGCGCAGGAGATCGTGCCTGTTGAGGTTCCCGGCCCTAAGGGCGAAACCCATCGGGTGGACACCGATGAACGCCCGCGCCGCGACACTTCCCTCGAGGCGCTGAGCCGTCTGAAACCCATCTTTCGCGAAGGCGGAACGGTCACGGCCGGAAACGCTTCCGGCATTAACGACGGGGCTGCAGCCGTGGTCTTGATGCGCGCTTCCTCCGCCTTGGATCTAGGACTCAAGCCGTGGGCCCGAGTTGTTTGCTCAGCCGCCGCCGGCGTGGAGCCGGGCATGATGGGACTTGGCCCGATCCCTGCTACGCGCAAAGCCCTGAATCGCGCCGGGCTGCGCATGCAGGATATCGGCCTGATCGAACTCAACGAGGCCTTCGCCGCCCAAGCCCTGGCGGTGATGCGTGAGCTCGAGATACCATCCGAGATCACCAATGTTAACGGTGGCGCCATTGCACTCGGCCACCCGCTTGGCTGTTCAGGAGCGCGGCTGCTCACTACCCTGCTGTATGAGATGCGCCGGCGCGCGCCCCAAGCACCGCGTCCCTTCTACGGCTTGGTTACGCTATGCGTCGGCGTAGGGCAGGGCGAGGCGACTCTTGTTGAGTGGCTGGATTAGCCCCAACGGGCCCTGATTGGCCGCGGGCCCGCAGCTTGCATCCGTGATACACTTGCGCGCCATAGCAGAGAACCTGCTCAGAGCATCTGATGCCCGACCCAATCCGCGATCCTGCCATCGATAATATTTGGGTGTCCGCCCTTCGGGCCACGGCCGAAGTGGCCCGCAAGGCCGCCTCCCATGAGCAAGATGTCATCCGCGCCGTCACTGAGGAACTGCGGCGGCTGCGTCTTCGCGGCAGCGTGGCCTTGCTCACCCCCAACGGCCAACTCGAAGTCCACACCCCTTCGCTGAGCCAATCCTTGACGAGCACCCTGCGGCGCATGACCGGCCTGGAGGTCGCTGGCTACCGTTTCGATCCCCAAGCGGTGGATATCTACCGGGCGGCTCTGGAGACAGGAGAAGCTCAATTCACCGCCGACCGCTCCGAAGTCGTCGGCCAGATGCTTCCGCCGAACTTGCGTCCGATGCTCTCCCGCCTGATGCGCCTGCTGGGTCAGGACAACATGATCATCGCCCCCCTGATTCTCGAGGACAAACCTATCGGGACCATCAGCGTCACCGCCCGTTGGCTTTCGCCGGGGGATTTGCCCCATGTGGCCGCGCTTGCCGACCACATCGCTATCGCCCTGGGCCACGTACGTACCCGCCAACGCCTGGAGCAAGCCCTGGAGTTGCAGCACTTGCGCAACCAAGTGGCCGAGGTTGTCTCGAGCGCCCTCGAGCTGCCGGTCGTTCTCGAGCGGGTGATCCACATCGCCACGGAGGTCATCGGCGCGGAGGCTGGGGCCATTGGCTTGATCGATCCGGGCGGGCAGGTGGCCACCTATCCCTATATCTATGGCCTGCCCGATGAACTCCGCCAGCAATCCGCCCTCCGGGGCCATGGCTTGATCTGGCCCTTGGTGGAGGAACGCAAGCCTATTCTCATCCCGCGCTACGCCGATCATCCCATGGCCTTGCCGAACTGGGTGCGGGCCGGCGTGAAGGCCTTCCTGGGGGTCCCGCTCATCGTCGGGAACGATGCCATTGGGGGCATGGAGCTCTTCTCGCTCTCGCGCGATGCCAGCTTCACGCAGGAGCATGTCGAGCAGGCCCAGGCCATTGCCAGTATGGCGGCCATCGCCCTGCAAAACGCCCGCCTTTACAGTCATGCCCGCCGCCGCGCCGAGGAGTCCCTCAGCCTCATGCAAACGGCGCGCGCCATCTCCTCCCTGCTCGATACCGATACGGTCCTGCAGGAAATCGCCCGCCAGGCCAACGACCTGCTGCACGCCGACGGCAGCCGCATCCACTTGCTGGATTATGAGACCGGCGAGCTGCGCTGCGTGGTGGCACTCGAACCCAATGCAGAGGCCATCAAGGCCTTCCGATTGAAAGTGGGCCAGGGACTCACGGGCCATGTCGTTGAACACGGCGAGCCGCTGCTGATCAACGACCCCGCATCGGATCCGCGCGGCATCCAGGTGCCAGGCACGCCTGATGGCGAGCCCGAGTGCCTCGCCATTGTGCCCCTTTCCATCCGTCAGCGCACGCTGGGTGCCATGACCGTGCGCCGATTGGGGACCGACCGCCCCTTCACGGCCGAGGAGATGAATCTGCTTAAGGCCTACGCTGCGCAGGCGGCGGTCTCGATCGAGAACGCCCATCTCTATGGCCAAATTCAAGCTCAAGCTCAGCGCCTCGAAGTGCAGGTGGCCGAACGCACTCGCGAACTCAGCCTCTCCGAGGCCCGCTATCGCTCCCTGGTCGAGACCGCGCAGGCCGGCATCCTCCAACTCGACAAAGAGGGTACGATCCTCTACGTCAACCAGCAGTTCTCCGAAATGCTCGGCCTGCCTTCCGGCGAACTCCTGGGCAAGCATTTCGCCGACGTCGGCGCACTTTCCGTGCAGGATGCGGCCGAGATGCTCAGCCGTTTCCGAGAGCGCATTTCGGGCCGACTCGAACCCCAGGATGTTTACGAACTCAACCTCAAGACCCAGGACGGCCGCACCCTCCACACCCTCGTTGGCATCAGCCTTTTTACCGATGAGGCCGGCGCTCCCCAGGGCATGACGGCGCTCATCACCGATATCAGTGACCGCATCGCCCTGGAGAACGCCTTGCGTGCCGAGCGCGATCGCCTCGACGCGCTGCTCACGCATGTCGGTGATGCGGTGATGGTGACGGATTCCGATGGCTCGATCCAATTCGTCAACCCCGCCTGGGAGCGGCTTAACGGCTATGCCGCCGATGAAGTTCTCGGCGGGCAGCCCTGGTTCCTGGATAATAGAGGCGGCGAGCATTCCCCTCCCGAAGAGATGATCGAGGCTTTCCGGGGAAGTGAGATTTGGAAGGGCGAAGTCGTCAACCGCCGCAAGGATGGGTCCACCTATGAAGCGGCGGTCACCATCACCCCCGTTCTGGGACCGGAAGGCGAGCCCCTGAATTACGTGGCTGTGCTCCACGACATCAGTGCGCTCAAGGAGATCGACCGTCTGAAGACGCAGTTCGTCTCGGACGTATCCCACGAACTCCGCACACCGCTCACCAACATCCGCCTTTATCTCGACCTACTGGCGCGGGTCGACGACCGCGAGCGCATCAACCGCTATCTCGAGACCCTATCCCGAGAGAGCGACCGTCTGGCCAATCTGATCGACGATCTGCTCTCTCTCTCCCGCCTCGACGTGGGCGCCTCCCCACTGGAACCTGCGCCCGTGGATGTGAACCGCATTCTTCAATCGCTCGCCAAGGACCGCGCCTCCCTTGCGGCTAACAAGGGCCTCCAGCTTCACCTCGAGATACAAGATGACCTCCCCAAGCTCACCGGTGACGAGCGCCTGCTGGGCCAGGTCTTCACGAATTTGCTGACGAACGCCATGAATTACACGCCAAAGGGTGGGGAGATCACCCTCCGCTCCCGTCTCCAGCCCGAGGCCGAGGAGCTCTGGATCGTCACCGAAGTGGAGGATACCGGGCTCGGCATCTCGAAGCAGGAACAAGCCGATATCTTCAAGCGCTTCTTCCGCGGCGAGGCAAGCCAGCGCACAGGCGCACCCGGCACCGGCCTGGGTCTGGCCATCTGTCAGGAGATTGTCTCCCGGCACGGTGGCCGCATCGAATTGCACAGCGAGGGCATCCCGGGCAAAGGCTCGCGCTTCTCGGTTTGGTTGCCGCTGAAAGGCACCGAGGACAGCCTGGATACGTCTGCGGGCACCACTTAAGAAACTTCCGAAGCCGTCGGGGCTTCGGAAGCTTCCTTGCTGTTCAGTCATTCGCTCAATTAGAGGATCACCACCTCCGAAGCCTGCAGGCCCTTGGGCCCTTGCTCGATGGAAAACTCCACTCGCTGGCCTTCCTCTAGATTGCGGTAGCCCTCGCCCACGATGGCTGTATAGTGGACGAAGACATCGGGGCCATCCTCCCGCTCGATGAAACCGTAGCCTTTTCTGCCGTTGAACCACTTCACGGTGCCTACGAGACGCTCGGACATCTGCCATGCCTCCTTGCAATAAGAGGGGGTGACGAGGTGCAAGCTGCGTTCTTCAGCGGTCGAGCCCAGCGGCAGGGTTGCGGTTAACCAACACGGCCTGAGCGCGGCTGCTCAGGCAGGGGGTTTTCGACATGCGCAAAGAACGTACATGCATCCTACTGGACCGAATCGTATACCTTTTGCGTCCGCTTGTCCAGACCGCAGCGGCTGAGGGCAGCACGCGGCTCCTGCCAAGGCTGCGAGGGAAGCGCAGGCCCTATTCCATTGGCATGCGCGCCGGCGGTCGGCCCGGGTTCTAGCCCGGCCGATCGGTCTTGGGCCGCTCGAGACCCAGCAGGCTCAGGCAGAGAGTTCCCCACGGTGATGGATCTCCTGTTCGAAGAGATGTAAGAGTATCCAGCCGAGCTTTGGCGAACCATCATCCGGCACCTGCACTATGAGACAAGAATCCTCGATGGGGATGCTGGCGAGATATTCCATGGTTTCGGCGTGCATCAGCTCCATTTCCGCCTTCAAATCGGCTGCGCGGGTGAGATCCTTCCCATCGGCGGCCTAGGCGGGCAGCACGCGACGAACCACGAAATAAACCCAGCCCTGTTCTTGGTTGATCATGTGGCGAAGATTATCGCCGACCGCTCGGGCGCAATGTTCGCTGGGACGGAATTCGAGAATGCCCATCTCTCAGCAACGCCACCGCCCGCATCAGATCGCGCCACACCTTGTTCCAGTGATCGATAAACTACGCCGCGTTTATGCTTCCTCCTCCTGGCGATGCACCCATCGCGCCAGCCCGGACGGCGGCGCGTAGGCCTCCATCCGGTCGAGCAGACGGTCGGCCTGGGAGGCTATCACCAAGAGCCGCCGGTGCTCCTGGTAGATGAAGCCTTCCTGGCTGGCCATGTCCAGCAATTCCAGCAGCGGAGCAAAGTAATTCCGCACATTGAGCAACCCAATCGGCTTGGTATGGAGGCCGATCTGGGCCCAGGTGAGAATCTCGAAGAGCTCGTCGAAGGTACCTAGCCCTCCCGGCAAAGCCACAAAACCATCCGACAACTCGGCCATTTTCGCCTTGCGGGCATGCATGTTCTCCACAACCAGCATCTTCGAAAGGTGGGGGTGCGCCAGTGCGGGCGTGTCGAAAATCTTGGGCATCACACCTATCACCTCGGCCCCGCGCGCCAGGGCCGCATCCGCCACCGCACGCATCATGCCCGTCCCCCCAGCCCCGAACACAAGCCGCCAGCCCCGCGCGGCCACGGCCGCGCCCATCTCCGCCGCAGCCTGCAGATAACCATCATCGCTGCGATCACTCGAACCGCAATACACGCATACCGAGCGGATCGACCCCATCTCACCTCCCTGCGCCTTATATCTCTGCCAGCTTCACCCGGGTGCGGCGCGCCTGCTGCGCTAATTCGTCCTTTCCCGGCACTAGCTGTGGCTGGTCATGCAGACGCATGTCAAAACCGTCGCCCGCAAAACGGGGGTATTTTTTCATTCTATCATGCAGCCCTCTCCCACCAGTTCCCCCTTGACGTCAGGCCTCCCTGGCGGCAGAATGGGCCTCACGCGCCAACCTACATCGAGGTCACCATGCCGCCCTTCTTCCCTATCCTCATCCTCAACGCCCGCCCCGGGGCCGGCAAGAGCGAAATCATCCATGCTCTCCACGGCCTCGGCGAGGCCGAACGCATCCAGCGCTTCCATATCGGCCCGATGCATGTCCTGGATGACTTCCCTATGCTCTGGACCTGGTTCGAGGAGGACGAGATCCTGGAAAGGGAATTCGGGCGGCCGCGATTGCATACAACCCGGGATGGCTATTTCATCCACGAGGATATGTGGCACCTGCTCATCCGGCGGCTGGCGCTCGAATATGCCAAATGGCGCCGGGACGCAGAGGGGGAGGCCACGGTGATCATCGAGTTCTCCCGCGGCAGCCAGCATGGCGGTTATCGCGCCGCCTATCCTTATTTAGGTCACGAAATCTTGCGCCAAGCGGCGAGTTTGTATATCCAAGTCTCCTTCGAAGAATCGCTTCGCAAGAATCGCCTGCGCTTCAACCCGGAACGCCCCGATAGCGTCCTCGAACATGGCTTGACCGACGCCAAACTACGCAAGCTCTACGAGCAAGACGATTGGAGCGAGTTTGCCGCCGGAGATCCGGACTACCTGGAAGTCGAGGGGATCAGGCTTCCATATGCCGTATTCGACAACGAAGATGATGTTACTACCCAGCCCGGCCCGGCCCTATTTTCCCGTCTGGAATCGACCCTTGACCGGCTTTGGACACTCCGGCAGCAATTAGAGCAGGCTTAGGCACCCCCTTTGGAGGAAGCATGCTGCGACAGTTTCGTTCTTTGATCGTTGTCCTCTTCGCCCTGCTGATTGTCTCCCCAGCCAGCGCGCAGAACACGCCGATCGCGCGAGCGATCCTGTTCTACTCACCCTCATGCCCGCACTGCCATAAAGTGATCAATGAATTTCTCCCACCAATCGTGCAGAAATACAACAGCACCATGGCATGGGCCTACGCCGAAGAGGGTTTCAACCCGGCGGAGCGCGAAGTCCCGCCCATCATCCAGATCCAGGGGGACGTGCTTCAAATCCTCTTCGTAGACACAACCACCCAGATCGGCGCGGGCCTGTATGAAAGCGCCATCGAGCGCTTCCAGATACCCCAGGAGCGTCTGGGAGTCCCTACGCTCATCATCGGCGAGACAGTGCTCGTAGGCAGCCTGGAGATCCCGCAGCAGCTTCCCGGGTTGATCGACGCTGGCTTGGAACAGGGCGGCCTGGATTGGCCCGACCTACCCAACTTAGAGCCGATCCTCGCCACGCTTGTCCCTTTGGAGGAAACCAGTTCCCAGGCGACACCCTCGGCCGAAGCCACCACCGCGCCCACACCCGCCGTCCCTGCCGAACCCCTGCCGGACACCCAGCCTCTGCTGCAATCCCAGACCCTGAGCGTTCGCGAGCGCATTCTGCTTGATCCGGTCGGCAATAGCCTCTCGATCCTCGTTCTAATCGGGATGCTTGCCAGCCTGTTCTACACCGTCTTGCGCTGGTTCCGACCCGGAGACGCCTCGGCGCGGCTCCCCGCATCATGGATATTCGCCGTCCTGCTGGTACTCGGACTTGCGATTGCCGGCTATCTCAGCTTCGTCGAAACCAGCGGGACGGAGGCCGTCTGCGGGCCCGTCGGGGATTGCAACACGGTCCAGCAGAGCCCCTATGCCCGTTTCCTGGGCATTCCCGTCGGCGTACTTGGCATGGCGGGCTATGTCGCGCTGATCGCCGCATGGGCCGTCTCACGCGCGGCCGCCGAGCCCTGGGCCCCGCTCGCTTCGATCGCGTTTCTGGCAATGGCTTTCGCTGGAACGGCCTTCTCTACTTACCTTACCTTCCTTGAGCCGTTTGTCATCGGCGCCACCTGCGCTTGGTGCCTGTCTTCAGCCGTCATCATGACGGCCCTGATGCTCCTCGCAATAGGGCCTGCCAAGACCGCCTGGCGGGCGCTGAAAGCGGCAGCAACCGAGCAAGCCCTCTAAGGGACCGGCAGGCGGCGCAACCCCCTCGCCATCATCGGCGTCGTTCCGCTCCTGGCCGGTTTGCTCGATATCTGCATCATCGGGCATTCTTCATGGGCACTCCTCTCCGCGGGACAGAGGTGAGAGCCCATAGGGCCGAGTAGCAGCTGGCCCCTGGCCCACTCGCCACTATGGCCGAACCTTCCGCTTCCCGGGATAGCGCGCCTGCTCATCCCACTCGCCCTGGCGATCTATGGCGGCCTGCACACACTCCTCGCCACAGTGGCCGCCACCATCACTTGGCACAGCGATGACGATGTCTCCCATGATTTGACCAGCGAGGGGCGGTGGTTTCGCGCAGACAATGAGCCTGCCGACATCTTCAACACCGTCCGGCGGCGCGAGGCCCTGGACCACTAATCCCGGCCTCCCTCGGAGACCAAGAGCACCTCAGAGCCTGTATACTTGCCGGGAAGCCGCCCATCGCCTGGGCAGTCCGTATCTTCATTCCAAAGAGCCGGGAGGCACTTCCATGGCCAAACAGGGCTACGCCTATATCGAGAAGCTGGAGACGCTGCTAACCGAGATTCCCCCCGGTACGATCGTGAGCCGCACCCTGCATGAAGATGACGCCGCGAAGTCGGTCCTCTTCGGTTTCGCGGCCGGGCAGTCACTTTCCGAGCACACCGCTGCCATGCCGGCCATCCTGCATTTCCTTCAAGGTGAGGCCGATTTGAGGCTCGGCGACCAGGCCCTCACAGTCGGCCCCGGGACCTGGGTTCACATGGACGCAAACTTGCCCCACTCCATCACGGCCCGCCGGCCGACGCTGATGCTGCTCCATCTTCTCAAGGCCAAAGGGTAATCCAGGCTAGGCCACCGCCCACCAATCTCGACCTTCCCGCAAGCCGAGGTTCAGCAGCCTTTCGCGGATCAGCGCGCGTGCACCCCTCGATCGTACCGCGGCCAACACTTTTGCACCTGGATGAGCCTGCAACAACTCTCGCAGTGACTCAGGCGGGTGAATCATCTTGCCACGCCGGGTGCGTCCGATCTTCTTTTCATCCACGTCCACGAAGGCCAGAATGGGCACACCCTCCAGAAGCAGGTGCTTCGAGAGCCGCCGCCCCATCTGCCCGGCCCCCCAGAGGATCACGCCCGCTCCTCCGCTCAGGGGTCCCCGAGCCAAGTAATGGGCCTTGGCGCGCAGGAACTGCTCGACAGCGTAACGCGAGTCCTGACGGGTGAGGCGCTGCGGGTGCTCCCGCCAATAGAGCAGCACTTCTGGCACTTTGGCGAAGCGCGCACCCGCCAGGTAGAGCCGAAGCCAGAGATCGTAATCCTCCGGCCACCCGTGATCCTGGTAGCCCCCCACTCGCTCGAGCCACCGCCGGCGCATGCAGACCGAGGGGTGCACCAGGGGACTCTCGATGAAGATCTCGCGCACGATGGCATCGTGCGTCACCAGCCTGTTGAGCCAATCAAGATAGATGCGGAAGCCCTCCCGCACGTCCTCCTGGGGGAACCCCTCAACCAGCGATCCCACTACTGCGAGATCGGGATGAGCATCTAGGGTTTCCACCTGGCGGGCCAGACGTTCAGGGTGGGCAAGATCGTCGGCATCCATACGCGCCACGTAGGGTGCCTGGCAATGGGACAGGCCGGCGTTTAGCGCGCCAAGGATGCCTTCATGCGATCTAGCAATCATACGAACGCGGCGGTCCCTCGAAGCCCAGTCAGCCAGCTTCGCAGCAGTGCCATCCCGTGATCCATCATCGACCAAGATGAGCTCCAGACGCTCCAGGCTCTGCTGCAGAATCGAGTGGACCGCCTTGTCAACCGTATCCTCCGCATTGTAGCAGGGCATGAGTACTGACACAGCCGGCTGCGCTGTGCTATCATGCTGGGAGCATTCTACTCGGGAGGGATTGGATCTCATGAATCTAAACGGCCTTTCGCTCTCCACATTGCTTGACAACATTCTATCGTTTCTGCCGCGCCTCGCCCTGGCATTGGCCATCTACATCGCCACCCGGCTGCTTTCGAAGGGCGCCAGCCGTTTCATCCGCCGCAGGTTGGCCGAGCGCAAACTCGAAGATGAGGCCATCATCTTGCTCGACATGCTCGCGCGCTGGGGCATTCTAGCAGTGGGGATCGTGCTCGCTCTCGAGCAATTGGTCCCAGGTCGCCTGTCCACCCTGCTGGCGGGTGTTGGCGTAGCAGGCGTGACGATCGGCTTCGCCCTCCAGGATGTGGCCAAGAATTTCATTGCGGGGATTCTATTGCTGCTCACACGCCCCTTCGAGATTGGCGACGCCATCGAGGTCAAGAGCTATTCCGGGAAGGTCATCGCCATCAATTTGCGCTCAACCGAGATCCGCGAATTCGACGGGCGCTTTGTGATCATCCCCAACTCTGACATCTTCATCAGCCCAATCGTCAACTTCAGCCGCGCCCATCACCGGCGCGTGATCATGAATCTGGGGGTCGCCCGGGACTCGGATCTCAGCAAAGCCGCACAGGTTGCCCTGGAGGCCATTCGTGATGTCCCCGGTCTGATGGCCGACCCTGCACCTCAGCTGGCCTTCGAGTCCATCGGCGATTCGGCCATCACCGGCAAGTTAATCTTCTGGGTGGATACCGAGGCTGCCGGGCTGCTGGATGCCAAGCATGCCGCCGTAGAGGCCATCCTGAACGCCTTCGCACGCGAAGGCATCGAAATGCCCTACCCCACGCAACATATCCTGCTTTCGCAGAACCCTGCTTAAGCATCAAGGGACTTCCGGCCCCATCTCCCGCCGGAAGTCCCTGTCATGACCACCATCTCAATAGCTCTACTTAGGCATCACGCCTTTCTCGCCCAGCCGGGGGTCGAGGGCGTCGCGGAGACCGTCGCCCAGCAGATTGAATCCCAGCACTGTCAGCATGATCGCCAACCCGGGGTAGAAAACCAGGTGGGGTGCCGTGAAAACCTGGTTGCGCTCAGTGCCGAGCATCGAGCCCCACTCCGGCGTGGGCGGCTGCGCGCCCAAACCCAGGAATGATAGTGCTGCCGCGTCCAGGATCGCCGTGGCGATGCCTAGCGTGCCCTGCACGATCAGCGGCGTCACGGCGTTAGGTAGGATGGTGCGAAGGAGGATCCGCATCGGTTTCACACCCACCATGCGGGCAGCCAGCACAAAATCATCTTCTTTAACCGATAGCACACTGGCCCGCATGACCCGGGCGTAGGCCGGGATGGACACGATGCCGATGGCCAGCAGGGCGTTCATCAGCCCCGGCCCCAGAACTGCCACAATGGCGATCGCCAGCAGCAGCGCCGGAAACGCCAGCAACACATCCATCACCCGCATGATGATGTTATCGACCGTCCCACCCACGAAGCCGCCGATGGCCCCCAGCAATGAGCCGATCAGAATGGCGAAGCCGACTGTGGTGAAACCAATAAGTAGCGAAAATCGCGAGCCAAAGATGACCCGGCTAAATTGATCGCGCACGTTGCCGTCGATGCCCATGATGTGTTGAGGCCGGTCCGGTGGGCAGCCAAGCAGGTGGATGCAGGGCGCCTCGCGCCGCTTAATGTCCTCAAGGCCGATGAGCACCTGCTCCGGATCGTAGGGCGCGATCCAGGGGGCGAAGACCGCAACCAGAATCAGTGTCCCCAGGATGCCCATGCCAACCAGCGCCGAGCGGCGCCGCAACAGCCGGCCTAACGCGGTGCGATGGAATTGCTTCGGGCGCATGAGCGCCTCTTGGGCGGCGAGCGATGTATCCTTCAGTGTGTAGCGATTATCCATACCGCCTCTCCATCACTCGAGCCGCACGCGCGGGTCGAGGAAGGTATAGGAAACATCCACCAGCAGATTCAGGCCCACATACCCTGTAGCGATCACCAACGTGAAGGCCTGGATGATGGGGTAGTCGCGGGCGGTGATGGCCTCAAAGAGGATCCGGCCCACTCCGGAAAGGCCGAATATGGTTTCCGTGAGCACCGCACCGCTGAGTAGCAGCCCCAGCTGCAAACCGACGATGGTCACCACCGGCAGCAAGGCGTTACTCAATGCATGCCTGAGGACCACCAGCCGCTCGGGAACGCCCTTGCCGCGCGCCGTGCGAATGTAATCCAGACCCATGACTTCCAGCAGGCTGGAACGCGTCATACGGGCTATGATGGCCATCGGGATGGTGCTGAGGGCGATCGCCGGCAGCAGCAGGTGCTTGATGGTGTCCCAGAGCACCTCCCAGTTCTGAGTGAGCAGAGAATTCAAGATATAGAGATTCGCGAAGAACTCCCAGAACTTGAAGCTGGGCGTGCCCTTCTCGAGCGTCCAGCCGAAGACCTCGTAGAACGGCGTGGCGCTTAGGCCGGCCGAAAGCCGGCCCGAGGGCGGAAGCCAGAGCGGCGTGTCTTTCAAGACAATGGCGAACAAATACGCCAGCATAAGTCCGAGCCAGAAGACCGGCATCGAAACTCCGACATTAGCCAGGATCATCGTGCCCACATCCACGGGCGAGTTGTGACGGATGGCGGAGATGATTCCCAGGGGGATGCCCACGATGACGGCGAGGCTCAAGGCAAGAATGGTAAGCTCTACGGTCGTAGGCAAACGTTCGACCAAAATAGTCGTCACCGGCCGGGCGAATCGGATCGAGTTTCCTAGGTCGCCCCGCAACACATTCCCCATATAGATAAAGAATTGAACCGGCAAGGGCCGGTCGAGTCCGTGCTCGCGGTTGAAGCGCTCGCAAGTCTCGGGAGAGGCTTTCTCCCCCAGGATGGCCTTGCAGGGTTCCCCAGGGATCAGGCGTACAAGCACGAACACCACCAGCAGGATGCCGAGAAGCACCGGTATGGCAGAGATAAGGCGGCGCAAGATGTAGCGCAGCATGCTTTACCCTCGATGATCTTTCTCATACGAAGGGCAACGCGGGATAGGAAGCCCAGACTGCGACACCCATCCCGCGTTGCCTCGTCGTTACGACAGATGACACGCCCGGTGGGCCTGCTCCTTAGCGCTCAATGAGCCCCCACAGGTAGGAGTAGTACTCCCAGGCGTTGGTATTTCCAACGTGCAGCGGACTGCCGGTGTCGAGACCCATGGTGAAGCTCGCCACGACATCATTTGCATCGAAGGCGGAGCCATCATGGAACTTGACGCCCTGGCGCAGCGCACAGGTCCACACCGTCAGGTCCTCATTGGGCGTGCACTCGGTGGCTAGCGACGGCTTGACATCCGTGCCGCCAGCTTCGTACGACATGAGTGCCTCGGTTACCTGCTCGCAGGCCCGCAGCGACTCGCCGTCAGTCTCGTCGGCGCAGAAGAGGCTGATGGGCTCGGCGTTCTGCATCCACACAAAGGTGTCACGTCCGCCGGGGTCCATCACCGCGAAGTATTCGTTGCCCAGCGGGCTGGCGTGGGCACCTTCCACATCCGCCCGGTAGGCGACTGCGGAGGCGCCGTGGGCCACCGGCACCATGGGCACGAACTCGCGGATGGCGTTATTTGCCTCTTCATACAGAGGCCGGGCTTCTTCCGGATCGGCGATCTGCGCCGCCTGCTCGAGCTTCTCATAGTAGGTGGGCGACTGCTCGCCGAACTGCGGGTTGTCCTTGCTGAAGTGGAAATCGAGGAAGTTTGTCACGTGCGGGTAGTCGGCGTTCCATCCGAGCAGATAGATGCCGTCAAGCCGTCCGGCGGTCGATTCCTCGATGAAGGCGCCCGACTCCATCACCACCACTTCGGCGTCGATATTCAGGTTGGCTTTCAGTTGGGCCTGCAGCTCCTCCGCCACGCGTCCGGGCTCCGGCAGATAGGAGCGGAACACATCGCGATAGAAGATCTTGGTGGAGAAGCCATCCGGATAGCCGGCTTCTGCCAGCAAGGCCTTAGCAGCCTCGGGGTCGAAATCATACCAGGGCTCACCCACGCAGCCATTAGCAACCTGGCAGGGCGTGAAGTGTGTGGCGACTGTCGATCCGGGCGGATAGAAGTTGTCCACAATCCGCTGGCGATCGATGCCCATGGCAATCGCCTTGCGCACGCGAACATCCGTGAAGGGCTCGAAGGTGTTGGTCATGGCGACGTAGAGGATGTTCAGAGATGGGCGATCAATCAGGTTCAGATCCGGGTTGGCCCGAATCGCCTCGAAATCATCCGGCGTGGGGTTGTCGATTCCATCCACAGTTCCGGCTTCAAGCTCCAGGCGGCGGGCTGCACCCTCGCTGTTCCAGCGGAAGACGAGCTTATCGGTCACCGCCGGCTCACCCCAGTAGTCCTCGTTGCGGACGAAAGTGATGCTCTCGCCACGGACCCACTCGGCAATCTTGTAGGGGCCGGTACCGATCGGATGATCAAGGCCTTCGGTCGTGCGGGTCTCGTCCCCGGCGGTGGCCTCCAGCCATTCGCTGGGATAGATCGAGAAGACGCTGAAGGCGATCTTCGAGAGGAAGGCCGGATCGGGCTTGCACAGCTCGAAGACTACCGTGAACTCATCGACGGCCTCGATCTTCTTGAAGAACCCACCATAATCGCAGTTGGGCGCTTCGAGCACCATCGGTTCAAAAGGTGCCTCGGGTTCTTCTGGCGCCGGTTCCTCGGTGGCGGCTGGTTCGGGCGCCGCCGGCTCCTCTGCCGTGGGGGTCGCGCCGCCACATGCCGTCAGCAGCATGCTCCCCACCACCAGCAGGCTGAGCAATAGAAACAGACTTCGGCGTTTCACTGTTTTCTCCTCCTACATCTACGGTCATACGGATTGATCTCAAGCATAGGCTGCGAAAACGTTTCGTCTCCGGGGCCTCACCTCCTTCCCACTCCGCAAGAATCGCTCGGCCTCACAGGCGAACGCACAGGAGCGCTCAAGCGATTCAGCCCGCATTGTATAACCCCTACCGCAAAGGGTCAACCTTGGTTCAGACGTCTTCTTGCTGCCACTTGCCTACCTCGCCTGCCCCACTACAATGGGCCCATTCTTGACCGGAGGCCCACCATGGCTCGCTTCCCTTACGGTAAGACCTTCCTGCTCGGATTCGGCTTCTTCGGCATCAGCGTCATCTGGCCCATCTTCAACAACTTCGTACCCATCTTCCTGGCCGAAATGGGCTTGCGGGCCGCCCTGGTGGGCTTCGTGATGACCTGGGACAACTACCTCAACATGTTTGTCCAACCAATCGTGGGTGAGCGCTCTGATCACACTCGATCCCGCCTCGGCCGCCGCAAGCCCTGGATGCTTGTCGGGGCACCCATCGCCGCGACCGCATTCCTGCTCATCCCCTCACTCCATACTGTGATCGGCATCATGCTCGCTATCCTGCTCACCAACCTGGGCATGGCGCTCTTCCGCTCCCCAACCGTGGCACTCCTGGGCGACCTGTATCCCCCTGAGCAGCGCAGCACGGCCAACGGCGTGATTAACCTAATGGGTGGCGTGGGAGCCATTGTGGCCTTTCTCGGCGGCGGCGCGCTGTATGCCTTCGGGCGCATCACCCCTTTCCTCTTCGGAAGCCTGATCCTCCTCGGCGCCATCACGCTGGTCCTGCTCTTCGTGCGTGAGCCCACCGCGCCCGCCAACCCTGCATCGAGCGGCCCGCGCCAAGGCCTTCTGCGCAACCTGCGCGAAGTACTCGAGAGCGAGGACCGCTCCGGGTTCTGGATCCTGGCCGCCATTCTATGCTGGTTCTTGGGCTTCAATGCCCTCGAGACCTGGATCTCCTCCTTCGGCAAATTCACTCTGGGCATTGATCCGGGCCGCATGTCGCTGATCACCAGCGGCTTTGCGCTACTTTTCGTGATCTTCGCCGTCCCCAGCGGCCTGTTCGCCACGCGTTTCGGCCGCAAGCGCACAATCCTCGGTGGTGTCGTGGCGCTGACATTCCTGATGGCCATGGGCTGGCTTGTACGGGATACCTTGAGTCTGGTGGCACTGCTCGTCGCCGCCGGGATCGCCTGGGCCCTGGTCAACGTGAATTCCCTGCCCATGGTCTACGACGTGGGCGGAGACGCCCGCGTGGGAGCGTTCACCGGCCTCTACTACCTGGCCTCCAACATCGCCGCCGTAGGTGGCCCGCAGGTGGTGGGGTTGCTCATCGATTGGACGGGGGGAAACTACCGGGTGATGTTCCTGTTTTCCGCCATCTTCATGGCTCTCGCCACGCTCTGCATGACCCGCGTGCGCGAGCATCCGCGCCCATCCGCGAGCAGGTAGGAGCCTCCACGCGAAGCGCCCCATCGCTTGCTCCTCAGATAGCTATAGGATATGCTCGACAGCGATTCCGAGCAGCCCGCCCAGCAGGCCTGCTAGCGCGTTGACCGCGTCGTTGCTCACCCAGCGCGACCCCCGGACGAGCCGCGTTGGCCCACCGCAGACATGTTGTGGATGCTGCTCTGTCTCAACCCCACAGACAGGGCAAGCATAGACGGCCTGCAGGGTGGCGCCCAGCAGACTGTCCACCAGGGATCCTCCTATGCCTGCGCCAAGCCCCGCGATCAGAAGGCGCCCATTCCCCGATAGTGCAGCTGCAGGCAAACCGATCGAGAGCCCGCCGGCCGCTGAGGCCAAGATGCCCAGCATCGTTACCCCGCCCGACGTGCCTGGCGGCACGATCCGGCCGGAAGTGACGAGCCTTGGAGGCTTCTTCGCCAGGACGCCAAGCTCCGTCGCCCAGGTGTCCGCCGTGGCGGCCGCCAAAGCGCCTGTGATTCCCGCCAGCCAGCAGGCCTCGCCGCTCAGCCACAACCCAAGACTGAAGAGCGCCGTCCATCCTCCATTGGCGAGAACCTGGCCTCGATCCCGCCGGCCCCCTTTCTCGAACCGGCGTTGAACGGCTTTCTTCCGGGCCGCTTTCCAGCGTGTGAGCAGGCTACTGGTGAGAAAGAAGGTTACGAGCAGCATGGCTGGGGTCAGCCCGCCCAGGCTGTACACCAGAGCGCCCACAAACACAGCCGCCAGGGCACCGTCCAGCGTGAGCATGCCCGCGGCGTAGGCCCCCGCACTGAGAGCCAGCGCCAGGATCAAACCCAACCCAAGCTTGGCCGCCACCGGATGCCCTGTGGATAACTCCGCCTGAACCTGTGGATATCTTGCATGCAGCTGTGGATACCTCGTGCAAACTCAGGCCGCGGCGAGCAATTGCCAAGCCGCGCCCCAGAACAGCCCGCTCACAAGAATGCTCGCTGCCCATACCGCGTAGGCCAAGGCACGAGTTCCCTCGCGCCGGTAAAGCCACCACCCAAGCGCTAGGTCCGCCAGCCAGCAAAACTCGGCGATCAGCGGGATCAGCAACAGACGAGTTGGAGGGGATGGTGTGACAGGCGCACCCGCCGGATCAAAACCAAAGGGCACCGTCTCCGACAGCCCGGGTATCCGGAAGCCTAGAAACCCCAAGAGCGCAAGCGGCAGCAGCGCGCCCAGCAGAATCATGCCCATCGCCCAGGGCTCGCCAAGAATGGCCTCGAAAGTTGGCGTGGGAAGGAGCGAACGTCTGGGAAGGCTCTCGATGGAGCCGAGGCGCAGCGCCCTTTGATAGCCATCCAGGAAAGCCTCTGGGTCGGGGGGAGAGATGATCAGGATGTCTTGATCTGCGAGGATGGCGAGCTGGCCCTCCAGCCCCCGTGTGGCATACCAGGAGAACTGCAGGTCATCTCGCGTGATCCGGCCAAGCCTCACACAGGGAAGCGTTATGTGCCGGGGGGTGGGGAGGGATGGGACTTCCGAGGCCGGCCGCACCTCCCGGATCATCGCCAGCGGGATGCGCTCCTCCGCCAATCCCCACCGCAGCCGGAAGGCATTCCGATCGAGTTCGTATCGAGCCGTGAGCAAGCTCCAGAGGGAATAGAGGACCATTCCGGAAAGCGGGACGCACACCAGCGGAAGCGCAGCCCAAAGCGCCAACCAGGCCGAGAGTCGGCCGGCCGTCAATTGAATCACGCCCAGGCCCGTGAGGCCCAGGAGGAGCGTGAGCAATACGGCCCCGCTCAGCAACCCCTTGGCCCTCGGGGGCCGCAGACGAAGCGGCCCGTCAGCCATGCGCCTCAACGTCTGGCAGACTCAAGGTCGCGGCCCTATCCGGCTGCGGAAGATTCTTTCTGGTATACGGGCTCATTCCAGTCTCGATAAGCGGGAAGCCGTCCGCGGACGACGTCTTGATAGGCCTGACGGAGTCGCGCCGTCACCGGGCCCATATCGCCCGAGCCGATCGGCCGATGATCGACCCGGGTCACGGCCGTCACCTGGGCGGCGGTCCCCGTCAGGAAGAGTTCCTCGCAGAGATAGACTTCCGTACGGTCGATGGGCCGTTCCACCACCTCAAGCCCCAGAAGCTCGCGCGCCAGCGTGATGATAGTGCGGCGGGTGATACCCTCGAGGATGTTGTCTGTTATGGGGGGCGTGACCAGCACTCCATCCCGCAGCATGAACACGTTCTCCGCGCTGCCCTCGGAGATATGGCCCTCGTTTGTGAGCACCAGCGCCTCATCAAATCCGGCCTGCATCGCGTCGGTCTTGATGAGCGCCGAGTTGACATAGGCACCACTGATCTTGCCGCGGGCCGGCACGGCGTTATCATCAATCCGCCGCCAGGATGAGATGGTGACATGCGCCCGATCGTCGCGATCGACGTAGCGCGTGAAGGGCAGCGCGAAGATGGTGATTTCATCGCGCAGATCGTGGAGGCGCACGCCGATGCCCTCCTCCGCCTTGTAAATCAATGGCCGGATATAGACATCCTCGCGGTACCCCTCCACGCGCAGCAATTCGAGGGCGATCTCGATCAAGGACTCGGGCGTGTGGGGTATCTCGGCCAAGATCAACTTGGCCGAGTTGAGCAGCCGGATGAAGTGATCCCGCGGCCGGAAAATGAACAACTGTTCCTCATCAGGGTTCCAATAAGCCCGCACCCCGCCGAAGGCCGCGGTCCCGTAATTGAGAGCGTGCGTCGCCACGCCCACCTTGGCCTCGCTGTAAGGAACGATATTGCCTTCAAAATAGGCGTATCTTGGAAGCGCCACAGCTGACCCTCCTCACCCAGGGAACGCGGACCCTTCAAGCGGATGAAGGGCCCGAAGCATAGGCCCATTATACTGCCCGCCGAAACCCGATCCAACCGATCCAGGCAACCATGCCATCCGGCATAGGAATCAAGAAGGCAGGCGGATCAATCACCGCCTGCCTTGCGATGCAACTCGCGCTTGTCCGTTAGGCCTCCCGGAACTCGCCCTCCACCACATCCCCCTCGTCGCCGCCTGGGCGCTCCCCCTCGGCTTCCTTCTCCGGCGTCGCCGATTGGGCATACAACTGCTGGCTGAGCGCGTAGCTGGCCTGCTGGACCTCCTCGGTCAGGCGCTTGATCTCCTGGATGTCTTCTCCTTCCATGGCCTTCTTCAAGGCATCGATCTTATTCTGTATCTGTTCGCGGTCCTGGGCCGGGACTTTGTCGCCCAGCTCACGCAGCGATTTCTCCGCCTGATACGCGAGGGTATCCGCCGTGTTGCGGGCGTCGGCGAGCTCGCGGCGCCGGCGGTCCTCTGCCTCATGCTCCTTGGCCTCTTTCACCATGCGCTCGACATCGCTCTCGCTCAGGTTGGTGGAGGCCGTGATGGTGACGCTCTGTTCCTTGCCCGTGGCCTTGTCCCTGGCGGTCACGTTCAGGATGCCGTTGGCATCGATATCGAAAGTGACCTCAATCTGCGGGATTCCTCGCGGCGCTGGCGGGATACCCTCCAGCCGGAAGCGGCCTAGCGACATATTGTCGGCCGCCATCGGACGCTCCCCTTGAAGCACATGGATGTCTACAGCCGTCTGGTTGTCCTCCGCGGTGGAGAAGATCTCGGTTTTCTTGACCGGGATGGTGGTATTGCGCTCGATCAGGGTGGTCATCACACCGCCCAGCGTTTCCACGCCCAGCGAAAGCGGCGTGACGTCCAGCAGCAGGACGTCCCGCACCTCGCCCGCCAGGACACCGGCCTGAATGGCCGCGCCCACGGCCACGACCTCGTCCGGGTTCACGCCTTTATGGGGCTCCTTGCCAGTCAGCTCACGCACCAAGTCCTGCACCATGGGCATGCGTGTGGCGCCGCCCACCAGCACCACCTCGTCGACGTCGGTCGCCTTGATATTGGCGTCCTTGAGCACGGCGTTGAAGGGGCCGCGAATACGGTTGAGCAGATCCTCCGTGAGTTGCTCGAACTTGGCCCGCGTGAGCTTCATCTGCAAGTGCTTTGGGCCCGAGGCATCGGCGGTGATGAAGGGCAGGTTGATCTCGGTCTCGGTCACCGTGGAAAGTTCGACCTTGGCCTTCTCGGCCGCTTCCCGCAGACGCTGAAGCGCCTGGCGGTCCTCACGCAGGTCGATGCCTTGCTCCTTCTTGAACTCGTCCGCCACCCAATTGACAATCCGCTGATCCCAGTCGTCTCCGCCCAAGTGCGTGTCACCATTGGTGGCCTTCACCTCGACCACGCCCTCCCCCACCTCCAGCAGGCTGACGTCGAAGGTGCCTCCACCCAGGTCGAAGACCAGGATGGTTTCATTCTCCTTCTTGTCGAGGCCATAAGCCAGAGCGGCTGCGGTTGGCTCGTTGATGATGCGCATCACTTCCAACCCGGCGATCTTGCCGGCGTCTTTCGTGGCCTGGCGCTGCGAGTCATTGAAGTAGGCAGGCACCGTGATGACAGCTTTGTCGACCGGCTCGCCCAAGTAGGCCTCCGCGTCGCGCTTGAGCTTGCCCAGGATCATGGCCGAGATCTCCTGAGGCGCATATTCCTTGCCGGTGGCAGGAATCTTCACGCGCACGTCGTTGGCGGGCCCTTTCACCACCTCATAGGAGACCATCTTGCGCTCGACATCGGTTTCATCGAAGCGACGCCCGATGAAGCGCTTGATGGAGTAGACTGTGTTCTCGGAGTTTACGATCGCCTGGCGCTTGGCAGTCTGCCCCACCAGACGTTCCCCGCTTTTCGTGAAGGCGACCACCGAGGGACACAGACGCCCACCCTCCGCGGTGGGGATCACCGTCGGCTCGCCGCCCTCCATGACAGCCACCACGCTGTTCGTGGTGCCCAAGTCAATTCCAATAATCTTCGCCATCGTCATTCACCTCACAGGTACAAACGTATTTTGCCACCTCATCATAGGGCAGGCGCGCAAGAGGATTGTTAACATCGCATTCGATTGAGATCAGCGCCCGATCCGCGACCCGAAGATCGCGGTATGATGCCATTGAACTCGGTAGGACAAGATGAGCAGCAATGACCCCATGGCGGCAATGGGTCCTTCAAAGGGACGAGTTCTTCCGCATGAGCCCGCACAGCCCCCTGACAGCAGAACAGAAGCGGCATTTTAAAGGACTGAAGTATTTTCCCGAGAATCCGAGCCTACGGCTGGAGTTGAAACCCGAATGGATGCCCGAGGGGGATTGGGTCCAGATGCAAACCAACACCGGCCAGGTCCAATCCTACGAACGTTATGCTCGCGTGCGGTTCGAGGTCGACGGCGAGCCCGCCGAGCTGACCATCTTCCGCAACGAGCATGGTCTATTTCTGCCCTTTGCCGATGCGCTTGCCGGGGTGGAAACGTACGGAGCGGGCCGCTATATGGATCCGGAGGAGTAGCCAGACGGGCGCCTGCGGGTGGATTTCAACTACGCCTACAATCCATACTGCGCCTACAACGAGAACTGGTCCTGTCCGCTGACACCTGCCGAGAACCAGGTCCAAGTGCCAATCCGGGCCGGTGAGCGCATCTTCGAAGAGCGCTAACGAAACCCAGGGGAATACCTCCGCTAGTCTGGCCGGAGGCTGCCTCTGCGGTACTCGTCGAGCGCTTGCAGCATCAAGAACTGCAGGCCTGCGGTGACCACGGTCGAGAATTGCTCAAAATAGAAGACCAGCAGATTCACCACCCCGAGTGCGAAGGTCAGGCCAAGCACACCCACACGCACGCCCAGCCCGTCCCGGCCGGCCAGGAGCATGCAGGCCGAGCTCAGCAACAGCGCCCCCACGATCCCCTCGGCCGCCAGCCGAACGCCGAACCAGATCAGCTCCCCGTGGCCTGCCACGCGTCCCGAAATCACCAGCTCAGCCAGCCTCTCCTCCAGGAAGAGCGGATCCCGTGACCTGAGGAGCAGCAATAGCAGGCTCCAGACCGCCCAGCCTCCCAGGGCCATCAGCCCGCCCACAACCACCGCCTTCAACCGTGGCGGCGTGAGATGCCCCCGCCTCCATGCCGTGAAGTTGGCGAAGGCCGATTCGACCCTTCCCAACCGTTCTGGTACGACATTCAGGCTCTCGGCATCCATGAAATTCAACAGGCTTGCGGCCAGATCTCTCCGCTCCTGCGTTCCGGCATGCTCAAGCACCCAGGTCAGACGCGCTCGCAGCTCGTCCTTTTCCCCGGGATTCAAATCCTGGTCGAGAACCTCTTCCAAGCCCTCCAGGGCCTGGTAGAGTTCGGTTCTGGCATCCCGCCGCCGCGGCCGTCTGACCTGCAAGTAGATAAGGGCCGTGAGCAAGAAGAACGCGTAGACAATCGGGGCTGCCGCCGGATGGAAGTAGTCGTTGCTGGCGGTAATGAACTTTCCGACCTCATCGATGAACAGTCCCACGCCAGCTCCTGCCAGGATGGAAGTCCATAGCAATGCCTTGCGGTGCACGAAGAGCAAGGGTATGAGGGCGGCTCCGAAGAGCAGCAAGCCGCCCCAGAGCACATGGGCGATGTGAATTGCCCCGGAGCCGAGCTGCGGGTAGCCCGTGAGCTCCAGGAACAGTCGCGTGGCCATCACCGTCAGGCCAAAACTGATCAGGGTATTGCGCAGATATGCAGCTGCTCGCGTCCGCCGCACCCATCGCAAGGAAGCGCCCATCACGCGCCCTCCCGCGCGGGCAAGCCCCTTCCGGGAACAAGCGAGGCGAGCCCGGCGGCCGCTGATAGAGCCATCAAAGAACCAAAGAGGAAAGGAGCGCCTTGGCCGAACCCTCCCCAGCCACCCAGGCCCTGCCACAGCACCCCTGCGATCAGGCTCGCTGGCAGCGCGGTGAGCCCTACTGCTGTGTGGAGCGCGCCGTACGCCGTGCCGCGTTTCTCGGCCGGCACCAGGTCAGCGAC
>CAZBLT010000006.1:69731-96432 GCA_964492745.1 uncultured Anaerolineaceae bacterium
AGGCGCGAGCCACCCCCTCGGTCAGGCCGTAATACACCCCATAGAGCAACATGAGAACCCAGGCTTGCCAACCAGCCTGTGCTCTCCAAAATCCCATGTACACCAATGCGTAGAACAACCAGCCCCAGACAAGGAGACGCTTGCGGCCCACGCGGTCCGACAAGACCCCGGCCGGGATGGAGACCAAGGCGTATACCAGATTGAAACTGAGCATCATACCCAGAACCCCCAGAACCGAAAGACCCGCCACTCTTGCCCTCAAGATGAGGAACGCATCCGAGGAGTTCCCCAACGTGAAGAGCACCATGAGCAGCAAATACCGGCGGAATTCTCGACCAAGCCGAGCCTCGCTCTCTGCAGCTTGACTGCCTGGCGCTTGCGCCGCCTCTAAGATTCTTGTCCGGCGCACCTCGCGCGCCCCCAGCGACAGGATCAAAACCGCCAGGGCAGCTGGAATGACACTCGCCACGACCACGCCTTGAAAGGCCCGCCGCGAAAGCTCTCCCGTCGCCCCGCCCGAACTGGCCAGGATGACCATGGCCGCGGCTATGCCCACTACTGCACCCGCCGTATCCCCTGCCCGATGCAAGCCAAAAGCGATGCCGCGCGACTCTTCATCCACGCTATCGGCGACCAGTGCATCGCGTGGGGCGGTTCGCAATCCCTTGCCCACTCGATCGGCGAAACGGATCGCAAGAACGCCCGGCCACGATGTGGCCAGATAAAGAAAGGGTTTGGCGACTGTCGAAACGGCATAGCCAAAAACCGCCAGCGGTTTCCGTGCCCCCAGCCGGTCCGATAGCCAGCCCGACACCATCTTGAGCAGGCTGGCGGCCGCATCTGCCAGGCCCTCAATGAGCCCGATGAACGCCGTTCGGACGCCCAAGACGCTGAACAGGAAAATCGGCAGCAGATTGAACAGCATCTCGGATGAGATATCCGTGAGGAAGCTGGTCAGGGTCACGGCCCAGACATTGCGCGGTAGTTTCGAAAGGTCATTCGCCGCCCCTGCCTCTCGGCCCGGCGATTGGGGTGTTTCCTTCATGGGAATCTCACCTCCTGCCCCAGCTCGTCCGTGCGGACCTCGATCAGGCGTTCGCCATGGCGTAGGAGAATGCGCCATCCGGATATCTGTTCTCTTTCGCAGATCTCGCCTTGGTTGCCAACGCCCAGGCAGGTGTCGGGCCAGAAGCTTGGCTCGAACTCCGTCGCCTCCAAATCTTGTGGGTCGAGGCCCAGGCGATCGGCGGCGGCTTTCCTTGCGGCCGTCACCGCAGGCGGGTACGGCTCGCCCAGGCCCGGCTCGACGCCCACCCGATCACCAAATAAGGCATCGAAGATTAGAACCAGCCCTCCATCGTTCCCCTCATAGGCCACGACCAGAGAGCCTCCCGCCCATACCTTCGCGCCGTCGGCCCAGGGCCGCCCGGCGGCCGGGCGATCCATAATCGAACATATGTAGGCTTCTCGTTCCTCCGGCGTTCCGAACGCGAAGACAAGCGCTTGCTCCTCGCCAATCTTGAGCGCGTACGGGCGCGAGCTCACGGGGGCGGCGTATGCCAGTGCCTCCACGGATGCCTCCTGGCCCATCGCCCCGAGCGCCGCGACCAGCTCAGGGAGGTCATCCGGGGGCTTGAGAGTCGGTGGACCCGGCCGGCAGCCCGCCAGCGCCATCGCTCCCAGCAGGAGCCAGGCCGCCGCCTGCCTTAGCGCCCCTCTTGGCTCGCTCTTCATATCCAAATTACCCTCACGATCCCGCGGCCCGCGATCGCGGCCGAGAATACCACAGCGGCGCAAGTGGCGCTGGGTCGCTTGACAAGTCGAAGACGCTTCTCTAGCCTTGACGTAGCATTGGATGCCGCGCGCGATGCTTAGGAGGCCATCATGGCGCAAGAGGCCTATATCGTCGCTGCCGTCCGCACCCCCATCGGCGTTGGCAAGCCCGGGAAGGGTGCGCTTTACCCGATCGCGCCGATCGACTTGGCCACCCACGTCCTGAGGGAGGCCATCCGCCGGACCGGTGTGCCAGCAACTGAGGTTGAGGATGTGATCCTCGGTTGCGTCACACCCATCGGCGATCAAGGAGCCAACATCGCCCGCCTGGCGGCCCTCGAGGCGGGCTTCCCCGCCCATGTGCCTGGTGTGCAACTCAACCGCATGTGTGGCTCCGGCCAGCAAGCAGTGCATTTCGCCGCCCAGGCCATCCTCGCAGGTGACATGGATCTGGTCCTCGCCGGGGGCATCGAGATGATGTCCCACCAGCCCATCGGCGCCGATTGGCCCGAAGCATGGCCAAAGGACTTCCCCTACCGCCTGATCCATCAGGGCATCAGCGCCGAATTGATGGCCGAAAAGTGGGATCTCTCCCGAGATCAGCTGGATGACTACGCCTTCCATAGCCACCAGAAGGCAGCCGCCGCCATTCGCGCAGGGTTGCAGGCCCCGCAGCTCGCCCCTGTCCCCATTCCGGATGGTCAGAAGGGTGAGCTGCTGCTGGAGCACGATGAGGGCGTCCGCATGAATCCCAATCGCGAAAAGATGGCGACGCTGCCACCGGCTTTCAAAGAGGGTGGCGTCATCACCGCCGGCAACAGCAGCCAGATCAGCGATGGCGCCGCGGCTCTCCTGCTTGCGTCTGAACGAGCGCTAAAGCGGCATGGGCTCAAACCGCTGGCGCGGCTGGTCGCCCGCGCCGTGGTTGGATCCGATCCCGTCCTGATGCTCGACGGTCCTATCCCGGCCACCCGCAAAGTCCTCCAACAGGCGGGGCTAGCGCTGGATTCGATGGATGTGATCGAGATCAACGAGGCCTTCGCCTCGGTGGTCTTAGCTTGGATGATGGAATTAGAACCCGACCCGCAGGTCGTCAACCCCCATGGCGGGGCCATCGCCCATGGACATCCGCTGGGTGCCACGGGCGCCATCCTGATGACCAAGCTGGTGCATGAACTGCGCCTCTTTGAGGGGCGCTACGGCCTCCAGGTCATGTGCATCGGCCACGGGATGGCAACGGCGACCATCCTCGAGCGGCTCTAGGGGGGCAGACGCCTCAGAAGCCCAGAAGAAGCGTGAGCCCGCCTCCAACCAGACCAGCCACGCTCAGCGCGCCGAAAGCCCGCAGCGCCGCAACCCGAAGCCGTCGCGATCCAACGCTAACGGTCATCACGCCTTTGGCAATCGTATTCACCACCGTCGCCAGAATGATGGCGTTGGCGGCCACCTGCGGCTCCAACCCGCCCTGTGCAGCCAGGTCCGCCGCGCTTAGGGTGATCGAGTCCACATCGGTCAGGCCGCTGAGCAGGCTGGCAACATAGACCCCCGCGGAACCGAAATACTCATTGGCGGCGCGCACGGCCACAAGTACCAAGGCGAAAATCAACCCGAAGGAGATCGCCGCCTGGAGGCGAAGCGGGTTGCTCACCTTCACCGGCGCCAATTCACTCTTCCGCTCGAGGCGCGTCTGCCGCCAGAGCTGATAGACAAACACAAGCCCGGCGCCGAGCATCATGACCAACGGCAGGGCGACCTTCCCCAGCAAGGCCGGGTTCACTACCGCCACCTCCACCATCACCCGCGGGTACATCATGCTCGAGGCCAGCAGGATCCCGAGCAGAAGCACCCTCGAGAGCGCCCCGGTGACCTTGCTGCGGCTGGCAAGACTGATCGTCGTCGCCGTGCTGCTCACAAGGCCGCCCAGCAGGCCGGTCATGCCAATCCCCCGGTGCGCGCCGAAGACCTTCATCAGCACATAGCCAAGAAAGCCGATTCCGGAGACGAACACCACCAAGAGCCATATCTGGAAGGGGTTGAGCACACCGAAGGGGCCGAATCCGCGGTTAGGCAGCAGGGGCAGTATCACCGCCGTGATCAGCGCGAACTCGAGCGTGGCCCGCAAATCCTGCGGGCTCATGCGCCGTGCCAGATCGTGGAGCCCAGGCTTCAACGCCAGGATCAAGGCCGTGATGACCCCCAGCGCGGCCGACACCGCTGGCCTGTCCCAAATCATCAGGGCGCCCAGCAGGGGTACCAGCAGCGCAGCCACCTCGGTGGTGATGCCCTCCTCCTCTCCCTTTAGGGCGGATGCGAGGTTGCTCATCCATAGCAGGAGGATCAGCCCCAGATAGACACCCAGAAAGATCAGGAAGCCGAATTGCTGCGTCAAATAGGCCGCCACCGCGCCCAGAAGGGACATCAGTGCGAAGGTTCGGATCCCTCCAAATTCCTGCTCCCCGCTGCGCTGCTGGACAAACTCCCGCTCCAGCCCGATGAGCGCTCCGATCAGCAGGGCGGCTGCGAACCGCCACCATGGCTCCAGGTTGATCCAAGCAGTCATATAGTCATCCCCTTCCGGCCCGCACAACCCCCGAATGGGAAAGGCTCGCCAAGTATACTCTGGGCGTCGGAATGAACCCGCGGCATCCTCAGGAAGGGAAGCTCATGATCAAGATCGCTGCCATCCAATTCGACCCCCAGATTATCGCTGTCGAGCAGAATATTGAGCGTATCGAGAAGCTGGCCACCCAGGCCGCTGGCAACGGTGCCAGATTGCTGGTCTTTCCGGAATGCGCCATCACGGGGTATGGCCTTTCGCCCGAAGAGGCTGGGGCGCTCGCCGAGCCCGTGCCCGGCAAGCATGCCGAAAGGCTCGAAGTCTTATGCTCCCGGCTGAATATATACATGATGGCCGGAACCCTCGAGCGTGGCCAGGATGGCTCACTCTACAATTGTGCCTTGCTGGCAGGTCCCCAAGGGCTCGTGGGTCACTACCGCAAGACGCATCTGCCACACCTGGGTGTGGACCGCTACGTGAAACCCGGGGCGGCGCTGCTGCCCCCCGTCCAGACCGAAATCGGCCGCCTGGGAACCCTCATCTGCTACGACCTGCGCTTCCCCGAACCGGCTCGCTGCCTGGCCCTGCAAGGCGCCCAGGTGGTCCTGCTCTCCACCGCATGGCCGCGCGCCGCCACGCTCTATCCAGAGTTTGTGGCCCGAACCCGCGCCGCCGAGAACCGGGTCTTCCTGGTCGCAGCCAATCGCTGCGGCGAGGAGCGCGGAACCCAGTACCTGGGCCGCAGCTTGATTGTGGATCCAGAGGGACGCGTGTTAGCAGAGGCGAGCGAGGACCAAGAAACCATCCTCTACGCCGAGATCGATCCCAGCCACGCCGACACCAAGCACCTGATCTTTGATCCGGGCGTCTATGAACTGAACACCTTTTCCGATCGCCGCCCAGACCTCTACCGGGCGCTATGCGAGTAAACCGCATGTGACCGCCTGATAGAATCTTGCAGCTCCAAATTGCCGTCAATCGGCATAAGCCTCTGATGAGCAATAACGGCGAGGACGCTGTTGGTGGATGCGGGCATGGATCGCGGCAACGTCAACTCTAGCCTGTCAATCCCCTCGATGCCCCTGTCGGTGCATATTGCCAAGGCAGTGGGGCTGGAGTTTGAGTTCGGTGCCGTCGCCTATTGATTTTCGAAGGCATCATTCCAGGATCCAAATTCAATGCGAAGGGCCGCCCCGATGATGGCGGCCCTTAGTCTCCACCCGGAGTCTAGGGGTTGCGGCGCCGATTGCGCCTCAGCCCCGCCAGGATCTTGGTCGCTTCGGCCACCAGCGCCGGCACGAGCAACAAGGGTAGCACCACCCGCCACTCCCGCCAGCCAAGCGGCATGGTGTTAAAGATCGGCTGCAGGAAAGGAATGTATATCACCGCGAGAAGCAGCATCATCGAGGAGGCCACGGCATAGAACATCCAGCGGTTCGTGAAGAACCCTATACGATGGAGCGGGGCACTCTCAGAGCGGGCGGTGAAGGCTCGCAGCAATTCCGAGAAGGAGAGCGTTGCGAAGGCCATCGTCTCGGCCCCCTCTGCCACGCCGGGCAGCATCTGCAAGCCCAGCAGGTAGGCCCCCAGCGTGACGCCGGCGATGGCCACTGTCTGAACGCCGATCTTCGCGCGCATCGACCGGTTAATCACGGGCTCGTCCGGCGGACGGGGGGGCTGCTTCATGATGTCCGGCTCTGCGGTTTCCAAGCCCAGGGCCAGCGCCGGCGCGCCATCCGTGATCAGGTTCAACCAGAGCAGTTGGATGGCGGTCAACGGCGACGGCAGGCCGGCCAGGATGGCCAAGAAGATGACTGCAATCTCCGCCAGATTGCAGGATAGCAAGTAGAAGACGAACTTGCGGATGTTGGCGTAGATGATGCGCCCCTGCTCCACCGCCGCGACGATGCTGGCGTAGTTGTCATCGGTCAGCACCATATCGGCGGTCTCCTTGGCAACGTCCGTGCCAGTGATTCCCATCGCCACCCCGATGTCCGCCCGCTTCAGCGCCGGAGCGTCGTTCACGCCATCGCCCGTCATGGCCACGATCTCGCCCCGCCGCTTGAGAGCATCCACAATGCGCACTTTATGCTCCGGCGTCACCCGGGCGAAGACATCGATTCGCGGCACCCGCCCGCTCAGCTCGTCATCGTCCAGCGCCTCCAACTCGCGTCCGGTAAGCACGCCGTGGCCGGGCGTGAGCAGACCGATCTCCTCGGCGATCTCCTCCGCTGTGTCGGGGTAGTCACCGGTGATCATTATCGTGCGGATGCCCGCCTCCCTGGCGGTGGCGATGGCTTCACCCACCTCTTCCCGGGGAGGATCGATCATCCCCAGCAACCCGACGAAGACGAAGTCCCTCTCAACCGTCTCGGGCGTGGCCTCGTCCGGCACATCCTGCTCCACCCGATAAGCCACGGCAATCACCCGCAACGCGTTTCGAGCCATGGAAGCGTTGGTCTCCAAGATGCGTTCCCTGACCGACTCTGTGAGCGGTATCGTACTATCATCCATACGCTGCACCTGGGTGCAGAGATCCAGCACCACATCCGGCGCGCCCTTGATGGCTGCAATTTCCCACTCGCGCAGCTCATCATCGTAGAAGGGGCTGGCGTCTTCCGGGGCGGGCGCCAGGATCTTATGGACCGTTGTCATCCGCTTGCGGGCCGAATCGAAGGGGATCTCGTCGATGCGCGGGTAGGCGCGCTCGAGCCTCTCTCGGATGGCACCGGCTTTGGCGGCCGCGATCAGCAAGGCGGTCTCTGTGGGGTCACCCACCGCCCGCAAGGCCTCGCGCCCGTCCTCGCCGGCGACCGTCTCCAAAACGGCGTCATTGGCGAGCGCCGCCACCCAGAGCGCGGTCGTTGCCGCCGGGTAGCTCTTTAGGTCCGCCACCTCGCCGTCAACTCGGAAGTCGCCCTCGGGCACATGCCCGCTGCCGGTTACCTCGAAGGTAACCCCGTCCACCCACACGCGGGTCACGGTCATCTGGTTCTGTGTGAGCGTACCGGTCTTATCCGAGCAAATGACGGTGGTGGAGCCGAGCGTTTCAACCGAGGCCAGTCGCCGGATCAGAGCATGGCGCGCGATCATCTCGCGCATGCCGAGGGCCAGCGTGATCGTCACCACCGCCGGCAACCCCTCCGGCACAGCCGCCACCGCCAGGCTCACGGCCACCAGGAACATGTCCAGTGGGTCCAGGCCTTGCAGCCAGCCAACCCCGAACACGATCCCACAAACCACCAGGGCCGCCCACCCCAGCACACGCCCCAGTTGATTCAGCTTCACCTGCAGCGGAGTGGGCTCCTCGTGCACCGCCTGGATCATGGCCGCGATCATGCCGATCTGGGTGCGCATGCCGGTGCTCACCACCACGCCCACCCCCCGGCCGTAGGTCACCAGCGTGCCGCTGAACGCGGTGTTGCGGCGATCGCCCAGCGCCTGGTCCTGCGTGAGCACCAGGCGGGCTTCCTTCGTCACCGGCACCGATTCGCCCGTGAGTGCCGACTCGTCAATCCGCAGGTTCACGGTCTCCATCAGGCGCAGATCGGCGGGCACATAGTTTCCGGCTTCCAGCAGCACGATATCGCCCGGGACGAGCTCGCGCGCTGGGATCATCTGTCGGTGCCCGTCGCGGATGACCTGCACCTCCGGTGCCGCCAGCTTTCGTAGGGCTGCCAGTGCCTCCTCGGCGCGTTGCTCCTGGATGACACCCAGCACGGCGTTAAGTACCACGATCGCCAGAATGGCGGTCGCCTCGATATAGTCCCCAAGTAGCGCGGAAACAATGGCGGCGCCAATCAGCAACAAGACCAGGAAGCTCTTGAATTGATCGAGGATGCGTTCGAGCAGGGTTGCACTTGGAGTCTCTTGCAGCTCATTCAGGCCGTACTCGACGATGCGCTCTGAAGCCTCGGCGGAGGTCAGTCCCTCCCTGGGCGAGGTCTTCAGCGCCTTCACTACCTCAGAGGCTTCGAGCGCGTGCCAGATATCTTGGTCAACCGCTTGCGGCCGAATTGGGGCGTCTACATCCGCCTTATGGTTCTGTCCTTCCAATGGCTTCATCTCCATTTGAGTATTGGGGGCGTGAAGCACGCGCATTATAGCATCCGGCCATTCCCGGCTGGCTGACATCCAGGTCCCAGCCAGCCGACAGGCTCAGACGCCATTGCGCCTGTACTTATGAAAAGCGAACGGGGTTGCCCATGTGCCATAGACAACCCCGCAGATCGCATCCGTTGGCTCTCAGCGTGCGCTGCGCAGCAACAGCTCGAGATAATCGAGCAGGTGACGGGTCACCAGGAAATGCTGGCGGACATGCTCGCGCGCCTGCGCGCCGATTTGCTCCGCCAGCGCCCGGTCTTCGAGCAACTGCACGATGCGGCCGGCGAACCCATCATAATCGAGCGGGTCGAACAGGTAGCCCGTCTTCCCATTGATGATCTGGGTCGGAATGCCGCCGACGTTGGAGGCCACCACAGGCGTACCCTTCCACATCGCCTCGGTGATCACCAGCCCGAAACCCTCGCGGGTCGACTTCTGAATCACCACATCCGATACACGCTGCATCACGTTGACCAGAATGGGATCGTCGCCGCGCACAAAGAGCACATCCCCGCTGGCCAGCCCCTCCTTCGCCGATTCTTCCATCTGCGCGTAGATGCGGGCCCCCTCCGGATCATCGCTGGCCATGTTGTAGACGAAGGCCAAACGGCAATCCGCCTGCTCCTTGACGCGGTCGAAGACTTTGAGCACGCCCTCGGGGTCCTTCCAGGGGTCGAAGCGTGAGACCTGCGTGATGAGAGGCTTATCGGTGGGGATCGAATGCTCGTTCAGGTAACGCCGGATGGTGGCATCATCCAGATCCATATTCTTGGGTGAGAGCGGATCGATGGAGGGCGAGATGATGTCCTGCGGGATCAACAGGCTCTCCACCTTATAATGCTCTGAGGAGACGATCATGCGGTCATACTGGAGGATGAACGGCTCCATGAAGCCCCATGCTTGCTGGTTGGGCCGCGTGATATCGATATGGCAGCGCCAGATCCAGGGCGCTTCGTGAGCCACATATTGGACTAGCGCGCAGGGTTGCGGGTCGTGAATGATGACAAAGTCGTGGTCGAGAAAGGCGAAGCGGGCAAACTTCTCGTTGATGTACAGATAGAGCGAAAGCTCCTCCTCGGAGAAGGACAGATCCTGCCCTTGAAGCGCATTATGGAATTTCTTAGTAACCTCGAAATACTCGGGAATGCCATGGATCACCCGCCAATCTGTGCGGATACCCAGATCGTTCATCAACAAGACGAAGTTATCCAGGATCTCGGCCACGCCGCCGCCATAATTGGTCGCATTCACATGCGCCACGGTGGCACCTCTAAGCTCGGCGGCGCGGGATTGCAAGGCCTCGATCGTCTCAGTAGGGGCGATGCCCCGGTAATCCTCCACCTTCCTCAAGGATCGTTTCATGGAAGCTTACATCTCCTTCGCAGATTTCGCGCTTGCGGCCCTGGGCGCCGTGCTGACACCCCGCGGGGATGCATGACCAATGCACTGCAAACTCTGGATTTCCGCGAACATGGGACTGAATCGCCTGGCCCAGGACTCTCTTGACCCATGCGTCCGGCCTCGCCGCGTTCGTCCCGCGAACGGCGAGAGTATAGCGCAAAACCGGTCTTTCGAGAGGTGTCCGCGCGAGGCCCGCGGTGTCGCGGCGGTACCCACCCAGATCGAAACGAGCGCTCAGCGGATGTCGGCTTCGTCCGGTTCGGGGTTGAGCTCTTGCATCTCGCCGCTGGTTTGGAAGATCACCCGCTCGGCCAGGTTGGTGGCCCGGTCGGCGATGCGCTCGAGGTTATGGCTGGCGAATTGTAGCCGCACACCTGCCCCGCTCATCTCGGGATTATCGGCCATCATCCCGAGCAGGTCTTGAAAGAGCCGCTTATAATCCTCATCGATCGGGTCATCCAGCGCGGCTACCGACCGCGCCTTGGCGGCGTCCTTCTCTCGGCAGGCCTCCAGTGCCAGAGCAAACATGGCGCGCACCTTCTTAGCCAAGACCTCAAAATCAGGGGGCAATTCAAGCGCGGCGTCCTGCTCGCCGCGGACAACCGCCTTGGCGATGCCCACCGCGTGGTCACCCATGCGCTCCAAGTCGCTCACCATGTGGATCGCCGCCACAATGGTGCGCAGATCTTTCGCCGCGGGCTGCTGCGTGGCGATCAGGCTCAGGCAGCGCTCCTCCACCTCGAAACGTCTCTCGTTGATCTCGGCGTCGGCGGCGATCACCGCCCTCGCCCCTTCCGGATCGTGCTGGCGCAGAGCCTCCAGGGCTCGGTCGACCGCCTGCAGCACTAGGTCTCCGATCTCCAGCACCTGCCCCTGCACCTCCGCCAGCTCGCGATCCAAGGTCGCCCGGGGGCTGATCGGGCTTGATTGTTCACTCATATGCCGCTCCTCCGACGCCTGATTCGCGCCCTTTGTATTCGGGAATACCTCAAAGTTGCCCCAAACCGCCGCCTCCATTATAGGCTGCCAGACCATCAAGCCTCAGGCAAATCACCTCGGCTCAAGATACAGGCGGGTGGGCTTATCGGGATAGAGATGATAAACCTCCCAGCCGGGATGGGCCTCCTTCAGTTGGCTATCGATCTGATGGCCACGGCTCCAGGCGATGCGCAATGGCTCCTCCCCAAAAGGCTCGGCGAGGAGCAGCAAGCGTGCATATTCCCACCAATGCCGAGCGTGTACAATCACCAGCGCCCTATCCAGATGATGCCGCCGCAGGGCCTCCATGGGCGCACGCGTGATCCCATAAAGCCCCCGCATGCCGCCCAGGCGAGCCGGCAGGTAGAACGCGGCATTCAGCGTGACCAACAGGAGCACTAGCGAGGCCAGCAGGGGCCGCCTCCATCGCAGGCCCCAGCCTGCGGCACGCCCCCAGCCCGCAAGCGACGAAATCCCCGCCGCGCTGAGCACCGCCAGGCCGGGCAAGGCCTCATAGTAATAGCGCGGGCCAAAGAGCCAGGAGCCGATCCAATAGGCCGAGTAAACCAGCACCAGGCCCGCCGCGATCCCGAAGAGAATCCAGGCGCCGGGCTTGCGTCGCGCCGACCACAACCCGGCTGGGATGAAGATCCAGGAGAGATAGGGCCAGCCGAAGAGATCGTGCTGTCCAGCCCGCAGGCTGAAGCGGGTGTTGATCCAGGCATATTCGAGATCGTGTCCGCCCTCGGTCACACCCACTCCCGGGCCAAAGCCGAGCCGATCATATGGCCACCAGAGCCGGTAGGGATTGAGCAGGGGGTTACCCGTCAGCGCCCATTGCCATAGCGGAAGCAGGACGGCAATCGCCAGCGCGAGCAAGCCCACCGCCAAGAGCGCCTTGCGTGCGCCAGCCGGACCGCGCCACCCGCGCAGCGCCGCATGGACCATGAAGGGCAGGAAGACCCCGGCGGCGGTCAGCGGCCGGGTGAGTCCCAGCAGGCCCAGGCTTGTGCCGGCGACGGCGATTGGCAAACCCCGAGGCATCCGCCCCCCGGCCCCGTCCACACTAAAGATATCCCACCATGAAAGCGTGAATCCCATGGCCAGTGCGAGGCTCAAGCCATGGGACATGAGTCCACTCGAGAGCATCAGGAACATGGGGGACAGGAGCAGCAAGAACGCCGCCAGCAGGCCCACGCCCTGGCCCGCCAGCCGTGTGCCCAGGCGATAGGTCAGCCAGACGCTCAGGGCTGCCAGGCAGGAATTCGCCAGCCAGGGCGCACCGACTCGTATGGCGAGCGAAAGCGCCGCCGGCCAGCCCGGGGGATATTTGCCGAAGCGCACTCCCTGATAGTCCACCACAAAAGGAACCAGAAAGGATTTCGCAAAGGGCGGGGAGGGCTGCACAAGCTCGCCCTTAGCCATGACTTCGGCCTGCCAGAGATTGGCAAACTCATCTTCAAGGTGGGGCATGCGCTCGAAGACATGCCACGATATCCAGGCCGTCAGGCCCAAGGCCAGCAACGCCAGGAGCAACGCCGCCCACTCAGAGGTGCGCGTTTTCACGCCGTTCCGGGCCTCCGGTCCGCGCCCACCGCCCTCACCGCGCTCAGCCCGGCAGCGTGCAGCAGGCCATTCGAAGCCAGCACGCCAATGTTCTTGTGCAATTCCCGCCCCTGTGAGAAGTCGAGCCGCCGGCCGCGCAAATCGGTGATCTTGCCGCCCGCCTCTTCGAGCACGATCGAACCCGCCGCTTGATCCCAGATCTTCTCCGCGTAGTCGGGGCGCGAAGGGGAGAGCAGGCGGAAGAGCAACTCGCCCCCTCCTGCCGCCAGGATGGCATATTTCGCCTGGCTATCCATCAAGACCGGCTGGGCCTGGATGCCCATCGCCGCTAGGATGTCCGCCATCAAGGCTTCGTTGGTATGCCCGGCCTCAAAGGATCGCAACACACGCGCCCGCTTTGGGTCCCGCTCCACCGAGACGCGCAAGCGCAGCCCTGGCTCGCCGTCTAAGGAATACGCCCAGCAGCCTTCCCCTCGGACTGCCAGCAGCGCACACCCTTCGCCTCCCACATCGGGCACGACCTGGCGGTTGAGATTGGGGCATCCCATGGCACCCACCCGGACTTCACCATCCTCAATCAGCGCCACCGCCACCACGTATTGGTCTCCACGCAGGAAGCCCTTCGTGCCGTCGATCGGGTCCAGGGTCCAAAAACGCTGCTGCGGCTCGGCCAGGCCGCGATCGATCCAGGCGCAGACCTGCTCAACCGAGGCACCCGGGCGCACCTCGCCTACGAAGCCATGCACTGCTTCCAAGGCTTGCGGCTCCTCCTGCAATGCGCGGCTGTTCTCCTCCGCCACCAGCACATCCTCAGGAAAGACCTCCTGCAGCCGGCTGGCGAAGAGCGCCTGGCTGGCAAAGTCCGCCACCGTCACCGGCGAGCGGTCCGATTTGGCCATGGCGGGCGAGACCATTGCCTGCTGCACCCTCCGGCAGAGTTTCGCCGCCACCGACACCGCTTGCAGCGCAAACGCCGCCTCCCGATGATAGTCAGGTTGCATGCTTGCTCCCTTCGCGTGACTCCGAAAGCCGTGCGGGGCGGCCCGCGCTTCCGCAAGACTCGAGTCTTGATCGGATACAATTGTACGCTACTGGGCAACCTGGTTTCGAGGAGGCGGGTGGATGTGGCAGCGACGGGCTGATCGATCCGGTCGCCGAATACAGCCACGCCGAGGGTTGCTCGGTCACCGGCTGAGAGGTGGTTCGTGACCCCCGCCTACCGGGTTGGCAGAGGATCTATCTCTACGGAGATCATTGCTCGGGCAGGGTTTAGAGATTGCTTCCGGCCCCCGCAGGCGGTTTTCGAAATCAGTTGCTTTTAAGACCGGTGCGCGCATCGGTTCCTTCGGCGTCGACGCCAAGAACCGGGTGCACCTGGTAGATCATCAAGGGATGATCTAGCGCCTGGAGCCCTCAGGCTAGCGCCCGAAGGCAGGCCGCTAGCCTCCCCGAACCAACAAGTAGGCGATGGCTCCCATCAGGGCCAGGCCTAAGGAAGCCGAGAAGATCAACCCTGCACCCAGTGTAGCCAAGCTGGCTTGCCGGGCGGCGCCTTCGCTCCGGCGCGCCAGGCCCCTTTCCCCCTCGCGCGAACCCAGCAAATAGATACCCGCCAGCACGACCAGCGCGAAGAGCATCAGCGGCGCAAACAGCAAGCCGGCCCGTAGGAGCGTCTCGAGCGGCAAGCGCGCCACCCATGCCTCAAAACGAGCAGGGCGCAGCGCGTAGCCCGCCAGCGCGATCAGAGATAGCCCCAGCGCAGGCAACGAAAGCAGCAGCACGCCCCCCACAGCCATCCTGAACCACTTGCCCGCCGACGCAGCCTCGCCCTCGCCCTCGGCCGGCGGCCGCCACCCGAACCGCGCCCATACCCGCGTGAGCACGACCAGCACCGCCAGTATCAGCCAGGGCGCAACAGGCACCAGCGCCCGCAAATAGCGGTCACCCGGCAGTGGCGCGAGCAGTTCCGCGAAGCGGCCCGGCGATAGGAAGGAGATCGCCCAAGCCGCCAGCGAAATCAGGAATGCCACGGCTGCCGTGCCCAGCAGGACCAAAGCCAACGCCCGCCAGAACGGTGCCCTCGCCATCTGGCCGCCTTGAAACGTGCGCGCAGCTCGCCTTAGCGAATCCAGGGGCGCTTCCGGCTCTTCGACGGCGTAGAGAAAGGCCATCACGACCACCGCCAGGAGCGTGGCTGGCGCAAAAACCAGCATGGAGCGAATGAGTGATTCGCCCGGCAGGCGCGCAAGCAAGGCCCCGAACCGGACCGGCGCCAGGTAGAACAGCCCCAGCGCCGCCACCGATCCCAGCAGCATGGGAACCGCCGGGACCAGCACCAGCGCGGCGATGATCCTGGAAGCTGGCCACGCTGCCGCCCCTTGCGAAACTTCGCCGCTACGCCGAGAAGGTTGGGTTGGTTCCATCCTCATCCCTGGGGCATCGTCCTGCGCTGGCTTCGCCCGGCTAGGGCGCAAGCCATATCTCGACGCTCGCCAAATGGCTGACACCATCGAAGGCGGGGGAGGGGTCCAGGACCACGACACGGCCAGGCCCTGCCTCGTCCACCTCATAGGCAACCTCCGCGCCGAAGGCCCCTGGCAGGCCCAGATCAGGCGCTTGCACGATCAGCGGCTGGCTTCCGACAACCCGGCCCGCGGCATCCAGAACCTGTACCACCAACGTGCCCTCAAAGCTCGCTATGCCCACCCCCTCCACATGAGCTAGGCCGCCTTGCACCTCCTCGCCCAGGGCGGGCGCCAGTATCTGAATTTGCTCCGGGTAGGGGCTCCAGGGGGCCAGCCAGCTATCCCCCGAAGGCAACAACACCACACCCGCCGAGCTCAAATGGGTGATCCCACCATCGCGCGGGCTGGTGGCGTAGATCTGCAGCAGCGCATTGGTCTCTGTTCCCACTTCGAACGCCAGCCGGGCCTCGAAACGTCCCTCCGGGTCGATGTCCGCTCCCCATGCAACGGGCAGCGCGGCCAACTCATACCCCTCGAAATCCATCAGCTGGATCGTGAGGTCCTGGGCCCAGGTGGTCATGCCGGCTACCCGCGCCGGGCTGATCAGCCGCGATCCCGGCCCCGGTTCAAGGATCATGATGACTTCCTGATGGCCCGGTGCGGGTGGCCGCGGCGAGGCGGGCTCCGGCGGCGCGGGCTCGAGCGTGGGTTCAGACGTGGGGCTCGGCTCCGGCGTGCTTTCATCCGGCGTCGCGGAGGGCACATGCGTGGCCGGCGGCGGTGTGAACAGCGGCGGCGAGCCCGGGAAGTTGCAGCTCGCAAGCATCAGTGTCAGGGTGACCAGGGGGAGCCAGAGACGTCTGTTCATCGCGTATCCCTCCGGGCCGAGTCTAACCGCGAAGCCCACGGGGGTCCACATGGCTGGGCGGGTTGACATACGAACATTTGTTCTATATAATCAATAGGTGCAACAAACACCCTCTTCTTGACCAGGGGCAATCAGGAGGCCTATGTGTGGGGCCGATCCGGCGCCGAACAACCACTCAATCCAACCGCGCAAGACCCCGCCATCCGCGGCGGGCCGCTCGCCTTCCTCCGCAGGCACCTGCGCCGCCGCGCCCGCCCCCAGAATTCGCGGTTGATCCTGGAGGTCGAGCCTTCGCTCGCCGCCCGTCTGCGCCTCGCCGCGCGGGCCAAACACCGCTCCCCCCAGGCCCTGGCGGCCGAGCTGCTGGCCCGCGGCCTCGCCCATGAACACCTGCGCCGCCGCACACAACAGGCATTTGCCAGCCTGACACCGCGCCAGCGCGAGGTCGTCACACTGGCAGCACGCGGCCAGACCAACCGCCAGATCGCCGAGACGCTCGTCATCACCCCCGAGACTGTCAAGAGCCACCTGCGCAATGCCCTCGCCAAGCTCGGTCTGCACACCAAGGCCGAGCTGCGCCTGCTGCTGTCCAGGCTGGAGATCCACCCAGACACTGGCGACCCTATGTAAAGTTATCTTGACATAGGGGCCCGAACCCGCTACACTCCAATGTAAAGCCTGCTTTACAAGGAGACCTATGGCCCTGCAGAACCGTGTGCGCTCAGCCCGCCAGGCGCGTGGCCTCACCCAGGAAGCGCTCGCCCGGGTGACGGGCGTCACCCGCCAGACCATCATCGCCCTCGAGAAGGGCGGATACACCCCCTCGGTCACACTGGCGCTCCGATTGGCCGATACCCTCGAAACGACCGTCGAGAAGCTGTTCTGGCTGGAAAGAAAGGGGGAGGCGTCATGAAGCCCTCACGCACCTACTACCTAAGCCGCACGATTCTGGCCGCACTCTTCGGGCTGCTTCTGTATCTGTCGGGCGCTCCACTGTGGGGCGCCATACTCGGCGCCTCGCTGGTCGCGGCCTGGTTCGCCTATGCCCCTCGCAGCGGCCGTTACACGCTGGACGCCGCCCGCGGCTTGACACCCCTGGGACGCGACGAGCGCGGCCAGATCATAAATGACAAGGCCGCCAGGAATGCCTTCGTCGTCCTGGCCCTGCTGACAGCCGCCATCACGCTCTACGCCGGCGAGGCCACCGCGCCCGCTCAATGGCTTTCCTGGGCCCTGCTGATCGCCGTCGTCACCTACGCGGTCAGCGACTTCGCGCTCCGCCGCAGCTAGCGCCCCGAAACTCGCTGGCGGCCGCTCATCCACCTCCCGCCCCGCCTGACAGGCGGGGCGGTTCCATGTCAGCCTGCTGGGTGGCTCGCCTCTGCAAGGCTCCACAACCTGCTGTACAGTATCCTGGGCGACCGGCCCCACGCATGAGGGAGTCTTCTCCATGGACATCACCCGCATCCTCCGGCGCACTTGGGAGATCACCTGGCGCCACAAAGGACTCTGGGTGCTCGGCATCCTAGCCAATTGCTCCGGCGGCCAGGGAGGCAGCAACGCCAGCCAGCTCACCGAGATTCAGAGCCCCAGGGATGAGTTTCCCCAGCTCGAACGCTGGCTCGCCACCATCCCCGAGGAGACCTGGCTTGCCATCGGCCTCGCCGTCCTGTGCCTTGTGCTACTGCTGGCTATGCTTTTCTGGGTGCTGGCCGCCATCGGCAATGGGGGTATCATCGCTGCTTTCCAGATGGCCGAGACCGGAGAGGCCGTCAGCCTGGGGAGCGCTTTCCAGAAGGGTCTGGTTTACCTCTGGAGACTCCTGCTCCTCCAGATCGTCCTGGCCCTCGCCACCTTTCTGATCCTCGGGCCGACGATCCTGGGCGGGATTCTCTTCTCGATCCTGACCGCCGGCGTGGGCTTGATCTGTCTCATCCCGCTTCTTTGCTTGCTCTTCCCGTTGGGCATCGCCCTCTCGCTCTACGCACAATTGGCCCAGGTCGCCCTCGTCGTGGACGACCTCGATTTGCCGGGCGCCTTCCTCCGCGGCTGGGCCGTACTGCGCGCCCGGCCGGGCGAGGTGCTCATCATGGCTCTGTTGCTCGGCATGGGTGGATTCGTCATCGGGCTGATCCTGGCAGTGCCGTTCATCCTGCTGGCCATCCCCCTCATTCTGAGCCTACTGGCGGGTACCGATGCGAGCGGCCTCGCCGGGCTTTCCGTCAGCCTCATCGGAATCCTGCTCTACCTGCCCATCCTGCTCGTGGCCAGCGGCGTGCTCCGCACCTTCACCACAGGGGCCTGGACACTGACCTACCGAAGCCTGACAGGCGCTCAAGCGGCCTGATTGGATGAGCAAGCGCTGCAATTTGCCTACAATGGGACCAGGAAGTGAGTCCCCGCGTTGCGTCAGGAGGCAGCCACCATGGAAACCCGAAACCTGGGCCGCACCGGCGTGAAGGTCTCACCTCTCTGTCTGGGCACCATGAACTTCGGCGGGCCCACGCCGGAGGCGGACTCCATCCGCATCATTCACCGTGCCCTGGATGCCGGCATCAATTTCCTTGACACGGCCAACATGTACAACGCCGGCGAGAGCGAACGGGTGGTGGGCAAGGCGCTTGCGGGCGGGCGCCGCCCAAAGGTCATCCTGGCGACAAAAGTCCACTTCCCCCAGTCCGACGACCCCAACGATCGGGGCAACTCCCGTCGGCACATCTTGCAGGCCATCGAGGATTCGCTCCGCCGACTGAACACCGATTGGGTGGACCTGTATCAGATCCACCGCCCGGTCTTTGATATGCCCCAGGATGAGACCCTGCGGGCCCTGGACGACCTCGTGCACCAGGGCAAGGTGCGGTACATCGGCTGCTCCACCTTCCCGGCCTGGATGGTGATGGAAGCCCTTGCCCTCAGCGAGCGCTATGGCCTGGCGCGCTATGTGACAGAGCAGCCCCCCCTACAATCTGCTCGACCGCCGGATCGAGAACGAGTTCGTGCCGCTGGCGCTGCGCTATGGGCTGGGACTGCTCCCCTGGTCTCCGCTCGCGATGGGGATGCTCGCCGGCCGCTACGGCAAGCCGGGGACATGGCCTCAAGGATCCCGGGCCGCACGTATCGGCTCTTGGGCCGCCGAGCGGGTCAGCGCCGCCGGGCTGCGGGCCGCCACCAAGGTGGCCGAAACTGCCCTGGACTTGGGGATTTCATCCTCACAACTTGCGCTCGCATGGTTGATGCAGCAACCCGGCGTGACCGCGCCCATCATCGGGCCGCGCACGATGCAGCACCTGGAGGATAGCTTGGGCGCGCTGGAAGTGCATCTTCAGCCCGAGATCCTCGAGCAACTGGATGCCATCGTTCCGCCCGGAAGCGCCGTGGCCGATTTCCACAATACCAGCGGGTGGATGCGCATGCGGCTTGACGCGGCGAGCGCCGGCTAGCCTCGGCCAGCCAACTGGAATGCATGGAGGGTGGGGTCACCCCACCCTCCTTTGCCGCGAAATGGCGTTGTCGTTGGAAGGTCCCAACACCTAGCGCAGGAATACCGATCCGATCACACCCAACCCCCCCATCACGAAGCCGATGATCACACGCGCCACGATGAAGACGCCAAAGCCGATGACCGCGGTGACAACCGCCTTGGTGGTGTCAAACTCCATCGACTCCCGGATCGCCACCACGCCAGCCGCGATCGTGAGCACGAACGCCGCCAGCAACAGGATTGGCCCAAGGCAAGGGATGGGTGCGAAGATCCCAAGCAGCCCAGGCGTGTTGGCGTATGCCAGCGTGCGGGCCATCTCAGCGATGCCGCTCTCCCCTCCCAGGGCGGTGCCGACAAAGTAGGCGATCACGGCCCAAAGCAGCCATCCAAGCACGAGCGTGTTAGCGAGCTGGACGATGAAAGCAACCACCGGCCGGCCATTGCCGCCCAGGGTACCGAGCGCAGCCCCAAGCGCGGAAATCGCAGCCACGATGAGGATGATGATGACGCCCTCGCTGGTGTATTCCTCATCATCCGCTACCATACGATAGAGGGTCGGATCCAATCGGATCGCTCGAACAATGCGGTCAAACATCTCGCCTCTCCTCACTACGACGCTGTCCGGATCGGAGGCCAGGTCCTGGCGCCCACTTCATCTAACACCATTATGCCCTCCGGGCTACGCCGGTAATCCAGCCGGCCTTGAGGCACGTGGGATGAGACAACCAGCGCGCCCCGGTCCATCGCCTCCCAGATGACCTGGAACGGCTCCTTGCCTTGGACCCATTTCTCCACGATCACCACGCCATGGCCCGGCAACACGCTGAACACAATTTGACGGCGGTCGTCCGGATTTTGGAGCGCTTCCGACCGCCGGAAGGCGGCCTTGATTGCCCGTGCCTGGGCCTCCGTGGAGCAAGAGACGGGATAATCATAGTAGCTCGCATCCAGAAAGACATGCTCGGCGCAGGTTGGGTCGTAGGCGGCAACGCCCCGATGGCCATGCAGCTTCGAGCGGATGACCGGCACGGCCTCCTCCGCCTCCTCGTCCAGCCATATGCGTGGCAGGACCGAGTCCATATCCATCAACTCCACCGCCTCCGAGGAGGGCGGGGCGTTGAGCTTGCCCTCCACGTGTCGAATCAGGGCGCCCTCGCCATCGGCCTGCAAACCCACGATCACCGCCAGGTCATCTTCGCCAATTTTGCCCTTATCCACCGGCCGGGCGCTGCCGGTTACGGTGGTGATGAGGGCGCTCAAGCCCGGCTCCCAGGTGGCGAAGCAGCCCTCGCTGTACTGGCTTGCGATGGCATCCTCAAGCGCCGGCACCTCGACCAAGTCACTGATGCGCACCATGGTGGTGAAGAAGCCCCGCCGGTCGAACTCGCGCGCCGCCCTGAGCATCGCCCCCGGCGTCGCAAGCGACGCCCACCTTTCTCTCGAAATGGGATGATCGACGACCCCATGCCCGGTGATCTCTCGCGTGCTCACGGCCGTCACCATGCGCAGCATCACATCGCGATACATTCTGTCGGGGTCGGGGTGATCGGAGCAGGGATGCGCCCCCACCAGATCGAAATGATAGGCCACGGCGCGCGCTCCCTCTTCCACAAAGAGAACATTGCGGATGGACATCGTTTGTGCCTGAACCAACCGCTCAAGGGCCAGGATGGCGCCGCCCCGCTTGCCTTGCTCGATGAGCACCTGATAGGCGCGCGGTGTCAGGCCGGGATAGGCGAAATCGGCCGGGTCGGGCGGGTCCTTGCCCAATGCCTCCGCAAGCGCATGCAGGCGCTGATCGAATTGCTCACGGGTCAGCGCCAGCAGAGTGACCACCGTCGGATGGTTCTCCAATCCGAAGCGTCTGCGAGCTGTGAGCATGAGCGCCTCGCGCCAAGGTACGGGATCGCCGAAGCGTGCCGAGGTGAGCACCAGATCGACTCCCGGGGTGGGATCTACCTCGACACGATGTCCTTCCTCCCGAAACTGCGCCAGCAGTCGCTCCACATGGCGGCGCACCTCGGCCTCCCCCGGGCCGGGGGCATAAGCCACCTTGATCCTGCGGAGCCAATCATGAACCCGAACGTCGAGCGCTTGCTTTTCACCCACCGCCATCATCCCTCAGCCTCTCTCGAAACCCATCTTGAATGCCAACATCGACTGCGATCTCATAGCTTGCGGATGTAAACCCGGTGATTCTTGTATGGCACGCCTCCCACGTTCTCCAAGTCCCGGCGCATCTGCACCGCCGATTCGGCCACCTGGGTCAGGTCGGCATGTTTGAAGCCGAACTCGTGGATGGTCTTCTCCATCTCGGAATACAGCAAGGCGTTCCCACCCCGTCCATGAAACTGGGGCAGCACGCCGGCACCGTTCAGCGCCACCCACTTGGTGCGCCGCATCTCGATCAGGATATCGATGAGCCCGAAGGGCAGCAGGCGGCCTTTGCTGCGCTGAATAGCGGCCGAGACGTCCGCGAACCCAAAGAGGAATCCCACCACCTCATCCCCGTGGAGGATGATCTTAATCAGGCGCGGGTCGGCGATGGTTAGGATCTCACCGATCACGTAGTCAATTTCGCGATCCGTGAGAGGATAGTATTCCCAATTCTCGATGAAGGTCTGGTTGTAGGTCTTGCCGATTCGCGGAGCCCATTGCAGCAATTCACGCTTATTTCGAAAGCGCTTGACCTCCAGCCCGCTGCGCTTGGCCGCCCTCTCGGCGATGCGATGCACGCGTTCGGGCAACCTGAATTTGTCGGCGCTCAGATAGCAGGAGACGAAATCGACCTCCTTCTCAAAGCCCAGCGCCTCCAAAAACTGCGGGTAGTAGGGCGGGTTATAGTTCATCATCGTCATTGCAGGCCGGAACTCAAAGCCTTCAACAAGCATGCCATAGCCGTCCAGCGGTCCCAATCCTTTCGGCCCCACGATCTGGTCCAAGCCCCGTTCCGCCGCCCATTCGAAGGCGCGCTCAAAGAGCGCCCTTGCCACCCCCAAATCCTCCACGCACTCGAAGAAGTAGAATTGTGCCTGCCGGACTCCATGATACTGGTTATAGGGCCGGTTCTCGATGACGGCGATGCGCCCGACGTCCTGCCCGTCCCGCACAGCCAGGAAGAACTCCACCTCCGAGTGCTCATGGAAGGGGTGCTTCTGGCGGTTCAGGCGGGTGCGGATATCCATGCGGATCGGTGGCACCCATAGCGGGTGGCCTGCGTAAAGGCGGAAGGGGAGCTCGATGAAGCGCGCCACCTGGCGCTTCGATTCTGTATCCACCCGCTGAATCTCGATCATCGCCTCCTCCGCTTTCGCGTGCCGCGATTGTAGCATCTCGAAAAAAGCTCTACAATCCAAACCCCGGATCTCAGGAGGAAGATGCACCGTTTCTTCGCACGTAGCCTTCGATGGATCTTCAATGCCCTCTCCTCCTTGCTCACCAAGCGCCAGGTGGAGGGGCTGGAGAACTTGCCACCCGAAGGTCCCTACATCCTGGCCGTCAACCACTTGAGCTACCTGGATGTCCCCTTCGTCTTTGGCCTGATCGGGAACGAGAATGTGACCGGCTGGGCGGCGGAGAAATACCAGCGGCATCCCATCTTCGGGCCCATCCTCGGCCTGGCGGGGGGCATATTCATCGAGCGGGGCCAGGTCGACCGTCGCGCCCTCGGCTCCGCCATCGCCTGGCTGAAGCAGGGAGGCATCTTTGGTATGGCGCCCGAGGGCACCCGCAGCAAGACCAGGGCACTCATGCGCGGCAAGACCGGCGTGGTCTACCTGGCTCATGAAACCGGTGCGCCGATCGTGCCCTGCGCCATCACCGGCACCGAGACTGCCATCCGCTCCTGGCTGCGCCTTCGCCGCCCGGTCTTCCGGCTGCGGGTCGGGCAGCCCTTCCATTTGCCTCCCCTCGATCCCCAGAACCGCACCGCCTCGCTCCGCGAGCAGACCGATGAGGTGATGTGCCGCATCGCCGCGCTGCTCCCGGAGGCCTATCGCGGCGTCTACGCCGACCACCCCCGCCTGAAGGCCCTGCTCGAGGGGCCACGCAACTGATCCCCGCCCTCCCCCGCGCGGGGGAGGGGAAGATCCCCCTACAGTTCCACCCCTGATGGGATTGCCCTGTCGCCTTGTTGCGCTACACTAATAGCACATTTGTTCTATTTCGTAACCGGTGCGGGCCCCACCCGCCCAACGAGGTGTTCTATGTCCAGCAACCGCGCCTTGCTCGCCGCCGATCTCCCCTTCCCCGCCGCCGACCCCGCCATGCTCGCGGCGCTGCTCCAGCCGCGTCTCTCGCTCTTCTGGGGCGCCCACACGCCCACCCGAGCTCTGCTCGCCTGCCTCACCGTGCTGGCGGCCCGCGGCCACCCCGTGCGCGTCTTCGACGGCGGTAACCGCTTCGACGGCTACTTCGTCGCCCGGCTCGCCCGCCGCCTGGGCCCGGAGCCCCGCCCCATCCTGGAGCGCATCCTCCTATCGCGCGCCTTCACCTGCTTCCAGATGGCAGAGCTGATCGAGAACGCCCCGCCGATCGAACCCCGGCGGCCGCTCGCTGCCCTCTTCGTGCTTAACCTGCTCACCACCTTCTACGACGAGAGCGTCCCCTTGCGGGACGCCGAGCGCTTGCTTTCCACCACGCTGGCGCATCTCAAGCGTCTAGCCGCCTCCGGCCCTGTGATCGTGGGCGCCCGCGAGCCGCGCGTGCTGGTCAAGGAGCGCTGGTCGCTGCTTGACCAGCTACAGGTGGCCGCCGATGCGGCCTGGCTGCTGCGCGCCCCGGCCGAGACACCGCCCGAGCAACTGAGCCTGTTCGGTTGACACCGAGCCGGCCGCCCAACACACCGATCGAGGGACCCATGGGACGAACCCTGCCTTCCATCACACAAACCTTCCTACAGGAACAGCAATCTTTGGCGCGCTTCCGCCGTGCCCTGCGCCGCGAGGACCAGCGCGCCCTCGATGACCTTCTGGGGGCCTCACGCCATCACCTGGCGGCCGCGGCCTACGCCTCCCACCTGCTCCCCTTCGAGATCATGCTGCTCTCCATGCTGGTCGAGGAGCACAAGCAGATGCTGCGGCTGCGCCAGGAGGTGGAGGCCCTGCGCATGGCACTCGAGCGCCGCCTGCAAACCCCCGGCCCGGAGGCTGATACGCCCACATGACCTCGCTCTTCGGCTGGCTCTTCGACCTCTATCCCGACCGGGAGGGCATGGCCGTCTGGTTCATCGACCGCCAGGGACGGGCGCACCGCCTGCGCGACACCTTCACCCCCGTCTTCTACGTCCGCGGGCCTCGCCGGGACCTGCACGACATCTGCCAGATGCTCCGCGCCCAACACGCCCCGGTCAGCCTCCGCCGCACCGAGCGCCTGGACCTCTTCCTCGACCGCCACCTCGAAGTGCTGGAGGTGGGCGTGCGCATCCCCGCCCTCCTGCCGCGCCTCTTCCGCCAGGTGGCCGATTTCCGCCCCCACCTCACCTATTACAACGCCGACATCCCTCTTGCTCAGCGTTACGTCCTTGCCCGCCAGACCTTCCCGCTCGCCTACTGCGCACTCGAGCTGCAAGGAGACCGCATCCTCCAGTTGGAGACGCTCGACTCGCCCTGGGAGCTGGATTACGAACTCCCGCCGCTGCGCCTCCTCACCCTGCGCCTCTCCGGCGTCGACGAGGACCCCTCCCGCGGCGCCCGCACCCACCCCGGGCGCAACCGCCGCGGCGACCTGATCGTCGAAGTGGATGGCCAGACCTTCCACTTCCCGCGCGCCCGCAGCCGCCGGCTGGTGCTCGGCGTCCGCCACCTGCTCGAACACTACGACCCGGACGTGCTCATCAGCACCTACGGCGACAACTACATCCTGCCCCGCCTGATCGAGCTGGCGCGCCACTATGGCATCCCCCTGCCGCTCAACCGCGACCGTCGGCGCGCCGTGCTTCGCCGGGCGCCCTCCTCCTACTTCTCCTACGGACGGGTGGTCTTCCGCAATGAGCAGCACCACCTCTTCGGCCGCTGGCATCTCGATCGCCAGAACGCCTTCCTGGCCAACGATTACGGTGTCGACGGCATCCTGGAGATCGCCCGCCTCTCGGGCCTGCCCCCCCAGACCGTGGCGCGCGTCTCCACCGGCACCGGCATCAGCGCCATGCAGGTCGCCACCGCCCTGCGCCGCGGCGTGCTGGTCCCCTGGCAGAAACGCCAGCCCGAGAGCCTCAAGACCGGCATCGATCTGCTGGCGGCCGACAAAGGCGGGCTGGTCTACGCGCCGCTGGTCGGGCTGCACCAGCACGTGGCCGAGCTTGATTTCAGCGCCATGTACCCCAGCATCATGGTCCACTTCAATATCTCCCCCGAAACAGTGGGCGCCGATTGTTGCCAGGGCGAGCCCATCCCCGAACTGGGCACGCCCGTCTGCCGCCACCGCCAGGGCCTGGTGCCCGAGACCCTGGCGCCCCTGCTCGAGAAGCGCCGCCGTTACAAAGAGCGCATGCGCGCCCTCCCGGAGGGCGACCCGCGCCGTGAGCGCTACCGCCGGCGCTACTCGGCCCACAAATGGCTGTTGGTCACCTGCTTCGGCTACCTGGGCTACAAGAACGCGCGCTTCGGCCGCATCGAGGCCCATGAAGCCGTCAACGCCTACGGCCGCGAGGTGCTCCTGCGCACCAAAGAATTGGTGGAGGCACGCGGCTTCCGCGTTCTGCACCTCTACGTCGACGGCCTCTGGATCCACAAGCCCGGGGCGCGTCACCAACCGGATTACGATGCGCTCCTGGAGGAGATACACGCCGAAACCGGCCTGCATATCGCCCTGGAGGGCGTCTATCGCTGGCTGGCCTTCTTGCCCTCCCGCACCGAACCCCGCCTGGCGGTCGCCAACCGCTACTTCGGGGCCTTCGAGGATGGCAGCCTCAAGATACGCGGCATCGAGATCCGCCGCCGCGACACCCCCCGCTTCATCAAGGACACCCAGCTCGGCATGCTCGAGCTGCTCGCCCAGGCACGGGATGCGCACGAGTTCCGGGCGCGCGTCCCGCAGGCGGTGGCCTACGCCCAGGAGCGCCTGCACCAGTTGCGCGCCGGGCGCGCGCCCGTCGAGCAACTTCTGGTCACCCACCGCCTCTCCCGCCGCCCGGAGGAATTCAGCGTGCGCACGGCGGCGGCGCGTGTGGCCAATCAACTGGCCCGCGCCGGCGTTGAGCTCCACCCCGGGCAGCGGTTGCGCTTCTTGCTCGTGCCCGGGCCCCAGAAGGCCCTCGCGCAGGAACACCTGCCGGGCCAGATTCCCTACGACCGCCAGGCCTACACCGAACTCATGTTGCGCGCCATCGAAAGCCTCCTGGCCCCGGTCGGCGTCGACCGGGGTACGCTCGAACTCTGGTTGCTCGGAAACGCCGGCTACTGGGGCCCGCCCGGGGCCCTCCCGCCGCCAGGTTGCGACGCCGGCACGCCCCTGCTCGCCCAGGGCGGGCTGCCGATTCCGCTGGGCGCCCGCCCGCCTCAGGCCCAGGA
>CAZBLT010000007.1:0-5249 GCA_964492745.1 uncultured Anaerolineaceae bacterium
GCAGGACACCTGGCGGCGAGCCGGGCCGGATCAGGTGGGTGTTCCCAAGCCTTTCGTCGCCCTGCGCAGGATCGTGAGCGGCAAGGACGGTCTTCTGGCCAGCGAAGCACTGGCGGCTTTCCTGCGCGAGAACCTGCCACGCGGGATGGACACTTTCGGGGAATTGACGGCAAAGACAGGCATCCGGGCCTACGCTGTGGCGGTGGGGATGCGCAACGGCAAGATGCGGGTCTTCGGGGATGATCCCCAGGACCGTCTCCTGGATGGTGCCATGGCGAGCACGGCGGTACCTCCCTATTTTCCGCCCTGGCCTGTTGGTGACGAGCGCTATTTGGATGGTGGCGTCTTCGCCAAGCTGCCGCTGACCGCGGCCATCGAGCGGGGCGCCACACGAATCGTGGGCCTGAATGTGGCCTTCTCCATGGGGTCGAATGCCACGGCCAAGGGGATTCTGGGCATCAGTGGCTATGCACTCTCGCTGATGGTCGAAGCGCAACGGGCGTATGAGGAATGCTGGGCACGTCGGCTGGGGGCGGCGTTACGGGTGATCGAGCTGCCGGCGCCGATAGAGGTTTCCTTCTGGGATTATGGGCAGGCCGACCGCCTCATTTCCTTGGGGCGCGAATTGGCGCGACAGGCGTTGGCCGCCGAACCCTTGCGGCTGGGATCTGGCTGGAGGGCACGCCTGCGCAGGGCGTTGAAGCGCGGCGCGCTCTACCCGGCGCACCAGCTCACCTTGCCGGAATCCGCCGGTGTCTGATCTTGTACGGAGGAAAGGAAGGACGATATGGAAATCCTGATTCTGGTTGTAACCATGGCTATTATGGGGCTTTTGATGGGCTACGTGGCGGGATTCATTTGGAAAGAGGAGCGTCCCCTGGGAGTGCCCGGCGATTACTACGTGGCGGTGGCAACGACCATCGCAGTGGGCCTCATCGATTGGTTCGTCATCCCCGCTATGGGATTCAGCACCACCCTGAAGTACCTAGGCGTGGCTTTGGAACCCGCCATCGGTGCGTTGCTGGTCCTGTGGATCATCAAGCGGGCGCGGAGCGGCTAGCCAGTCGATGGAAAGCCCGGATCCCATCATCCGCTCTCGTGGACTAGGGCGGCGATTCGGAAAGGCCTGGGCCGTCGAGGGGCTCGACTTGGAGATCCGGCGCGGCGAACTTTTCGGCCTGGTCGGCCCGGACGGAGCTGGCAAGACGACCACACTGCGCCTTTTTGCCGGACTGCTTTCGATTTCTGAGGGTGAGGCCTGGATTGCAGGCTATGACCTTTCGAGGCAGGCCGAGGCGGCCAAATGGAAAGTGGGTTACATGGCGCAGGAGTTTAGTCTGTATGGGGAACTTTCGGTGATGGAGAACCTGCGCTTCTTCGCCGCAATCTTCGATGTGGACCCACAGGAGGTCGAACTGCGTGCGGCCGATTTACTGGCGTTTGCGGGGCTGGAGGGTTTTGAGGACCGGCGGGCTGTGCATCTATCAGGCGGGATGAAGAAGAAGCTGGCCCTGGCCTGCACCCTGATACATGAGCCGGAGGTCCTGCTCCTGGATGAGCCGACCACGGGTGTGGACCCCGTATCGCGGCGCGAATTCTGGGAGATTCTGGGAGATCTGAACCTGCGGGGCTCGACGATAGTCGTGAGTACGCCCTATATGGACGAAGCCGATCGCTGTATGCGAGTTGGCCTCATGTACGAGGGGCGCATGATCATCTGCGACACTCCCGAGGCGCTGCGGCGACGATTGCCGGGCGATCTGCTTGAGCTGCGTCCAGAAGATTGGCGGGCGGCCCGCAGGACGCTGGCCGGGATGCAAGGCGTCCTGGAGGTGCAGACCTATGGCGAGGCCCTGCATCTGGTGGTCGATGACGCTGGCGTCCGGATGCCTGAGATTCAAGCCCGTTTGGAAGAGGAAGGGGTGGGGATTCGCTCCTTGCGCCAGACTCCGCCACGGATGGAGCAGGCCTTCATCTCCCTCATCCGCCGGATGGATACCCAGGAGGCCGGCTGACATGTCCTGGCGGCATCTCCTGGCTGTGGCCCGGAAGGAAACCTATCACATCCTGCGGGACCGATCGACCTTCATCCTGGTGCTTCTCGCGCCCACCCTGTTGTTGCTGCTGATGGCATATGCTCTCACCGTAGACATCGAGCGTGTGCCTTTTGCGGCGCTCGATCATGATCGCAGCCCGATTTCGCGCTCTTTCGTGCAGGGCATCGCGGCGGGGAAGGACCTGGACTTCTATGGCTACGTGGGTTCGCTGGAGGAGATCGAAGCCTTGCTTGTTAGGGGTGAGATCAAGGCCGCCTTGGTCATGGCTCCCGGTTTCGGCCGCCGCCTGATGAGCCTGGAGGGCATGCCGCTCCAAATCATCATCGACGGAACCGAGCCGGAGAGCGGCGCTTTTGCAGTGGACCATATCGGCTGGCGCGCCGAGCAATACTTGCGGGATCAGCTCTCAACCCAGCTTCAGGCTATGGGCATCCCGCTGGATACACTCCAGCCTATGGACGTCAGGGTGAGGGCGTGGTTCAACCCTGGCCTGGAACCGCGTGTAGATCTTATTCCCGGGATGATCTCCATGGTGCTCGGGTTCCCAGCCCTTTCGGTCGCGCTGGCCCTGGCGCACGAGCGCGAGCATGGGACGCTGGAGCAGCTTATGGCCACCCCCATAGGTCGCGCTGAATTGCTGCTGGGGAAGATGGCCCCCTATATCCTTGTGGGCATGGCCAATGTGATCTTCATGCCGATCCTGGCGAGGACCTGGTTCGACGTGCCGTTCCATGGCAATTTCGCTCTCTTCTTCTTGCTCTCGATCTTCTTCCTATTTGCAGTGTTGAGCATGGGAGTGATTATCGGTGTCTTCATGCGCACCCAGGCCGCGGCGCTTGCGCTTTCCCTCTTGCTAATTTTCTTCCCCGGGTTCTTCCTGACCGGCATTTTCTTCCCCATCGCGGCGATGCCGGAGGTGATGAGACTGGAGGCGCTGGGATTGCCCGGGACGCATTATGCCATCATCACACGAGGCATGTTCCTGACTGGCGTGGGCCTGGAGGTCCTATGGCCCTACGCCGTGATGTTGATCGTCCTGGGCCTGGCCTTCACAGGCGTGGCGGCGCTCTTCTTCCGCAAGAGGTTGGCCTGAATGCGATCCGCGCTGCGTAGAATTGCTTCGCTTGCTATCAAAGAGTTCATCCACCTGCGCCGGGATTGGTGGCTGCCGGCGTTCATGCTGCTGGGCGGCGCGTTGGAATTGGTGCTCGTCGGCTGGGCGACCTCCAGACCGATGACGAATCTCCCGCTGATGGTGCTCGATCGCGATAGGAGCGCGACCAGCCGCGCCTTCGTGGTGGATTTGGGCAACACGGGCACATTCCGTGCGCCCGAATGGGTCGACGATCAGGCCGAGATCGAGGCTGCGCTGCTGCGCGGCGAGATCAACGCCGCCGTGATCCTTCCCAGAGGATTTGCCGAGCAAGTCCATAGTGTTTCCGGCCGGCCTGTTGTCGCGGTGCTGCTGAACGGAGCTGAGAGCCTACCGGCAACGGCAGCACGCCGGGCGATCGAAGGTGTGGCTCGCTCCTGGGGGGATCGCATTGCCATCGAGCGAGTGGGCCTGGACAGCCAGCAGCTGGAGAGTTTCTTTCCCAGCCTGCGGGTATGGTTCAACGAATCTCTCAGCGAAGCCTTGTACACGACCCCGGCGGAACTGGGCCTGATGCTTGAATTCACCGTGCTGATATTCGCGGCTCTGTCCATCTCCCGCGAGCGCGAACTCGGCACCCTCGAACAACTCCTGGTGATGCCCTTCAGCTCGCTGGAGATCATCATCGGTAAAGCCATTCCGGCCATGCTGATTGGTTTCACAGACTTCCTGCTGATGCTCGGCATGGTGAACATGGTCTTCGGTGTGCCAGTGCGTGGGTCCTTGGCGCTGCTGCTGATCCTGGCGCTGGGGTATGTTTTGGTCGAGCTCAGCAAAGGGCTGGCCATCTCGGTCTTCGCCCGCTCGCAGCATCAGGCTTTCCTGCTGGTTATGATGGTTGGCATGGCTGATTTCATGTTCACGGGCTATGCCGTCCCGGTGGAAACCATGCCCCTGATCCTGCAAAAAGCTGCGAACCTGGTGCCGGCCCACCATTGGCTGGCCATCCTGCGCGGCATCTTGCTGAAGGCCAGCGGAATCGATGTGCTCTGGCCCCACGCGGCTGCGCTGGTGGGCCTGGGACTGGTCATCGGGAGCGCCTCGTTGCGCTATGTGCGGCGGGCGCTGAACTGAGAGGGCGATGTGAACCCGGGTGAGATCGCTATTCGAGCCGAGCGGTTGGCCAAGCAATTCGGTGATTTCACGGCCGTGAATGGCGTGAGTTTCGTCGTGCGCAGCGGAGAGATCTTCGGCTTCCTGGGCCCCAATGGCTCCGGAAAGACGACGACCATCCGTATGCTGCTGGGGCTCTTAAAGCCCTCATCGGGAGAGGTTGAGGTGTTGGGTATTCAGGTCGTTCAGGACCCTGCCGCCATCCGCCCGAGGGTCGGGTATATGTCGCAGCAATTCAGCCTATACCGGGATCTCACGGTGGAGCAGAACCTGCAGTTCTATGGAACGGCCTATGGCCTGGGTGGCGAGCGGCTAAAGGAACGTATGGGCCAGGCCATTGAGATGGCGGGCCTGAGGGGCCTCGAGCGCATGATCACTCGGGATCTCTCCGGGGGGTGGCGGCAGCGGTTGGCGCTCGGCGCGACGTTGCTTCATGACCCCTCGGTGCTCTTCCTTGATGAGCCCACAGCAGGCGTCGACCCCCTATCGCGGCGGGCGTTTTGGGAGTTGCTCTATGAGCTTGTGGAGCGGGGAGTCACGGTATTTGTGACAACCCACTACATGGATGAGGCCGAGCATTGCCACAGGCTGGCTTTCCTTCAGCGTGGGGAAATCATTGCCATGGGTTCACCGGAGGAGATTAAGCAGGATATGATGCACGGAGCCGTGTTCGAGGCGGCGGTCTCGGATAGCACCCGGGCATACGAGCTCCTGCGCGAGCGGGCACGGATGGAGCGGCTGGGCATCCAGAGCGTCGAACTCTACGGCGCATTGCTGCACATCTGGCTGGTGGATCACGCCGCCGGAGCGGAAGCCATACCCGCCGAACTGGCGGCGGCTGGCTTGGAGGTCTTCGATTTGCGGAGGATAGAGCCCTCGCTGGAGGATGTCTTCATCGCCTGCATGCGCAGCGGGAAGCCATCCCG
>CAZBLT010000007.1:5349-84828 GCA_964492745.1 uncultured Anaerolineaceae bacterium
TGAAGACGGCGGAGGCCGGACGGGAGGCGGCCGCGCTGCAAGTGGAGCTGCAACTGGCCGCGGCGCTGGGGGAGGAGGCGCCTTCGCGGCGCGCCCGCTGGTATCAGGCCGTGCCCTGGCAGTTCGATCTGCCGGCATGGTATTTCTCGCCGGAGGAGCGGCTCCAAGCCGCCGAACGTGGCCTGCAGGCAGCGAAAGATGCCTTGGAGGCGGCCGAGGGCGCGCTGGAGGAGGATCTTGAAGCCCTTGGCCCCGAGGCGCTGGCGCGAGAGATGGCGCTCGAAGAGGCGCGCCAGGCCTTCTTGCTGGCGGATGCCATGCGCCGGCGGACGATTGAGGGCTTGGAATCCGGTGTGCTTCGGGATCAAGTCGAGGAGCGCTACGAGGACGCCAGGCTGGCGCTTCAGCAGGCTCAGGAGGCCTACGAACAGGTCCTGACTGATGAGCAGGCGGATGCGCTGCTTGAGGCCCGGGCACGCGTGGCCGCAGCCTGCGATGGCTATCAGGAAGCCCGGCTGGGCTACTATGCCCTGCTTGCCGGCGATCAATCCCTTGGCGTGCAGGCCGCAGCCGCGGGGCTTGCCCAGGCGGAGGCTCAAGTCGGGCAGGCCGAAGCCGCCCTGGCACAAGCCAAAGCCCAGGTGGCCTATGCAGAGAAGAATCTGGCGCAGGCTCAAGCGGCTCGGAGTGCCATAGAACAGCAGATCCAGAAGTTGACAATCCGCGCGCCGATCGATGGGACCATCTTGGTCCGGACCGTGGATCCGGGCGAGGTGATCCAGCCGGGGGTTGTGGGCGTCACCCTGGGGATCCTGACCGACCTGCGCATCACGGTGTATTTGCCGGAGAATCAATATGGAAAGGTTCAGCTTGGCGACCAAGCGGAAGTGAGAGCGGACTCCTTCCCAGATGAAACCTTCGAAGCGGAGGTGATCCGCATCGCCGACGAGGCCGAATACACGCCGCGCAATGTGCAAACCCAGGAGGAGCGGCAAACTACAGTCTATGCCATTACGCTTTCTCTGAAAGGCACCGAAGGGAAGCTCAAGCCCGGCATGCCGGCGGATGTCATCTTCCAGCCCTGACGAGCCGCCAGGATATCGGCGTTCGGCAAGTGATGGATTCAAGGGTATTATGAAGGCTGTGGGCTTCCCAAGGTGAGCGGCAAAGGCGTGCACCGAACGGGCCCTGATGCTAGCGAGTGGAACCCCGGCGAGGAGGGAGAACCATGACCGAACCTGTGCAATCGAAGAATTTCCCGGATGAGAAGGTGGAGGAGAAAGCCGAGGAGAAGCAGCACGAGAAGACGGAAGAGAAGAGCTGGGACGAGAAGTGGTCCCGCGATCCTCTGGGGGCGGTCATCTGGGCCCTGATCCTGATTTGGGCTGGGGTTGTCTTCCTGGCGTCCAATTTGGGCCTCCTGCAGGCCATGCCGCTGCCAGCGCGGATGGGGCCGTGGTCCTGGGTGTTGACAGGGGCCGGCGCGCTGCTGTTGATTGAAGTGCTCGCCCGGCTTGTCCTGCCAGCCTATACCCGACCCGTGATCGGCACGCTTATCCTGGGATTGGTCTTCCTGGGTCTTGGACTGGGTGACACTTACGGCTGGGGCCTGATCTGGCCCATTCTGCTGATCGGGTTTGGCCTGATGATTCTCTTGCGGGGGCTGATCTCGCGCCGCTAGCGTCTCTTCATCTCGGGTCTCATAACCGGCCCAGATTCAGGGTGTTGAGCTCCCCCCAGATGTAGCGCAACGGCGTCCACCAGCGCTCACGGCCGATGCAGCGGAAATAGGGTGGACGGACGGCGAGGATCAGATCGCCGATGCGGTAGCGGGGGAGCACAGGTGTGGAGACCACCAGACTACCCACTTCGCCCGGTCGCATCTCATGCAGCATCTTGACCCCGCGGCGCGTCAGCACTTCCAGGAAGTATAGATCGTAGTTGGGGACCCAAGCCCGCCGAGCGTCCATTTGCTGGCCGAACATCCCTTCAGTGGCACCATATATCTCTCGGATGGCCGCGGGACCATACAGGGCCCTCAGCGAGGGAGCCAGGCGGGTATTGATGCCGGGAAGGCTCCCCAGAGTCATGATTTGCACATTCCAGAGGTGCCTGGGATAGACTCTGTGTTCACGGCGCAAGTAGCGCCCGAAGCGCAGCGCAGTTGTTACTACGCCGCCCACGAGCGTGACGTTCTCGCGCTTGCAGCGCCGGTAGGCCAGGTCAAAACGCGCTTCCCAGTCCCGGAGGGATTTGCCACCACCCAATGCGTCGATCTCGTCTTGGGTGGGCAGCGAGCGAATGGGTGTGCGCTCGGAGACGAATTTGGCGTAAATGCCAGAGCTATAGCCATAACTAACTGTGCGCTTCCCGATCTGGAGGGTCCCGACCCGGGAGGGAAAGTTGAGATTTAGATTTACGCCCTGAAGTAAATCGAAACGTCCCTCGGTGAAGACAAAGTTCATCACCGCCCGTCCAGCGCTGACGCGCATCTCCAGATCGGTGCGGGTCATCGGGATGAATTTGGACTCGCCCTGGGTGGTGCCGCGCGTGATAGCCCAGCCAACCGCCGGCTCGGAGAGCAGCAACTCCTCCTCTCCGGACAGAACCCGCTCGATCATGGGCCGGAAGCTGTCGTAACTCCCTATCGGAAAACCGGCGCGGAATTCCTCCAGGGAGTACATCCCTGGCGCCCCGTGTTGGTGGCCATAGGCGGTCTGGGCGTAGCTGGCCAGGAGTTGCTTGAGAACCTCCGCCTGGGCTGCTGCCGGATCCTGGATGGCTGTGTGCCAGGGTTTTAGCATGCTTTCGAGGCGCGCAAGCGGGTCGTCGGTCATCGAGCTTCCAGGAGGCGGGTCCGGAAGTAGTGTACCCGCGTTGCGCGCTGCACGCATGGCGGACTTCCCCGCGGATGCAATGCGCTTGGGCCTCGCGGCGGGAAGCGGGGTGGATTACTCTCATGAAGGAGTGGTGCTAAGCAGGTTGAGGGGCGCGGGTGGGAGAGGCTGGGCGTCCGAAGCCCGCGACCATTGCGAAATTGCCCGTGGGTCTGTATAATCTCTTGCGAGGGCGGTTAGCTCAGTTGGTTAGAGCGTTGCGTTGACATCGCAAAGGTCGTTGGTTCGAGTCCAATACCGCCCACTCAATCGAATCGCAGGAAACGCCCAGACCGGGACGAGTAGCCGGCAGGCAGGTCTGACAGGGAGCGGCGGCCAGAGACTGAGAGCTGCCGCCAGGTCGCACTGGCGAAAACCACCCGTGAGCGGAAACCGGAAAGGCCGCTGCAATCGCGGCTGAGTATGGGGACCGGGCCAGCCCCGTTATCGGCTGACAGAGAGGATCCTGTAGGGGATCAATCTGGGTGGAACCGCGAGAGAGCCTCTCCCGCCCCAGAAGGGCGGGAGAGTTGTGTTAAAGGAACCTAAAGGAGGTGTGGTATGGCGAAGGGCAAGAAGGAAGAGTCTCAGGAGGAAGATTTGCGCCGCATCCGCCATTCGGCCGCGCATGTCATGGCGCAGGCTGTGATGGAGATGTTCCCGGGCGAAGCCAAGATCGCCATCGGCCCGGCCATCGAAGATGGCTTCTATTACGACTTTGATCTCCCGCGCCCTCTGACACCTGAGGATTTGGAGGCGATCGAGAGACGCATGCGGGAAATAATCCGCGGGGCACATCCCTTCGAACGAAGGGTGCTCTCCGCGGAGGAGGCGCGCCGGTTGTTCGCCGACCAGCCCTATAAGCTGGAACTCATCGATGACCTTGAAAAGGGTGAGATGGACGAGCACGGCAACCCGCTCGATGAGAAGCCTGAGCTATCGATCTATAAGCATGATCAGTTTGTGGATCTCTGCCGCGGCCCGCACGTGGAGAATACACGCCAGCTTAACCCCGATGCCATCAAGCTGTTGAATGTCGCCGGGGCCTACTGGCGCGGGGACGAACGCCGCCCCATGTTGCAGCGCATCTATGGTACCGCCTGGACGACGCCGGAAGAGCTCGAGCGCTATCTCTGGAAGTTGGAGGAGGCCCAGAAGCGTGATCACCGCAAATTGGGCCGCGAGCTGGACCTCTTCACCGTCAGTGAGGAAGTGGGGCCGGGATTGATTCTCTGGAGCCCCAAGGGAGGCATGGTCCGCAAGATCGTGGAGGATTTCTGCCGGGCCGAGCATGAACGCGGTGGATATGAGTTCGTCTACTCACCGCACATCGGGAAAGCCCAACTATGGGAGACAAGCGGCCATCTCGACTGGTATCAGGATGGCATGTACTCCCCGCTGGATATCGAGGGACAGAAATACTTCCTCAAGCCGATGAATTGTCCTTTCCACGTCCAAATCTATAAGAGCCGGATGCGCTCCTACCGCGACCTGCCGTTGCGCTTTGCGGAATGGGGGACGGTGTACCGCTTTGAGCGCAGCGGCGTGCTGCACGGGCTGCTGCGTGTGAGGGGTTTTACGCAAGACGACGCCCACCTGTTCTGCCGGCCGGATCAGATGCCGGAGGAGATCGACCGCGTGCTGGCCTTCAGCTTGAAGTTGCTTCGAGCCTTTGGTTTCGAAGACTTCCAGGCATACCTCTCGACGCGCAACCCCGAGAAGGCGGCTGGAGAGCCCGAGGATTGGGTGGCGCCGACAGACGCCTTGCAGCAGGCCTTGGAGCGGGCTGGTGTGCCATACAAGATCGATGAAGGCGAGGCCGTCTTCTATGGGCCGAAGATCGACATCAAGGTGCGGGACGCGCTCGGGCGGGAATGGCAACTCTCCACCATCCAGTTCGACTTCGTTTTGCCGGAACGCTTCGATCTCTCCTACATCGCTGAGGATGGCAAGGAACACCGTCCGTACATGATCCACCGGGCGCTGCTTGGCTCCATGGAGCGCTTCATGGGCGTGCTCATCGAGCACTACGCCGGGGCTTTTCCGGTCTGGCTGGCACCGGTTCAGGCCGTTTTGATCCCCATCGCCGATCGCCATGTCAGGTATGCGAACGGGGTAGCCGAGAAGCTTCGTGAGCAGGACTTGCGCGTGGAGGTGGACGCGAGCAGCGACCGCATGAATGCCAAGATACGAAATGCGCAATTGCAGAAGGTCCCCTATATGCTCGTGGTGGGTGATCGAGAGGTCGAAGGCAGCCAGGTGGCCGTACGGCTCCGCTCGGGAGAGGATCTGGGCCCGATGAGCGTGGAGTCGCTGCTGGCGCGGATCCAGGCGGACGTGCAACAGAAACGCTAGCGTGGCAGGGCAGGCTGCTGGCTCCAATTGGGGGATGACTTTCGGCCTCTGGCCCTCTATAATAAGACCTATCATGGCCGGTTTGAGATTTGGTCGCTGCCTATGAGGTCGAGGCTGTTGCTCGCATGTACATTGGCCTCGATGGGGCTAGGCCTCCTGGCTGGGCCGGCCTCCGCTGGCGTGGATGCCAGCCCCAGCCCTCCGCAATCCGAGGCTGTAGCATTCTGCCCACTGAACTTGCAGCTTCGCCATCCGTTCCTGTGCCGCCGGTCCGGCACCAGGACTGCGCTCTTCGACTATGCCCGCCGGGGAGAGTATCCCCAGAGGCCTTTCCCGCTCAAGACCCCTGACCCAACCTTGGGAAACATGCCCTTCTATTACCTGCGCTCGCGCCGGGATGAGGGCACGCCTCTCTACACTAATGTGGATGATGCCTTCCGGGAGGAAAACGCCTACCGGACCGTCCCTCCCGGGTTTGTCTATTTCTCCTGGATCGAGCGCTACGAGCGGCATGACAAGGTGGTCTACATGATCGTGCCTGGGGTCTATATCCGTGGAGAAGGGCTCGCGCGCGTAGGAGCCCCCACGTTCCAGGGGCTGGCCTTCAGCAGGACGCCGAGCGGAACCTTTGCTTGGGTCCTGAACCGGACGGAGACCCGCCGTGAGCCCGGCTATGACGCGCCCGGGACCGGGCGCTTCTTCGACCGCTTCAAGGTCGTATGGGTCTATGAGACCCGGAATGTGGATGGCTGGGATTGGTATCGAATCGGGCCGCAAGACTGGATTGAGCAACGTCTGATCGCCAAGGTCGAGCCGGATCCAGAGCGCCCCGAGGGTGTAGAGAGCGACCGCTGGATCTCGATCAATCTCTACGAGCAAACCCTTGCCGTCTACGAGGGAGGCGAAATGATCTACGCCACCCTGGTTTCAAGCGGCCTTAAGGGATGGTGGACCCGGCCGGGCGTGTTCCAGGTGTTTGAGAAGCTCGAGTCGACATCCATGGAGGGCGCCTTCGAAGCGGATCGCTCGGACTATTACTACCTCGAGGACGTGCCCTGGACTCTCTACTTTGATGAGGCCCGGGCCTTGCACGGCGCTTATTGGCATAACGGCTATGGCTACCCGCGGTCGCATGGCTGCGTGAACCTCTCGCCGGCCGATGCTCATTGGATCTACAACTGGGCGGATGTCGGAACATATGTGTACGTCTTCGATCCCTCCGGCGAGACACCTACCGATCCATCTGCCTATGGTTCCGGGGGTGCCTAGCCCTATCCGGCGTGTGGACAGGCCGCCGCATGGTACTAAAGTACCCTGCCAAGGCGAATCAGGCCGAATCTACAATGAAGCCAGGTTGTTCCAGCCCCGACTGAGTATCAGACCCCGGGAGAGGGCGATTTCATGTATGCGGAAAATGAACTCTTGTTCCCGACCTACGTAATCCCGAAACTTCGGTATGAGCGTGGGGAGGTCTGGCGCGGGTTGGTGGAGCGCGTGTCGGCTTTGCCAGAGGATCATCCCGAGAAGCTGGCCTTCTCGCTCATGATGATCCGCATCGATGGCTGTCTGACCTGCGAGACCGATTCCTACCGTGCCATGCGCGGCTGCCGGGATTGCGCTCGCCAGAGTCTGCGGCGGCTCAAAGCCTCGGATGAGGAGTTGCTGGCGCTCTATCAGAAAGCATTGAGGGATATCTGCACGCACCTACGCATCGAGGAGCCAGGTATTCCTGTGGAAGAGAGCGTCCCCGCACGCGCAGCCTAGAAGTCATAAATTCATTCGAGCCTCACGGCCACCCCTGCGGTGGCCGTGCTGCGTTAAAGGGTAGCGCAGGCGGATGGCAAACTTTGTTGTTGGGTGGATCATCCTTCGGCAGACCGCCTCGCCAAGGGAGCTTTCGTAATACTTACGACCATCGAACGCGCCCTCTACATCCTTCTTTCTGCGATCTCGTTCACCCTGGCAGCCCAGGCAGTCCGGCGCATCGATGTCAACATCGGCAGGGGGCAGGGCCGGCCAGACTGGCGCGCAGCCCTGCCCCAGTTGCCGCAAGCGTTGCTGCGCAAGCCGGACAGGTGGCGGCTGAAGCCGGCGCCATGGTGGACCAATTCCTGGGATTAATCGTCGCCGAATCGGATGCCTGGGCCTGAAGAATATGCGCCAGGTAGGTTAGAATAGGGCCATCTACTCCGGGAGGAAGCTGGCATGGCAGATTTCGATGTCATCGTTGTAGGCGCGGGTCCGGGGGGCTATGTTTGCGCCATTCGTGCAGCCCAACTTGGCCTGAAAACAGCCATTGTGGAGAGGCGGTTTCTGGGAGGAATCTGTCTGAACGTGGGGTGCATCCCCTCCAAGGCTTTGCTCAGGAACGCCGAGGTGGCGCACTTGCTGCGAGAGCGCGGGAAGGAATTCGGATTTCAGGTAGAGGGCCTGAAGCTGGATTACGCAGCTGCAGTTAAGCGAAGCCGGCAGGTCTCCAGCCGCCTGACGCGCGGCGTGGGGTTCCTGATGAAGAAGAACGCCATCGAAGTCTTCATGGGGACGGCGCGATTCAGTGGGCCGAAAGAACTCACCGTGACGGGGGAATCCGGCGAGCCGCAGGTCTTGCGGGGCGAGAACATCGTGATCGCCACGGGCGCTTCGGCCAGCATGATCCCCGGGGTGGAGCCCGACGGGGAGCGGGTACTAACCTATTTGGAGGCCATTCTACAGGAGCGATTGCCGAAGTCGGCGGTCATCATCGGGGCCGGGCCTATCGGCCTGGAATTCGCCACAGTCTGGAACGCCTATGGCTCTGAAGTCACGATTGTCGAGATGCTCCCACGCGTCGCCCCGCTTGAGGATGAAGAAGTAAGCGCCGAACTCGCCAAGGCCTTCAAGAGGCGCGGCGTGCGCCTTTTGACCGGGACCAAAGTGGAGGCAATCGAGAGCCTCAAGGCGAAGGTCAAGGTCAGGGTATCCGGAGAGAACGGCGAGGACACCCTGGAAGCCGAACAGGCGCTGGTGGCGATCGGGTTCAAACCCAACACGCAGGATATGGGGCTGGAGGTCACCGGGGTCAAGCTGGATGAACGGGGTTTCGTGGAGATCGACGATCGCATGGCCACCAATGTGCCCGGCATCTGGGCGATCGGGGATGTGACCGGCAAGCTCATGCTTGCGCATGTGGCTTCGGCGATGGGCATCATCTGCGCCGAGAACATTGGCGGCGTGGAGACCATTACCTTGGATTATGAGATGATGCCACGGGCGACCTACTCGCAGCCGCAGGTGGCCTCCTTTGGATTAACCGAAGCACAGGCACGGGAGCGGGGTTACGAGGTCAAGGTTGGCCGCTTCCCCTTCCAGGCCAATGGCAAGGCGCTGGGCCTGGGGGACTACGCTGGATGGGTCAAGCTCATCACCGACGCCAAACATGGCGAAATCCTGGGCGCACACCTTGTGGGGCCGGAAGTCACCGAATTGCTTCCCGAGCTCACGCTGGCACAGATGATGGAGCTGACCCCGGCGGAGATCGCCCGCAACGTCCATGCACACCCTACCCTGAGTGAAGTGCTGATGGAGGCGGCGCACGCCGCCGAGGGGCATGCCATTCACATCTGATCCAAGACCCATGGTGCAATCGCGCGGAGAAGCAACCGAGTGTGGGCGGGCCAAGGCCCGCCCGCTTGCGTCATGGGAGCCGGCTCAGGGGCTGCGCGCCCGGCGCATTTGGCCGTATACTGTCGGTGTGGCAAGGGAAGGAGGCGAGCGTGTACGAGCGCAAGGACATCGCGGCAGTCAAGGACCGCCATAAGGAAGCACTCCTGGCCAAGCCGAATGTGGTTGGCGTGGGAACAGGTTATAAGCTGCGCGAGGGACGCCGTGAGGAGCTGTGCGTCGTGGCCATGGTGACGCAGAAACTGCCTCGCGCGAGCCTGCCGGAGGAGTCGCTCGTGCCGTCCGAAGTCGATGGGATCGCCACGGATGTCATCCAGGTGGGGCTTCTTCAGGCGCACCCCGCTCGCACCGGCCGGTGGCGGCCGGCGTTGGGTGGAGTCAGCGTCGGGCACAGACTTGTCACGGCCGGCACGCTGGGAAGTGTGGTGCGTGATCGGAGCACCGGGACGCGGCTGATCCTTTCCAACAATCACGTCCTGGCGGCCAGCAACCGGGGTCAGCCCGGGGACCTTATCCTGCAACCCGGGCAGGCCGACGGGGGGCGCGAGGCAGAGGATGTGTTGGCACGGCTCGAACGCTATGCCCCGATTCACTTCACCTCGGCACCGGCCACTTGCCCTTGGGCGCTTCGCTACGCCCGCTTGGGCAACGCCGTCGCCAAGCTGCTGGGATCGAAGCACCGTGTGCGGGCGTACTGGTCCGACCCGCAGGCGGCGAACGTGATGGACGCAGCCGTTGCCAGGCCGCTCCGGGATGAGGATGTGCTGGATGAAATCCTCGAAATCGGCAAGGTCTCCGGCACCATCGGTGCCACACTGGGCATGCCCGTTCGAAAATCGGGACGGACTACCGGATTGACAGCGGGCCAGGTGATCGTATTGGATGCCACGGTCAATGTCCAATATGGGGAGGCCTCGGCGCGCTTCGAGGACCAAATCGTGACAACGGCGATGTCACAGCCGGGGGATTCGGGCTCGCTGCTGGTGGCTGGGGAGGCGCTGGCGGCAGTGGGTTTGCTCTTCGCCGGCTCTGACCAGGCCACGATCCATAATCCGATTCGATCGGTCCTGCGTGGATTGGATATTGAGATATGAGCGCACCTCAGCCGGAAGAACGAGATTTAGCTTCGACCTATGCGCGGGCCAGGGAAGTGATGGGCCGTCACGAGCAGGCGCTGCTCGGCAAGGCGAACGTAATCGGAGTGGGCGTGGGGTATATGCGCCGTGACGGCGAATTGACCGGGGATGTCGGGCTAGTGGTGATGGTGCGGCGTAAGGTGCCGAAGGCCGAGCTGGCGCCGGAAGATTTTGTGCCGCCCGAGATCGAGGGTGTGCCGGTCGACGTCCAGGAAGTGGGGGAGGTTGCGCCGCATTAATCGCGGGGTCGGCCCGGCTCTATTCGCGCTCAACCACCCAGAAATGTGACAAGCCCAAGACGCGCAGCGGTGTGCGTTCGAGATAATGCAGCGCAGCACGCAATATGCGGCCCAGCCGCGGCCAGCGGGCGATGATGTTATCGTAGGCCCCAAAGATAATCCTGCGCTCCACGACCCGGACCGGCAGCCCTTCCAAGAGCATGTCCAAGTCATCGCGGCGGTAGACGCGAACATGCGGAGCCAGCCGGTCACGCAGCTGGCGCGGCAGGTAATTTACCAGGGGGATATTTCCGAACCGATAGCGGCCTCGCCAGTACACCCCGTGAGTTTCAAACGGGTACCCTCGGTTGGGGGCGAAGAGCACCAGCCGGCCGCCGGGCTTTCTGAGCACGCGCACGATTTCGCGCAATGCTGCCCGGTCATCGCGGACATGCTCTATGACTTCATGGGACAGGACCAGGTCGAAGAAGCCTGAGAGAAAGGGGAGGCTCTCGCTAGCGCCCCGAGTGACGGGGAAGCCGCGGCCGGCCGCCGCGCTTGCATGCTGTGCATCGAACTCCAGCCCCACCGCCAACTCGGCTCCCTCGGCCAGGTGGGCCAGATACTGGCCTACACCGCACCCGTCGTCGAGAATGCGGCCCCGGGCGCGATCGCCAGCGGCCTCCAGGATCAGGCGCAGTCGGCGCTCCTGCCCCGCTCGCCAGACATAGGAGGGTTCGCCCCGCGTAGCCGCCCGGTCCAGATCACACTCGCTCACGCGGAAGTCTCCCGGCCATCGGTCCGCTGCCCGGAGCCCGGCGCCTGGAGATGGTGCATGGCAAGGCTCAAGGCGGCCACCGCATCGATCTGCGCGAAGCGGTGCTGCTCCAATCGCCGATGGAGATCCTCTTGGGCAAGCCAGATGATCTCCTGTTCTTCGAGGTCCCCGGCCTCCGGGGCGGCGATGGTCCGGCAGCCAGTCGCAAGGAAGACATGCGCCCGGCCGGCGCGATAATTCCCGCTGATGACGTAATCTCCCAGGGGATGCCAGTTCTCCGCGGTGCAGCCCATCTCTTCGCGAAGTTCGCGCATCGCCGCCTGCAACGGGGTCTCGCCCGGTTCGATGATCCCCGCGGGTGGTTGGATATCCACTGCCTCCACGCCATGCTTGTAGGAGCGTACCAGGCCCACCCTTCGCGCTTCATCGATAGGAACGATGATCGCATAGTCTTGGACCTCGACCCGCAGGTAGGCCTCGACTAGCCGGCCATCTGGAAGAAGGATGTCGTGCTCCAGCACCCGCATCCAGGGTGAGCGGTCCAAGAGCAGCCTGCGACGGAGCACCTTCCAGGGCTTAAGGTCACGCATGAGGGGAACCACCGGCTCTCCCGCACAGGGAACGGACTTGCGACAGGATGGACATAGGCTGTCTATTATAATTCGTGCTCGACGGCGGGCGCCTTTCCCGTTCCAAGGCCGCAGGAGGAACATGAAGGCTTCTGGTGAAGAGGGTCAAGATACGCAGCCAATGCCAGCCTGGCGAGTTTGGATGCTGGCAAGCCGGCCGCGGACACTGACCGCAGCGGTGGCACCTGTGCTCGTGGGCAGCGCCCTGGCGGGGTCGATAGGAAGCTTCAAGCTCCTGGCCGCGCTGGCCGCGGGCTTCTGTGCCGTGGCAATTCAGGTGGGCACCAACATCTTGAACGACGTGAGCGACTTCGAGCGCGGCGCGGACACCGAGGCCCGACTCGGGCCTCTACGTGTCACCCAGGCGGGGCTGTTGCCCCCCGCGACAGTCCGCAGAGGCGCTTTTATGGCCTTCGGCGTGGCCGCGCTGGCAGGCACCTACCTGGTGTGGGCGGGCGGCTGGCCGATTCTTTTGGCCGGCTTGGCTGCCATTCTGGCCGGGATCGGCTATTCCGTCGGCCCCTCGCCGCTGGCCTATAACGGGCTGGCCGACTTGATGGTTATGATCTTCTTCGGATTTGTGGCGGTCTGCGGCACAGTATACGTTCAGGCCGGAACCATTCCCGGAGCCGCCTGGCTGGCGGCCTTGGGTGTGGGGAGCACAATCACAGGCCTGCTGGCCGTGAACAACTATCGCGATTGGGAGACCGACCGCGCCGCTGGTCGGCATACGATCCCGGCGATATGGGGTCCGAAGGCCGGGCTGATCGAATTCGGGGCCATGGCGGCCCTGGCCTATCTGGCGCCGCTGGTGATGTGGGTGGGAGGCTGGGCTACCCCCTGGATCCTGCTTGGCTTCCTCACGCTTCCCAGCACCCTCGGCTGGTTTCGCTTCATGGCAAGGCATAAGGGCGGGTCGCTGAACTTTGCGCTCGCGGGGGCTGCGCGTTGGGTTCTTCTCTATGCCGTGGCGATTTCGATCGGGATGCTCGCTCCCGGGTTGGTGGGAACCTAAGGCGGCGGTCCTAAATCCATCCGCGTAGAGCATAGTAGAGCAAGCCGAATATCTCCCGCATTACATTGCGGCTGGCTTCGAGCGCCTCTGGCTGGGGGAGGATGGCGAACCCAAAAGGCTCGCGGGTGGCTGTGCGCTCCGAGGAAGGTGCAGGGATGGGTTGAAGGCCCTCCTGCACGAAGGTCAAGTAGGCCCGTCGCATATGCGAGGGAGAGGTCACGAGCAGAAACGGCTCGGCGCCGGCTTCTTGCAGCATAGGCTTCAGCCGGATGGCCTGATCATGGGTGTTGGCTGATCCGGCTTCCACCAGGATGCGCTCCTCCGGAACTCCCAGGCTGATCAGCGTTGCCCGCATCGTCTCACTCTCGGGAACCGTGAGCCCGACCTCCGGGTTGACGCCCCCGGAGACAATCACCCAGGGCTGATCGAGCATTTCCAGGAGGCGTGCGCCCTCGAGGACCCGCAGGCTGCTCGCCTCGCTGAGAACTTCAATCCGGCCGGCCTCCGACTCATAGGTGCCGCCCCCACCTCCAAGAATCACTACGGCGCGAACGCCTTCGGGGATAGATTGCAGAGAGAGAGGCTGAAGGTCGCCCGCGAGCAGGCGCTCCAATCCGCTGGCGGCAAGCGGCGTCGAGAGGGCCCAATATAGGATGGCGAGGCCAGCGAGCCAGCGCCGACCCCAGCGGGCCGCTCGCTCACGGGAAAAGAGCAAGAGGATGCCGGGGGTCATGGCGACCATGAGAAAGGTCACCGAGCCCGGGATCAGCCAATTCTTGAACCACTCCGCGAAACTATCCATCATCCCTATATCTTTTAGGATTTCAGGTCGATCGGGCTGGCTGCAACCGCCCCTATCGATGGGGCCCGCGATGAAAGCATGCGCTTCATAGGGGCTTAGAGCCTTCCCGCTCAGAAACCGGTCCTGCTCTCTTCATCGCCCAATGTATCGCAATGGTGCCAAACATGCGGCGGGCCCATCGCAGCCCGGTGAAGCCGGCGCTGCGCAGCGTTGCAGCCAGTTTCTCCGGCGGCAGGAAACCTTGGGTGGTGGCCGGCAGGTAGCGGTAGGCCTCGACATCATCCGCGAACATCCGTCCAAGCGCCGGGATCACGCGAGCCAGATAGAGGCGGACGAAGGGCGCAAGCACGTGTATCTGGGGAGGCGTGGTGTCGAGCGCGGCAAAGCGGCCCCCCGGCTTGAGCACGCGCGCTTGCTCGGAGAGACCCGCCCCAAGATCGACCAGGTTGCGAAGCAGGAAGCCCGAGGCCAGCGCATCGATCGAGCCATGGGCAAAGGGCAGATGGGTGGCGTCTGCGAGCACCCAGGCCACCTGGCCGGCACCGGGCCGGCTGCGGGCAAGCCGCAGCATGGCGGCGGTGAAGTCGCAGGCGATGATATCTGCATCTGGCTGCTGGCGCAGCGCTTCGAGAGCCAGATCCCCCGTGCCGCAGCCCACATCGAGGAAGCGCTCGCCTGGTGCCAGCCGGATTTCGGCGATGGTCTCGCGACGCCAGGCCCGATCACGCCCCCATGTCATCAAGCGGTTCAGCCGGTCGTAGCGCGCCGCGATGCGGCTGAACATCTCCTGCACCTGCGAACCGCTGGATGGATGGCTGGTCGGGATCATGAGCCTCCGCCCAGTGGGATGACGGCGCGAGGGATGAAGGGTTCCTCGCCTTCGATGGACCCAAGGTAGATGTGCAGCTTGTCGACCAGGAATGTGAAGGAGGGTGCGGGAGGTAGCTGGATAGCCTCCGCTTGGGCCGGATCCTGGAAGCGCGCAAGCGTGATATGCGGCTGAAGTGCGGCTCCATGCTCGCCCTCGTAGACGGGGAACTCGGGGAAGGCGCGGGCCAGGCGGCCATGGAGTGCCAGGATGGGTGCCGGGTCGGATGGCTCGAGGAAGAGTGCATCCTCGAATTGGCCATATCGGTCGAGTGTCACCTCGAACGGCGGGACCTCCGCGAGCACGCGGCGCAGTTTTCCAGCGGCGGGCTCGATCTCCTCCGGGGATACGAAGGGATAGAGCAGCGTTATATGGGCGGGAAGATTCTGATCGAGCGCATCCGAGTCGTGTTCCTCCCGGATGGGGAAGCTGAACACTTGCACCTCTTTTGGCGGGACGATGAGCAAGGCAGTCTCGAGTGCCATCTAGCTCGCCTCCTTCCATGGACAAAGGATGTGCTCCAGTCGGTCGACGGTGAAGTAGAGCCCCAGTCCCAGCAAGCTCATGGCGATCACGCCCGCGTACATTTTTGGGTAATTAAACAGAGTGCTCCCCTGGATATAGATATAGTAGCCCAGGCCTCGCCGCGTGGCGAAAAGCTCGGTGATGTAGAGAACGGCGATGGCGGTGCCGACCGATTGACGCAGCGCCGTCAGCACGGCTGGCAGGCTGGCTGGCAGGTAGACGAATCGAAATAGGGCCCGCCGGCCGGCTCCAAGGCTGCGGACCGAGGCCAACAGCTCAGGACGCAGAGAGGCGGCCTGATCCCGGACGAGCACCAGCACCTGGAAGAATAGGATTAGGAAGATGATGACGATCTTCGAGAGGTCGCCCACTCCCAGGAACAGGAGAATGATGGGTACAAAGACAACCTTGGGGATTGGGAAGAGCAGATAGATAACCGGCGTGAGCCAGCGATTGAGTTTCTTGGATTGCCCCAGGATGAGGCCGGCGGGCACCGCGAGTGCCAGGGCCAGGGAGGTGGAGGCGAGGACGCGCCAAGAGCTTGCCAGCAGATGCAATCCGAGCTCACCAAACAGCTCATGCAGGAAGGTGGCAAGGACCCGGCTGGGTGCCGGCAGGATGGCCAGGTTCAGCGCCCATGACGCTACCTGCCATACAAGCAGTAAGGCCACTCCGGCCGCTGCGACTGCTCCCCGTTTCATGCGCTGGCCTCCAGCGCCGAGCGCAATTCCCGGCAGATCTCCACATAGGCCTGGGTGTTGCGGAACCCCGGCGCAGCACCGCCCGGGTTGTCCACGACCAAGGCTCGCTCAATTGGGGGTTCGTTGAACAGGAGGATCTTGCGCCCCAAAACTGCCGCCTCCTCGATCATGTGAGTGACGATGATGGTGGTCAATCGGCGTTCCTCGCGCAGCTCTAAGACCAGGTCCTGAAGGCTCTCCCGGGTGGGAGCGTCGAGGGCTGCGAAGGGCTCATCCATCAAGAGCAGGTCGGGATGAAGGGCCAAGGTTCGGGCGATCGCCACCCGCTGGCGCTGGCCACCCGAGAGCTGATGCGGAAAGTTCCGGCGGTGGGCGGCGAGGCCCAGCCGGTCCAGCCAGGGATCGACCCTTTCCTGGATGGAGCCGGGTTGCTCATCGGCGGGGGCATGCGTTCCATCGGGGCCGTAGAATGCGCGCACCCGCAAGCCGAGGGCGGCATTCTCCTCCACCGTCGCCCAGGGCAACAGGCCATGATCCTGAAGGATGAGCCCGGTCTGTGGACGGGGGCGGGTGAGCGGCTGGCCGTGTATGCGGATCTCCCCCCGCATGGGGCGGAGCAGGCACGCCAGCAAGTAGAGCAGCGTGGTCTTTCCGCAGCCGGAGGGGCCCAACACGGCCCAGGCCTCCCCGGCCTGCACTTCCCATTTGAAGGACGTGAAGATCGCCGGGGAAGCCGGATAGTGGAAGTCCACGCCGTCAAGCGCAATCATCGCCTGCGCCAGCTTTGACCGCTGGCTGCCTCCTCAGGGGAGGAACGAGCCGTCGATGGAGCCTTCGTAGCGGACCTCGCCTTCGACGATGCCTTTACCCTGCGCCCAGGCCAGCGCATCCGCGAATTGGGCCTGAGAGGGGACCGAGGCCGCGGGGTAAGGCGGGAGCCGGTAGGCTTCTAGCAAAGGCGGCGGCAGCAGGCCCTCGTCGAGGAGCAATTCATCCCATGCGGTGGGATCGGCGTTGATGTCGTCCACCGCCTTCTCGAGGGCGCGCAAGAAGGCCTTTACCCCCTCGGGATGCTGATCGACAAATGCCTTGGAGAAGGAAATCACGCTGTGGCTGATCTCGGGGTAGGAGGTATCGTCGATGATCAAGAGCGCCCCATTGAGGATCGCCATCGAAGCGGCAGGGTCTGGCAGATTGGCGGCCGCTAGCTGGCCTGAGGCGAGCAGGTTCAGCCGGTCTGGGATCTTGGGGACCGCCACTTTTGCGATCTCCTCGGGCGCGAAACCGGCGCGTTGGAGCATCCGATCGGTGGTGTATTCGATCACCGTGCCCTCGGAAATACCGATGGGAGTGTTCTCTAATCCCTCCAGATCCAGGATCCCGCTATCGGCGGAGGCCACGATGCGGAAGACAGGATGCTCTGCCGTTGCCGTGCGGGCGAAACGAACCGCAACGACTTTCACTTCCTGTCGATTATAGAGCAGGACTGAGACGACTTCATTGATCATGGCATCCAGTTGCCCGGCCTGCATGAGTTGGTCGCGCTCAGGTGCCGAGGCGACCGGCACGAACTCGAGGGATACACCCTCCGCTTCGAAATACCCTTGATCTTGGGCAACATAGATGGGAAGGCTGTCGAGAATGGGGAGAACGCCGATACGGATGGTGACAGATTCGCTGGCCGGCGAGCAGGCTGCCAGCGCGAAAAGGAGAATTGTCACGACGAAAACCGGCCATTTTCGCTGGATCACAGGACCCTCCGAGACTTGAGATTGGCCCGCCAGCCGCACGATGGCTTCTAAGCTGGTTGTGGCCTCGAAGCGTGGCATAGGTGACCTTGGGCGCGCTCCATTCTACCGCAGATCGGCCGTGGCCCTTGAGATTCGATACCCTTGGCTTTCAATGCTGGGATTACAAACGGATCGTGGCCTTGTGGACGCCGGCCGCGCCATCGGGGCGGGGCCCCTGGGGCGTGGTGATTTGAAGTTTGCCTGCCCCGTCGTAGGCGCGCACGCGGATGATGTGTGAGCCGGGCTGGGCCGGCCATTCGTAGCGCCATAGGACCCAGGTGAGCGGGCTCAGCGGCGGATGCCGGAGTTGGGCTGGTTGCCAATCGCCGTCATCGATCTGTACCTCCACGGCCCTGATGCCGCGGGCACCTGCATAGGCGATCCCGCCGATCAGCAGCGTGCCCGAGCCCGTGCCGCCCGTGGAGCGATGCCGGGTAGTATCGATCACGGAGGTCGTCTGCACCTTCGCTTCGCGGCTCCAGCCGCGCTCGGCCCAGTACCCCGGCGTCCAGGAATCCCGAACCTCGATACGGGTGATCCATTTGGGCTGCTTCATGCCGTATCGATCGGGGATATAGATCCGCAGCGGGAAGCCATGCGCTTCCGGCAGGGGCTCGCCGTTCATCTCATAGACCAGGAGCGTGCGGGAATCCATGGCCACATCCAGGCTAAGGTTTTCATAGAAGCCGTCGGCCGCTTCGACATACAGGTGGCTGGCTCCCGGCTGGACCCCGGCTTCAGCCAGCAATTCGGCGAGCGGGACGCCGCGCCAGATCCCGGTGCTGATCAGGTCGCCGCCGATGGGATTGGAGATGCAGGATAGCGTGATCACTTGGGCGCGGCTTGTTCGGGCTCGCAGCTCATCCAGCGTGAGGCTGAGCGGATCGGAGACCATGCCTTCCAGGGTCAATTCCCATTCTTTGGCTTGAATGCTGGGCGGGCGTGTGTTGATGTCGATGGTGTAGAAGTCCTCAGTCGCCGTGATCTCCGGGCGCGTGCCAGCCACGGGTGGAATGCGGGATTGGAGCACTTCCGCGGGAGGCGATGCCGCCGGCCCTGAGGTGACAGTAAGATCGAACTCGGTGGGGGGCAGCGGCGCCGGCGTCTCCGCCTCGGGGCTTTCCAGCCAATCGGCCAGAGCCAGGGAGCCGACGCTGATGGTCAGCACGCCGCCGCCAACCAGGGTCAGGAATTGCCGTCTCGACATCGTCGCAGGCGGATCTTCCTGATAGACCTGCTGGGCCTTTTCCTGCAACCATCCCAGCGCCAGTCCCCAGGCGAGACCAAGCCCAACCACCCAGAGATAATCGGCGGGAAGTGAGGGGCGAGCAGCCGCCAGCGCGGCCCGCATCAAGCTAAAGATCGCTGACAGGACCAGCCCTGTTCCGAGCCCCTGCCAGATCAATCCGCCCGGGCGACGTATGGGCAGCAGTGCCCCCAAGGCACTCAACCCGCCTGCGAGCAGTAGGGCAATCGAGATCGCCATCATGCGCTCGGCCGCCTTGGCGGTTGCGGAGAGTTCACCCAGATCGAGAGCTGTGAGCACGCCCACGAGGCCATCGATCATGGCGGTCACAATGGACCCGGGTAGCAGCCTGGTGACCGCATCCAGAAGGTCGAAGGGGGGAAAGGGCAATCCACCCCAGCGGTTGAAGAGATAGGATAGGGCTATCCAAGGGATCGCGATCACCGCGCCCAATAGACCGGCCCTGAGCATGCGAACAGACATCCCGGACTCCTTTTGTCTACTTACCACGCAAACATTTTACCGGTTTATAGGTCAGGCTGGGCGAAGAAACGGCGGAATTCCTACCACGCCTTGATATAATGCGCGCATGTCTTGGCGGTCGGGGCGGGTGCTGGTAGCGGGGTTGGCGATTGCGCTGATTGGAGGGGGCGTGCTCAGCATACCCGCTATTTGGAACGGCATCGAATGGCGCCTCGACGCTGCGCTGGGGATTCTGCGGGGTCTGAGCTACCCGGCGCAGACGCTGCCGACGCCATCCGGCGCGGCCTCGCTTGCTGCGGTGCCTCCAGCCACGCCGCGCCCTCCAACGCCCACCACCCAGCCGACCGCAGCCCTGCCCACCCCCAGCGCCACCCCTCTGCCAAGCCAGGTCCTGCTTCCAGCGCCGGAATGGGAAAAACAGGATTGGAATAACTGCGGCCCGGCCACTCTGGCTCTAGGGCTGCGTTTCTTCGGCTGGGAGGGTAACCAGTTCGATATCTCCGAACTCCTAAAGCCGGACCGTGGCGATAAGAATGTAAACATCGACGAGTTGGTCTACTACGTACGGACCCGTGCCGGCTGGATGGAGGCTGACTATCGGGTGGGTGGGACGATCGAGGCCCTGAAACGCTTCCTGGCCTATGGCTTGCCCGTCATCGTGGAGAAGGGATATATGGTCGAAAGTGATGGGCCGGATGAAGGCTGGGCGGGACATTATCTGCTGCTCACAGGCTATGACGACGCTCGCCGGGTATTCGTGGGTCAGGACACCTTCGCCGGTCCAGATCAGGAAGTGGCCTATGAGGTGCTGGATGAGGGCTGGAAAGCCTTCAACCGCGCCTACCTGTTCCTCTATCCTGTGGCCGATCCACCACCGCTAGAATCGCTGCTTCTGGAAGATTTGGATGTCGATCTCAACCGCCAGCGGGCGCTTGAAACCGCCTGGGAAGAAACGGCGCGTGATCCACAGGATGCCTTCGCTTGGTTCAATGTCGGGACAAATCTGGTGTATTTCGAGCGCTATCGTGAGGCGGCCGGGGCCTACGATCGCGCCTTGGCGTTGGGGCTACCCTGGCGCTTCACTCGCTATCAATTCGGCCCCTATCTGGCATACTTCCACAGCGGGCGCACGCAAGATGTGATCGAGCTGGCGAACGCCACCTTGCGCCGCACGGCTAAAGCCGAGGAATCGCTGCTCTGGCGCGGATGGGCCCGCTACCGGCAGGGTGACGTTCTGGGGGCGCGGGAGGACTTCTTGGCTGCCCTGCGGGTCAATCCGAATTACCAGGACGCACGCTACGCGCTGAGTTTTATCTCGGAGGGGTCATGAATGCGCAACAAACAGACTGGATAGAATCCTGAGCGAAGTTTCAGAAATATGGGTACAAATATCCAGAATCCGGCCCTACGGGGCAAACCCACAGAGAATGCAACGATGGAGGTTGGGACGATGTTGATCAGCAAGGCCATGAACGAGGCGATGAACATGCAGATTGGCAGCGAACTGGCTGCCTCCAACCAGTACATAACAATCGCTTCCTATTTTGACAGAGAGCAGCTTCCGGAGCTGGCGGATTTCTTCTTCCGGCAATCCGATGAGGAGCGCGAACACGCCATGAAGTTCGTGCACTACATCCTCGAAGCCGGAGGCGAGGTAGACATCCCCGCGATCGAACCGGCCCAAGGGTCCATTGCATCGGCCCAGGAGGCGGTTCAGATGGCTCTGGACTGGGAGATGGAGGTCACGAAGCAGATCAATGGTCTGATGGACCTCGCTATCCGTGAGAACGACCATCTGGCTCAGAACTTCCTGCGCTGGTTTGTGGATGAGCAGCTTGAGGAAATCTCCACGATGGATGAGTTGTTGGGGGTAATCCGCCGCGCTGGTGACCAACTCCTGTTCGTGGAGGATTACGTCGTTCGCCGGGGCGATCCACACGCCGAGGAGGGTGGCTAGCTGCGCGTTCGATAGCCACAAGCAAGCATGAGACAGGCCGCTGCTGGAAAAGGCAGCGGCCTGTACGCGATTGCCTGGCGAGAGCCCCAGCCCTTGTCTTGGAAGGCTGCTTGCTATGGCGAGCCTGCGCGGTCTAGAATCGGCCCTTAGGGCATCTTGCCGCAATCATCTTCCACGCGTGTTTTGCGGGCCTGCCCCTTGTGCTATACTGCGCGACGATGCATGCAGACCGAAGGACTACCGAGCGCTTGGCATCATGGCTTCGCGATTCGGGCCTAGGGGCCCTTTCTGCGGCCTTGCTTAGGGGCTTCCGGCCCTTGTCTGTGGCGGGGGCGCAGGCGCTTTATTTGCTCACGCCGCTGCTCGGACAGGGGGAAGGTGCTTGGGAGGCCTTCGCGAGGATGCTAGAGGACCCCGAGCAAGTCGATGACTTGATTGATTTGCTGGAGGAGGAACGCGGCCGGTGATGGGCTTGGATTTGCTGGGTTTGGCGGTTCTGGGGCTGATGATCATCCTGCTGATGATCTATTTGGCCATCGGGAAACGTCAGGCCCCGATTTTCCGTGAGATCCCGGCCTTCGAGGCTCTGAAAGGCGCCATCGAGCGGGCCGTGGAGGCCGGCGAACGGGTGCATTTCTCGCTCGGGACAGGCTCTGTCATCGGCACGGATGTGGCCCCGGCGCTGGCAGGCCTGGCGACCCTGGCCGAGATTGCACGGGTCACCTCCTTGAGCGATCGGCCGGCGGTGGTCACGACAGGCGACGGGGCCATGGCTATCCTCGCCCAAGATACGTTGAGATCGGCCTACACACAGGCTGGGGCGCTGGACCGCTATCGCCCCAGCGCGGCGCGCATGCTGGGCCCCACGCCCTTCAGCTATGTCGCCAGCCTCCCTTCGCTGCTATCCAATGAGGATGCTTCCGTGCACATCCTGATGGGCGCATTCGGCGCCGAAGGTGCCTTGGCGGCCGATTTCGGCGAACGGCGAAATTGCTTCGTCATGGCTGGCACGGATGATGTCCAATCGCAGGCATTGCTGTATGCCACGGCGGCGCATCCACTCATCGGCGAGGAAGTCTTTGTGGGGGGCGCCTATTTGCGTAGGGACAAGGCTCATCTGGCCAGTTTGCGCGTGCAGGATGCCATGCGTTTCATCCTGATCTTGGGCATCCTTATGGGAGCCGTGCTGGGATTGCTGGGGGTGGATCTGTGAGGCTGGGCTCCTATCTGCTATGGGCGGCGGTCGCAACCGCGACGGGGATCCTGGTTCTCCTGGGTTACTTCGTCCAGCTGGACGCGATCCCGCCGGAGGGGTGGCTGCAAAGCATCTTTCAATTGCGCCTGCTCCTAATGCGCTGGGCCGTGCTCCTGGCGGGTGTGGCGCTGTTCGTGGGTCTCATTCATCTGATGGCGGTTCATTGGAGCAAAGTCAGTGATCAGGCCCGGGGGTGGGGGTACAGCGCCATCTTCCTGTTGGCCTTCTTGGCCACGCTGATCTTGGGGCTAATCTTCGGGCCGGACAGCGCCGCGGTGCTGCTGTTCTTCAATTACATTCAGATGCCGGTCGAGACTACACTTTCGGCACTGCTGGCGATCACGCTTGCCCTGGCGGGGTTTCGCCTTCTCTCCCGCCGCCCCGACCTGATCAGCGCGGTCTTCATAGGCACGGCCTTCTTGGTCCTGCTGGGCTCTGGGCCGGGCCTCATACCTGGCGGCAGTATGCTTGACAGCTTCTTTGGCGGGCTTCGCAACTGGCTGGCACAGGTATCCGCAGCCGGCGGTGCCAGGGGGATTCTGCTTGGAGTGGCCTTGGGATCGATCATGACCGGGCTGCGGGTTCTCCTGGCTATGGATAGGCCATATGGGGACGAGTGATGCCTGAAATTCGGTGTCCCATGTGCAGCGCTCCCAACCCGGAGACGGCTGAAGTCTGCGGGGAGTGCGGGGCGCGGCTGAAGCCCCTGGTTGCTGGTGGCGATCTCGGCATCCCGCCCGAGGAGGCCGGTGCGCCCGGGCCTCCGCCAGGCGCCGAAGACGGCGAAGAGGACTGGCTGGCGCGCATCCGCTCGCAGGCTCTGACGTCTGGGGGAGAGGAGCCAACGGAGGAGGAGCCTCGGGAAAGCCCCGCGCCAGATTGGCTGGGCCGGTTGCGTGAGGCGGATAGCGGCTACGAGGAAGGACCTTCGGAAGGCGAATTGCCCGAATGGATGGATGAATTCATCGCCGCGGGGGAGGAGTCCGAAAGGGTAGCCGCGGAGGGTGAGGCGCTCGAGCAGGCCGATCAGGTGCCAGAGTGGCTGGCGCGCATCCGGGCCAAGCAAGCCGTGCAGGAGGCGGCGATCCCCGAGGAAGAGGATTGGTTGGAGCGCCTGCGCCAAGAGGGCGAAGCCGATATTCCAGCCGCAGAGGAGCCTCCACCCGAGATGGAAGCCGCGCCGCCGAGGGAGCCCCTGGAAGGGCCGATGCCTGAGCATGAGGCGGAGGAGGCCATCCAGGAGGGCCTTGGAGCGGAGGCGGAGCTAGAGGGGCTGCCGGCAGAGAGCCCTTTCTTTGCCGAGGATCTGGATATGCTCGCCGAGGAGATCCCGCTTCCCGAAGCCCAGGAAGAACCGCTCGAGGCACCATCCTTGGCACCGGAGGCACCATCTTTGGCGCCCGAGGATCTCGAAGGAGAAGCGTTGCCGCATGTTCCGGCGCTGGTCCTGGAGGATCAGTCCGAGGTCCCTCTGGTTGAGATCGGGGAATCTGACCTGGAGGGAGTGGAGCTGCCGGATTGGCTGGAAGATCTGCGGGCGGAAATCCCTGTATCGGCCGAGGAGCCCGGGGAAGAAGTCGAGTCGCCTGACCTGGCGCCTGCGACCTTGCCATCCTGGCTCGAGGCCATGCGCCCCACGGATGCCTTCCGGCCAGAGATCGAGATCGAGCGCGAGGAAGAGCAGCCAGTCGAATCGGCTGGCCCACTCGCGGGTCTGCGCGGGGTTCTTATGGCGGAGCCGGTCGTGGCCAAGCCGCGGATGGCCACCGCCACTGCGGCTCAGTTGGAGGTCACGGAGCGCCAGTACGCCCAGGCCGAATTGCTGCAGCGCCTAGTGGAGTACGAGCAGCAGGAAGTGGCCCCGCCTGAAGGCCGAGCGATGCGCGTACCCTTTGCGCGCTGGGCCATCAGTCTGGTCATGTTAGTGGCCGTGTTGATCCCCTTTTCGTTCGAGCGCATGGGCATACGCGGCTATCCGCTGCCCGCCAGCATCTCACCGGATCTGGCACCGCTGATACAACGAATTGGTGATCAGCCGGCAGATCGGCCGGTCTTGGTGGTCTTCGATTACACACCGGGCTACACCGGCGAATTGAGCGCCGTTGCTGGCGCCGTTGTGGGGCAGCTTACGCAACGGGGCTATCCCATTGCCACGCTGTCAACCCGGCCCACGGGCCCACCGCTGGCGGAGCGAATGTTCGCCAGCGCCGCGGCAGCGGGCGCCGAGATCTCGCATCTCGGGTATCTGCCCGGCGGTCCGACTGCGGTTCAACTCTTCTCCATCGCCCCGCGTGACGCCGTGCTTTCCGGGTTCCACTTGCCGCAGGAAGGCGAAGAGAAGGATCCCTGGGCGATCGAGGGCCTGCGCCAGGTTCAGCGGCTCTCGGATTTCGGATTGGTGATTGTGATTACGGCCGGGACCGAAACCGCCCGGACTTGGGCGGAGCAGACTCACCCATGGATCGGCGAGACGCCCCTCATCATGGTGCTGAGCGCCGGGGCCGAGCCGCTGGTGCGTCCCTACTATGAGTCGGCCGACCCCAGGGTGGATGGCATTCTCACCGGATTGCCCTCGGCTGTGTCCTATCGCCAGTTGAGCGGCCAGCCCCAGCTGGTGGCTTCGCAGTGGAACACCTTCGGAACGGGCATGCTCGCAGCCCAATTAATCCTGCTCGCGGGCGGAGCCTATGGCTTCATCAGTTGGCTGATACGCAGGACGCAAGGCTGAGAAAGGACAGGGAGCCAAAGTGCCCGGGCCCACGCTGGAATTCATCGGCACGATCGTCGCGACCTTGCTGACGATCATGGTTCTGAGCTATTTAATCGGCGATAACGCCTTCTTCCGTTTGGCAAGCTATCTGTTTGTTGGCGTGGCATCTGGATATGCCGGCGCCATCGCCTGGCACAATGTGATCCGGCCGGTGCTAGTGGATCCTTTGATCCGTTTTGGGCCGTCCGGCCTGCTCACACGCGAGGGCGTCGGTACGCTGCTGATCCCATGGATCCTATCTCTGCTGATGCTCCTGAAGCTTTCCCCCAGGACTGCACGATTCGGTGGTCTGCCCGTGGCGCTGGTGGTGGGAGTCGGGGCTGCGGTTGTCGTGGGTGGTGGGATCACCGGCACCCTGCTCCCGCAGGCCCTGGCGGCGGGCGAGGCGTTGGGACCGGAGGCCATGATTCCTGCGGTGGGAGAGCCTATCGCTGGCTGGGCAGAGCGGCTCATCAGTGGCCTGGTGCTCTTCCTGGCGACCTTGAGCACCCTGATGTATTTCCGTTTCGGAGCCCGCCGGGAGGCCACCGGCAGGGTGCATCGATCCCGATTCACCCAGGGGATGGCCTATATGGGCCGCATATTCATCGCACTCACTTTCGGGGTGATGTACGCCGGTGCCATAACGGCCTCCATTCTAATCCTGGCCGAAAGAATGCATTTCCTGCGGGATGTGGTGATCGGATGGATGGGCGGATGATGGTAACGGCATGAGCGCGATCCTGGAAGCCGAAACCCTCCTGGCGATCGATGTGGGCACGGTCAACACCCGCGCCTGTCTTTTCGATGTTGTCGATGGACGCTACCGGCTGATCGCCACGGGCCGAGCACTCACCACCGCGGGTCCGCCGCTCTTCGATGTCGGCGAGGGGGTGAGGATGGCGCTGGACCAAGTGCAGGCCGTCACCGGACGCCAGATCCTAGATGAATCGGACCTGCCGATCATGCCTGTCACCAGTCGCGGGGCGGGCGTGGATCTGCTCGTGAGCACCGCTTCCGCGGGTCCCAAGGTCCGGACTGTATTGGTGGGATTGATGCCCGGCGTTTCGATGGCCAGCGCCCGTCGCATGGTCACCTCGACCTACCTGGAGTTAGTCGAAGAGGTGAGTTTGCTGGATGGACGCCACGATGACGAGAAGATCGACGCCATTGCCACTTCCCGACCGGATCTGGTCTTGATCGTGGGCGGGACGGATGGCGGCGCGCGCGAATCGGTCCTCCAGCTCGTGGACCTGGTCGCCGCTGCGGTGGGATTGATCCCTCGGGCCAAACGCCCCCGCATTATTTACGCCGGCAACAGGAACTTGGGTGCGGCAGTTGCGGAGCGCTTCGGTGAGGGCTTCGATGTGGCCCTGGCGCCCAATGCTCGCCCGGGTTTAAGACACGAAAACCTCACTCAGGCACGGCTAGCGATTGGCGAGGCTATCGCCGAAGTGCGCGCCCGGCAGGTGGGCGGGTTCGAGGAGTTGGACCAGTGGTCCGGCGGATACTCGATGCTCACTGCGGATGCTTATGGGCGTGTGTTCCGCTACCTCAGTCGAATATACGACCCCGAGAAGGGGGTGCTCGGCATCGATGTGGGGGCCACCCATACCATGGTCGCAGCGGCCTTTGAGGCCGATCTGCGCCTGAACGTGCAGACCGATCTGGGCATCGGAAGCTCGGTGCTCGGGATTCTGCGCCGCAGCAGTCTCGAGAACGTCATGCGCTGGCTCCCCATCGAGATTTCGAAGACCAAGCTCCGCGATTTCATCTACAACAAGGCTGCCTATCCCTATACAGTGCCCGCCAGCGCCGAGGAATTGCATCTGGAATTGGCGCTGGCAAGGGAGGTGGTTCATACCGCCATGCGTTTGGCGCGGCAGGGCTGGCCATCCGGGAAAAATTACGCCTCCGGCGCCCTCCTGCCGCCCATGGAACCGATACTTGCCAGTGGGGCTGTCTTTGCCCGTGCGCCGCGGCCGGGACTGGCCGCCTTGGCACTCTTGGATGGATTGCAGCCCACGGGCGTGACCACGCTTGTGCTGGATCCGCATGGCCTTTCGCCAGGGCTAGGCGCCGCCGCGGGGCCGGCCCCACTCTTGACCGTGCATGTGCTCGAATCCGGCAGTTACGTCAGCTTGGGCACGGTGGTTGCACCGGTGGGACACGCCAGACCGGGCCGGCGGGTGCTAACGTTGCGTCTGGAACTGGAGCAGGGAGGCGAAGATATCGCCGGTGAAGTACGCATGGGACAACTGGCTGTGCTGCCCTTGCGGCAGGGGGAGTATGGCCGGCTGACACTGCGCCCCGAGAGGGGCATAGATGTGGGCTTCGGCGGGCCGGGGAAGGCGGGAGCGCTGCGCGTGGCGGGTGGTGCGGTGGGATTGATCCTCGATGCGCGCGGCCGGCCGCTTCCGCTGGCAAGGGATCCGGGCCTGCGGCGGGAGACCAACGAGAAATGGCTGTGGGATATCGGAGCGATGGAATGATTTCTGGCACCCTTCTTGCACACCTGGCGGTGTGTGTGCCATGAGCGAATGGTTCTTGCCAGCCATCACGCATGTGCTGCGGATGACCGTCATTCGCCGGGAGCGCGTGCTCCCCGCACCTGGAGCCATTACCGTTCGGGTGAATGAAAAGGTCCAGGCAGCAGACGTGGTGGGCGAAGCCGAGGTTCAGGTCCGGCATTATTACCTGGACATCGCGCGCGGCCTGGGGGTGTCGGCCACCCAGGCGGTGAAGCTGATTCGTTGCGGGGAGGGGGAACGGATCGAAATGGGGGATGTGATCGCAGGACCGGTCGGGGTGGCTAGGCGGAGCGTAAGGGCTCCTGCCGACGGAATGGTGGTGGCCATTCGCAAGGGCCGTGTGCTGCTTGAAGCGCGAGGAGAGGTGGTTCAAGTGCGGGCCGGATTTCCGGGCGTCGTCATCGCCACAGATGGTTCTCAGGTGGTAACCCTGGAGGCAACCGGCGCGTTGGTACAAGGCATATGGGGCAATGCCCGCCAGGACTATGGTGTGATGCGCGTAGTGAGCGAAGGCCCTTCCGGGAGCCTGCAAACCGATCAATTGGATGTGAACCTGCGGGGCGCCGTGCTGGTTGCAGGGACCTGCGACCACTCCGCCCCGCTGCACCAGGCCACCGAACTTTCGGTGCGTGGTGTAATTTTGGGTAGCATGAGTTCTGACCTGATTCCCGTAGCCCGCAGGCTTCCATTTCCCATTATGCTCACCGAGGGTTTTGGGCAGCGGCCGATGAATGCCCCCGCATTCCAGCTCTTCACCAGCAACGTGGGGCGGGAGGTGGCTATCGACGCGGGCACGCCCTGGGCGCAGCCCGGCCAGCGGCCGGAAGCCGTCATCCCGCTTCCCGCGAGCCGCACGCTCAATATGCCCGAGGAAGTCGTGCCGCTAAAACCCGGTGTTCGTGTAAGGGTGGTGCGGGAGCCACACCTGGGTGAGGTTGGGGTCGTGAAATCAATTCTGAGAGAGGCGATGCTGTACCCAAGTGGGATACGGGCCCGGACCGTAGAGATTGAGATCGAAGGGCTGGGATCCGCCAGGGTACCTATGGAGAATGTGGAGATCCTTCAGTGATCCGAGCAGGTGATTCGCCGCCAGCCACACAGGCTTGAATCGGCGAATGGCCGCCAGGCTGAGGAGTAGAAATCATGGCTGAGGAATTCGAAATCGGCGAACCACTACCCGAGGAATCATCGAACCGCACTTTTGTCATCGCCGCGGCTGGACTGGGCGCGCTATTGGTTCTGAGCATGATCTGCCTTGCGGTCTATGCATTGGTCTTGGCGCCTCGCCAGAGAGCGGCGCAGGCCACTCAGGCGATCGAGATCAACTTGCAGAACACGCAGCAAGCGCTGACACAGACGGCGGCGGTCGCGCAGCAAACCCCATCGCGCACGCCCACGCCCACGCGGACGCAAGGGCCCACAGCGACGGCCACTCCCACCCAGGTGGTGGTCCTGCCAACGAATACCCCCACGCCCTTCCTGACTCTGCCCACACTTTCCCCGGAGACGGCCACCGCCGCCGCCCAGCAGACGCTTGAGGCTGCGGTGGGGGGTGGAGGCGCGACCCCCTCCGCCACGGCGCTGCCTGCAACCGGTTTCGGCGACGAGGTCAGCGTGCCCTTGATCGCGCTCTTGGGCGGAGCCCTGGTGGCGGTCATCTTCATCGCCCGAAGCCTGCGCGAGCGAGTGGCCTCGTAACCTCAGCCGCGATCACCTGCTCGTTTCGCGGGTTCCATCCGGCAGGGTCAGCCTGGGGTTGACCCTGCCTTCATATCAGGAGGTTGCATGCCGAAGGTCATAGTCCCCTTTTCAGGATTGAGGCAGGATTTGATCACAACCGTAGGGTCCGGCGAATGTGCTTCCATCGTCGGCCTGAGCAATAGCGGGAAATCGATCGTGATGCGCTCGCTGGCCTCACCCCAGGCCAGGAAGCTCTATAGCGAACACACTGGCCGAGCGGGCATGCTGGTTTATGTGGATTGCAATCGGGCGGTGTCGATCTCGGCGCAGGCATTCTATGAGGTTGTTCTGCGCTCGCTACTCGAGGAATTGTCCAAATTGAAAGACCATAGCCTCGTGGAGAAGATCCGCCGCTATCATCAAGTGGTTACCGAGGCCGAAAACGCCTTCGAGGCCTCCCTCTCCTTCAACCTGGCGCTTTCGGATCTATGCGAAAAGTTGGAACAGGACCTCTGCCTGCTGCTGGACGAGTTTGATGAGATCTACGCCGCATTGGATGAGCGCACGCTTCTGAACCTGCGGGCTTTGCGAGATCGGTACGCTGACCAGCTGGTCCTCATCACCGCCACCATCCGCAAGCTTCCCGAAATCCGTAACGTCCAGGTGGAAGATGAGTTCGCTGAACTGTTCTCGCGCTTCACCTTCCATATGCCACTCTTGGATGCGGAGGGTTGCAAGGCACTGCTGCAGGAATTGAAGCTTCCCAGCTTGACGAAGGAGCTGACCGGGGCGGCCATCCGGCTCTCCGGCGGTCATCCAGGCTTGCTGGTGGCCGTGGCGCAGATCTTCGCCAGCATGCCGGCGGGGCGGAGGGGGGATCCCCAGGAGTGGGTGCGGACCGAGCCACTCCCCAGGGCCGAATGCCTCAAGCTATGGAATCAGATGACGCCTGAGGAGCACGCGGCGCTGATCACGCTGGCGCTGGAGCAGGAGGCCGGGATCCCTTCCCAGCAACTGCGCCATCTCCAAGAGCTGGGCGTTGTGCATGAGCGGGAACTCTTCTCGCCGATCTTCGCCGAGTTTGTACGCCGCAAGGGGCGGGCGCCCGATACCGAAACGCAGGGCGTGTTCCTCGACGCCGATGCAGGGGATGTGTGGGTTGATGGCATCCGGGTCCCTGTTCTTACGGATCTCGAATACCGCCTGCTGGAACTGCTCTATGAGCGTCGAGACAAACTTACCGACAAATTTCAGATTGTCACGGCCGTGTGGGGTGAGGAATATCTGGGTGAGGTCGATGATGCGCGGGTTGAGAAGCTGATCAGTCGTCTGCGCGCGAAAGTCGAGCCAGACCCTTCCAATCCTCGCTACATCATCACCCGGCGTGGCCGGGGTTATAAATTGCTCAGTCATCCGAAGGTTGAGTGAAGGCCGTTCCGAAATCCAAAGGCAGCCTGATGGACGCACGAGTGCTTGCGTATGATCCCTCGCCCGAAGGGCGGAGGTTGATCCGCCAGGGCCTGTGGTCTCCGGAGGGGGACTGGCGTCTCCTGATTCGGGCGTCGCTGGAGAAATGCCTTTCGGCCTTGGAGAAGACACCAGTCGACGCGCTGGTCTTGGGCTTGCCGATGGAGCCGGCTCACCTCTTCCAACTGCTCGCCACAGCACGCAGACTTGCCTTGCCGCCTTTATGGATCGCGCTGGGGGATACTCCCGCCCGCAAGGATTCTGAGGGGTGGATGCAGGTCTCCAAAAGGTATGAGGGGCTGGAAGATCTCCGCCGGCAGATGCCCGACCTGCTGCGCATCCACCGGCTCATAAACCTCGAGCGCACGCTGACGCTGCCCGGGCCTGCCGGGGAAGAAAGCGCCGTATGGCGTCTCGTCGATATAGGGCTTGACGGGCTTCGCTGGGCCGGTTTTCAGGCGATGTATTTCGCCATCGACCCGCACTCCCGGCGATGGACATTGCGCGGCTCGGGCTACCCCGCGGCCATTCGGAATGCCATCATCGAGCTCTCGGCCAGCCTCGGTGGGGTGGCACCGCGTGTGGAAGATCTTTCGCCTGGGCTGGCAGATGTGGTCCGGGGCCGGGCAGACATGCAGATCGACTCGCTTGCAGAAGGCCTGCTAGCCATCTTGCCCAAGGAAGCAGCAGATCGCTTGGAGAAGCTTCTAAGAAGTGAGGGGGTTCACGCGCTGTACATGGCGCCTGTCGCTGGCGAGGGGATACTAGCCATCGGGGAGCGACCAACCGAGGCCGAGCGATTGGCGTTGCGAGCCTTCTCGGAACATTGGGGCAATCTGCTGCGACAGGCGCGAGCCCTTGACGCGCTCAGCCGCAGGGCACACGCCTTGGGCGGGTTGCAACAAGTGTCGCTCAAACTCTCCTCGACCCGCGATCCCGATGCGCTTTTGGGAGAAGTTCTTGGGTTGCTCGAACAGGTGGTTCCTTTCGATGCTGCTGCGGTTCTCATGGAGCAGGGCGGGCGGCTCATAGCGCAAGGTGAATGCTTAAGGCAGTCCGGTTTAAGTGGGCGGATTCTGGGCAAAGCCATTGCCAGAGGCGCCGGAAGTTGCATTGATGAAGCCCTGGCTGCTCGATCGCCCCTGCGAGTGGATGATCTGGATGCCCGTTCGGTTGTGGGCGAGGGAGGTTTGTGGGAGGGGATTCGCTCCTGGCTATGCATCCCTATCTACTGGCAAACCTCTCGGATGGGCGTCTTGCTGCTAGGGGTGGGGGAGCGCGGATATTATAGCCAGAGCCATCTCGAAGTTGCGGAGCAGTTCGCCCGCCAATTGGGGGTGGCGCTGGAAAATGCACGGCTGCTTATGACTTTGGCCGAGCGTTCGGAGAAACTCCATTTGGTAGGCGAAATCGGGCGCTTCGCTGTTTCGATCCTGGACACACAGCAGCTTGCAAGAGAAGTCGCGTTGCGGGTCCTCCAGATCTTTGCCTGTGATGCGGCTGGCATCATGCTGCTGTCCGATGGGATCCTGCGATCGCATGCCTTCCTGGCCGCGCCGGGTGGGCGCGACCTCAGGGGCATTGCGGATCTAGTACTTGCGGAGTTGCCTGCTCTCGCACAGGCCCTGCATGAGAACCGCCCGCTGCGATTGGGGCCAGCATCGGAAGCATGGGATCTCATCCGTCCCTCCGCGGTTCCAGAAGAGAGCGAGTGCTGGATGATCCCGCTGGCGGCCGCGTCGGAAGTCATGGGTGCCCTCGTTCTCTTTGGTTCGAGGGAGGGGGTCCTTTCTCCAGAGGAGCTAGATGTGCTGGAAGTCCTCGCCGGCCAGCTGGCGATATCCCTGGTCAATGCCCGCCTCTTCGGGGAGATCAGGGCCCATGCGGCCCAATTGGAGGTTCGTGTGGCGGCCCGGACCGAAGAGTTGCATGCCGCGAAGGAGCGAACAGAAGCCATTCTGCGTTCCGTGGGCGATCCTGTCTTGGTGCTCGATTTGCGCGGTGAACTACTGCTGGTAAACCCACGAGCCCAGGCATTGCTCAAAGGCCCTTCCGGCGAGATGCTTATGGATCGAATCCGGCGTCTCCTGACGGTGGATGGCCAGACCCAGGAAAACCTCGAGGTGGGAGATGCTACCTTGCAGGCGATGGCCTCGCCGGTGGAGTGGAATGGCCGGGCGATTGGAACGGTGGTCGTGTTGCGGGATATCACCCGCCTGCGGGAGCTGGACAAGTTGAAGAGCCAGTTCGTCGCCAACGTGTCGCATGAGCTGCGCACTCCGCTGACCAACATCAAGCTCTATATGGGGCTCCTTCGCCGGGCGCGGGGCGCACGCGTGGAGAAGTACTTCGAAGTCATGGACCGTGAGGCAGCCCGGCTGAGCCAGATGATCGAGGATCTGCTGGATATCTCGAGGCTGGAAGCTGGAGAGCGACCTCAACCGGAGGCTTTCTCGCTCGGAGCCCTCCTGGCGGAGATCGCCGAGAACCACCGGCCTGCCTGCGTGGATAAGCGATTGGCCTTCGATCTTCACATAGTTCAGGATGTGATGATTGAAGCCGATATGGGCCAGATATTGCGGGTCCTCACTAATCTTCTCTCGAATGCCATAGCCTACACGCCCGCCGGCGGCAGGGTCCGATTGGAGCTGGTGGGCGAGGAGAAAATTGAGGGAAAGCCGCACGCTAAGGTCGTCGTGGAGGATACGGGCATCGGCATCGACAAGGACGACATGCCCCATATCTTTGACCGCTTTTATCGCGGAAGCCTGGCTCGAGAGCATAAAATTCATGGCAGCGGCTTGGGGCTAGCCATCGTGAAGGAAATCCTGGATAATCATCGCGCCCGCATCGCGGTAGACTCAGAGCCCGGCCAGGGAAGCCGTTTCACCCTTTGGCTTCCCTGCGAACAGGAGACAGAACGAACGAATGGATAAGGCCCTGATCTTGGTCGTCGAGGATGATCTTGCTCTGCTGGAAGGCATCCGCGAACTGCTGGAGATCTCTGGCTACGATGTGCTTACCGCTGGCAATGGCCGGGAGGCGATCGAGAAATTGACTCAGGCCCGACCGGATTTGATCGTCTCGGACATCATGATGCCAGAGATGGACGGCTACGCCTTCCACGCCGAGGTCCGCAAACGGCAGGATCTGATTGCTGTTCCTTTCATTTTTCTAACTGCGCGGGGTGAGAAGACAGATATCCGGCGAGGGAAATCGGCCGGGGCAGATGATTACATAACCAAGCCGTTCGATGATGAAGATCTTCTGGTTGCGATCGAATCCAAACTTTCCCGCTGGGCTGGGCTGCGGCGCTACCGCGAGGAGGAAATCTCCGATCTAAAGCACCGCATCCTGCTCACACTGAGCCATGAGTTCCGCACGCCGCTCACATACATCATCAATTATGCGGACATGCTCAATATGGGCGATCCCGCGGTCACCGAGGAGGACTTCCACGAGTTCATGGATGGCATCCGGCGGGGGGCTCGGCGGCTGAATAAGCTGGTGGAAGATTTCTTGATCCTGGTCGAGCTGGAGACGGGCGAGGCGGTCGAAGCCTATCTGTATCGCCGGCAGCCGATCGATGACACCAGCGCATGGCTTCGGGTCGTGGCGCGTAGATTCCAATCGCGGGCGGATGCACGTGGGCTGGAACTCAAGCTAGATATCCCGGATGGCCTGCCGACCCTAATCGCCGATGAGGCCTACCTGGCAGATGCTCTGGGGCGCCTGATCGATAACGCCATCAAATTCTCCACAGATACCAGCCAGAGGGTCAGTATTCAGGCGCGGGCTGAGGGTGACCGTTTGCGTGTGGCTGTGATCGATGAGGGCCGTGGCATCCGAGCCGACCGCCTCGAGGAGATCTTCGATGTCTTCGAGCAGGTGGACCGCGAATATCATGAGCAGCAGGGGACTGGATCGGGCCTGGCGATTTGCAGAGGCATTGTGGAGATCCATGGAGGGGAAGTAGGCGCCGAGAGCCAGGAAGGGAAGGGGAGCACCTTCTGGATTCTGCTGCCACTCAGGCCGCCTGATATGGCGGGCCTGCCTCCGGTGGAATCGAGCTGAGCACGCGCCCGGCTAGCGGGCCGATTCCGCGACCTCTTGGCCGAATCCAATCAGCGATTTGAGCTGCTCAGGGGAGCCGGCTTCAGCATATACCCGCAGAACAGGTTCCGTTCCTGAAGGCCGGATCAATAGCCATGAGTCGTCCTCCAGCATGTATTTTACGCCGTCGAGCGTAGAAACCTCGGCGACGGTCGAAGCGCCAATCTTGGCGGGCGCGGCCCCGGCGAGCCGGGCGACCATGCGCTCCTTGACGACCGGTCGCGAGAGCCGCAGGTCAACCCGCTCGTAGTGTGCCGGGCCAACCTCTGCCAGCAGATCTGCGACCAGGGTTTCTAAAGGTGCATCTTGCGCCGCCACCATCTCCAGCAGCAGCAAGCCCATTAGGATCCCGTCGCCCTCAGGGATGTTGCCCTTGATGCTGATGCCTCCTGACTCTTCGCCCCCGATGAGAACATCATCTCGCAGGATCCATTCGGCGATGTGGTTGAATCCAACGGGGGTTTCCACCACTTCCAGCCCGTACCGAGCCGCTAGGCGATTGATCATCTGAGTGGTGGAAACGGTCTTAACGACTTTGCCAGTCCAACCGCGAGTTTCCACCAAGTATTTCAGCGCCAGGGCCATGATACGGTGTGGGTCGATGAACTGCCCGCGCCCATCCATGGCACCGATGCGGTCTGCATCGCCATCGGTGGCCAGCCCCATCTGGCCGCGGCCGGCGGCGATGGCCCCTGCCAGGGCGCCCAGGTAACGGGCGATGGGCTCGGGATGGATTCCTCCGAAGCCTGGGTTCATCTCGCCCCGGATTTCGAAGACCTCACAGCCGCTACCCTGCAGGATGCCCTTGATCTGGCCTCGGCCCGACCCATACATCGAATCCACCACAAGATGCTGAGGGTTGTCGGCGATGATATCGAAGCGGATGAGGCCACGGAGATGGTCGTAATAGGCAGGAGTGGGGTTGAAGCGCTCGATCAACCCGGCCTCGCGGGCTTGCTCGTAATCCATCAAGTTGGGGCCGCGCCCGCGGGCCTCGTTATCGTTGAGGTAGACCTCGACGCGCCGGCATTGCTCCCGGGCCGCCGAACTTCCATAGGCGGCTTTCAGCTTAACGCCGCTATAGCGGGGCGCGTTGTGGGAGGCGGTGATCATCAATCCGGCGATGGCGCCCAGGTGCCGCACGGCGTGGGAAACCGCGGGTGTGGGGGCATCCGCGGCCGTTAGATAGACCTTATAGCCGTTGGCGGCAAGCACGCGGGCGGCTTCCGCCGCGTATCGATCGGAGAGAAAGCGGGTGTCGAAACCCACTACCATGCGGTGCGGATCGGGTTTGGGACCCTCAAAGGAACCGTTCAGCCACTCATCGGAAGCGACTGCGTCGGCGATGGCCTGGGCCACCAGACGTAGGTTGTGAAAGGTGAAGGTGTCTGAGATGACCCCCCGCCATCCGTCCGTACCGAAATGAATTGGCATCTTCTTTCCTCCACTCTCCGCAATGGCGGCCGGATTGTATCAGCCGGCCTGGGGAGGGTCAAACCTGCCGGTCTTGAGATTCGGGCAGCACGGCATTCAGTGGGAAGAGAAGGCCGGCGATGATGTCATTCACATTGGTGCCGGTTGGCCCGGTTCGGATCAGGGCCTCGATGGCAGCCAGGGCGGGATAAGCATCATGACGACGAAGATATTCAATGGGGTCCAGGCCCTTGGCGAGCATCTGGCGGGTGCTGAAGCCGGTCACGATGGCGCCGGCGGCGTCGGTGGGCCCATCAATGCCATCGGTGGCGAAGGCCATCAGGGCGACGCCTTCCAAGCCGGAGAGCCGGAGCGCAGCCGACAGCGCCAGCTCCTGATTCCTGCCGCCCCGGCCATGGTTGTCGAGCGTAACCGTCGTCTCCCCACCGTAGAGAAAGCATGCGGGTTGCACCACGCTTTCAGCGTGGGCGTGCAACTCCCCGGCAATTCGCGCACCCGCATCCCGTGCCTCCCCCTCTACGGGGCGGTCATCCACCCGGACACGGAACCCAAGCCGTTCGGCCTCGGCCTGGACGGCGGCGAGGGCTGTGCGGTTGCTGCCGATGATTACATGGCCCAGCGGGGGAAGCTCGGGGCGATCGAGCCGCGGGCGCTCAAGAGCTTCGCGGAGCGCCTGAGGAAGCTCTTTCCACAGCCCGAGCGAACGCAGGGTTGCTCGGGCCTGTTCGGTCAAACCTTCATGTGGGATGGTAGGGCCGGAGGCGATGGCTGCGGCGTCATCACCGATGACATCCGAGAGAATCAAGGCGGCCACGTGCGCTGGGGCAGCCAGGTGCAGCAAGCCGCCGCCTTTGATCTGCGAGTAGGCTTTGCGGATTCGATTGATAGCTTCGATCGGTGCCCCGGATGCCAGCAGGCGGTCGTTGAGCCAACGTAGATCAGAGAGCGATATGCCTGCCACCGGGAGCTCCAACATGGCAGAACCGCCCCCGGAAATGAGCGCAAGTACAAGGTCGTGAGGTTGCGCTTCCCCCAGCAAATGTGCTACAGCCTCTCCTGCGCGTATGCTGCCGTCGGTCGGGAGTGGGTGTCCGCCGAAATGGACCTCCAGCCCCGGAGGAACCTCGATTTCGGTCCCCTCCGGAATCACCAGCACACCCTTCGGCTGGAAGCCTCTCAGCGCGTCCGCAGCCGCCCGCGACATGGGAGCGGAGGCTTTTCCAAAGGCAACGATGAATAGGCTCGAATCGGGTTCGAGATCGAATTGAAAATCGCCTATGGTGAGCTTGCGACCTTCAACCGTCAACGCCCTCGCGACCGCCTGGTAGGGATCCGCGGCCATAAGTGCGGCGGCTATGAGTCGCTCGAAATGGCGTCGGTGGTCACGGAAGCGCGGGCGTGGCATGGCTCGATTAGGCCGTGGCTAAGGCGATTGCAGATTATCTGCAGCCTGCTGTGCGGCGCCGGCCGGCGTGTTCAATCCGTTCACCACGGCCGAGACGGCAGCTTGAAGGGCAGGTCCGACAGTCGAGCGCACATCCAGGCCAGGCAGGACGCGCGCAGGGGTTACCAGTCCGCTGGTCAGAGCCGATGCAGGCCCTTCGGGCCAAGAGGCCAAGGTTGCGCTATTGGGCGGGAGCATGCCCAGGGCGTGGGTCCATGGGCCGAGGAAGGCCGGGTCCATCAACCATACCAGCAACTGGCCGCTGAGGGCTTCCTTCTCGGGTGAGCTGCTCACGATCGACCATGACCATGGTTCGGCGAGGGAGATGGGATTCTCAGATCCGGTAGGGAAGGCCGTGGCGGCGTGTCGTGCCGGATCGTGGGCCTGAAGGAAGCTCTCGAGGGGGGCCACGGCAGCGGTCGTTCGATTCGCTAGCAATTCCTCCCATGTCTGCTGGGCGCTACCCCACCTTCCGATGGTCATTGGGAGCAAGCCGGCGTCGAGAGAGGTGCGATAGAAATCGAGTACCTTGGCCAAGGTGTCGGGCTCCAACGTGGGTTCACCGGTGTCATCGGTGAGCTTGCCGCCGAGTGCCATATATTGAGCCAGGGTGAAGCGGGCCTGTGGATCACCCCCCGGCATGACGAAGGCGTTGCCGGCCGAGAGCAAATCTTCCCACCGACGGGGCGGAGCCTCGAAGAGATCCTTTCGGTAGGCGAAGACCTCGGTCTGCCCGGCGTATGTAATGGCGATGTATTCCCCCTCGATGGTGCTGGATGCGAGTGCGTATTCGTACCAGCCATTCGCTTCAGGGGCAGGGATGGAGGTCTCTAAGGAGGCAAGCAAGCCGCGGCTCGCCGCGGCAAGCACGCCTTCCGGCTCCAGCGTGATGAGGTCGGGGAGGGCCTCGGGCGCGGCGGCGGCGGCGGATAGCAGCGATTCGGTCAAACCACCCCGGCCCTCCCGGTTCTTGACACGCACCTCAATCTGAACTCCGGGTGTTTGCTCCACAAAGGCCTTCAACCGGTCCGCCAGCAAGGCGCCGGCGGGAGTCTCAAGGTCGGGTGCGAAGGCAGGCGCTACCCAGAGAAGCAGCTCCTTTGCAACTGGGCCAGGCTGGGGGCCAGATGTAGGTGTGGCAGTGGCCGGCTGGGCGGGGAGCGTCGGCGTTCTCGCCGGCTGGCTTGCGGGAGCCGGCAGGGAGCAGGATGTTATCAGCAAGACGGCCATCCAGAGGGCCGAGAAACATTGGAGAGCGCTGCGCATAGTTGGTTGATTATACTGCCATGTCTCCGCAAACTGGGAACTGACCCAGGATTGGCGTGCCTGGCATACGGGCCAGTTGCCGGTCGCGTATGCTAGAATCCCATCGCCATGTCCGTGCCAGAACATCTCCTTCCGACCCTCGAAGGCATCCCAGCAAAGCCCGGTTGCTATCTGATGAAGGATGCCGATGGCAGGGTGCTCTACATTGGCAAGGCAGTCCATCTGCGCAGCCGGGTACGGTCGTACTTCCATGAATCCGCCGCCCATACCCCCCGCATGCAGGAAATGGTCTCCAAGGTGGCGGATATCGAATGGATCGTGGTGGGATCAGAACTCGAGGCCCTCATCCTCGAGATGAACTTGATCAAGCAACACCGCCCCAAATACAACGTTCGCCTCAAGGATGACAAACGCTATCCCTACATCAAGGTCCACTGGCAGGATCCTTTCCCCAAGGTGACCGTGACGCGCCGGATGCGGCAGGACGGCTCGCGCTATTTCGGCCCATACACCAGCGTATGGGCCGTTCACCAGACGCTGGATGTGCTGCGCAAGATCTTCCCCTACCTCACTTGCAGCCGCGTCATCACGGGGGAAGATCCCCGGGCCTGCCTCTACTACGACATCCGCCTCTGCCTTGCGCCCTGCATCGGCAAGGTCAGCCGCGAGGCCTACCGAGCCATGATCGAGGATCTTTGCCGGTTCCTGCAGGGCCGGACGGAGCCCATCCTGGACCGGCTGCAGGAAGAGATGGCGCGGGCTTCGCAGGCGCTGGAGTTCGAGCGCGCCGCGGCCTTGCGGGACCAAATTCTGGCCATCGAGAAAGTAGTCGAAGGCCAGAAGATCGTCTCTCAGGATCGGGTGGATTCGGATGTCATCGCCTTCGCACGCGATGACGAGAGCGCCTGTGTGCAGGTCTTCTTCATTCGGGGCGGGAAGCTGATCGGGCGCGAATATTTCGTATTGGACGGGGCCCGCGAGGCGGACGACCGAGAATTGGTTGAGGCCTTCGTGAAGCAATTCTATGCCGAGGCCACGAGCGTCCCGCCGCGGCTGCTGCTGCCGATCGAGGTGCAGGAGGCCAGGATCATCGAATCCTGGCTCGAGAGCCGGCGAGGCGGCAAGAAGGTCAAGCTGGTGGTCCCTCGCCGGGGGCCGAAGCGGGCCCTGGTACGCATGGCGGCCGAGAACGCGGCCGAGACTCTGGCCTCCCTGCGGGCGCAGTGGAAGGCTGGCCGCAGCAAGCACGTCCAGGCTCTGGCCGAGTTGGAAGAAGCGCTGGAGCTTAAAGAACCTCCCAACCGCATTGAATGCTACGATATTTCCAACCTGCAGGGCACGGCGGCTGCAGCCTCTATGGTGGTCTTCGAACAAGGAGCCGCAAGCAAGGCCCTCTATCGCCGGTTCACCATCCGCAGCGTGGACGGCCAGGATGACTTCGCGAGCATGGAGGAGGTGCTCCATCGACGCTTCCGGCGCTGGGAGATTGCCACGGAGCAGGCGAAGAGGCCTGGAGGGAAGCTGGACCGGGCCTTCGGGGTCCTGCCAGACTTGCTGATCGTGGATGGTGGTCGCGGTCAGCTTGCAAGAGCTCTGGATGTGCTGAAAAGATATGGGCTGGATGAGCGCGTGCTGGCGGTCGGCCTGGCCAAATCCCATGAGGAGCTCTATCTCCCCAAGCGCGAGACGCCGCTCCGGCTGCCGCGCCGCTCGGAGGGGTTATACTTGGTGCAACGCATCCGGGATGAAGCCCATCGCTTTGCGCTTCAGCAGCACCAGCGCCAGCGTCGGCGGACCGGCTTGGCATCCCAGTTGGATCAGGTGGAGGGGGTTGGCCCGGCACGGCGGAAAGCGCTATTGCGGCGCTTTGGAAGCCTGGAGGCTATCCGCCAAGCCCAGATGGAGGATATTGCCGCCCTACCTGGGATCAGCAAGAAACTTGCCCTGCGCATCAAGGAAGCTCTAGGTGAGCATGGAGGCTGAGCATGCGAGCGGTTTGGATTGTCGATGACGATGATGAGATGAGCCATGCCGTAAAACTGATGCTTCAACTGCTGGATTGTGAGGCGGTTATCTACCGGGATGCGCGCAGCGCGGCGAGGCAACTGATGGCGGGTGGCCGGCCAGATGTAATGATCCTGGATATCAACATGCCCGAAGTCAGCGGCATCGACTTGCTGGAATTTGTACGCAGGCGCCAGGAAACCCAGGATATTCCTATCGTGATGCTCTCATCGGAGACGACCGACTTGCAGGTGGACGAGGCCATGAAGCTGGGCGCAGACGCCTTCGTTTTCAAGCCGGTCACGATGGAGGAGTTGGAGGGAGCGATCGAGAGAGCGGTGGCTGCCCACGGCTGAGGGTGTCTTCCCTGAACTCGAATCCGAGGGGCAAGGGCAGGCACGTGCTAGGGAACCCCCTCTGAATCCGTTGAGGGGGGATCTATCAGAAGACCCAGGCGAGCCGCGGCGTCTCGAAGCCGCGGCCAATTCTTTTCCGGGACGGCAATCGCGGTCGGCCCCAAGGCTTCTCCCAGGTAGCGGCGGGTGGAAGGGTGCGATTGGAGCATCTCCAATGCCGAGGGCTCTTTGACACGCAGTACCAGGCTTCGCTCGAGGCGGGCTTCCAACCCCGCAGCGTGCCAGCGAGAAATGGCCTGCTTGAGTGAGGGCGGCAGGGCTCCAGCGCTCGCCTCCTCCAGGATCCGCAGAATATGAACCTCCCGGAGCCCCTGATCCAAGGCTCGCCGGAGGGATGTCGGCGTCAGGCGGTAGCGGTACCCCAGCCGGTTGGGAAAATCCCAGTCGCTGATGCGTGCAAGCTGGTAACGCAAGGCCCGGGGGGCATCATAGGGGACCTGCAGGCTCCCATCCGCGCGCAGGGTCACTTGCCCGTACCTTGGCTCGAGGTCGATCTTGGACTCGGGCGAAATCAACATCTGCCAGGGTGGTGCCAGCCGGAACGCCGTGATGGCTCCCTGTTCGCTCGGACGGCCGGTGTCGGTTGCGCCCAGCCAATGCAGCGGCCCTTGAATGAGGCAGCGCAGGAATGCGCCGTCTACCTCATCCCAGTATTCAAAGCCGCGCAGGAATGTGCCCTTGGCATCCTGCAGATACCAGGATTCGAAGTCTGCCCCGGGGCGCAGGAAGGAGGGATCCCGCGCCCTGACATCTGCAATGAAGCTCTCGAGGTTCCACCAAACACCGGGCGGGATGGTTTCCAGCAACGCCATTGCTGCCTGGCGCGAAAGCAGCGGATCGTTTGGCCACCCGGCCCTGCCTGGCCGCAAATAAGGCACGGCGGCCAGGTCATTCCATCGTCGGGACCCCAGCCAGCTTCTCAAGAGGCCTGAGAGCGCCGGGCCATCCGGCGCCTCGAGGAAAGCGGCTGCCGCCTCGGCAGCCGGCTTGAGCGGCTTCGGCTGGAGCATCCGGGTTTCCAAAAGCAGGGCCAGCAGCATGTCCAACGCCTCAGGGTAGTGGAGATGGGGCCGCAGCGCAGCCATGCGTTCGGGGGGGAGGTTTTCCTGCGCGGAGGGTTGGGCCCGCAAAGCCGCAAGCAGTGTGGTGGCATCGTCCAGGATGCGGCCATCTGCCAGGCATGGATAGGCCGGCGGGGGGCATGCCTGGCCAAGAGGGGCCTTGGAGGAACTGGCCTGCGGCTGCAATGCAGCACGCAGGTCTTCGGGAATATAGGCGAATTCCAGGGGCCCCTTGGGCGTGTCGAAGAAGGCACGATCGATCAGAGCCCGGTACCAGAGCGCCTCGGTGGCAGATGCCGGGTTGCGCCATGGCTTCTGCCGATCCAGCCTGCCAGGACCCATGGCCCGCAGCTGGCCGTAGCGGCGCTCGAAGTCCGCCATCGGAATTCGACCGCCCTGCTGAATCAGATGATCGAGCGCTTGCCTAGCCTGCGCGGGAAGCGACGAGATGCACTCCTCGAGCCATGGAGACTGGCTCAGCATTCCTGCCAAGGCCGATGCGGCTTGATCGGCGGGGCCGGAAGGAAGATCGATGCCCCAAAGCTCTGCTACGATCTGCAGGAAGCTTGCATCCCGGTCCCGGAGACATTGAGCAAGCGTTCGCATGGCAAGGCCGACGGGCTCCGCTGGGCCTCTTCCCTAGGCGATGAGATTAATTTCGCCTGGAAGCACGCGGATGTGGAGTTCGGTGACGTCAGAGGAGAAACCGGCGAAGATCTCCCCATCTGTGTGGATGGTCACCGGGCGTTCCGAAGTCAGGTGGAGCTCTTTGAACTGGCCCATGCGAACTGCGGGAAAGCGTCCGTGGGTGCCGTTCATCACCTCGGGGATCAATCGGAACATCATAGGGCGCGACACGCGCTGGATCATGGCGTAGTGCAACAAGCCGTCGTCAGGAATGGCATCGGGCGCGACGTGGAAGCCACCGCCCTCCCGAGGCCCGTTGCAAGCCACGAACATCAATACCTCTTGTTCGAATTGCTCCTCGTCGGTTTGGATCACCATCCTGGGCGCGTCATGATTGCGGATGATGGTCTGTATTACCGCCCAAAGGTACATAGTGAACCCTTGCAGGCGAGTGATCTGATAGGAGTGGATTGTGACGGAGGCATCGAAGCCGATGCCCAGCGTGTTGTCCCAATACTCGATGCGGCCGGAGCCATCGCGCACTTCGGCGAGATCGATCGGACGGGATACGCCGTTGAATACCCGTTCCATCGCACGCTCGATCTCTTGTGGTATGCCCACATTGGAGCAAAAATCATTGCCCGAGCCGATCGGCACTGCGGCTAAGGCTGGGCGCTGTTCCTTCGGGATGCGCATGAGGCCGTTGACCACCTCGTGGACGGTCCCGTCGCCCCCCAGCGCGGCTACGATCTCATAGCCCTCTCGTGCGGCTTCTTCGGCGAGCTCGGTAGCATGGGTAGGATATTCTGTGGCCGACCAGGAGGCGCCGCCCCAGCGCATAAGGATAGGTTGAAGCGAGGAGGCTAATTCCCAGGATCTGCCCCGGTCGGCGTGGGGGTTAAAGATCAGCTTAACTCGTTGGGTCATCGCGAGCTGCTCCAATTCGGGAATGCCGGGGGAGGGTTGGCTAAGACTTCGAGATGGGATTGCCTGGGAGGCGGCCGCCCCTTCCGTCGGCGAGTGATGCGATTATAGTCCAATTCTGAGTTCGCACTCATTTCGGGGTTGGAATTTTTAAGCCGAACGGTGATTGACTCGCCCCCCATGGGGGTATTAAAGTGAAAGTATCAAGAGCCCCAGGCCACCAATGGGCTGCAAGTCCCAAAGGGCCGCGGCAACCTCCGGCAAATCCCCCGGATTCCCCTCTACGAGGCGGGCCCGGAGGAAAGCGCCGACCGACTGGAGGAACGCCCTTTCGCTGCGGCACGACCGGCGGGACCCTTCCGGCAAAAGCGGCAGTGCCGGCCGCCCGGCGGATGGCAGGGGGCTCACCCCTTGTCGTTCGAACTCGGTTGATGGATTCCTGGGTGCGGCCCGCGCGCAGTCCACATGCCTGGGCCCTACTCGGATGCCAAGGGGTCCCCGCCCGTCCCCGCTACCGCCGGCAAAGGCTCGCTCTCGGCCTGCTTGAGCCTGAGCCGGAACCAGGCCGGGAGGAGAGCCAGGCTGCCCAGGCCGAAGCTGAAGAAGAAGGGTATCTGCGGGCCGAGGGCCTCCCACATGCGGCTACCAATCCATGGCGAAGGCAGGGCAATGATGCCGACCAGCGTGGCGATAAGCGCGTAGGCTATGCCCCGCAGGTGCGAGGGCGTGCCGCGTGCCACCAACGCATTGTAGGCCGGGTCAAGGAACGCGCCCCCGATGCCCAACAAGATCCACGAGAGAGCGAAACCCCAGAAGCCTGCAGACAGGGCGAAGATGAGGGGCATGGAGAGCGTGAGGATCAGTCCGAAGGTAAAACCATGGCGCTCGCTGGTGCGGTCAGAGAACCAGCCGCCGATGGGGCTGGCCAGCACCCAGGCAATTCCATGCAGGCCATCCATCCAGCCGATACCTTGCTTGCTGATGCCGGCGATATCGCTCAGGTATACCGGCATCAGGTCAAAGGAAAGCCTCAGCGAGAATTCCTTGATCCCCTCCGCGACGAGGATCCAGGTCAACAAGCCGCCGGCGAAGGCGATGGGCATGATCTCGCGGAAAGACTTCGAGAGCGGGCTCCAGTTGGCTTTCCTGGGGGATGCGCCTGAGTCGGGCGCGGCCGATCGCCGGTGCATAAAGAAGAAGATGATGGAGGCTATGAGATAGAGCAGAAAAGCAGTTAGGAACATCGATCGGGTGCCAAAATGCTCCGCTAGGTAGCCGCCTGCCGGTGGCGCGAGGATCCAGGCCACATTAAGAAATGTCCGGCCCATGCCATATACGCGGCCACGTGCGCTTTCAGGGATAGTGTCTGCGATGTAGCTCTGGTAGGAGGGGTAGATGAGCGCTGTGGCGACGGCGAGAAGCGCCGGGCCCAGCAGGGCGACTTCCCAGCGGTGCGCCAGCGCATAGGGGATGTAGGCCAGCACGCCGGCCAGACTTCCCAGCCAGATCGTCCGCAACCGGCCGGTGACGTCCGAGAACCAGCCTCCCCAGACCCGCAGAATAATGGGCAGGATCATCGAGATGGTGAAGAAAAGCCCGACCTCCCCGACCGAGGCGCCGATCTCGCGCAGAAAAACGGGGATCTGCACGGTGGTCATCGCCCGGGTAGCTTCTGCGAATGTCAATCCGATGAGGAATAGAATCAGGTCCTTGGTAAGTAGTGATCTTAGCGTTGGCTTGTCCATGATGTCGTTTGGGTCAATCCCCCTTGAGGATGTGGTCGATGGGTGTCATAGGCGTGCAGTTCGTCTGGCAAGGGCCGCGATTTTGGCATGAAGGCCGGAAAAAAGCAATCGGGTCGGGATGGCGTCTGTCATCAGGATAGCCGATCTGTTTCCATGAGCGCGGATCAGGTCCGACCGCCGAGCAGAGCGTCGAGGCGCCGATAGGCTTCCTCAGGTTCCCGGAAGTGAAGCGTCTGTATTCCCAATCGGTGGGCGGCCTCGATGTTGCGAGCCATATCGTCGATGAACAGCGCTCGTTCAGGCGGCGAGCCCAGCTGAGAAAGCGTCATCTGAAAGATCCGGGGATCGGGTTTGGCCAGGCCAAGCTCTGCCGATAACACAATGAGATCAAAGGCGTCCGCGATGCCCCAATGATTTTCGAGCGCCGTGCGGGTTGACGGCCAGGCATTCGATAGCAGGGCGGTCTGGTATCCCTGCCTCAGGGTGCGCAGGCGGGCAATCAATTGATCGTCGATCCGGTCGCCGGCCCAGAAATCGTTCTTAAGCGCTTCCAGGTCCTCGGCGGAAAGGCTCAAGCCATCGGCCACGCTGCGCCATACGGCCTCCGCGGTGGCTTTGCCCAGCGTTGCCTGTAGGCTGGCCTCGCTCCCGAAGACGAGGTCGTGAAGCGCACCCTTCGGGAGGCCCAGGCGCCGCTCCCAATGCTCGCGAGGCTTTGGGTCTTCCGTCCGCAGGATGACTCCCCCAAGGTCGATGATCACAGCTTGAATGCTGGTTGGCATTGCACCACTCCTCTCAACAGTGTCGCCTAAATCCCCGGTGCGACCAGACCCAAGCAGCGCGGCTTGCCCCTATCCTGCCAAAAGGAGCAACTCGGCCCGTTCCAGCGCTTGAGGGCTTCCTATGAGCCCGAGGCGGTCGCCAAGCTTGAGGACGTGGTCGGTATGGGGGACGACCGTCTCGCCGTCCCGGTGGAGGCTGAGTATGAGTGCATCACCCGGCAAGCGGATCGTGCGCAAGGCTCGCCCCGCCAGGGCAGGGTTTGCGAGGCGGACTTCCACGACACTGATCTCATCCCCGGCTTCGTGGGCTAGCACATCGAATATGGTGGGATACCGGAGCGCACCTTCCAAAGCCATGGCCGTGGCGAGGGCTGGCTGTACGACCTTCACGCCCAGCCCACGCAATTCGGGTATCATGTCGACATCGCTGATGCGCGAGACCACAGTGGGGATGGTGAATTGCCGGCGGGCGATCTCGCAGACCCTGAGCGTGTCCTCCGGCGAGGTTGTCAGGTCTACCAGCACGCGCGCATCCCCTGCTCCGGCATTCTCAAGCGCCTGCTCCAGAGACTTACAATCGCCGACAACGCGCACGCCAAGCCTGCGGAAGGCGTCCACCCGGCTTTGATCGGGGCAAAGCACGGTGATAGGATCACCGCCGCCCAGCAAGCGATCGGCGAGAAATTCGACCAATTGGTCCTGGCCGACGAGAATGATGCCGCGGCGCTCCTCTCGTGGCCGTTCCGGGTAAAGACGGTTGAATGTCACGGGCGCGAGGATGCAAGAAATGACCGCCAGCAGGATGATGGCGGTGTTGATGGAGTCTGATATCAGCCCCAGCCCAAGGGAGATCGATGAAGCGGCGATGATGAGCGATAAGCGGGACGAGAGCAAGATGCCACCCGCGAGCGTTTCACGCCAAGTGAAGCTGAGTCGCAAGAGCAGAGCGGGGATGATCTTGACGATGAAGGCCGCCATGATCAGCAACGGCAGCAAAAGGATGGCCTGCGGCGATGCAAACAACGCCCGAAGATTGAGCTCCGCCCCCACCATGATAAAGAAAATGGGGATGAAAAAACCATAGCCGATGGCATCCAATTTCTCCTCGGCGCGCTCGTCCTCCGTCTCGGGGAGCAAACCGGCAATGGCACCTGCCAGGAAAGCACCCAGGATGAGCTCCACCCCCAGCGCCTCCGCCAGCACCACCCAGCCGACCATCAATGCGAAGGCGCCGCGCACGCGGATCTGCGCCGTGGCGCTGCTCAGCTCTTGAAGAACCCGCTGTAGGCCCCCTGCCCTCGAAAGCCTGCGCGTAAAACGAGCCGTGGCCAGGAAAGCCAAGAGCAACACCGGGATGAGCAGCAGGTCCAAGGTCAAGCCCTGGCTCTGAATGGCGATCACGATCGTCAACAATAGCAGGGTGGCGAAATCGGCAACCGAGGCGGATGCCAGAATGGTCTGCCCGAATCTCGTGGGCAAGAGATCGCGCTGCTTCAGGATTGGCACGACCACGCCCAGCGAAGTGGTGCTCAGGATCAAGCCCATCAGCAGCGAGCTTTCCACCATGCCGATCCGGGCCAGGAGGGAGGACAAGGCCAGCCCTAATAGAAGGGTGCCGGCGAAGATGAGCAGCGCCTGCGCCAGTGGATTGCGCAGGCTGACCTTTTCGCCTTGCCGGGTGGGGATCAGCAAGCGGAAGTCTATCTCCAGGCCAGACAGGAACATCAAGTAGGCGAAGCCGAACTCCGCCAGGAACGAGAGGATGGGAGAGGGTTCGACCAGGTTGAGTCCACTACGGCCGATGAGGATGCCGGCAAAGATTTCGCCGACGACGATAGGTATCTGGAGGCGCCTGAAGCGGTTGGCCAAGATGGGCACGATCAGCGCCAGGGCTGAGATGAGCAGCAGAGCGGTGAAGGGGTTGTGCTCCATGCTGTCGCTTCTTTCCTAGCGTATGCAGCCTTCACTCCGAATGCTCTTGAAGCGGTCGGGCTATCGTGTGGCCCTGCTTGCAGTAGCTTTCAGGCAGTGAAGCGCTCCGGGCGTGCGGCGCGCAAGAAGTCAGCCAGCAGGCCGTATGCGGTCGTCTCCGGCCCCGGGTCGGTCTCGAGCAGGGTGAGATCACCGAGCACATCACTCTGAAAGGTGATGGCGGAGGAAGTCCCGCTTACATGGTATAGCGGATCATTCGCGTAGACCAAGGCCGGCCGGACGGAGGCCCGGACCCCTCCCGAAGTTCGCTCGGCCTGGCACAGCAGTTTCCACCTCGCGCCCTGCCGATGCGCTTCGGTGAGGTCTTCCCGGGTAAGCTCTGTGATGCCTTGCCGCTGGATCCGGGATGGATCCAGGGGTTGATCCATGAGGACCGTAGTCAGGGCGGCGACTTTCACAGCTGCGTCCCAACCTTCGAGATCGCCGGAAGGATCTGTCTCGGCGATGCCCACGATTTGGGCCTGGTCGAGCGCCTCTTCGAAGGTGAGGCCGTCCTCCATCAATGTGAGGATCAGGTTGGTGGTGGAGTTCAGGATACCCCGGAAGGCGCTCAATTGAGCGGCCGGCAGAGCCTCACGCCAAAGAGAAAAGACGGGCGCGCCGTCCATCACTGTTGCTTCAAAGAGGAATCGCAGCCCCTGACGGGCGGCAAGCTCGCGCAGCCGGCGATAGGCATGGACGACAGGGCCTTTGTTGGCGGTGATGGCATGCATACCGGTCTCGAGGGTGGCCTGAAGGTGCGTGACGGCCGGCTGGCCAGTGGCGTAGTCGACGGGAGTGTTCTCGAAGAGCGCCCGCCCCCCACAAGACCGGATGAAGGCAAGATTATCCGGCGGCTGGGATTGGCGCGAAAGCTCAGCAAGGCTGCTCCCATGTTCTGCGAGATCGCAGGCTTTCTCCAGGTCGATCCCGCCTGGGTCGATGGCCGCGCCATGCCGTCCGGTCATGATGCCAACCACGCGCACATCCAGGCCATAGCGTTGATGGAGTTCAGCGCGCTTCTTTAGCAGCAGCCTGGCAAAGGCGCGGCCCACATTTCCAAAGCCAAGCAGTGCGACTGGGTAGGGTTCCACAGGGAACTCTCCGGCAGGACTTCGTGGATTATATCCTTATGGCAGCCAATCCGTGTTTGCCCCTTGCACCTATGCAGGCGGGAGCGCCTGGGCAAGCACCTCCAGGGGGTGGAGGGCTTGCCGGCCGGTGACATGGGCGATCTGCTCCCGGCATGAGGTGCCAGAGGCGCAGATGACAGCCTCCTCAGGAGCGGCGCGAATAGCGGGCGCGAGCGAGAGCTCGGCGATTTGGAGCGAAAGCTCGTAATGCTCGCTCTCGTACCCAAATGATCCCGCCATGCCACAGCAGCCGGCTTCTATGCTCTCGACCTCACAGGCTGGGATTAGTCCCAGCAGGGCAAGGGTAGCCTCCGTCCCGAAGGTGGCCTTCTGCTGGCAATGCCCGTGATAGAGGAGCTTCATCGGCCGGGCTTGAAAGGGAAGCGTGATCTCGCCCGATTGAATCTGCTGCCAGAGGAAGCTTTCCAAGGGCAGGACCTGCGCTGCAACCTGCTCGGCTGGGTCGCCGGGGAAGAACTCTCGGTACTCATCTACCAGCATCGTCAGGCAGCTTGGCTCGCAGCCGACGATGGGAATCCGCTCGCGGGCATAGGGTGCCAGCAGCCGCAGGTTGTGGGCGGCAAGCTCCCGGGCCTGGTCCAGCAGGCCCTTCGAGACGGCCGGGCGACCACAGCAGGCCTTCTCCCGCAGAAGAATGGGCTCGACCCCTGCCGCCTCGAGCAACCGGATCGCAGCCTTGCCGACCTCGGGGTGGTTATGCTCTGTGAAGGTGTCGTGGAAGAAGACCACTTGCCGGGCTGCCGAACGGGACCGGGTGGGACGCGCCTGCCTGTGGCGCTGGAACCAAAGGCTGAAGGGCTCAGGTGCGAGGGTAGGGAGTTGCCGATCGGGGTGCACGCCCAGGGCAGTTAGCATTGGGCGGCCGGGCCCTCGCAGGAGAGCATTCGCCAGCGGGGCGATCGGTTGCCCCAGGCGGTTCAAGCGGGAGATGTTGGCGAAGAGCCGCGAGCGCAAAGGCACGCCATGTTCCTGCTGGTAGTGATGCAGGAATTCGGCCTTCAACTTGGCCATGTCGACGGCGGAGGGGCATTCACTCTTGCAGGCCTGGCAGGCGAGGCAGAGATCGAGGACTTGCTTGAGATCCTCGGAGGTCATCCCATCTGGCCCCAGCAATCCCATCATCGCAGCGCGCAGGGCGTTGGCCCGGCCGCGAGTGCTGTGCGCTTCTTCCCGGGTCGCCCGGAAGGAGGGGCACATGACACCTTCGTCCAGCTTGCGGCAGACACCCGCCCCATTGCACATCTCAACTGCGGCCGCAAACCCGCCTTCGCGGCTGAAGTGGAGCATCGTTTGGGAGAAGGTATGGGGCGTTTGGTAGTCGCTTCCGAAGCGCAGCAGGCGCTCGTCGTCCATCTTGGGCGTGTCCACCACCTTGCCCGGGTTGAGGAGTCCGTCGGGATCGAAGAGCCGCTTCACCTTGCGAAATGCCTGGGTGAGCTCGGGTCCGAAAAGGCGTTCGGAGAATTCCCCTCGCGCCAGCCCCTCGCCGTGTTCGCCGCTGGTCGTGCCGCCGTAGCGAAGCACTAGATCCAGTGAGTGCTCGGCAAGCAGCCGCATTTGCCGGATGCCCTCGAAGCGCTTGAGATTGATGACGGGTCGTATATGGATGCAGCCGGCGCTGGCATGGGCATACATGGCCACGCGCTCAACTCCGATCTCTTGCGCGTACCTGAGCATCTCCATCACGTAGGCAGCCAGATGCTCCACTGGGACGGCGGCATCTTCGATAAAGGGAATTGGCTTGGCATCGCCGGGGATGCTCATCAGGATGCCCAAGCCAACTTTGCGGGCGTGCCATACACGCGCCTGATCCTCGGCGCGGCGCAGCACGAGGACATCTTCGTGGTGCCGCAACCCTTGGAGCTTTGATTGGAGTTGCTCGACACCCATCTCGGCCTCGGCCGCAGTTTCCCCAATATACTCGACGAGCAGAACCGCCTCCGGGCTGCCTTGCACGAACGAGAGCAGCGGGCGGTATTCAGGCTTCTCGCGGGTGAGATCCAGCAACATCCGGTCGAGTACTTCCACGGCCGCGGGCCGGGTCTCCAAGAGCTCAGGCACTGCCTCCATCGCCGCCCGCAACTCGCCGTAATGGACCAACGCAAGAAATGCTTCCTTGGGCCGCGGCACCAGGTTGAGACGCATGGCGGTGACGATTGCCAGAGTGCCCTCCGAGCCTGCGAGGAGCCTGGACAGGTTGGGAGACACATCTCCAGCCAAGAGATTCAGGTTGTAACCGGCCACGTGCCGGAAGGTGCGTGGATAGCGTTCGGAGATCGGGATGGCATACTCCTCAAGCAGGCCAGGCAGACACTCGTAGATCCGTGCTTCCAGGCTTTGAGGACCAGCCCGGTCAGACCAGCGCCCGGCTTCGAGGGACGCGAAGCGCGTCCGGCTTCCATCAGCCAGGATCACTTCGGTTTCGAGCACATGGTCGGCCGTCATGCCATACAGGATGGAATGAGCTCCCGTCGAGTTGTTGCCTAGGACACCGCCCATAGTGGCGCGGTCGGCGCTGGCGGGGTCGGGGCCATACATCAAGCCGTGGGGAGCGAGCCGGCGGTTCAGGTGCCCCAGCACCATGCCGGGCTGGACCTCGACCTGGCGGGCCTCCAGGTCGAGGTCCAGGAGCGCATCCATATAGCGCGAAAAGTCAAGCACGAGGGCGTGCCCCACGGCTTGTCCGGCCAAGCTGCTTCCCGCACCGCGGGGCAGGATCGGAACCCTGTGGCGGCGGCAGACCTCGACCGCCGCAATGACCTCGTCCGCATCCCGGGGACAGGCCACCCCGAAGGGGACCATCTGGTAGATGCTGGCATCGGTGCTGTAGAGCAGGCGTGTCAGGTGGTCGAATCGCACGTCCGCGAGCGCCTCGGACAGCTCGGCGCGAAACTCGGGGTTCGTCTCGGGGAAGGGGCGAGGGATCATGGAGGGGCCCTGTTCGCGGTCCTGGTCCCGCCGCGGGTCAATGAAGTATCCGCGCTAAAGCCCCAAGCAGCATGACCACATTCTCCGCCCGGCTTGAGTGCCCCATCAGACCAATGCGCCAAACGCGGCCCCTCAATGTACCGAGCCCTCCGGCAATCTCCAGATTGAACTCATCAAGTAGCCGCTGGCGCACGCGGGCCTCGTCCAGGCCCTCCGGGATCGAGACCGTCGTGAGCGTGGGCAGGCGGTGGTCCAGGGGGATGAAGGCCGGCAGATCGAGCTCGGCCAGACCTTCCCAGAGAAGTTCAGCGTTGCGGCGGTGGCGCTCGAACCTGGCCTGCAAGCCCTCCTCCGTGATCAGGCGCAGCGCCTCACGCAGGGCGAAATTCATGCTGATGGGAGCGGTGTGATGGTAGGTCCGCTCCGGCCCCCAGTATTTCAAGACCATCGTGAGATCGAGATACCAGTTGGGGACCTTGCTCTTGCGCGATTGGAGAACCTCGACTGCTCGGGGCGAAAGCGCGAGAGGGGCGAGGCCGGGCGGGGCGCTGAGGCATTTCTGGGTACCGCTATAGGCAATGTCGATGCCGACCTCCTGCATGCGCACCGGCAGGCCGCCGAGCGAAGTAACGGCGTCGACGAGCAAGAGGGCGCCATGTCGGTGAACGGTTTCGGCGATTTCCTCCAGCGGCTGCAATGCACCGGTGGAGGTTTCGGCGTGCACGATGGCCACGAGCTTCTTCGGACGCGCCTTCAGCACCTCTTCGATCTGCGATGCTGTGAAGATCTCACCCCATGCCACCTTGATCCGCTCGACATCGGCGCGATAGCGCCGGGCCATGTCGATCATGCGGTCGCCGAAGTAGCCATTTACGCAGATCAAGATTGGATCGCCCTCCTCGATGAAGTTGCATAGGGCGGCCTCCATGCCGGCGCTTCCGGTTCCCGAGATAGGGATGGTGAGGGCGTCAGGGGCCTCGAAGACCATCCGCAAGAGTTCCTGCACTTCGTTCATCAGATGGATGAATTGGGGGTCGAGATGCCCGACGAGGGGGGTGGCCATGGCCCTCAACACGCGTGGATGGACCATGCTGGGCCCAGGCCCCAAGAGGATCCGGGGGGAGGTGTTGAGATCCGAGTATGGAGATGCCATCACGCTTGCCTCCTGGATGGAAAATCTCGCGCGGGCTTGGCAGTGGCTGCTCCCTGCCCAGCCCCCGTATACGGCTGGTGCCGGAGTCACGGTTGCGGGAAGAAGCGATCGCAGTTCAAGCCGGCGCGTTTCTATCTTAGCGCGAGTCTTTCGGCGGAGCGAGGCGCTCTAGATCAGGGGCCAGGGGTAGGGCCGGCCAGGCCGGGGTTCGGGGTAGGTTCCCAGGCGCAGGAGGCGGTCGGCGCGCGATCTCAGGGCGCGGATCTCCTGCTCGGAGAGCAAGCCTTCCAACTCCCGGCGGATACCCCTCTGCGCTTCCCAGGTTCGAAGAAGGCGGCGCAGGTCCTCGATCAGGGCCGGCGGAATGGGCTCACCGATGAAGTCCCAAATCACGGTGCGTAGCTTGTAATCCGTGTGGAAGCTCACGCCATGGTCGATCAGCCAGAGATGGCCGTTTGCATCGAACAGGAGATGCCCGGCCTTCCGGTCGGCGTTGTTGATCAGCAAATCGAAGAACGCCACGGGACGAAGCCGCTGCTTCTGCGCTTCATCGAGCGAGAAATAGTGCCGCTGGGGATCGGCGTGGATATAGAGTTGAAGAGAGCCGGGGCCTTCTGGGGCATCTTGGCGGAGGACGGTTGGGGGGACCAGGCCCCAGCCGAGAGCCTGGCTCAGGCGAAAGGCCGCCACCTCGCGATGGGCAAGCGTGCCGTGCGGGAAATCCCAAAGCGGCCGTTCCCCGCGCGCTGGCTTATAGATAGCCTGCACCGCTTCGTTCTCCAGGCGCACCTGAGCCAGGAACGTATAGTTGGAGCCCCAGATGACTTGCCCTGCGAGTTCCATGGAGCCCTGCAAAAGGGTTGTCAGGATGGAGGGGAGATGGCTGGGGTCGAGCGGGTTCGTGCAGGCTGTCAACCCATCGCCTCCCGAATTCTTTGAGCAGGCGGGCAGCCCTAGCGCTGGCGGCCGTTGCTCTTGGGGCAGAAGTGGCCGTCCGCATCGATGGGCTCGCCGCAGTTTCCGCAGATTGGACGGCCGCGGCTGGCAACTTCCAAGCCCCAATGGCACATACGGCGCAGCTGGCCGCGCGTGCACCAGAAACGGACTACGGCGGCCTCGGAGGGATCTGCGTCTGGTGCCTGGATCTGGCGGGCGACTAGGACGAGTAGATCATGCTCCTCATCGTATCCCAGGCCGATATGGCCGACGCGAAAGAGCGGATCGAGCGGCTCCTCCAGAGCCATCTCCGTTTCTTCAAACTCGGCCGAAGCCTCGGGCAATTGCGGAAGGCGCCGGTGAAGATCGGCCAAGAATTGCTCGAGGCCCACGGCCAGGGACTGAACCTGCTGCTTCTCAAGGATCAGGGTCACGAGCATATCCTCCGAGCGGCCTTGCAGATAGAAGACACGCTGGCCGGGAGGGCCGACAGCACCGGTGGTGATGCGCAATGCGGGTCGCAGGTCAATTCGTTTCAGCGCCATGGCAAATCCAGTTCCGGGGCGCCCCGCTGGAGCGCTCATGGAAGTATATCAAAGCGATTCTGGCAGGTTGGCTGCATGGGTATCGTTGAGACGCGAAAGCCGGATCTGGGCGTTCTCGATCACTAATGAAGTGATGGACCCCGGCTCGACCACGAGACGGCGAAAGAGGTCGAGGGGAAGGCCCAGGTAGTGGGCGACGGCCAGCTTGATGACATCGGCGTGTGTCACGCAGGCGATGGCTGTCCGCTTGCCTGGGTGCAGGCCGCGCAGCGCTTCCAGTTCGGCCACCACGCGCGCCTGCGCCTCCACGAAAGACTCGCCCTGTGGGAATCGCACCAGCGAGGGGGCGGCGAGCAGTGTGCGCCAAAGCTTGCGGCGCCGCAGGACCTTGAAGGAGCGCCCTTGCCAGGTCCCATAGCCGATTTCGATCAGGCCGGGGCGCGGCGCGACCTCCAGGCCGTGGGCTTCGGCGATCGGCCGGGCGGTTTCCATTGTGCGCTCAAGCGGGCTGGCGTAGACCGCCCGGAGGGGTACCTGGGCGGTCGCCCTTGCAAGACTCTCGGCCTGCCTCTTGCCGCGCTCATTCAGGTGGACGCCGGGGAGACGGCCGGCGAGCAGACCTTTCTCGACATATTCATTATGGCCATGCCGGATGAGGTGGAGGATGGTCATTTTCGCCTGCTATTCGAATTGGCTTTTGCGCACGCTATGCTTGCTCTTGATGGCTTCGATCTCTTGCTCGCTGAGTTCGGGCGCATCCTGGGTGTCCTGGATGCCGAGCGCCCTGCGCTGGGCCTCGCGCCATTGCTCCAGGCGCGCCTTGATTTCCGACTCGTAGCCCTCCTCGGAGGGCCGGTAGAAATAGGTCCCCCAAAGGGCCTCGGGCAAGTATCCCTGGCCGATGTGGTGGCCGGGATAGGCATGGGGGTACTCGTAGCCCTCGCCATGTCCAAGGGCCTGGGCGTCCCGGTGGGTGTCTTTCAGATGGTCCGGGACCTCGATGAGGCCGCGTTCTTCGAGCAGCCGGTAGGCCTTGAAGTAGGAGGTGGCCGAATGGGACTTCGGCGCGGTGGCCAAATAGAGCGTGGCCTCAACCAGGGGATAGACGCCTTCCGGGAGCCCGACGTAATCGAAAGCCTGAGCTGCGGATGCCGCCACGACCAAACCCAGGGGATCTGCCAGTCCGATGTCCTCTGAGGCCAGGATCAACAAGCGGCGCAGGATGAAGCGCGGATCCTCGCCGGCGTATAGCATCTTGGCCAGCCAATAGAGAGCGGCATCCGGATCGGAGCCCCGCACCGACTTGATGAAGGCTGAGATCGTATCGTAATGGGCGTCCCCGTCCTTGTCGTAGAGCACCGCCCGGCGCTGGATCGATTCCTGTGCTACCTCCAAGGTGATGTGGACCACTCCGTCCTGGCCGGGAGGCGTAGTCTCGACCGCCAGTTCGAGGGCGTTGAGGGCGTTACGGGCATCGCCACCGGCCACGCGCACGAGATGGTCGATCGCCTCCGGGTCCAATCGGATCGTGCGTTTGCCATAGCCATGCTCGGGGTCGGTGAGCGCCCGCTGGAGTATACGGCGGATCTCCTCGTCCCCCAGAGGGCGCAACTGAAAAATGCGTGACCGCGAAACCAGCGCCCCGATGACTTCGAAGTAGGGATTCTCGGTTGTGGCGCCGATCAGGGTGATGGTTCCATCCTCGACGTGCGGGAGCAAGGCATCCTGCTGGGCCTTATTCCAGCGATGCACCTCATCGACGAAGAGGATGGTGCGGGTGCCGTGTAGCTTGCGGCGCTCGCGGGCCTCCTGGATGACCCTTCTAAGATCGGCTTTGCCGGCCAGCACGGCCGAGATGGTTTCAAAATGAGAGCGGGTTGTGTTGGCGATGATCATCGCCAGCGTGGTCTTCCCCGTGCCCGGGGGGCCCCAAAGGATGATCGATGAGAAAAGCCGGTCGGCTTCGATGGCCCTGCGAAGCAGGCGCCCTTCGCCGACGATCTCCTCCTGGCCCTCAAATTCATCCAGCGTGCGGGGACGCATGCGAGCCGCCAGAGGCGCCTCTCGCGCCATGCGTTCCTTGAGGGCGTGATCGAAGAGGTCCATGATGACTCATTCTACCATTCGGCTGTTGCCCGCCGCAGGCCATCGCCCAGCGTGTGGGCGAGATGTTCGGTCAGGCCCGGTGTGTTACAATCCGCCGGATGTTGTTGTCTTATTAAGGATAGCCAATGGCCGAAGAAACGGCAGTAAAGGACGAACTGGTAGTCAGTCTCGAGTACACGCTCCGAGTGGAGGGTGAGGTCATCGACGCCACGGATGCCTCGCAAGGCGAGGCGATCCAATTCATCCAGGGTGGGAAGACGATCATCCCGGGGCTGGAGCGAGAGCTCTATGGGATGAGCATTGGAGAGAGCAAGCAGGTCATGGTCGCTCCCAGTGACGCCTACGGCGAGGTCGACCCCGGTGCGTTCATCACGCTTGGCAAGAGCGATATCCCCGATACGATTCCGCTCGAGGTGGGAATTGAATTGGAGCTGCGCGACCAGAGTGGGGAAAGATTGCTGGGACGCATCGCAGAGATCACAGGAGACCAGGTGCGCCTGGACTTCAATCACCCCCTGGCCGGCAAGACCCTCGAGTTCGAAGTGAAAGTTGTGGCCTTGCGGCCAGCCACTCCCGAGGAGATGGCCCATGGCCATGTGCATGGACCGGGAGGACACTAGCGCCGGATGAAGCCCGCGCAGGGAGAGATCTGCCCAGGACGGGCTCGAGCCGACTGCTGGATTCTCGCCTCGGGCTCGCCGCGACGGCGGGAGCTCCTGGGGCTGACGGGATGGCAGTTTCACGTCCGCGTCGTGGGCGTGGACGAGGCCTCCATGCGGGGGGAAGCGCCGGAGGCGTATGTGCGCCGGGTGGCGGCCGCAAAGGCGCAGACCGCCGCGAGTCTCAATTTGGAAACCACGCTCATCCTGGCGGCGGACACCATTGTCGTGGACGATGACCGCTTGCTTGGAAAGCCGGCCGACGTCTCCGAGGCGATGGCGATGCTGATGGCCTTGAGGGGCCGAACACATCGCGTGCTCACGGCGCTCGTTTGGATTGTGCCAGGAAGACAGTCGCCGCTCGTGGAAGTTTGCGAGACGGAAGTTCCGATGCGAATGTACTCCGAGGCCCAGGTCCGGCGCTACGTTGAGAGCGGGTCGCCGTTCGATAAAGCGGGGGGCTACGGCATCCAGGATGCCGGGTTTCAACCCGTCGATATCGAGGCGCTCGAAGGCTGCTTCGCGAATGTGATGGGGCTGCCCCTCTGTCATCTCACCCGGGGTATGCATGCCCTGGGCTACGAACCGCCAGAGGACGTGCCAGTGCAGTGCCAGGCGCATACGGGCTATGACTGCAAGGTATCGCAGCGCATACTGAAAGGGGCCGAGCGATGATGCGATCGAGGCGGTCCCTCGTGATGCTCGGGCTTGTTCTTCTGGCGGCGGGTTGCGTGCGGACCACGGATGGCGCTTCTCCAGGGGTCACGCCCTCTTTGCCCGAGCCGGCGCTCACCACCGAAGCCGCGCCCGATCCCGATCACGTCGCCCGCCAGTTCCTCGAGGCCTGGAAAGCGGGGGACTATGAGAGCATGTATGCCCTGCTGAGCCCGCTTACGAAGGATGCGCTTCCCTTCGACGATTTTGTGGGCCGCTACCAGGATGTCATGCGCGCCGGCGCCTTCCGAAGCGTCGAATATGCCATTGTTTCGTCGCTCGTGCAGAGTCCGCAACGGGCCGAGGTGCGCTTCCGGGTTACGCTGGATAGCGCGGTGGTGGGTCCGATCACGCGCGAGAGCCGCATGGACCTCACGCGCGATCGCGGTGAGGCGTGGCGTGTGGCATGGGCCGAGACGGCCATCTTGCCAGACCTGGAAGGCGGCCGGCAACTGAGCCTGAGCACGATCACCCCGACGCGAGCCAATATCTACGACCGGGACGGAGATGCTCTGGCAGCAGAGCCGAGTGCCGATCAGGCCAATGTGGCTGCCCTGTGGCTGGTGCCCAACGAGATTGGCGACGAGGAAGCGGAGGAATCACTGCTCACCAATTTGCGCCGGCTCTTTGACCTGGCTTCCACCGACCCAATCCTCGAGCGCTATGATGCGATCCGCAATACCAACTTCTTCGTTCCGCTAGGGGAAGTGCCCTACGAGGAGTACCAGAGGGTGGGTGGGCTGCTGGCCTCGCTCGGCGGCATCTACGCTCGCACGTACGGCGCCCGCTACTACTATGGCACCGGATTGACGCCCTTTGCCGGTGGGGTGGCACCGCATGCTGTCGGCTATGTCAGCCAGATCCAGGAGCAGGAACTGGAGGCGCGCCGGGCCCAAGGATATCAGGGGGATGAATACGTGGGACGCATCGGTGTGGAGGCGGCCTTCGAACAGGAATTGCGCGGCGTGCCGGGCGGCACGCTCTCGCTGCTCGACTCGGAGGGGAACTACATCGGCGCGCTCGAGCAGCGTGATCCCCAGCCGCCCTACGCGGTCTATACAACCTTGGACCGAGACCTGCAGGCCGTGGCGCAGCGGGCAATCGAAGGCTTCGCCGGCGCCGTGGTGGTCCTGGAACGCGACACAGGGGCGGTCCTTGCCATGGCTTCCTCGCCAGGATTCGACCCCAATCTGTTTGTGGGTGGCAATCCGCTTCTTGGGAATGAGACCCTGCAGATGTTAAACCAGGCCGACCAGCCCTATGTGAACCGGGCCACGAGCGGCCTCTACCCTCCGGGTTCCACCTTTAAGATGATTACCATGGCCGCGGCTCTGGAATCGGGCTTCTTCGAGCCGGACACGGTCTATTACTGTGGCCTGACCTTCGAGGACCTGCCGGGGATCACGCTGTACGATTGGCGCTATGAGAAGGAGTTGCCGGCTTCGGGTGAACTCACGCTCCAGGGAGGCTTAGAGCGCTCCTGCAACCCATGGTTCTATCATATTGGCCTGGAGCTCTACAAACGGGGGCTGCCCAGTGCCATTCCCGACATGGCCAGAGGTTTCGGCCTGGGGCAGGCTACGGGTATCGAGATCGGTGATGAGGCCGGGCAGGTACCAGATCCGGAGAACGCCCTCGAGACGCTAGGCGAGGCCTGGGCGGCGCGGCACCCGGTCCAGATGGCCATCGGCCAGAGTTCGCTCCAGGTTACGCCGCTGCAAGTGGCTCGCTACGTGGCGGCGATCGGGAACGGAGGTACCCTCTACCGGCCCCAGATCATCGACCGCATCCAGAACGCGGAAGGTGAGGTGCTAGAGCAGTTTGAGCCGGAGGCGCAGGCGCAAGTGCCCGTCAGCCCTGAGAACCTGCAAGCCATCCAGGAAGCGATGGTGAATGTGATCGTGAAGCCCGGCGCCACTGCCTACCGGCGATTCCTGGGCCTGAACTTGAACGTCGCCGGAAAGACCGGCACCGCCCAAACCACCGAGTTTGGAGAACCACATGCCTGGTTCGCGGGATATACCTTCGAGGGGCGAGAGGATAAGCCAGACATAGCCGTCGCGGTCATCCTGGAGCACCAGGGCGAGGGCTCGGATTGGGCCGCGCCGGTGTTCCGGCGCATCATCGAGACATACTTCAAGGGACGGCCGCTGGCGATCTACCCATGGGAGGAGAGATTATGGGTCGTGCGAACCCCCGAACCGGAGGAGGGCGAGGCCACTGAGACTCCCACACCTTAGCCCATGAGTGAGGATCCGCTTTTCCAAGGTCTCATTGTCAAGGCGCAGTCCGGCATCTTCGACGTACAGACGGATCGGGGCATCGTGTCTTGTAAGCTGCGCGGCCGGCTCACCCAGGGGCCGCGTGAGACCGACGCCGCAGCGCTAGGAGACCGCGTGAGAATCCACATCCTGGAGGATGGCTCCGGGGTCATCGAGCAGGTCGAACCGCGCCAGCGAGCGCTGTCCCGTCAGGCGCCAGGACGGCCAGAGGTTGAGCAGGTGCTGGTGGCCAACCCCGATCAGGCCCTCTTCGTCTTCGCTTGCGCAGATCCGGATCCCAATTTCCGCATGCTGGACCGCTTCTTGGTGGTCGCTGAACGGGAAGATATCCCGGCCGTGATTTGCGCCAACAAGATAGACCTGGTGGAGCCGCGCTCCGCCCGGCAGGAGTTCGGCCTATATGAGGGGCTGGGATACCCCGTGCTTTACACCTCCGCGAAAACCGGCAAAGGCGTGCGCAAGCTGCGGAAGCTGCTCCAGGGCAAGTTGTCGGTGCTTGCCGGCCCTTCAGGGGTGGGAAAGACCAGTCTCCTGAACGCCGTGCAGCCCGGGCTAGGCTTGCGCACCAAGGCCATCAGCCGTGCGAGTGGCAAGGGGCGCCACGCTACGGTGGTGCCGGAGTTGATCCCGCTAGAGATGGGGGGCTATGTCGCGGATACACCGGGGCTGCGGGCGCTGGGCCTTTGGGACATCGAACCCGAGGAGCTGGATGCGTACTTTCGGGAGATCCGGCCGTTGGTTGCCGCCTGTGAATTCAGCGATTGCACCCATATCCACGAACCGGGTTGCGCCGTGATCGCGGCCGTGAAGCGGGGTGAGATTGCGCCCGAGCGGTATGACTCCTATGTGCGCATCCGGCAGGGCGATCTCGAAAGCCTATAGTACTCTGGTCCTGTTGCGCATGACCCGCAAAGGCTCTATGCTAACGCGTGAGTCGGTTCGTATAGCCGAATGAGGGAGTTCCTCCATCCCTAGGATACGCCGCGTCCTACTCTATTTGCTTGTCTCGATCCTGTTGCTGGCCTTCGCCTTGCCGGCGCTGGCGCAACAGGGTCCTGGAACCTATTTCTCTGAGACGGGCCACACCCTCGACGGCGAATTTGTTCCCTACTTCGAATCCCATGGCGGGCTTGAGATCCTGGGGTATCCAATCACGGATGCCTTCATCGATTACTGGACCGGCCTGGTGGTGCAATACACGCAGAACAGCCGGTTGGAGCTCTACCCGGACCCCGAATCGCAGACCATGAGGGTCAGGCTGAAGGAGCTGGGCGTGCTGTTTGTAGGGGATCGGGCGTTGGATCTCTCAGATCCGATCTCCATCGGCTCCGATGGCGATTGCGAATACTACGAGCTTACGGGCCATAGTGTCTGCTACATCTTTCTGGACTACTATCTCGATCATGGGGGCCCCCAGCTCTTCGGCTACCCCGTCTCAGATTTCACGGTCGAAAACGGCCGGCTGGTGCAATACTTCCAGGGCTTCCGTCTCGATTGGTATCCGGAGAATCCGCGGGGCAGCCAGGTGCAGGTGGCGCCTCTGGGGCGGGCCCATTTTGAGATGATGGGGTACGACCGCAGCCTGCTGCGCCCAAGGGCGCCGAGCAACGCCGCCGCCTATGAGGTGCTGGAGCTGCGCCCACAGGCATCGGTGGCCAAGCCGGTGGCAGGCCCCAGCGACACACAGACGGTCTACGTTGTCGTGCGCGACCAGAATCTGATCCCGGTGCCTGCGGCGGCGATCACACTGGTGGCACACTTCCCAGGCGAGACGCGCACTTTCACCATGCCGCCCACCGATATCAGGGGGGTGAGCGAGCTGAGATTCGAGTTCAGCGATCAGCCCGTGGGCGCTCAGATTGAGCTGGAGTTCTTCGCCTCGGCGGGGACGGTGCTTACCACCACGCGAGACTCATTCCGAATCTGGTGGTAGAGGCAGCCCACCGCGGTTCAAGACGCCCGATCGGGCGTCTTTTGGATTCCCGTGAGCATGCGTAGCAGAATGGCTTGGGGCTCTCGGGTAGCGATGGGCTTCGTCTTGGGTGTCGGGGAAAGGATTGAGGCCTCAGAGCGGCCGCAGGACGCGGTCCGCGCGGAGTTGCTTGAACCATAGCGAGGCGCCGCGAGGCATGGACTCGAGGGCGGCCTCCTGCCAGGCGCGCACGCCCAGGCCCTGGACAGTCTGCGGACGGTATCCGACGGCGCGCCAGGCGCCGACATGCTGCGCTAAGTAGGGAGGCAAGAAGAGCAGCGAGGCCTCGGACTGGAGCTCGGTGGAGGCCGTCTCGACCTCCTCCATGAGGGCCGGGATGGCTTCGTCCAGGGCGAGGCCGGAGATGAAATAGAGCTCGTCGATGCGGGTGACCAGGTTCTCGACCTGCCAGCCGGCGATGCCTGCGATTTCTCCATCACGTAGAAGCAGGAGGAAGGCTTTCTCTCCAAACGCCGCCATCACATCCTGGCGGGTCATGCGCTTCTTGCCATGGGTCACACGGGTGATAAAGCGGGCGATTTCGTCCGCATCCTGTGGGCGGCCGCGCCGCACGATCAACTGACCCGGCTTGGCCTCGGGTGGCTCGGGCAATAAGGGCTCTTCAGGCTGGGGCAGTTCAGCCCAGGCGGCCTGTACCTGATCCCAGGTGTTTTCGAATGAGCCATTGTTGCGGATGACAACCTTGGCGGCACGGAGCTTCAGGGCCTGGGGTGCCTGCGCGGCGATGCGCTGGCGTGCCGCCGCTTCCGACATCTTGCGCTTGTGCATCAAGCGGGCGACCTGAAGCTCGGCGGGCGCGTCGACAACCCAGATGGTGTCACAGCCGGCTACAAGTTCCGACTCGAGCAGCTTGATCGCCTCGATGACGACGATGCTTTGTTTGGCGCGACGGATGAGCAAGTCCACGGCGTGCGCCACGAGCGGGTGCACGATCGATTCGAGGCGCTCGAGCGCCTTTGGATCCGAGAAGGCGATCTTAGCCAGTTTCTGGCGGTCGATCTGCTCGTCATCGTCGAGGATCCATTCGCCGAAGGTTTTCAATATCAGGGGGTAGCCGGGGGCGCCCTTAGCCATAGCGCGATGTGCGAGAGCGTCGGCGTCGATGCCATAGGCACCCAAATGCTCAAGCATCTTGCGCACCACGCTTTTCCCGGTGGCGATATTGCCTGTGAGACCTATGACGTATTTACCTGGCCAACGGCTCAATGCGAATTTCTCCTTGGGCTCCCCGCGCGTCTGATTCTAGCCCCGGGGAGGGGGATTGTCAAAAGCTTCCGCCTAGCGGGGCCGGGCATGGTAGACATACGAGCCCGCGGCGAGGTAGAGATCATTAGGAGGACCGAGCGTCATGGCGGTCACTTCGGTCGGGAATGGTTCCCTGGGAAGATACTGGGCTTGATAGACAAGGCGCATGCTGTAATGGAAGACGCTGTTGCTGAGTACATCCAGGAAGAAGAGAGAAGGTTCAGGGGGCGGGGAGTAGGTCATCTCGGCCGCCACTGCGCCCGGGATCTGGGAGGAGGGCTCATGCCCCGGGCGATCATCCTGGAAGCGTGGGTCGGGATCGCACTCCACTCGGATGCGCCCTCCCCCCTCGGCGCTGCCGTCTGCAATCCGTCGGCAGCGGTCGAGGCGTCCATCGGCATAGAGGATAACCAATTCGTCCTGAGCCAGGGCGAGATCAGTAGCACCCTTCAGGCTCCGCACCTCCTCCACGAAGAACAACTCGGGAGTGCCGCTAAAGAAACCGCCGGAGGCGCGGTAGATCCATACCGCATTGGTCATGGGGTCGAGAACGAAGAGGTCATCCCCGTAGACGTCGATGGCCTGGATGCGCCCCCAGCCCACATCCGGCGGGGACAGTTGGGCGAGGGCCGGCTCGCGATCGGGGGCGCAATAGAGCAAGGTGCCATCCGCATCGATGGCTACCACGCCCTCCGCGCCCAGTGCTCCCGGCTCCTCCTGAATGACGAGATCGACGGGAGTGCCCATTTGATCAAATCGTTCCCCGCTTCCCAGGCAGGCAAAGGTGGCGTCGATCTCGAATCCCCGCTCCGGCGCGCCCCATGCATGGCGGATGATTTGATTGCGGGCGTCCAGGACATAGACATCCGTGGCCGAGGCCGCCAGCGCGGTGATCTCGGCGTCGCTCCCGAACCCCCCGCTCACGATGGGCCGGAAATCCAAGCGCACCACCCGGTTCAGTGCGTCCAGCGCGGATTGGATTTGCGCGCGCAGCGCCTGCGAGTCTTCGCTTGTTTGGTACGATTCGGCCTGATCGATCAATCGCAAAGCGGCTTCCCAATCAGTGCGTGCATCCTCGGCTGATGGCCGGGTCTGTGCCATAGCAACCGCCTGGAAGGCCTGATCGAAGAAGGCCTGGTATTGCTCCCGCCGTCCCTTCTGGAAATAGACAAGGGCCGCGAGCGAGACGACGATGATTGGCACGACCAGCGCAGTCAGCGCAAGCATGCGCTGAGAAAGCGCATCCGGCCGGAGAGGTTCTTGCCACCCGGGAGCAAGCCGTGCGAGCATCGTGGAGAGCCCGCGCAGGGTCTGATAGCCGGCGCGACCTGCGAGGGTTTTCACGCGGACGAGCAGCTCCTGCCCCAGCGGAGGCGTGCGCCTGCTCGGCGAGGGTCCTGCGGGTTTCTGCGCCTGGACGGCTGCGGAAAAAGTGGGCTGTAGCCCGGCCGACCCAGCGGGAACCAGGCGCGCCATCAATCCGGTTATGTCCTGATCGCAGGCAGCCACCAGCCGCTCCATGGCTTGATCCAGATCTAGTGTGGCCAAGCCGGAGAGTGTCGCTTCCGACCAGACCTCATTCTCGGCCGTGGTCAGGATCAGGAGGTCATTGGGCCGGACTTCCACATGATGGTAGCGCACATGCGGAGTGAGGCTCAAACCGAGAGGCTTTTCGGCGGCCTCCCCTGAGCGCAGGCGCACGACGCTTCCCGGCCGGACGAGAATGGCCTGCCCCGAGCCGCACTGGGCCAGGTAGAGATCGTTGCCGCGTAGGACTGCGCCGATCCAATGGCCTTCGTGGCGGGAGCCGCTTCGGTTGGCGTCCACCAGTTGGTCATTGACAATGGCCGCCGCCTCGCGCAGCGCTGAGGTGACCGAGCCCGGTGTGCCGAAGAAGACCTCAGCTGCAAGCCCTGCCAGGTGGTCGAGATGGCTGGGCGCGGCGGGGCGCGCGGCCCGGATGGCGAGCGATAGCAGCAGTGCATCCTCGCCCCGCCCGCGGGCGCACCGCCTGGGTGCAAGCTGGGCGAGCGTGCCGGGAGGTGGTGCTATGCGTGCGGCCCCGCCGACTACATGAAGCAGGGCCAGGTCGGCTTCCAGCGATTGGGTCATGGCGAGTATTGTACAGAAACGACCGGGCGGCTGCAATGAATGATGCAAGAACCAAGCCGCCCTTGGTAGAATTCGGACACTTCGTGGAGGGCAAAGATGACCTCGCAATGGAAGCTATCGTTCAGCCACACGCTCGAAGACATGGAGAGGCTGGAACCGGAGTGGCGGGAGTTGCTCTCCCGTTCGGCAACCCGGACGCCATTCCAGCGGCACAGCTATGCGCGAGTGTGGTGGTCGACGCTGGGAGGAGGCGAGTGGCCACAGGGCGAATTGTGGCTCGCGACGGCACGCGATTCATCCGGAAAGCTGCGGGGCATCGCGCCGCTCTTCTTTGCTGAGAACAAGCTGGGCAGGCCCGCTCTGCTGCTGCTCGGGAGCGTCGAGATATCGGACTATCTCGACTTCATAGTCTCGGAAGAGGACAGCGGGGCTTTCGCGACAACGCTGCTCGAGGGGCTCGATGCGCGGGGACCCCAGGGATGGGAATTGCTGGAGCTCCATAACCTGCCGGAAACCTCACCGACGAAACAAGCCTTGCAGACTGCGGCCGATGGGCTCGGCTGGTCGTTGGTGACGGAGCGCCAGGACGTGTGCCCGGTGTTGCAACTTGGGTCAAGCTGGGAGGAATACCTGGAGGACCTCGATAGCAAGCAGCGACATGAGCTTCGCCGCAAGCTGCGCAGAGCCGCAAAATATCCAGCCAATGTGACCTGGCGGCTCACCGGCCCTGAGCATGACCTTCATGCGGATGTAGATGCCTTCCTCTCCCTGATGGCGCATGATCCAAAGAAACGCGTCTTCCTCACGCCTGCCATGCGGGAGCAGTTTCATCGGCTGGCGGAAGTTGCCTGTGTGGAAGGCTGGCTGCAAATGGCCTTCCTGGAGGTCTCTGGCCAGCCTGCGTTCGGATATATGAACTTCGATGATTCCAACCGGTTATGGATCTACAACTCGGGCATCGATCCCCGCCACCTGAAGCTCTCGCCTGGCTGGGTCCTGATGGGCCACCTGATTCAATGGGCCATCGATCATGGGCGGGAGGCCATTGATTTCCTGCGCGGGGATGAGACCTACAAATACCGGCTTGGTGGTGTGGACCGCTACGCTATGCATCTCGCGGTCGAGCGCCGGTGATATCCTGTCCATAGGCCGCCCGGATCGCAAGAAAGCGCACGGCTTGAGTCACCAAGGCCAGAGCCCCGTAATACTGCCGATCAGGAAGGCGGCCAGCGCCATTAGGGCCAGCGCCACTGCGCTAATCACGGTTGTCAGAACCCAGCTTGCCCGGGAGCGCGTTTCGGGTGTTTCCGGAGGGAAGTTCGGGGCGGCGATGATCAAGGTGATGTTGTCCTCGCCCCCGCGCTCAAGAGCCAAATTAAGGAGGGCGTCGGCGGCTTGCTCTGGACTCTTGGTGGCCAGGGCGCGGTAGATTTCCAAATCCTCCACCATATCGGTCAGCCCATCGCTGCAGAGAAGCAATCGATCCCCAGCTTTCAGGCGCAGCCCTTGGTTGGCAACCGCCTTGGCGTCGGTTTCACCGTCGCGCAAATGAAGCCGAAGGTCGGGTTCGTGCAGGTGGTTGCCCCCTATGTGTCTCCTGAGCACATGCGATTGTGGATGCCCTCGGGCCTCCTCCTGGGTGATGATGTTGTAGTGGATGGCTTCCTGGACCCAGGTGTGGTCGATGGTGACCTGTCGCAGGCGGCCGTCTCGAAGCAGATAGATGCGGCTGTCCCCGACATTGGCCACGTAGAGCCGGTTTCCCAAGATAAGAGCAGCGGCGAGCGTGGATCCCATGCCCTCGCGTTCGGGAGACTCCCTGGCTGCCTGCGAAACCTGCCGGCTCGCTTCCAGGATGGCATCGTGCAAGAGTGGGAGCGGATCGCCACCCCGGAAAGCCAGCATCTGGGAGAGGATCACTTCGACAGTCATCTTGGAGGCGATCTCGCCAGCCAAATGCCCGCCAATGCCATCGGCCACCAGCGCGAGGAGCACCGGAGTTCCGTCTCCTTCGAGGCGGTAGCTCTGGGCGGCAAAGAAATCCTCATTCTTCGGCCGGCGGTTGCCGGGGTGGGTGCGGGTAGCGAGCGTCAGGTGAGTGTTGGGAGCGGGGATCACGCGCAGCTCTCCTCAGATCTTGGCGGGCGGGTCCCGGTCGTCTTCAAGGGACTCGATCAAAATCCGGCGCGGTTCCGGCGGGTTTTCAAATTCAAATCGCAGGCAGACATCCCCCAGGTGGATTTGATCACCATGCCGCAGGCGAACACCACTCTCGGGAACCTGCTCGAAATTGACCCAGGTACCCGCCAAAGATCCCTGATCTTGCAATAAGTATCCGCCATCCGCAAGCCGTATCAGGCGGGCGTGCATACGGTCCACAGAAGGATGGTTCAAGGGAACGGCGGCCAGGGAGGGATCACGGCCCAGGATGACATCCTTGCCAATGAGTGGGATGTCCTCCGGTTCCAGTCCGGGCGAGACCGGGCGTAGGTGGGCTTCGGCAGGTTCATCTGGAAGCTCGCGATGGAGCGTAGCGGCGCGCGGCGCGCGGGGGCTGGACGATTCCTGTGGGGGCCCGGCGGGCCGGGCAACTCGCGGGCCCATGGTAAGCAGCCGCACCGCCAGGCCGGCCCCGGCCAGCAGGATTGCGATGGCGGCCAGGAAGTACAGCAGGCCGGGCCGGATGGCCGCCAGACCTTGCGGCGGAGCCTGCACTTCGACCCGCACGGTGGCCACGCTTGAGAGCGCTTCCATGCCGATCGAATCCACGACCCGGACTTGCAGGCGGTGTTCGCCGGTTTCGACCACCTCCCCCAGATCCCATGTGAGAACATCAAAAGGTGGTTGCTCTTGTTCGGACACGACCTGGCCGTCGACTCGCAGCTCGCTGAGCGCCAGAGGGCGTGCATACCCGTCCGGAAAGTTGGCCAGGAACGTAATCTCGACCGACTTGGGCGGCAGTTCGGCCAGGGGCAGGGTGGGGTCGTCCGATGCCCGCCGGATTGCGCTCGGAGGATCGATCAGCAGGATCTCCGGCGGGCGCAGATCCACGCTGAAGCTGCGCACCGGCGCGGCCACTTCGACGCCGTCCACATTCACCTCAAGCCGTATCTGGTGCGGTCCGGGGTTGGTCACGCGGGACGTGTAGGTCAGCTCGTACTGGTGAGCCTGATCGGCGATCAGATTTGCGAGATCGGTAAGGCCAGCCTCTGGGTCCAGCAACACGAGCCGGCCTCCGGTTTCCTCGGCCAGCCGGTTCAGGGGTTCGGCCTCGGGCAACTCAAGATCCTCGGGGTCGGCCAAAAGAACCGGGAAAATGGTCGTATCCGAAGAACGGGCGCGAGAAATGATGTTCTCGAGCGGCAGATCGCGTGGGGGCCGGGGCAGGGCCGTCAGCAGGATCAGGAAAGAACGCATCCCAGGCTGCGGCGCGGGCTCGGTGAGCAGGTCGAAAGCCTGGAAGGCAAGTTCGTACGCGGTGTCGGCATCCTCGAAGCGGGGCTGATGATGGTCGAGCGAGGCCGCCAGGTTGGCTGAGGAGGGCGTGTGGGCGAGCAGAAGATCCTCGGGCGTGATAAGGCTGAAATCGTGCGCTCCGAGGGTGGTAAATTGCGGCTGGCTCCACCATTCAAGCAGGGCTTGGCGGGCGAGGTCGTAGCGCGAGCGGCCCAGCGCATCTCGAATTCGCAGCCCCAAGTTGGTGTTGATGGCGAAGACCAGGCGGGTTCCTACGGTGACTTCACGAAGGGAGAGGTCGAACGCCAGGTCTTCATTCTCGAAAAGGATGAAGCTAGAGGAGGGCAGATTGGGCAGGCGCCTGCCTGTGGCATCGGAGACCTGAACGCGCAGCCTCACCCGCGGAAAAGAATCGAGCAGGGGCTCCGATATGCGCACCTCGATGGCCTCGCCCTGGGCCATGGCAAGCGGGGCGAGGATCGCGGCGGCGATCTGCCATGCCAGGAGCAAGAGGAGAGCCGTCCTGCGCATGCGGTCATTGTAGCACGTCGCTTGGCCTGGGTGCCGGTTCTTGGCGGGCTTTCAGCCGGGGCTCTTGGCGGACCATCCGCGCCGGTATGAAGAATCACTCGGTTGTGGGAGCCGGTGACTGCTTCATTGCGTGCTGGCTGAGGGTCGCGTGCGTAGCGGGAATCCTTGCTAAGAGGCAAGAGTGGTGCGGAGAAGTCAGTCCGCCCAGCCTGCCAGGGCGGGGTTCATGGGAGTGCCGGCGGTCGAAATCTGCTCGCTCCTGGCGGCTGTTCGCGGCCCGATTAGATCTTTGGCGCCGCACTTGGAGTTGTACACCTGCCTCCAGCAGAAGGGCATGCCGGGTCGCGAGTTCCTATTCCCATTCGATAGTGCCAGGCGGCTTGCTGGTGATGTCGTAGACCACGCGGTTGACCCCGGCGACCTCGTTGACGATTCGCGAGCTGGCGCGTGCCAGCAAATCTGCGGGCAGGCGGGCCCAGTCGGCCGTCATGTAATCCTCGCTTGTCACGGCCCGCAGGACGATCGTCTCCTCGTAGGTGCGCTGGTCTCCCATCACCCCCACCGAGCGAACCGGAAGCAGGACCGCGAAGGCTTGCGCGAGCGGGGGCGCGGCGCCGGCCGGGCCGGAGGAAGAGCCGAGCAGCCCTGCGGATTCCAATTCCTCAAGCCAGATGCGGTCGGCGGCCCGCAACCGTTCCAGGCGCTCGAAATGGACCTCGCCAAGACAGCGAACCGCGAGGCCGGGGCCAGGAAAGGGTTGGCGCATGACCAACTCCTCAGGGAGCCCGAGCGCCAGCCCTACGGCGCGCACCTCGTCCTTGAAAAGGTAGCGTAGGGGCTCGACCAGCGAGAGCTCCATGCGTTCCGGCAGCCCGCCGACGTTATGGTGGGTCTTGATGCGGGCCGCGAGGTTGCGATCGGGCGCGCTGGATTCGACTACGTCGGGATAGATCGTGCCCTGCACCAGAAAGTCGATCTCGCCCAGCGAAGCGGCGTGCTCTTCAAAGATACGGATGAAGGTCTCGCCAATGCGGCGCCGTTTGGCCTCGGGGTCGCGGATTCCCTGCAGTGCCTCAAGGAAGCGTTCAGAAGCATCCACGGCCAGGAAGGGGGCTTGCAGGAGGTCTTGGAATGTGCGCGCCACCTGCTCGGGCTCGTCGGCGCGCATCAGCCCATTGTTGATGAAGATGCACTGAAGCCGGTCCTCGAGGGCGCGGTGCACCAACGCGGCCGCGACGGTGGAATCGACCCCTCCGCTGACGGCAGCCAACGCCCGCCCGTGGCCGACCTGCTCGCGCACGCGCTCGATCGACTGCTGGATCATCGAATCGGGCCGCCATTCGGGCCGGGCACCGCAAACATCGACGGCGAAGGCACGCAGGATCTCCGCGCCGCGTGGCGTATGGACGACCTCAGGATGGAATTGGAGCCCGTACCAACGCCGTTGGGCATCGACCATGGCTGCGATGGGCGAATGATCCGAGCGGGCGAGTGCGGTGAATCCCGGCGGCAGCCGCTCGATGCGGTCTCCGTGGGACATCCAGACCTGCAGCCGCGATTCTGGGAACAGGGGATCCTGCCCTAAGGCTTCCACCCAGGCCGGGCCGTATTCGCGCACGCTGGAGGGGGCCACCTGCCCGCCCAAGGCATGCGTAAGAGCTTGCATGCCGTAGCAGATCCCGAGGATGGGCTTGCCGCTCGCGAGCACCCAGGCAGGGACCTGCGGCGCGCCGGGCTCGTAGACCGAAGCAGGGCCGCCAGAGAGGACAAAACCCTTGGGCGAGGAGGCAGCCACCTCACCCGGTTCAGCGAAGTATGGGAAAAGCTCAGAGTAGACCTGCGCCTCCCGGATGCGGCGTGTAATGAGCTGGGAGTATTGCGACCCGAAATCCAGGACGGCGATCGAATCCATCGTCCGCTAATCCGCAAATTGGATGGTGTCGCCTTCCATGGCGGCGATTACGGCCAGAGATTCGATTGGGATGCCCAGATGGGCGAGTGCCTCGCGGCCGCCTTCGAAGCGCTTCTCGATCAGCGCGCCGACGCCGACCACCATCGCGCCGGCGGCCTGCGCCAGCCGGACCAAACCCAGAATGGTTTGCCCGGTGGCGAGGAAATCATCGATGATGAGAATGCGTTCGCCGGTGGCCAGGTATTCGGGCGAGACAATCAGTTCGACCGTGCGGCCTTTCGTGTGGGAGGGCGTGAGCGTGAGGTAAACCTGGTCGGGCATGGTGATGGGCTTGTGCTTGCGTGCATAGACAACCGGCAATCCCAAATGCTTTCCCGTGGTCAACGCAGGGGCGATGCCCGAGATCTCCGCCGTGAGCACCTTGGTGGCCCCAACCGTGCGAAACCGGTTGGCCAACGCCAGCCCGCAGGCCTCCATGAGTTCAGGGTCAACCTGATGGTTGATGAACCCATCCACTTTAAGGATGCCTCCGCCCAGGTTCTGCCCATCGGCCAGAATGCGTGCCTTCAGTGCTTCCATATGCTGTCCTTTGCATCAATGAGGATTGCGCGCTGATTGTACATGCACCTTCCAGGCTTGCCAATTTCTAGGCCATCGAATCCGCCCCCAGTTCAGCCAGGGAATGACCGGGGGCTCTTTTGGGGCCGTGCAGTCGGACTTGACATAGAACGGATGTTCCGATAGAATACGAACAAGTGTGCGCCCGCGCCGGGCAGGGTCGAGTGCCCCGCCCCCAGGAGGCGAATATGGCAAAGCGAAATCTTACGGACCGGCAGCGTCGTATGCTGGATTACATCCGGCGATTCACGCTCGAGAACGGCTACCCTCCCTCCATCCGGCAAATTGGGAAGGCGGTGGGGATTTCTTCCACTTCGGTGGTGAACTACAACCTGAACCGGCTAGTGGAGGAAGGCTACTTGGATCGGGACCAGAATGTCTCCCGCGGCCTGCGGCTCACAAACAAATTGCTGAAGGCCACCGGCACCTTGGGGGATATCGTGCGTGTCCCTAAGATCGGGCGCATCTTCGCCAGCGAGCCCGTCCCATTGCCGAGCACGGACGCGCCGATGTTTGGCGCCGATGAGGCCATCGAGATCACGCGCGACCTGGTGAGTTCCACCGAAGATCTCTACGCCCTGGAGGTCAAGGGCGATTCAATGATCGACGCCATGGTCAATGAGGGCGACATCGTCATCATGCGCCGGGTACCCGAGTGGCGCAATGGCGACATGGTGGCGGTTTGGCTGAAGGATCGCGAGGAGACCACCCTGAAGTACATCTACCGGGAAGGGAATCGCGTGCGCCTGCAACCCGCGAACCCCACCATGCAGCCAATCTTCATCGATAACCCCGAGACCCTGGAGGTGCAGGGCAAAGTGATGCTGGTCGTCCGCCAGCTCGATTAAGCCAACCTCTCTCAATCTTATGTCCTGGACACCAGCCCCGGCTTAGATTCGGCAGGCCGGGGCTTTGCAATGGTCAAGCTCAATCGAGGAGGGCGGCAGGGATCGGTTGATGGGAGGCGAGGAGTAGAAACAGTGGGGACTCGGGGCCAATGGGATCCAAATCGTAGGAGCCAAGGACTTGTGACGCTCCAAAACCCGCCTGGTGGCAAAGTCGTCGAAGCTCATCGGGCGTACGGAGCCAGTAGCGATGGGCGAGGACGAAGCGGTGCACCTCTCCCGTCGGCGTGAGTTCGTCATAGAACCACTCCACATCTAGGCGACGGTCATCGGGGGTTCGCTCGGTTCGGGCAGAAACCTGGACGGGATAACCCGTCTTGGGATCAAAGAAGATCTCGAGTGGCTCTCCCTCCTCTTCGGGGTCGGCGAGAAAGGAGGGTGAGGGAAACTCGGCTGCGAATAAGCCATCGGTGCTCAGATTGCCAGCGGCCCGGGTGAGGCATCCGATAAGTTGCTGATCGTCCGTATGGGCGAGCACGTTAAGCGGCGCGAGGATGAGCCGGAAGTTTGCCCGGAGCGGCAAGGCGCGAATATCTGCCTGCAGGAGCAACAACGCATCAGTGAGAGCCTGATCGGCCGCACGTTGTTTCAGCCGTCTAAGCAAGGCCTCTTCACGATCAATCCCCAGAATGCGACAACCTTTTCTCAGGAGAGGAAGGAGGACTCGCCCGGTGCCGCAACCCAGCTCGAGCATGGGCCCGGGCAGCGCATGCGCTATGCCCGTCCAAAGCGGCAAATCCTCGCCGAAATCGGCGAACTGGGCCTCCAGCCAGCGGGCCAGGCGTTCACCCTCCAATGCTCTCACTTCGATTTGCCCTTCGCCTGCATGAAGCGTTGCGAGGCCTCCAGGTGGGCGGTCGCGGCCCAGAGCAGCGGGAAAAGACGACGTTCGAGGCGGGCAGCCTCCGAGAGCGAACGCTCACGCGCGGTGCGCAGGATGCGCTTGATGGCTATCACGGCTGCGCGGTCGTGGGCAGCGATTTCCGCCGCGAGTTGGAGGGCGGTTTTCAGCGCCTCTCCCGGATCCGCCCGATGGTCCACTAGCCCAAGCTGGTAGGCCTCTTCGCCACTCAGCGTCCGGCCCGTGAGTTGCCACTCGAGGGCGCGGGCGTATCCGACCGCCTCCAAGAGTCGGGCCGAGCCACCCCAGGCGGGGCAGATCCCTAGCCGGATGTGCGCCCATCCGATCCTGGCATCGGCCGCGGCGATTCGCAAATCACAGGCTATAGCAATCTCCGCTCCACCCCCAATGGCGGCGCCTTCGATGGCAGCCATGGTGGGGATCGGAAGGGCGTCTAGGCGATTGAGGGCCTCGCCCATCAGCCTGGCCAGCCGTTCACCATCCTGGCGGGAGGGATACTCATGCAATTCGACCAGGTCGCCTCCGGCGCAAAATGCCCGCACATCGCCTGTGAGGATCAGGACGCGGAGCCCGGGCGAGGCGTGGGCCTTCTCGATGGCCTCGGCGAAGGCATGCATGGCCTCCCAATCCAGGGCGTTGCGGACATGAGGTCGTTGGATGGTGAGCAGGCCGATCCCTGGCTCCGCCGTATCGAAACGGATGCTATTCGCCATAGGCACTCTCCTTGACCTGCGCTGGAGCGAGATTTATACTCACCGCCGCCGGGGTGTAGCGCAGATGGAAGCGCGCCGCGTTTGGGACGCGGAGGTCGGCGGTTCAAGTCCGCCCACCCCGACTGCCCTTTATAACCCCATGGCAGAAGGAGGTTTCGGTGCGCGGAAAGAAACTCTCCAAGGAATCCCGCAAATGGGATGCAGTCCTCATCGCAACCCGCTATGGAGCGGATGGCCGCCTGAGCCTGGCTCAAGGCTACTTTCGCCGAGGGGAGGTCTGGGGTGACAAGCAATTGCTCGATCGAGAGGCGCTGATCGAGGCCCTCAAGCAGGGGCGGCGCATCGCCGCGGGGGCTCCCACGGACATCCCGGGCGAATTCGACATCGATGTGCCGGTGCATTTGGAAGAGGGCTCTGACGGAGAGTTCCTGGTTGCGGACGGGGCGGCCGGGAGCCGGGACGCCCTCAAGCTTCCTCAATTCTAGGCGGCAGCCTGCGCGATCGGCCCCATCTGAGTGTGCCTGTCGGGGGATGACTTGACCCCCTGAAATCCGGGGGATAGAATGCACCCGCAAGCGGGCGTCGCCAAGAGGTAAGGCATCAGCCTTCCAAGCTGACATTCGCCGGTTCGAATCCGGTCGCCCGCTCTAGAGAGCCGCCAGGCAGGCGGCTGTTTTCTTTTCTGACAACGCAGAAGGGCCGGGCCATGATGAGGCATGGGACAGCGCCATGCAGGCGTTGCTGGAGGCGCACTTGTGCTGGGTGTCACGTGCATGGATACTTCGCCGTTGTGTCTATAAAGGCCAAGGCCTTCGCCTTGGATGGCAACATTGCAGCCCAGAAAGGAGATCAACATGAGCCGCCATCGCATCCCGCTCGCTATTGCTGCCCTGCTCTTCACCACGATCATCGCAGCCTGCAACCTGCCCACGGGCACGCCAGCCTGTGCCCCGGAGGATTTGGTTGCCCCAGAACTAGTTTCACCTGCGCCCTACAGCGTGATCAGCTGGACGCCCATGACGGGCCCGCTCCCGCCAAACATCCTGGAGTGGTCGTATCCAGATGATTGTCAGCCGGATCAATTTACGATCGAGATCTCCGAACGTCGCGATTTCGCGAATCGCCGCTCGGGCTCTGCGGACGGCGACAAGACCGGTTGGCCCGATCCCGACGCGGCCTTCCCGCAGATGGGGCTGAGACCGGCGACCGAATATTTCTGGCGCGTGCGCGCCCAGGTGGGTGAGACACTCGGACCCTGGTCGACCATGCGGGTCTTCTTCACCGGCCAAGAGTGCACATCGGCTTCGGAGCTGCCTGTGCCCGACTTGATTGAGCCAGATGACGGCGAGGTCCTGGAATCAGTGCTGGCCGAGTTGTTCTTCCAAGTCCCGGATGGGGGCTGTCTTCCGCAGGGCTATTTCGCCGATCTGCAGACAGATCCCGACTTCGAGGGGGAATCACTCATAGGCGAGCTCGGCGTTCCAGCAAACTCCGCCTTAACTGGAGAACTGGAAGACTGCACCAGCTACTACTGGCGCATCGCCGCGGTTTTCGATGGTGAGCGGGGGCCATTCTCAGAAATCCGTTCCTTTCAGACCCGCGCGAGCGAGACGTGCCCTGACGCGGCATTGACGCGCCCTACGCCCCCGCCTCTTGTGCGTTTCTGTGCGCCGGAGGACCTGATCGCGCCTGAACTGGTGGCGCCCGGCAATCATGCGTATGTGGGCGAGGAACCGCTCGATTCCAGCTACCCCGGCATGCTGCAATGGACCTACACCGGTACCTGCCTGCCCGAGGGATATCGGGTTGAGTTGTCGAAGGATATCGACTTTGCGCAAAGCTGGGCGGCCGAGACAAGCGGCGGCGAGACCTCCTGGCCTCCCGATTTACCGATTCAGTCGCTGGATCCAGGGAGCGAATACTGGTGGCGGGTGGCGGCCAAGTCCGGGGGCGAGATCGGGCCCTACTCATCGCCGCGTGCCTTTTTCACCGCGCCGTGGTGCGCTGCCGCGAGCGAGATGGTGGCGCCGCAGCTCGTAAGCCCGGAGGATGGCGCCACGCTGAACTCCTTGATGGCCACACTCCACTACCTGCCGGGCGAGCCGGCCTGCCTACCGGACGGGTACTACATCGATCTGCAGACCGATCCGTCCTTCTCAGGCACGACTGACTATGGGCTTTACGAGCTTCCAGGGACGACCCTGATCACGGACCCGCTGGAAGATTGCACCTCCTACTTCTGGCGGGTGGCGCCGTACGTCAATGGGGAGCAAGGTCCCTTCTCGGAACCGCGCTGGTTCTTCATCAATGAGACCGGCGCCTGCCTGCGCCCGATACCCTGGGCACTGGGGTTGCAGGATCTGAACTGCCGCTTCGGGCCGGGCACGGCCTATGAGGTGATCGGCTTCCTGCTGGAGGGCCAGGCGTCGCAAGTGGTGGCCCGTAATCGCGAGAGCACCTGGCTGGTGATCGAGAACCCGATCCGCGGGGGAACCTGCTGGGTTGCGCGGTCGCTGGTACGGACGTTCGGGGATCCTGATGCGCTCGAGGTGTGGACCCCACCCCCCTTGCCCACGCCCACGCCGACGGCGGTACCGCTGGTATGCACCGAGAGCTTGACGCAGTCGCAGTGCGAGGCTGCCGGAGGGACATGGGTCCCCCTGGTTTCTAGACCGCCGTATTGTTCCTGCCCCTAGCGGCGGTGCGGGTAGGGGCAGGCCTCGCGCCGGCCCCTACCATGCCCCTTGGCTCTCTGCTACAATCGAAGCGGGGCCCGTAGCTCAGTGGTTAGAGCGGCCGGCTCATAACCGGTTGGTCGCAGGTTCGAATCCTGCCGGGCCCACTTTGGGGTGAACGGTTGCCAGCAAGGGTGCCTGGATGTGCAGGCACCCGGTTGTTTTCACGTGCCGATTGCCGCGGCGCTCATCACCGCCCCGACAATTGTGAGCGGCTTCGAGGAGGCTGCTTGTCGCTGACGTTGGCACCATGTAGAATGGGTGCCTTGATACGAGGGCTATCTGTATGGATTTTCTCCGCCGCTGGCTCACGGATGAGTCGGGGCTGCCGCCAGATCAAGCCTCAACCGCACCGCTCGACCCGCATCGCGTTCCTGAGGCCCTGCCGGAAGGCCCGCGCGGGCACCTGCAGTTTGGGGCCGACTGGATCCAAGGCACCGAACGCGAAAAGAACGACGACGCCTATTTGATCCTCTCGGGCCGGGCGGATGGCAACGATGGCCTCCCCGATTTCGGTTTGTTTGGAATCTCTGATGGCGTGGGAGGCGCAGAGGGCGGCGCACGGGCAAGCAGCGTTTGCCTGAAGAGCCTGGCGCGCAGCCTCACCCAGGGCGCGATACTGGACATTCTCAGCGTCGAGAACCCCAGCCTGCCGACCTCGCTGGAGGAGCTCGTTCGCCTGGCTGTTCAGCAAGCCAATCGGGACGTGCGCGCACGGGTCGAAGATGGCGCCGCAACGCTCACGGTCGCCCTGGTGGCCGGGCCTCAGGTGGTGCTCGGGCACGTTGGGGATTCGCGGGCATACCTGATCGGCGAGGGCGAGATTACACAACTCACGCGTGATCACTCCCTGGTGCAGGAGCTAGTCGATACCGGCGCTATAACCGAAGAGGAAGCGCTCGAGCATCCTCAGCGAAACGTGCTTTGGAACACGATCGGAAAGGCCATCGATGTGAAGGTGGATGTGGCGACGCTGACGGTGCCCCCAGATTCTGTCTTGCTGCTGTGCACGGATGGCGTTTGGGGAGTGATCCCGGAATCGGAGATCTTGGCTGTCTACCGGGCGAACCCCTCGCCGCAGGCCTTCTGCGAAGCCCTGATCGATAAGGTCAGGGAGGCCTCAGGGCCGGATAACGCCAGCGCGGTGGCGGTGGGCTTTCCCCCGCCGGCCGAGAGCCTGGCGTAGCTTCTCTGCTCCCGCAACGATCCCAGAAAAGATGGACCGCCGGATGTGGGGGGACCATCCGGCGGATCCTTAATGGTTCGGGGTCCTACCTTCTGCGCAGGGGGGAGGCGCAGGGGATAAGGTGGCTCCCCTCGGACGGGCCCGGAAACCAACCCAAGCGCGAAAATGGGGACCATCCTGTGTCTATAATACCCCCAAACAGGGTCCGAATAACATTAATATTTTC
>CAZBLT010000008.1:0-81021 GCA_964492745.1 uncultured Anaerolineaceae bacterium
CGCACTCGTGGTATCATCCGCCCGCATTAAGGCCGCTCGTACCTCGTGCGCGGGCGGCCTCTGTCCAGTGATCGGAGGAACTTAACATCAGCGCATCGGACTATCGAATCAACGAGCAAATTCGTGTCCCGGAGGTGCGCCTCATCGGGCCGGACGGAAGCAACCATGGTGTTGTCCCGATCGAGGAGGCGCTCAAAATCGCCAGAGAAGCCGAGCTGGACCTGGTCGAGGTGGCTCCCAATGCCGAACCGCCTGTCTGCCGGGTTCTGGATTATGGCAAGTTCTTGTACGAACGGGCGAAGAAGGAGCGCGAGGCGCGCAAGGCCCAGGCCAAGGTGGAGATTAAAGAAATCCGCCTGCGTCCCAAGACCTCGGAGCACCACCGTTCCTTCAAGGTCCGAAACGCGCGACGATGGCTGAACGAGGGCAAGAAGGTTCGCGTACGAATCCGCTTTCGCGGCCGCGAGATCACCTACCCGGAGATCGCCCTCGAGGATCTGCAAAGGATCGCACAGGAACTTTCGGATGTGGGCATCATTGAGCAGGCCCCCACCATGGAAGGCCGGACGATGCTCATGACAATCGCCCCCATCAAGAAGTAGCCTCCGAAAGCCGGTTCAAACAGACCTTCTCCGCCTCGTCTGCGGGGCTGCGCGCTCCGCACGGTAGCAGCCGGGGATATGGAAGAACCTAAAGGTTTGGTTGGAAGGAGTAGCATCGTGCCGCGTAAAAAGTCGAAGGGCAAGTACAAGCTAAAGACACACAAGGCGACTGCCAAGCGCTTCCGCCTCACCGGCTCGGGGAAGCTTGTGCGGACCAAGGGTTCGCAGAGCCATTTGCGCCGCAAGAAGTCCAAGCGCGCCAAGCGCCTCTATACCGAGATGCTTCCGGTGACGGCCAAGGGCATCGCTAAGCGCGTGAACCGGCTTGCGCCCTATCTCAAGAAGTACAAGGCCAGCCCGAACGCACGCTCGGGCAGCTCATCCTAATCCGCCGTATCATGATGTTGTGGCCGTTGGGTGCATGCAACAGGCGTCCTCGAGGCGCTGGCGCCCAGGGGTGCACAGGAGTGTGAACCGTGTCACGTGTAAAGGGTGGAGTCGTCACTCGCCGACGGCACAAGAAGATCTTGAAGATGACCAAGGGCATGTATGGCACCCGGAAGAACCTCTTCCGCCGGGCCAACGAGGCCATGCTCAAAAGCCTTTGGTATGCCTACCGCGACCGCCGCACGCGCAAGCGCGATCTGCGCCGGCTTTGGATCGCACGCATCAACGCCGCTGCCCGCCAGAATGGCACAACCTACAGCCGCTTGATCCACGATCTGAAGCAGGCGGGCATCCAGCTCAACCGTAAAATGCTGGCCGACCTGGCGGTGCGCGACCCGAAGGCCTTCCAGGAGGTTGTCAAAGCGGCTTCTTCCCGCTAGCCGCCATTGACCCTTGAGAGCCAGACGGGCTGCCTGCATGGCAGCCCGTCTTTCCTTTCCAAACGCAATCGAATTGTGTTCAGGGCTCTACGGCCTTGGACCGGCCGCGCTTCGCAAAGTCGAGGACGGCCAGGATCAGGATGATATCCAGGATCGCGGCCCCGACCCCAAAGCCCACTCGGCCCAGGGCATAAGCCGCGGGGCCTGAAACGGTGATGAAGGGCAGCGACACACTCCACTCAAGCCTGCCCTCGCCAGGCATGAAAGCGAGCCCATTGCCAATGGCCGCGAAGAGCCCCAGAAGCAGGATGGTCAACGCCTCCCGCACCCTCGGTCCCCAGGCCGCCTTCTGCCTCAAACGCCCTGCCTCCAGGATGCCTGCCCGGATCAAGGCCACCAGTCCGCCCCCAACCAGGAAGGTCGCGCCCGCAAGCGCCGCTATCCAGCGCGAAACGCCAAAGCGCTCGTCGGCAACCGGGATAGCATTCAGGGAGATCAGGATGATGTAGAGGCCGATACCCGCGGTCACCAGCCCCAGCGATATTTCCGTCTTCCGCACGCCGGGTTCCTTTGAGTAAGGCTGGCAACCTGCACTCCACATTATAGGCAAAGCACCTTGCACGCCGCCATAGGACCTTTTGTCAGCCTGCCTCCACCCTCCCCGTTCGCCGATGCTACAATCATGACGCAGGAGGCGCCCATGGCCGAGGAAGCAGGGTTTCAGGTGGAATTAAAACCGGGGACCTGGCTGCGGCTCGTTCGAGGCGATATCACCCAGGCCGAAGCGGATGCGATCGTGAACGCTGCCAATGCCCAATTGCGGCATGGTGGCGGGGTGGCGCGGGCGATCGTCCGCAGGGGCGGGGAGGTGATCCAGCGCGAGAGCGATGCCTGGGTGCGCCGGCACGGCCCCATCTCGCCCGAGAGACCCGCCATCACTTCGGGCGGATCGCTGCCCTGCCGTTTTGTCATCCATGTCGTGGGCCCGATTTGGGGCGAGGGAGAGGAAGACACCAAGCTTCGACAGGCGGTCACCGCCGCACTGGCCCTCGCCGACGAGTTCTCGCTTCGCAGCCTGGCTCTCCCAGCCATCTCCACCGGCATCTATGGCTTCCCCAAGAACCGGGCGGCCCGCGTCCTGTTCGAGGCTCTGGCCGACTACTTCATCAGCCATCCGGATTCAGGGCTGGAGACCGTCGAGATCGTACTCTACGACCAGCCCACCTGGGAGGCCTTTGTGGATGCCTACCGCACCCGCTGGAAAGGGACGTTGGAGGCATGATGATCTCGTCGCCGAGCAACCCCCGGGCCAAACGGGTGCGTGCACTCCAAACCAGCCGGCGTGCCCGCTACCGGCATGGTGCCTTCGTCGTCGAGGGTTCCCGCTTGCTTCGGGAAGCCTTGGAGGCCGATGCTCGCGTCGAATGGGTGTTCTTCACAGGGGGGCCCGGACGCCGAGAACAAGCGCTGGTGCGTCAACTCGCCCGCCGCGGCGCCGAGAGCTTTGAAGTATCCGATGAGGTCATGCGGGCCTGTTCCGACACTCAAACGCCGCCCGGCTTGCTGGCCGTGGTCCCCATTCCTGAAAAGAGCCCCCCTGCGGCGATGGACTTCGCCCTCGTGATCGACGGCGTGTGCAACCCCGGCAACCTCGGCGGCCTCATCCGCTCCGCGTTGGCCGCCGGAGTCCAGGCGACCTTCCTGCTGCCAGGCAGCGTCGACCCCTTCAATCCGAAAGTCGTCCGCGGCGCGATGGGCGCCCATTTCCACATGCCCATCCTGACCCTCCCCTGGGGGCAGTTGTCCGACCGCCTTCGCGGCCTCGAGATCTGGGTGGCCACAGCCCAGCGCGGCCGTGCCTACACCAGCCTGGATGGCCGCAGACCCTTGGCGGTGGTCATCGGGGGCGAGGCAAGCGGTCCAGAGCATGATTGGGAGCAACTGGGCGCCCGCAACGTGCACATCCCCACCCACCCTCGAACCGAATCCTTGAATGCCACCATCGCAGGATCTGTAATCCTGTTCGAGATCTCCCGTCAGCGAGGAGTCCCATGAAGATTCGTGCCATCACCGGTTTCGCCGACCCAGGCTGGCCGATTCAGACCGCCAGGCTAAAAGCTCTTGGCCGGGCGCTCGGCGATTGCCGTGATGCCCTCCAGGCTACCGGTTATGAGGTGCAGACCCTGCGCCTGGCGACGCCCCCGCCGTTGGAGATGGAGCCACCCGTCCCGGTTGATGAGCGGCCCGCATTCGCCCGAGCGCTGGAGGCGGAGGCCTTCATCATCGGCATCGACTACGCCGCTGTGGGCCCGGCCTTGCCGCAAGAGGAGGAGGGCTATCACGCCCTGGCCCCCGTGCTTGCTGCCACGGAGAACATCTTCACCTCCGGGCTTTACGCCGAGCCATCGATGGGACTCTCGCTCCACGCCGCCCGCGGCTGCGCCGAAGCCATCCGGGAAATCTCCACCGTCTCGCCCGATGGATTTGGAAATCTGCGATTCGCCGCCCTGGTCAATGTCCCCGCCGGGACGCCCTTCTTTCCCGCCGCCTACCATCGCGGGGGACCTCCGGCGGTCGCCTTGGCATGCGAATCAGCTTCCCTGGCGGTGCAGGCACTCGCCGAGGAGACTACCCTATCTGCCGCCCGCCGACGGCTTGTGAGCACCCTAGAGGTCCACGCCACCACCTTGGCCCAGGTGGTCCGGCGCGCCTTGCGCGAGGCCGACGTGCGCTTCGCCGGCCTGGATCTTTCCTTCGCCCCCTTCCCTGAACCAGGGCGCTCGCTTGGCACGGCGATGGAAGCCTTCGGCGCATCTGCCACGGGCCTGGCAGGCTCGGCCGCCGCGGCCGCTTTCCTCGCCGATTGCCTTGACCGGGCCAACTTCGAACGCGCAGGTTTTTGCGGGCTTTTCTTGCCGGTGCTCGAAGATAGCGTACTCGCCGCCCGGGCGGCCGAGGGCCATCTCACGCTCAAAGATTTGCTGCTCTTCGCCACGCTTTGCGGCGCCGGCCTGGACACCATCCCTCTTCCGGGCAATATCTCCGTCGATGCGCTGACGGCCATCCTGATCGACCTGGGCGCGATCGGCTTGCGCCACCTCAAACCACTGACCGCCAGGCTGATGCCCCTGCCGGGAAAGGTGGCCGGCGATGAGGTCCATTTCGATTTCCCTTACTTCGCCGACAGCCGGGTGCTCGAGCCCTATGCTCGACCCCTAGAGGGGCTGCTGGCTGCCACCAGAGTCCTGGACATCGGCCCCCTCCAGATCTGAGCAGGCTTCCTTGTCAGCCAGCGGTCCGACCGTTAGAATGGCCCTGACTTCCAGGGGACTGCGGCGCGGCGAGCCACGCCTCACCCCTGCCTCCAGGACGCATTACCCAGCATGGATTGGCTTTCCGAACTTAATCCCCAACAGCGCGAAGCCGTTACGGCACCGCCCGGCCCCATTCTGGTCCTGGCAGGTCCGGGCTCCGGCAAGACCCGTGTCCTCACCCACCGCATTGCCTATCTGATCGGCGAGGGGCTCGCCGATCCCCCCTCGCTCCTCGCCGTGACCTTCACGAACAAGGCGGCGCGAGAGATGATCGGCCGCGTCGAGCATCTGCTGGGAGCAGACCCGGCAGGCCACAAGCTACGGGCCGGGCTCACACTCGGAACCTTCCACGCCTTCTGCGCCCGGCTGATTCGCCTCGAGGCCGACCACCTGCCCTACGCCCGCGATTTCGTCATCTTCGACGAGGACGACCAGCGCACCATCATCCGCCAGGCGCTGAAGGATTTCAACCTCGATCCCAAGCAGGTGCAACCGGGCCGGGTGCATCATGCGATCTCCCAGGCCAAGAACGAACTCATCACCGCCGAGGAATACCCTTCCGGCAACTATTTCCAGGAAATCGTGCGGCGCGTATACGCCCGCTACCAGGCCACCCTGCTCGCCAACAACGCGCTCGATTTCGACGACCTGCTCCTCTGGGCCGTGCGCCTTTTCGAGGAGAAGCCCCAGGTGCTGAACCGCTACCGGCGCCGCTATGCGCATCTGCTGGTCGATGAATTCCAGGACACCAATACCGCCCAATATCTCCTGCTGCGCTTGCTCGGCGGCAAACAGCCCCACCTTTTCGTCGTCGGCGATCCCGATCAATCCATCTACGGTTGGCGCGGGGCCGACTACCGCAACGTGCACCGCTTCCAGGAAGATTACCCCTCCGCCCGCACCATCCTGCTCGAGCAAAACTACCGTTCCACCCAGACCATTCTGGATATCGCCGTGGCGGTCATCAACCGCGCCCCGCGGCGCCAGGTCAAACGCCTCTTCACGGAGCGCGGGCGCGGAAGCCTGGCCATCCTCCACGAGGCCTACGACGAATATGAGGAGGCCGCCGCCGCGGTGGATATCATCGCCACTCTGATCGCCCGCGGAGCGGCGCAGCCCGCCGATTGCGCCATCATGTACCGCACCAATGCTCAATCACGCTTGCTGGAAGAGGCTTTTCTGCGCGCGGGCCTTCCCTACCGGCTGGTGGGCGCCCAGCGGTTCTATGGTCGCCGCGAGATCAAGGACCTCATCGCCTACTTGCGCCTGATCCACAACCCCGCCGACCAGGTGAGCCTGCTGCGGGTCCTAAACACCCCGCCGCGCGGCATCGGCGCCAAGACCGTCCAGATCCTGCTGGGTCTATCACAGCGGCACAGCCTCGAGCCGGCCCAGGTGCTGCTTGAGATGGCGCGCGGCGAGGACTCGCGCTTTGCGGCTGAAATTGATGCCCGCGCCCGTCGCGCCCTAGTGCCATTCGGTCGGTCGCTTCATCGCTGGCTCCAGGCCAAACAGACGCTGGATGTCGTCGGCCTGATGGACCTCGTCCTAGAAGAGACCGCCTTCGAAAGCCACCTCGACGACGGCACCGACGAAGGCCTGCAGCGCATCGAGAACATGCAGGAGTTGCGGCGCGCTGCACAGGACCTCGACGCCACGGAGTTAGCCACATTCCTGGAGCGCGTTGCATTGGTCTCTGACCAGGACACTCTCACCGACTCGCTCAATGCGCCCACGCTGCTCACGCTGCATGCGGCCAAGGGGCTGGAGTTCCCGGTGGTCATCATCGTCGGCCTCGATGATGGCCTGCTGCCTCACCAGCGGTCCTTCCAGGATTCTGAAGCCATGGCCGAGGAGCGCCGCCTCTTCTACGTCGGCATCACCCGCGCCCAAGACCGGCTCTACTTGCTGCGTGCGTTCCGCCGGCGGGTCGCGGGCGAGAGCCTGCCGGGCGAACCCTCACGTTTCCTCGAGGATATCCCGGCCGAGTTGATCGAAGGGGATCTCGCGGGCTTGCAGAGCTGGGAACGCCGCAGCTATCAGCGCCGGACCGCCTGGCAGAGCACCTTCGAGCCTCCCCGCCAGGCGCGCTACCGGCCCGGCATGCGCGTCCGCCACGAATCCTTCGGCGAAGGCATCGTCCTTCAAACCTCTTTGCATCACGACGACGAGGAATTGGTTATCGAGTTCGAGCGGGACGGAGTGAAGCACCTGGCGGCCTCATTGGCGAAGCTGGACGTTCTGGATGGCTGAGCGTCTCCCAAATGCCTCCCGGTTTCCATGCCAAGAGGACACGGAAGCCACCATGCACGAAAGCGAAGGAATGCAACCATGAAGATCTTCATCACCGGCGGCGCCGGTTACATCGGATCGGCTGCATCTCAAATGCTGCTGGAAGCCGGCCACCAGGTCACCATCTATGATTCGCTGGTGAAGGGCTACCGCGAAGCCATCCCTGCGGGCGCGCAATTCATCCAGGCCGATCTGGCAGACCTGGACCGGCTCCATTCGGCCCTGGGTGCGGAGCCCTACGACGCCGTGATGCATTTTGCGGCCTTTATCGAGGCCGGCGAGAGCATGCGCTTGCCAGGCAAGTACTTCCAAAACAACCTGGCCCTGTCGATCGGCTTGATCGAGGCCTGCCACCAGGCCGGCATCCGGCGTTTCGTACTCTCCTCCACAGCCAGCGTGTATCGCTCCAGCGATGAGCCTCTGCGGGAAGATTCGCCTCTTGGGCCGTCGAACGTGTACGGGCACACAAAGTGGATGATCGAGCAGGTGCTGGAGTGGTACCGGCAGATCCATGGCCTGCACTATGCCGCGTTGCGCTACTTCAACGCCGCCGGCGCGCTGCCAGGACGGGGCGAGGCCCACCGCCCCGAGACCCACCTCATCCCGCTCGTCCTCCAGGTGGCCTTGGATCAGCGCCCGCATGTGGATATCTATGGAACCGATTACCCCACGCCCGATGGAACCTGCATCCGCGACTACATCCACATCGCTGACCTGGTCCAGGCGCACCTGCTCTGCCTGGACGCCCTGCAATCCCAAGACCGTCTCATCTATAACGTGGGAAACGGCTCCGGCTACTCGGTACGGGAGGTAATCGAAGTGGCCCGCCGGGTCACGGGGCATCCGATCCCCGCCGTGGAAGCTCCCCGGCGGCCTGGCGACGCGCCCCGGCTCGTGTCCGAGGCCGGAAGGATCCGGCGTGAACTCGGCTGGGAGCCCCAACATCCAAGCTTGGAGGAGATCATCTCCAGCGCCTGGGAATGGCATCGCAGCCATCCTCAGGGCTACCGGGACGGCTCGGACTGATACGCACATGCTATAATGGCCGTAACAAACCCGCAGGATACAGCCTCGCCAGGCTCCTGCGGAGTTTCTTTGGAGAAGAGCCCCCATGCCCTATGAGACTGTGCAGGTTCCCGAGGGTGAGAAGATTCGCATCGCTGAAGGTTCTCTGCAGGTGCCCGATCGACCTATCATCCCCTACATCATTGGTGACGGCACCGGACCCGACATCTGGCGCGCCGCGGTGCGCGTGTTCGACGCCGCTGTTCAAAGGGCCTATGGCGGAAACCGTCGGATCGCCTGGATGGAGGTCTTCGCTGGCCAGCGGGCCTATGATCGCTTGGGTGAATGGCTCCCCGACGAGACTGTGCGAGCCTTCCAGGAATTCCTGGTAGGGATCAAGGGCCCCCTTACCACGCCTGTCGGTGGTGGCATCCGCTCGTTGAATGTCGCCCTGCGCAAAGCGCTGGACCTGTATGTCTGCCTGCGTCCTGTGCGCTACTTCGAGGGCGTCCCTTCCCCGGTGCACAACCCCCAAGATGTCGACATGGTAATCTTCCGGGAGAACACGGAGGACATCTACACAGGCATCGAATTCCCGGCCGGCTCCGAGGCCAGCACTGCCTTCTGCGGCTGGCTGGCACAAAACTATCCGGAGGAATACGCCAAGATTCGCTTCCCGGAGACCTCCGGCTTCAGCATCAAGCCCGTCTCGCAGGAAGGCACCGAGCGGCTGGTGCGCGCCGCCATCCGTTGGGCGCTCGAGAATGGCCGCCGCTCGGTCACGCTCGTGCATAAGGGCAATATCATGAAATACACCGAAGGGGCTTTCCGCAACTGGGGCTATGAGGTCGCCGAACAGGATTTCAAAGACCGCGTCTACACCTGGGCCCAATGGGCGCGCACAAGGGCCGAGCGGGGCGAGGATGCAGCCAACACCGAACAGGCTCAGGCACTGGAGGACGGCGCGCTGCTCGTCAAGGATGCCATCGCCGACATCGCCTTTCAGCAGGTTCTCACACGCCCCCGCGAGTTCGATGTGATCGCCACCATGAATCTCAACGGTGACTACCTCTCAGACGCCCTTGCAGCACAGGTGGGCGGAATCGGCATCGCCCCCGGCGGCAACATCAACTACGAGACCGGTCACGCCGTCTTCGAGGCCACGCATGGCACCGCGCCAAAGTATGCGGATAAGGACATGGTGAACCCCGGTTCGGTGATCCTCAGCGGTGAGATGATGCTGCGCTATATGGGCTGGGGGGAGGCGGCCGATCGGATCATCCAGGGCATGAGCGGTGCCATTCGGGCCGGCACGTTGACCTACGACTTTCACCGCCTGATGGAAGGGGCCACCAAACTGAGCACCTCCGCGTTTGGCGACGCGGTCATTGCCCACATGGCATGAGCCGGGGCAGCGCTGCAAGTCCCTCTGAGCTACCCTTGCAGGCGCAGAGGCGCCGTGCCGCCGCGGTGCGCCGACGGCTGGACCGGGCCTTCGGCCAGCCCCCCTGGCGGCCGCACCTGGCCCCGCTGGATGAATTGGTCTCCACCATCCTCTCGCAAAACACCAACGACACCAACCGCGATCGGGCCTTCGATTCCCTAAAGGCCCACTTCCCGAACTGGGAGGCTGTTCGCGATGCCGACCCAGCGCAGGTCGTCGAGGCCATTCAGGTCGCGGGTCTGGCCAATCAGAAGGGACCCCGCATTCAAGCCATCCTGCAGCAGATCAGCCGCGAACGCGGATCGCTGGACCTCGATTTCCTGGCTGCCTGGGAGCCGGATCAGGCCAGTGACTGGCTGATGCGGTTCAAGGGCGTCGGGCCCAAAACGGCCGCGATCGTGCTGCTCTTCTCGCTGGGGAAGCCCGCCTTTCCCGTCGACACCCACATTCACCGCATCAGCGGCCGGCTTGAAATTCGTCCCGACAAGATGAGCGCCGAGAAGGCCCACGACCACCTGGCGGCGCTCTTCCCGCCCGATAGCTATTACGCAGTGCACCTCAACCTCATCCGGCTGGGGCGGGAGATCTGCCATGCGCGCAACCCGGAGTGCCCCCGCTGTCCCCTGCGGCCTCTCTGTCCCTACCCCGCGCGCAGGCCTGTCGACTCGGAGGGTTAGCACCGTGGGAGCGGCGGGCGCACCGATCTCCAGTTCGCTCCAGCCGTCCGCGGCGGCTTTGCCGCCATCGAGAATCTCGAGGGAGCCCTATGCGTAGACGCCACCCCTTGCTCCTGTACCGTATGAGCATGGCACCCTACCCGGGCAAGTTCCTGGCTCTGGCCGCCCTCCTGCTGGGGTTGTGGTCGCTGCAACGCTTGGGATGGGCGCAGCCCCTCTCGCCCTTTTCGGAAACCTGGCTGGCAGCGGCCGGCGGTCTCTCGTTGGCCGGGTGGGCCTTCACCCGGCTGGCACCGCGACTGGCCTATGTCGAACCCCGGCCGGATCATCTTTGCCTGCGCGTGCCGCTCTACCGCCTGAATGTCTCCTACCGCCGGATCCTGAGCTCACGCCCGATCGAGTTCTCGCGGCTCTTTCCCCCCGGTAGCCAGCCTCGCAGGCGCCGCCGCACCATCAAAGCCTACCAGGGCCACACCGCGTTGGCGGTGGACCTGAGCGGCTGGCCCCTGCCGCCATGGCTCCTGCGCCTTTTCCTCGGGCCGTTCACCCTGGCGCCCGACCGGCGGGGCCTGGTTCTGCTGGTCGAGGATTGGATGGGCCTGGGCAACCAGATCACGGATCGCATGGAAGCCTTCCGGGCCGCCCACACACCGCCCCGCAGGGGCTTGCGCAGCCCCGCCGCCGAGATCCTCGACCAGGACTAGCCCTCTCATTGCCGGCTTTGACAGGCATGCTGCGGGACCATCTTTGACAGCGCTGAGGCGGGTCAAAACATAATTACTGATGCATTTTCAATCTTCCGCTGCCCTTGACAGGCCTTCAATCCGCTCTAGATCCCTCCCCCCAGGCTTGCGGCGAGGTCGTAGAGTCGATCCGCAAGATCGCATATCACTTCTCGCATGCAGAGGCGCTCAACCCAAGAGCCTGGGGTGCCCGACTCGCCATAGTAGGCGCCGGCGATCTGGCCATATATCGCGCCTGTCGTGTCGGCGTCCTCACCCAGATTGACCGCCAGCAGCGCGCCGACAATCAGGCCGGCGAAGTAGCGGCAGGCATCCACAGCTTCGCGCGCGCCGTGCGTGGTGCGTGAACTCTCTGCGGCATAATGGATTGCCCTCTCCGGATCGCGGCAGTAGAAGAGCGGGATCGGTGCCAGCCGCATGAGAGAGCCGTTGCCCGCCGTGCGCTTGTCGGTTGGGCCGCTGAAAGGATCCCCGGTGTGTTCGTATATCCGCAGTGCGGCGCTCATCGTGCGGCCGATATCGAAGCACTCTCCGGTGGAACTCATAAAGCCTTCATGCCACCATTGGAGATAGCGATCCATCTGGTCTCGGGCGTCGAACCCGCCGTTCTCTACCAGGCTGGCTGCCAGGCAAAGAGCCACGGATGTGTCGTCGGTCCATTGGTCGGGCTCAAGCCCGAAGGGGCCACCGCCGACCATGTCGGTGATCGGCTCGAAGGTGCCGGGGCGCTGGAACTCCAGGGCGGTGCCCAAGGCATCCCCGATCGCAAGTCCGAGGAGCGCGCCATGATATCGAGACCGAAGCTCTTCCATGGACCTTCTCCCCCGGTCCCTCTTCATCGAGGTTGCCGCGGGTATGCCCGACAACCCAAAGCGCTAGCATTGTGGCTTCGTGTATGCCTATCCAACATCTCGAATCATGACCTTCTCCATCGCATCCAGAAAGCATAGCTGAACACTGGGCGATACCCCGAGCAGGGACCGAACCGCCTCCGCGTAGCGTTGCATTTGACGCCGATGCTTTTCAATAACCCTTATGAGGTCATTTTCATCCCGCAATTCATCGGCCTTGAAATCGATCAGCTTCCATTCGCTCGCATGGCGATAGAGGAGATCCATGACCCCTGAATCGAACACCCGGCCCGGGACAGGCCAGACATACGGCAACTCACGATAGCTTGCATCGGCCGCATCGATTTCTTCCTTGAGCGGGTGCTGCATGAAGCGCTCGAGCAGCCTGCGGGCCGCCTGGATTGCGGCTGCTCGCTGCACCGGCTGGACCATGCCTTCATTCAAGGCCACCGAATCATAGGAGGCGCTCGATGCCCTCCTGACCCGGAAACAGCCTGCGCTCCAATGCTCGATGGACCATGAGGCCGATCACAGCAGCCGGTGGATGCACATGCTCCCCCGTCGCCCGCCAGTCGCGAGCGGGCTCTTCGTCCAGCTCTGCATCCAGCACCTCGACTGTCTCAGCTTCGATAGGCTTATAGAGGGGCTGCTCGTCCGAATGCGGCCACATCTTTTCAGGCACGCCCTCAGACGCCCGGCCAGCGTCCACCTTCTCGGGATCCATCCAGGCGGCGATCTCCACGCCCTCCCCGAGCGACAGGTGGTGCCAGCAGGCCGGCTCTCCTACCAGCTTCTCGATATCAAGATCGGCGGCCTCGGCGAGGGCCTTCATCCAACCCTCCGCCTTCACGCCCCTCGAGCCAACGGTGCAGTGCCCACTGATGATCAGCTTCTCGCGCTCCCGGGTGGCGGCCACATAGAGCAGGCGATTCTCCTCCGCCTCGGACTGCCTCCCATCCAGCCAGCGCGCGAATCGATAGGCCAGGGGCATCGTCATCATCCCGGCTTCCAGATCGTTGAGCACCTTCAGCCGTTTCTGTTCCTTGCCGTTCAATGTCACCTGTTCTCTCATGAGGTGACATTATTACTGAACTAATAACCCCTGACATTTTTATTGGACTATAACAAAGTTCGAATTTGGTTCTTGACAAGTCGAAAATCCATGCTAGTCTATTTTGCAATAGGTAAGCCTATGGGTTTCACTTTTTTCTCGCTGTTCATCTCCCTGATATCGCTTCTCATCCTTATTTTGGTCGAGAGGGCTTGCCCGATTGGGGTGATGGAGCGCTGAGCCTGTACGAGAAGCGCAGACACCTCCCAATCGGGAGGTGTTTTTCGTTTATGCGTGAGGATCGAAGAATGATGATGCCGCCGATTTCCAAGCTCACCCTGTTCATCCTGGTCCTTATCCTGCTGCCCATTTGCGGGCAGCTCCCGTCGGTTGGGCACGATCCGGGTTGGTCCGTGGAGATGAGCGGGGATTAGACGGGATCAGATAGCGGGGAGTACCAGGAGCTGCCTCAACCTACGGAGGCAGCTCCTTTTGAATCAACATCCTGTCATGGAGGTGAGATGATGAAGAGACGGAGACCGACCCCAGATGCTCGCACTTCGAATGCGGATACGGGCTTCGATGTTCGAGGTCCATGGGTCAACGCCTGGGATCCCAACTGGGAAAGAGTGTCGCCTACGGCCTCGGGAGACCAGCCATCAGGCGAGGATGTCTGCGCCCGGTCACCCGATCCGCAAGAAGCCGCGCAAGGCGAATACCGCGGGCAGGCCGCATGATTCATCCAGACTGCCCGCAGGATCAGAGGATCCCCGGCCCCCGCCCATTTGCTCGAGACAGCATCGGTCTGGATGGGCAGGCGATTGAACGGCCCCCAAGGCTCGCGATGCGTTCCAATCAGATCAAACAGGGTTTCGAACGCGCACCTCACCGCGCGCTGCTCAAGGCGGTCGGCGTGGGCGACGCGGATATGCCAAAACCGTTCGTGGCGGTCGTCAACTCCTACGCGGATATTGTTCCGGGTCACGTCCATCTGCAGGCTTTCGCCGGGACCATCAAGGAGGCCCTCCGCCGGGCCGGCGCAGTCCCCTTTGAGTTCAACACCATCGCCGTGGACGACGGCATCGCCATGGGGCATCTGGGCATGAAGTTTTCCTTGCCCAGCCGTGAGCTGATCGCCGACAGCGTCGAGACGATGATATCGGCCCACTGCTTCGACGCCATGATTTGCATCCCCAACTGCGACAAGATCGTCCCCGGGATGATCATGGCGGCGTTGCGCCTGAACATCCCAACCATCTTCGTTAGCGGCGGGCCGATGCCCGCAGGCACAACACCCGATGGGCGGGCTGTCGACCTGATCAGCGTCTTCGAGGGGGTGGGCGCACTGAAGGCGGGCAGGATTGACGAGCAGGATCTGAAGACTCTCGAGGACCACGCCTGCCCCTCCTGTGGATCTTGCAGCGGTCTGTTCACCGCAAACAGCATGAATTGCCTCCTCGAGGCTCTGGGTCTGGCGCTGCCCTTCAACGGCAGCGCCCTCGCTCAATCGCAGGAGCGCATCGAGCTGGCTGAGGAGGCTGCCCAGCGGCTGATGGATCTTATCGACACCGACCTCACCCCGCGCCGCATCGTGACGATGGAGGCTATCGACGACGCTTTTGTCCTGGACCTGGCGATGGGCGGCAGCACGAACACCGTGCTCCACATGCTGGCGATCGCGCACGAGGCCCAAATCGATTACCCCCTAGAGAGGATCAATGGGCTGGCAAAGCGTGTGCCACAGCTCTGCAAGGTCAGCCCGGCCTCGCAATGGCACATGCAGGATGTGCACCGGGCGGGCGGGGTGCCGGCGATCTTGCGCCAACTCAGCCTCGAAGGGGAGCTACTACACCTGGATCGCCAGACGGTCAGCAGCAAGTCGCTTGGCGAGAGCATCGCCGACGCTGCCATCCGGGACCCCGACGTCATCCGGCCGCGCAGCGACCCGCATGAGGAGACCGGCGGGCTCGCGATTCTCTTTGGCAACCTCGCCCCCGAGGGCGCGGTGGTAAAGACCGGCGCTGTCGCCGCCTCGATGCAGCGGCATGCCGGGCCGGCACGCGTCTACGAAAGCCAGGAGCAGGCCATGCGGGGAATACTTGGCCGCGAGGTCAAGCCGGGAGAGGTGGTCGTCATCCGCTATGAAGGACCCGCTGGAGGGCCGGGTATGCAGGAGATGCTCGCACCGACGAGCGCCCTGGTTGGCATGGGCCTGGGTGAGCAGGTGGCGCTGATCACCGATGGACGTTTCTCGGGGGGAACGCGCGGCGCATGCATCGGTCACGTCAGCCCCGAGGCGGCGGTGCGCGGGCCGATCGCGGCAATCCGAACCGGCGACATCATTGAGATTGACCTGGAGGCACGCACCCTGAACCTACGGCTTCCAGAAGGCGTGATCCGGGCGCGCCTGCGGGCGCTGCCAGAGTTTGAACCGCGCACTTCGAGCAGGTGGCTGCGGCGATATGCCCGCATGGTGGCGAGCGCCTCGGAAGGGGCTGTCCTGCGGGACTAATAGGATGGCGGCTGGAGCAGGGCGGCCAGGAGGAGTGAGATGAGGATATCGGGAGCACAAGTGATCTGGGAAGTCCTGACCCGTGAAGGCGTGGAGGTCGTGTTTGGTTATCCAGGTGGTGCGATCCTGCCCACGTATGACGCCATGCTGGATTACCCTCTGCGGCACGTCCTCGCCCGGCACGAGCAGGGCGCGGCGCACATGGCCGACGGCTATGCGCGGGCGTCGGGCAGAGTCGGTGTCGCCATGGCCACCTCTGGCCCGGGCGCCACCAACCTGGTCACCGGCATTGCCACAGCGATGATGGATTCGTCCCCGATCATCTGCATCACGGGGCAGGTTCCCGCCGCGGCCATCGGCAGCGATGCCTTCCAGGAGACGGATGTGACCGGCGTGACGCTGCCGATCACAAAGCATAACTACCTCGTCACGCGCGGGGAGGAGATCGCGCCGGCCCTGCGCGAGGCATTCTACGTGGCCCGCACGGGCCGTCCGGGCCCCGTGCTGGTGGATATCACCAAGGACGCTCAGATGCAGACGGTGGACTTCGACTGGGATGACGGCCCCGTCCGGCTGCCGGGCTACCGGCCGGATCTGCGTGCCCGGCCGGAGGCGCTCGATCGCGCCTTAGGACTGATCGAGAGCGCTGAGCGGCCGCTCATCCTGGCCGGACACGGGGTGATTATGTCGGGCGCGATGGACGAATTGCTCGAGTTCGTCGGCGTGACGCGTATCCCCGTCGCCGTGACGCTGCTCGGGATCGGGGCAATCCCCGCAAGCCACCCGCTGAACCTGGGGATGATGGGCATGCACGGCGAGGCGTGGGTCAATAAGGCCATCCAGGAGGCCGACCTCCTGCTGGCGTTCGGGATGCGCTTCGACGATCGCGTCACCGGAAATCTCGCGACCTACGCTCCTCATGCCAGCAAGGTGCATGTTGACATCGATCCTTCCGAGATCGATAAGGTCGTTAAGGTCGATGTGGGCATTATCGGCGATCTAAAGCAGATCTTGCGGCAGTTTCTGCCGCGCCTGGACCCGAAACCCCGCGACGGGTGGCTGGCCCGCATCGAGGAGCTCAAGCGGGACTCCGCCGACCGCGATATCCAGAATTGGCCTGATGATGGCCGGCTCTACGCCGCACACGTGATCCACGATATCTGGCGCCTCGCCCGGGGGCAGGCGACGATCGTGACCGACGTCGGCCAGCACCAGATGTGGCAGGCCCAGTACTACCGGCACGAGGAGCCCTACCGTCTGATCACTTCCGGCGGCCTGGGCACGATGGGTTTCGGGCTTCCGGCTGCCATAGGGGCTTGGTTCGCCCGGCCCGGGGAGCAGATATGGGCTATTGTGGGCGACGGCGGGTTCCAGATGACGGCTGCGGAACTGTCCACCTGCGTTCAGGAGAGCGTCAAGATCAACGTCGCCGTCATCAACAACGGCTATTTGGGCATGGTGCGCCAATGGCAGGAGTTCTTCTACGAGCGCCGCTATGCCGCCACGCCGATCCGCAGCCCCGATTTCGTAAAGCTGGCCGAAGCGCATGGCCTGACTGGCCTGCGAGTCGAGAGCAGGGGCGATGTGGAGGCAGCCGTCAGGCGCGCACACCGGGAGCCGGGTGGCGTGGTGATTGATTTTCGCGTCGAGGGGGAAGACTGCGTCTATCCGATGGTGCCTGCGGGCGCCGACCTCGACACCATGATCCGTCGCCCCAAGCCCATTCCTGAACGTCACTGAGGCATAGGAGGCAGAGCCATGACCAGCCGCCCATTTGCGGAGCCGAGCAAGCACACCCTTGTGGTCTACGTCGAAGACAAGCCCGGCGTTCTCAACCGGGTGGCCTCCCTCTTCCGGCGCCGGGCCTTCAACATCGATTCCCTCTCGGTGGGTCCCACAGAGCAGCCGGGGGTGTCCCGCATGACGATCGTCGTGCAAGCCGATGACGCCACCGCCCGCCGGGTGGAGGCCAACCTATACAAGCTGGTCAACGTGCTCCGCGTGGAGGACGTGACCTTCCGCCCCGCGGTGATGCGCGATCTGGCCCTGATCAAGGTGCGAGCCGGTCGGGAGGCGCGCGCCCAGATCTTGCAGTTGTGCGAGGTTTTCCGGGCCAAGGCCCTGGACGTGGCGCCGGATACGCTGATCGTGGAGATCACCGGCACGGAGGATAAGATCGAGGGGCTGTTGGAAGTGCTCCGTCCATTTGGCATCGTCGAGATGGCGCGCACGGGAAGGGTCGCCATGACGCGCGGGCCCCAGACAGTAACCCCGAACCCCGAGTTCGTCTCGGCACTCCTCCCAAATGAGGCAAGGGGCTGAGATCAACAGCATCCGATAGATGAGCGAATCCATAGGGGAGACGATACCCATGGCTATTATGTACTACGAGCAAGATGCTGATCTGGAACTCATCCGCTCCAAGAGAGTGGCGGTCATCGGCTATGGCTCCCAGGGCCACGCGCAAGCGCTCAACCTGCAGGACAGCGGCGTGGAGGTGTGGGTGGGATTGCGGCCGGGCAGCCCGAGCCGCCAGCGGGCCCAGGATGCGGGTCTCTTGGTGGCTGAGATCCCTGCCGCGGCTGACTGGGCAGATGTGATCACCCTGCTCGTGCCCGACACGGCCCAGCCGGCCATCTATGCTGAACACATAGCCCCGGCCATGAAGCGCGGCAAGACGCTGATGTTCAGCCATGGCTTCAACATCCGTTTCGGGACCATCCAGCCGCCCGCCGATGTGGACGTGAGCATGGTGGCGCCCAAGGCCCCCGGCCACCGGGTGCGCGAGACATTTCTGGACGGGGAGGGCACGCCTGCCCTGGTGGCCGTGCATCAGGATGCCAGCGGGCAGGCGCTGGCGCTGGCGCTCTCCTACAGCAAGGCGCTGGGGGCCACGCGCGCCGGGGTGATCGAGACCAGTTTTGCGGAGGAGACCGAGACCGATCTCTTCGGAGAACAGGCCGTGCTCTGCGGTGGGGTGAGCGCGCTGGTGGAAGCAGCTTTTGAGACCCTCGTGAAAGCCGGCTATCAGCCCGAGATCGCCTACTTCGAGTGCCTGCATGAACTCAAACTGATCGTCGATCTGATGTATCGCGGCGGCCTGAATTACATGCGCTATTCCGTTAGCGACACGGCTGAGCATGGCGATTACACGGGCGGCCCGCGGCTGATCACCGAGGAGACCATGGGTGAGATGCGGCAGATGCTCGCCGAAATTCAGGATGGCACCTATGCCCGCAAGTGGATCGAAGAGAATCGGAATGGCCGGCCATGGTTCAACGAGCAGCGGCGCAAGAAGCAAGAGTTGCTGATCGAACGAGTGGGAGCAAAACTGCGCAGCAAGATGCCGTTCCTCAACCCGGTCACGATCAGGCCCGGCGGCCAGCCCTCGGGGAGCGAAGGATGAGGGAGGCGAGTCTCAACCAGGTGTTCATCTTCGATACCACCCTGCGGGACGGTGAGCAATCGCCCGGCGCCTCGCTGACATCGACCGAGAAGCTGGAGGTTGCCCGCGGCCTGTCGAGATTGGGCGCCGACGTCATCGAAGCGGGGTTCCCCGCCTCTTCCCCGGACGAACTGCACGCTGTGCAGAAGATCGCCGAAGAGGTGGGCAATCGGCCTGCCGGTGCGCCGGAGGATTCACGGCTGCCGCCGGTGATCTGCGGCTTGGCGAGGGCCGTTGCCGAGGATATTGAGAAGGCCTGGGAGGCCGTGCGTGCAGCCGCCAGGCCCCGCATCCACACCTTCATCGCCACTTCGGACATCCACCTGAAACACAAGCTTCGCATGACCCGTGAGCAGGTGCTACAGCACGTCCACGATATGGTGGCGTTCGCACGCGCTCTCTGCGAGGATGTCGAGTTCAGCGCAGAAGACGCCAGCCGCAGTGATATCCCCTTCCTATGTGCCGTCTTGGAGACCGCGATCCACGCCGGCGCCACCACAGTAAACATCCCCGACACCGTCGGTTACGCCATGCCCGGCGAATTCGAGGCCCTGCTTCGTGAGATCCGGGCCAGCGTCGCAGGTATCGAGAAGGTTGTCCTGTCTGTGCATTGCCACGACGACCTCGGCCTGGCGACGGCAAACACGCTTGCCGGCATCCGGGCCGGCGCGCGCCAGGCGGAGGTCACCGTAAATGGCATCGGCGAGCGCGCCGGTAACACCTCCCTGGAGGAGGTGGTGATGGCCATCCACACGCGCCGCGATTTATTCGGCCTTTCCACCAGCGTCGATACGACCCAGATCAGCCGTGTGAGCAGATTGGTGAGCCACCACACTGGCATCGTTGTGCCGCCGAACAAGGCCATTGTGGGTGCGAACGCGTTCGCGCACGAGGCCGGAATCCACCAGGATGGGATGCTGAAGAACCATCAGACCTACGAGATCATGCGGCCGGAGTCGATCGGCCTGAGCCAGAGCCGTCTGGTGCTGGGGAAGCATTCAGGGCGCCATGGTTTCCAAACCCGCCTGCGAGACCTCGGCTACGAGCTGGGGGATGAGGAACTGCTGCGAGCGTTCGAGCGCTTCAAGGCTCTGGCTGATAAGAAGAAGATCATCACCGACGCCGATCTGGAGGCGCTGATCGCCGACGAGCTCTACCAGCCCGAAGAGGTCTTCGCCCTGGAGGGACTGCAGGTTGCCTGCGGGACGATGGGCATGCCAACGGCGACCATCAGGCTGCGTGGGCCAGAAGGCGCAGTGCGAGTGCACGCCGCCGTGGGAACTGGCCCGATCGACGCCGCCTTCAAGGCGATCGATGAGATCATCCGTGCCCCCAACCGGCTGCTGGAGTTCTCCGTGCACGCCGTGACCGAGGGCATCGACGCTCAAGGGGCCGTGACCGTGCGTATCCAGGACGCGCAGATGGAGGCGATCTCGGAAGGCCTGCCTGACGCCGGAGATCCGCGCACGTACACAGGTTACGGCGCCGATACGGACATCATCGTCGCCAGCGTGAAAGCTTTCCTGTCGGCGATGAACAAATTGCTAATCGCCAGAGCGGGCGCCCGGCGGCTGGAATGGTTCACAAACGGGATGCGATCGTCCGCGCCGCAGCCATTCGGCGAAAGCCAGGATAGGCCAGAAGCGTAGGCCCGGCGTTCAGCAGCGAAGGTAATCGTGGCCATGAGCAAGCCGAAGACCATGCTCACAAAGATCTGGGAGGCACACATCGTGGCAGAGGAGTCAGGGTGCCCTTCGATTCTCTACATTGACCTTCATCTGCTTCACGAGGTGACCTCCCCACAGGCCTTCTCCGGATTGCGCTCGCGCGGTATGGCCGTGCGCCGGCCGGAGAAGACCGTAGCGACGATGGACCATTCCATCCCCACGGACGGCCGCCCCCGCAGCGCCCTTCCGGCGGAGGCCGCTGCACAGCTGCGGAGGCTGGAGGAGAATTGCCGGGATTTCGGCATCGAGCTCTACGGCTGGGATTCGCCCAAGCAAGGGATTGTTCACGTGATTGTCCCCGAGCTGGGTCTCACACAGCCGGGCATGACGATCGTCTGCGGTGATAGTCATACCTCGACCCACGGCGCATTCGGCGCACTGGCCTTCGGCATCGGAACGAGCGAGGTCGAACATGTGCTCGCAACCCAGTGCTTGCTTCAGTCCAAACCCCATTCGTTTGAGGTCCGCATCGAGGGAAGGTTGCCCGCGGGAGTCACGGCCAAAGACGTCATCCTGGCCTTGATCGCCGAGATCGGCGTAGGGGGAGCAGAGGGGCACGTCTTCGAGTACACAGGATCGACGATCCGTGGGCTGGATATGGAAGCTCGCATGACGATCTGCAATATGTCCATCGAGGCCGGCGCACGCGCAGGGATGATCGCGCCAGATGACACCACGTTTGATTATTTGGCCGGACGCGAGCACGCCCCAAAAGGGGAGGCATGGGAGATGGCGCTGGAGGCCTGGCGGCGGCTGCCTGGCGATGAGGGCGCCGAACATGAGCGTTCTGTCACGCTGGACGCCTCCCAATTGGCGCCGATGATCACCTATGGAACCAACCCTGGCCTGGCGATGCCCATCACACAGTCCATCCCCGATCCCGCCAAGGTAGGCCAGCCGTCTCATCGCGCCGCCCTGACCAGCGCTCTGGACTATATGGGCTTGGCGCCAGGTCAGAAGCTGCTGGGCCACAAAGTCGACGTGGTCTTCATCGGCTCGTGCACCAACGGGCGCATCTCAGATCTGCGTCAAGCCGCCAGAGTCCTTCGAGACCGAAAAGTTGCGCCGGGCGTTCGGGCCCTGGTGGTCCCCGGCTCGCAGATCGTAATGCGGCAAGCGGAGGCAGAGGGGCTGGACCGTATCTTCCAGGAGTCCGGGGCGGAGTGGCGCCAGCCGGGGTGCTCAATGTGTATCGCTATGAACGGCGATAGCTTGCGGCCTGGCGAGTACGCTGTGAGCACTTCCAATCGCAACTTCGAGGGCCGCCAGGGCAAGGGAGGGCGCACCTTTCTGGCCTCACCGCTCACCGCCGCCGCGGCCGCAGTCGCCGGCGAGATCACGGACGTCCGAAAGATGCTCAGCTAATATGCGAAGATGTGAATGCGAGTGACCCCGTTGAGAGCTTTCGACACGCTGACCTCTCGCCTCGTGCTTCTGCCCATCGATGACGTGGACACGGATCAGATCATCCCGGCTCGCTTCCTGACTGCGCTTGAACGGGATGGCCTGGGAAAATACCTGTTCGCCGACTGGCGCTCGATGCCGGATGGCTCGCCGAACCTCGAGTTCGTTCTCGACCGGCCGGAAGTCAAAGGGGCCAGTATCCTCCTTGCCGGGGCTAATTTCGGCTGTGGGTCCTCTCGCGAACACGCCGTCTGGGCGCTGATGGATTGGGGCGTGCGGGCGGTTGTGGCGATCTCCTTCGCCGATATCTTTCGCGGCAACGCCCTAAAGAACGGCCTGCTGACCGTCGAGCTCGAGGCCGAGGCCCACACCGAATTGCTTCGCGTCGCTCGCAAAGATCCCTTAATCGAGTTGACAATCGATCTGCCTACGCAGGTCGTGATACTGCCCAACGGACGCAAGTTTGGTTTCCCCATCGATCCCTTCGACAAGCGCTGCCTGCTGGAGGGTATCGATACGCTCGGGTATCTGCTCTCCTTCTCAGCGGAGATATCGGCCTATGAGAGGCGATGTGAACAGTCATGAGCTGATCCATATATATGACACGACGCTGCGGGACGGTGCGCAGCGTGAGGGCATCTCGTTCTCCTGCGAGGACAAACTCCGTGTGGCACGCTGCTTGGACAAGTTGGGCGTTGTCTTCATCGAGGGCGGGTGGCCGGGTTCGAACCCCAAGGACGCTGAGTTCTTCGAGCGTGCAAGGGCGATCCCATGGCGGGAGGCGACGATCGTCGCCTTCGGCTCTACCCGGCGTCCGAACATCCCGCCCGAGCAGGACGTCAACCTGCTCGCTCTGCTGGATGCCGGGACGCAGGTGTGCACCCTGGTGGGGAAGAGTTCGCCGATGCACGTGCTTGAGGTGCTGCGCGCCACGCTGGACGAGAACCTACGCATGATCGAGGACAGCGTGGGCTTTCTGCGATCTAAGGGTCGCAGGGTGATCTATGATGCAGAACACTTCTTCGATGGCTACAGGAGCGACCCTGACTATGCCATGGAAACGCTCAGCGCCGCGGCACGAGGTGGTGCGAAGACCATTGTGCTCTGTGATACGAACGGAGGCATGATGCCCTGGGAGATCCATGCCATCGTGCGGGAGGTGAGCAAGAGGCTCGATCTGCCCCTCGGCATCCACGCTCACGACGACGCGGCGTGCGGCGTGGCCAACAGCCTCGCGGCGGTGCTGGCTGGGGCGGTTCAGGTGCAGGGTACGATCAATGGCTACGGCGAGCGCTGTGGGAATGCCAACCTGTGCGCAGTGATCCCCAGCCTGGAGTTGAAGCTTGGGTTCCGGGCCCTCCCGGAAGGCAGACTCAAGCGGCTGAGGCAAGTAGGGCGCTTTGTGGCGGAGATTGCCAACATCGCCCCCGATGAACACATGCCTTACGTGGGTAGCAGCGCCTTCTCCCATAAGGGCGGGCTCCACGTGGCCGCCATGCGCCGCAACGCGCATTCATATCAGCATGTTGATCCTGCCGCGGTTGGGAACGAGACGCGTGTCACCGTGAGTGAGCTCTCCGGCCGGGCGAACCTGCTCAGCAAGATCGAAGAATACGGGCTCGCTTCCATGGATGCCTACACCGCATCGGAGATACTCCGCGAGCTCAAGGAGCTTGAGGCCAAGGGGTTCTCTTTTGAAGCCGCCGATGCTTCCGTTGCGATGATGATCCAGCGCCGGGCACCTTCCTATGAGCCACCCTTTGAGCTCATCGACTACGTCGTGATGGTCGAACACCGTCAGCGACGAGAGACCTTCGCCGAAGCAACGGTTAAGCTCTCTGTAAGGGGTGAGGTTCTGCACACTGCGGCCGAGGGCAACGGTCCCGTCCACGCGCTGGACGCCGCCTTGCGAAAGGCGTTATCGCCGATCTACCCGGCGATGCGCTCATTCCAACTTGTGGATTACAAGGTGCGTATCCTGGACGGCAGGCAGGGAACCGCCGCCATGACGAGGGTGTAAATCGACACTCGCGATGGCCGCCGGCGCTGGAGCACGGTGGGGGCCTCCACCAATATCATCGAGGCCTCCTGGTTGGCATTGGCAGATAGCATCGAGTACGGACTAGTGATCGAATGCGGGCGCCTATAGCGGAGCGCGCGGGTTACATAGATTGCCACTGCCGAGGGGCTGTCTCTTCCGTTTGATCGATTCCGCGCCTGTGCAATGGGAGTTTGGAGAAGATGCGAGCAAAGATCGTGCTTTTACCCGGAGATGGGATCGGAGCGGAAGTCATTGCGGAGGCCCGCTCCGTGCTAGAGACCGTGGCACGGCTGCACGGACACAATTTCTCCTTCGAGGAGCACCTCATTGGGGGCTGCGCGATCGAGGCGTGCGGAAGTCCGCTGCCGGAGGAGACCCTCGCCGCGTGCCGGGCGGGAGAGGCGGTCTTGCTGGGGGCCGTCGGCGGGCCGCAGTGGGAGGATCCTCAGGCGGCTATGAGGCCGGAGCAGGGTCTGCTTGTCCTGCGGCGTGAACTGGGACTGTTCGCGAACCTGCGGCCGGTACGATCCATCCCGGCGCTTGAGAACGCCTCTCCGCTGCGTGGGGAGAAAGTGCGGGGGGTGGATATCATGATCGTGCGGGAGCTCACGGGTGGCCTCTACTTCGGCCGATCCGGAACGACCAGGCTCGCGGGCGGCAGCCTGCGCGCCTTCGATACACTCGAGTACACTGAGGCGGAGGTGAGGCGTGCGGTGCGCTTGGCCTTCCGGTTGGCGATACGCCGGCGAGGTCTGGTGACCTCGGTGGATAAGGCCAACGTGCTCGAGTCATCGCGATTGTGGCGGCGTGTGACGGAGGATGTTGCGGCGGAGTATCCCCAGGTGAGGTTGGAGCATCAGTTGGTGGATTCGGCCGCCATGCGGCTGATGCAAGCGGCCGCCACTTATGATGTGCTGGTGATGGGCAACCTTTTCGGCGACATCCTGAGTGATGAGGCCTCGGCCCTGGCAGGCTCGTTGGGCATGCTTCCGAGCGCCTCCATTGGGGAGGGTTCTCTCGGGGTTTATGAGCCCGTTCACGGCTCCGCGCCCGACATCGCCGGGAGGGGCATCTCAAACCCTATCGGGGCGATTCTAAGCGCCGCCATGCTGCTGCGCCATTCGCTGGCGCTGGAGGCTGAGGCTGAGCAGGTCGAACGCGCCGTGGAGAAGGCCCTTGAGGCAGGCGCTCGCACCGCCGACCTAGGGGGTGAGAAGATCATCAGCACCCGGGAGATGGGCCAGGCTATCCGGGCGCAGCTGGCGCCGTGACGGCACACCACCTCATGTCGCAGAGGGCCGCCGGCCTTCACCTTGATTGGTCAGTCTGGATCCCTGCAAAGGAGTGATCATGAAAACGCAAGAACCCGTGATTTGGATGGACGGCCGGTTGGTGCCGGCCAGCCATGCTTCGGTTCCCTTTTTGGCGCCCGCTCTGCACTACGGGCTGGCCGTGTTCGAGGGCATCCGTTGTTACGAGACGAATGACGGCCCTTCCGTTTTTCGTCTGAGGGAGCATCTCGAGCGCTTCTTGAAGTCAGCGCACATCCTGGGCTTGAGGGAAGTACCCTATGACCTGCAGGCGCTGCGGGAGGCGGTTCACACGGTGATCCGCGCCAATCGCTTGCGGTCCTGCTACATACGGCCGCTGATGTACATGGCCAGGGGGTCGCTGGGCCTGAACCTCGATGAAATGCAGCCGTCGGTAGGTATCGCGGTGTGGGAATGGGGTGCCTTCTTGGGCAAGGAGGCCATCGAGAAGGGCGCGCGCATGATCGTGTCCTCCTTCACCCGGCATCATCCGAACGTCTCGATGACCAAGGCGAAGATCTCGGGCAACTATGTCAACTCTGTGCTGGCCAAGACCTTCGCCATCCGAGCGGGTTTTGAGGAGGCGGTGATGCTCGACCCCAATGGTTACGTCTCGGAGTGCACGGGGGAGAACATCTTCTTGGTACGGGAGGGCAAGATCTACACGCCGCCGCGCGCCAGCATCCTGGAGGGCATCACGCGCGATTCGATCATCACACTCGCTCAAGACCTTAAATACCCAGTTATTGAGGAGCAGATCACCCGTGACCAACTCTACGCCGCGGATGAGGTGTTCGTTTCGGGCACGGCCGCGGAGTGCGTTGGAATCCGCGAGATTGATCACCGCCTTATCGGCCAGGGGCGCATCGGCCCCATCACACGCGAGATGCAGCGGGCCTTCTTCGAGACCGTGCGGGGTGAAGGCCCGCGTTCGAAGGCCTGGCTCGATCCGGTGGCGGTTTCCTCTGCGGAGTAGCGCGCTTGGGAGCCGCCAGAACCTATTCCTCGCGGCCGCCCTTTTTGAAGTATGAGAACTTCCCGACCGGCATTCGCCTATGTCCCCAGAATACCTGCGAGGAAACGAGGATTCCGGGGTACCCGCACTATCACAACCACGCCCACACACCGCCCCGCACCGGCCTGCGCAGCCCCGCCGCCGAGATTCTCGACCAGGACTAGCCCCTGCATTGCCGGCTTTGACAGGCACCTTGGGCGGGCGCTATACTTCGCGCAGGTTTTCGTCTCTTGTTGCAGGGAGGTCGTTGCGATGGCATTTCGATTCACCTGGTACGGACATGCGGCCCTTGGCCTGGAAATCGCCGGCGTCCACGTGCTTGTCGATCCCTTCCTGACCGACAACCCCTCGGCCAGCTTGCGCCCCGAGGAGGCCCAGGCGGATTTCATCCTGATCTCGCACGGCCACAGCGATCATGTGGGCGATGCGCAGCAAATCGCCAAGCGCACCGGTGCCAAGATCATCAGCAATTTCGAGATCGCCTCCTGGTTCCAGGCTCAGGGCGTCGAGGCCCATGCACAGCATATCGGCGGCGGCTTCCACCACCCCTTCGGCTACCTCAAGCTCACTCAGGCCCTGCATGGCTCGGCCCTGCCGGATGGCTCCTATGGCGGCAACCCCGCCGGCTTTCTGCTCACCGTGCCCGACGGCGAGAAGATCTATATGGCCTGCGATACCGGCCTCTTCGGGGATATGTGCCTGATCGGCGAGGAGGGGATCGACCTGGCCGTGCTCCCCATCGGCGACAATTTCACCATGGGCCCGGAGGACGCTCTGCGAGCCGTAAAGCTCATCCAACCCAAGCATGTCATCCCGGTGCATTACAGCACCTGGGAGTTGATCGAGCAGGATCCCGAGGCGTGGGCGGCGCGCGTGCGGGCCGAGACTTCCGCCGAACCCCACGTCATTCGACCGGGCGAAAGCTTCAGCCTGTAGTGCACCGGCTTTCACAGCCGGATGTCCTATAGTCTGACCGCTAGGCGATTGATGCAGACAGCCCAAGACACGCCGGCCCCACTGCGCTGGTGGGACCACCTGGCGCTGAATATCTACGCCCTGGGCCTCAGCATCTCGGCCGGGGCCATCACGCCGGTTTTGCTCCCCTATCTGATCGCGCTCTTCGTCGCCCAAGAGCAGAAGAACTCTTATCTGGCCACCGTGCGGGTTGCAGGGCTGGCCGTGGCGATGCTCGTTCAACCACTGGCCGGGATGTTCAGCGACCGCAGCACCCACCCCTGGGGCCGGCGCAGGCCCTTCATTGCCGCCGGCACGCTTCTGGACCTGGTCTTCTTGCTGGTCATCGGGGCCTCGCCCCTGTTAGTGGGCTCGCCGCTCGATGACACCCTGCAAGCCCGGCTCGGATTCTCGAGCGCGTATGGCCTCCTGCTGCTGGGCATCATCCTGCTACAGGCCTCCTCCAACCTGGCACAAGGCGCTTTTCAGGGCTTGATGCCAGATCTCGTGCCTCCCCATCAACGGGGGTTCTCCTCGGGGGTGAAATCCGTCATGGAGTTGCTTCCCGCCGTGCTGGTGATCTTCATTGGCCCGCTTGTGGACGCCGGCCGGGTCTGGCTCACCGTGGGCATCATCGGCGGCTCCCTGACGCTGACGACGCTGATCACGCTGGCCGGCGTTCGGGAGCGGCCACTGACGGCTCCGCCGCGCGACGATGCCCGCAAGCAAGCACTCCGCCTGCTCGGGCTGACCTTCATCTTCGTGAGCGTCACCCAGGCCGGTGTCCGGCTGGTCCGCTTGAGCGGCCTGTCGCTCACGGCCCGGGCCTTCGATCTCGAACTCCAGGTGGGAATCATGGGACTGGCCGGCTTAGCCGCGATGGCAGGCGCCATCTTCGCCGGCGTATACCTGGGCGCCTGGGTGGGAATCGGCGAGCGCGCCCGCGAACAGCGGCCCTTCATCTGGTGGGTGATCAACCGGCTGCTCTTCCTGGCAGCCGTGGGATCCATCCAAGGTTTCGCCCAGTTCTACTTGGCGGATGTCCTGAAGGTTACAAACCCCGCCACCGCCACGACCATCCTTCTGGCAGTGGTGGCGCTCTTCCTTCTCCCCTCGGCGCTGGGCGGCGGCCGCCTAGCCGACCGCTATGGGCGCCGCCGGCTCGTCGGGGCTGCCGGGCTGGGAGCCTTTGCCGGCACGCTCCTGCTGCTCTCGGCGAGATCTTTCCCGTTGGTGGTCGTCAGTGGGTGCATCATCGGCCTCGCCACGGGGGTTTTCATGGCGACAAGCTGGGCCCTGGGAACCGAGCTCGCCCCGCCACGGGAAGCGGGACGATACCTCGGCATCTCCAACCTCGCCGGTGCCGGGGCAGGCATCGTGGGTGCCGGCATCGGTGGCCCAATGGCCGATTTCTTCAACCGTCTCAACCCAGGCCTTGGCTACCTAGTCATCTTCGCCATCTACGCTGCGCTTTTCCTACTCTCGGCCACCACGCTACGTTTCATCCCCGAAACCTGGCAGACCCCAACCTAGGCGGCGGCCCCACCCGCCAAGGAGGGTTTGGGAACCATCAAAGCCGTTGTACAATCAACATAGCGGCAGGCAAAGCGGCAAGGAGCAGTCCCATGGCTGAAGGCGTGCGCATTGGAGAGGTGATTCACTTCTATAACAGGATCCAGGTCGCCGTACTCAGGCTCTCGGAGCCCATCAAGCTGGGGGATAAGCTGCACTTCCTCGGGGCACACACGGATTTCCTTCAGGAAATCCGCTCGATGCAGATCGAGCATCAGCCCATCGAGGAGGCGGAGGCCGGCAGCGAGGTGGCCGTCAAAGTGGACCAGCGCGTCCGCCGCGGCGATTCGGTCTTCCTCCTGTCTGAGTAGGCGGCCGCCGGCCAGCCGATCCCCGAACCAAGACGCCGGCGCCCTCAGCCCAGCGGCAGCGCCAGCGTAAACGTGGCGCCAGCGCCCGGGCCTTCGCTCTCGACCCACACCCGCCCTCCATGTGCCTCGGCGATGGCCTTGACGATCGCCAGGCCCAGGCCCATGCCGCCATGCCGGCGGGTGAGGTGGTCCTCCACCTGATAGAAGAGATCGAACACTGTGTCGAGTTGGTCTGGTGGGATGCCGATGCCGTTATCTCCCACCCGTAGCCAGGCCTCACGGCCATGCGGCTCAAGAACCAGCCATAGCTTGCCGCCCTCCGGCGTGAACCGCACGGCATTGTTGAGCAGGTTCGTCAACGCTACTTCCAGCTTGGGGCGGTCGGCCATCGCCCGAATGGGTTCCTCGGGGAGTCGCAGCTCCAGCTTCTGCCCCTTGGCTTTCGCCAATCCCGCGACCTGATCATAGGCCGCTTGTGCGATTGGCTGCAGCGGTTGGAGCGCTATCGCCACCTCGGCCGAACCCGCCTCCAGCATGTTCATGGAGGTCATGTCCTCCACCAACTCTCGCATCCGCTCTGCAGAGTTGAGGACCGCCTCGGCATACTCACCTACGCGCTCATCCGACATGTCCTTTAGCAGGGCCGCGTTGCCCAGAATGAGGCCCAGCGGCGTGCGAAGTTCATGCGAGGCTATGGCGATGAAATCGCTCTTGAGTTTCTCGAGCTTGCCAAGCTCCTCATAGGCCCGGTTCAAGGCCTCCAGTTGGCGGGCGTTGTAGATCGCCACGGCGGCCAGCGAGGCGATATTGGTCAGAGTCTGCAGATCGGCCTCATCGAAGACGCCCACTCGCTTGTTGGCCGCTTCCAGCACGCCGGTGACCCTGTCACGAATGCGCAGCGGAACCCCGATCAGCGAGCGCACTTCGAACCGCAGGCTTTCCTCGATCTCCTGAAAGGCGCGCATGCCCGGCTCCAGGCCATTCAGGATCAGAGGCCGGTCCTCACGCAGGATGGTCCCGGCGATGCTGCCTTCTTTGAGAACGGGCACGCGGTCAAGTTCATCCGGCTCAATGTCCGTGGCCGCGGCAATCATCAGGTCCTGGCTGTGCTCGTCCACAAGCAACAGCGAAGCCGATTCGCTATCCAACAGGTCCGCGGCTGAATGCACGATGAACTGGAGTAGGCGGTCCAGGTCGAGGGTCGAGTTGAGGGTAACGCTGATCTCCACCAGCCGTGAGAGCCGCACTACCATCTGCCGCAGAAGCTGGATTTCTTGCCTGTCCGCACCCATCGCAAATCAAGTGTATGCCATGCCGGGGGGAATGTCCACAATCATTGTCCGGCGCCTCCGTCCGTTGTATACTTCAGAACCTGGATGCCACGATACCCAACCGAAGGAAAGCTCCCTCATGAAGGTCTCCTGCCTGCAAGAGAATTTGTCCCGCGGTTTGAGCACCGTTGCGCGAGCGGTCGCCCCGCGCAGCACGCTTCCCGTGCTCAGCAATATCCTGCTCTCCACCGACAGCGGCCGGCTGCGCCTTTCTGCCACCAACCTGGAGTTGGGAATCAGCTGCTGGATCGGTGCCAAGATCGAAGAAGAAGGCTCCACGACGGTGCCGGCCCGCACATTCGTGGACCTGGTCAACACCCTGCCCAACGACACCGTCAGCATGGCCCTGACCATCCGCAACCAGACCCTGAATGTCCGCTGTGGCGCCTTTAATAATGACATCAAATGCATTGACGCTCAGGAATTTCCGCCTCTACCGCCTGCGGAGCTGGAGGATGGCCTGACGCTTCCGGTGGACGAACTCAAATCGATGATCCACCAGGTGAGCTTCGCCGCCTCGACCGATGATGCCAGGCCGGTGCTCACCGGCGTGCTCTTCGAAATCGAGGGCGACCAGATGACCCTCGCAGCCGCCGATGGCTTCCGCCTTTCCGTGCGGACGGCTCAACTGGCCTCCCCGCAGGCTATGCCGATTCGCGCCATCATCCCCGCCCGTGCGCTCACCGAGCTCGCCCGTGTGCTCGACGGCGAGGAGGACATGGTGCATATGCTTCTCCCACCTAACCGCGGCCAGGTCATCTTCCGGGCCAAAGACGTGGAAGTGGTCTCCCAGCTCATCGACGGCACTTTCCCGGACTACCGCGGCATCATCCCCACCAACTATGCCACTCGCAGCATCCTTCCGACCAGCGCCTTCCTCAAGGCCTGCAAAGCGGCCGATATCTTCGCCCGCGAAGCCGCCCATTCGGCCCGGCTGCGTATCACACCTGGCGGAGAGCTGGAGCCCGGAACGGTCGAGGTCTCGGCAACGGCTGCCGAAACCGGTTCGAATGAGACCATCGTCGATGCCACCGTGGAAGGCGAGCCGATCGAAATCGCTTTCAACGTGCGCTTCCTGGTGGATGTTCTCAGCGTCATTGATACCCCCAACGTGGCCTTGGAGACGACCTCCCCCTCCTCCCCCGGGGTTGTGCGCCCGGTGGGCCGGGAGGACTTCCTTCACGTGATCATGCCCATGCACCTCGGGCGTTGATCTGCTTCTCGCAAGACCCCCTGAGGCTGACGCCAGGAAGGCCTTGGACCAACCGCCGCCCAGTTTCCTTTCCCTGATATGTCGATCGATCCCTCCGCGTTTCCAAAGGTTCTGACGCTTTATCTGGCCCTCAGCCAGTATCCCATCCTGGCGCCGGAGATCCGGGCTCGTATGCGGCAGGAGATCTTCGAGCGCGGCGTCATCTCACCCGAGGCCTTCGAAGCCGAAGTGCGGGAGAAGGCGATCCATTCCCGGCGCCTGGAGGGGCTCGGCGGCCCCGAGAGCGAGGAGCCACCCGGCGTCTGGCGGCAACGCACGGGGATCGTACGCGATAATCTCACCGACTTCTACTTCGCCTACAACCTGCCCTATGAGCGCTTCGAGCAGATCTTGAAGGAGGTGCTCTCCCGCCGCGGGCACCCGGAGGAGGTCTTTCCCAGCATCCACCCCGAACTGGCGCCCTGGGATATGCTCTTCGCCCATGGTGAGGCCTACGAGGCCCTGCCACCCGCCAAACGGAAGCCCGCCGAACACCACCTGAAGGAAATCAAGGTCGTCTTGATCAAGGCCATGATCAGCGACCATCTACCCTATCTTGGCATAGCCAAGGAGTGGTTCGATATCGCCGATCTGAAAGCCATCCGAGACCGCCGTATCGGCCGGGGAAAGATCGGCGGCAAGGCGGCCGGGCTTATGCTCGCCGAATGCATCCTGCGCAAATCTGCCGATCCCGACCTGTTCGCCAAGCTACGTTTCCCCCAATCCTGGTTCCTGGGCGCTGACGTCTTCTACCAATTTTTGCAATTGAACCGGCTGCTCCATTACGCCAACCAAAAGTACAAGCCTGAGAACGAGATCCGGGCCGAATTTCCCTCCATTCTGGGGGACTTCTCTCGCGGCGCCTTCCCAGATGAAATCATGGAATCGTTGCGCCACCTTCTGGAGAGTGCGGGCGATTCGCCCCTGATCGTGCGCTCCTCCAGCCTGCTGGAGGATTCCTATGGAACTTCCTTCGCCGGCAAGTACGACAGTTTCTTTTGCCCGAATCAAGGGTCGCCCGAGCAGAACCTCGCCGATCTGGCGCAGGCCATCAAGCGCATCTACGCCAGCGTCTACCACCCTGACGTCATCCTGTACCGGCGCAAGGTGGGCTTGATCGACTACGACGAACGTATGGCCATCCTCATCCAGGATATACAGGGCCGGCGTGTGGGTTCATACTTCCTGCCCGATGCCGCCGGGGTGGCGTTCTCCCACAACCCCTTCCGCTGGAGCCCTCGCATCGATCGACAAGAGGGCTTTCTGAGGATGGTCTATGGCCTAGGCACGCGCGCCGTGGAACGCTCCGGGCAGGACTACACCCGGCTCGTCGCCTTGAGCCATCCGGGATTGCGTCCCGAGGCCACGGGCTCCGAGATCCATCGTTATTCGCAGCGCTCGGTGGACCTAATCGATCTGGAAACTAACACCTTCAAGACCCTGCCGGCAAGCGCCGTGCTCGGGCCAGGAACCCCCGGGTTGCGGGCAATCGTCCAGAGATTCGAGCAGAACGAGGTGCAGGAGCTTGTGAGCGTGCCGCCGAATCTGTCGGGGGAGAACCTGGTCATCACCTTCGACGGGCTGCTTCGGCGCACAAGCTTCCCAGAAAACATGCAACGGTTGCTGCAGACGCTCGAAGAGGCCTATGCCGGGCCAGTCGACACCGAATTTGTGGCCTTGCTCCATGAAGAAAAGGCTGGGTCGACGCAGGTCACCATTCACCTATTGCAATGCCGACCCCAGAGCCAATTGCATCTCAAGCTGGCCACATTGCCGGAGAACATTCCCGCCGAGCGGCGCATCTTCTACACACGCTGGATGGTTCCGGAGGGGACCGTCTCCGGTATACGCTACGTCATCTATATCTCACCCGAAGCCTACAAAGCCTTGGATACGCTCTCGGAGCGCAGTCAACTGGCACAGCTGGTGGGCAGGCTCAACCGGCGGCTCGAAGGACAAACCTTTATCCTTGTGGGGCCGGGCCGCTGGGGGTCGCGCAACCCGGAGGCTGGCTTGCCCGTGGGCTACGGCGACATCCACAATGCCAGCGCCCTCATCGAACTGGTTGATGTCGGCGAAGGTCTGGCTCCCTCGCATGGCACCCACTTCTTCCAGGACCTCGTCGAGTCCCAGATTTACCCCCTGGCCCTGGACCTCTCCGACCCGGCCACGGAGTTCAAGCGCGAGTTCTTCGAAAAGGGCGGGAATGTCCTGGCCGATCTTCTGCCACAGGAAGCGGCTTGGGACACGGTTGTGCGCGTGATGGATATTCACTCAGCCACGGAGGGCCGCCTGATGGATCTGGTCATGGACGGCGAAGCCGGGGAGGCGCTCGCCTATCTGACCGCCTGATCGGCTGGCGCGCTATAGACTCCACCAGCCTCGCGAGCCGGATTCCTCCGACCAGGCGTGATTGCCAATGAGCGGGACAAATGCGACCGGAGCCATCTTTTCGCGCGTCATGCCTTCTTCGGTGCGCCGCCAGCGCTCCAAGATCTGACCCATACGTCCCCCCACCGGGATCACCAGCCGCCCCCCGATGTCTAGCTGCTCCTCGAGAGGTGAGGGCACGCGCGGAGCCGCAGCCGTCACGATGATCGCCTGGTAAGGCGCATGTTCTGGATAGCCGGCTGAGCCATCGGTCTGGATGACCTCCACGTTGTCGTAGCCCAATTGCTCGAGCGTCTTGCGGGCCCGCTCCGCCAGTGCGCCAATTCGTTCGAGCGTGTAGACCTTCTTGGCCAGGCGCGAGAGGATCGCGGCCTGATAGCCCGAGCCGGTCCCGATCTCCAGAACCACCTCCTGGCCCTGTAGCTCCAGAAGCTCGGTCATCAGTGCCACGATATAGGGTTGCGAGATCGTCTGCCGCTCACCGATGGGAAGGGGCGCATCGACGTAGGCCACATGGCGCTGCTCGGGCGGTACAAAGAGATGGCGGGGCACGGCCCGCATGACCTCCAAAACGCGCGGATCGCGTATGCCGCGCCCGGCGAGCTGCAAATCGACCATGCGCTCGCGCTTTTCGCGATATTCTTCTTCTTGGCCCATCGTACCTGCATTATACGTCCACCCCCGCCCATTTTACGCAACCAGGGCTGCCCTTTTGCGACAGCCCCAGTTTGAAGGCCTCCCGTTCTTATCCTCGAGCAACGCGCTGCTCTCGCCAGATATCCCCCTCATTATGGTAACCGGCCTTCTCCCAGAAGCCCGGCTTATCTTCCTTCAAGAACTCTAAGCCCCGCAACCACTTGCCGCCTTTCCAGAGATAGATGTCTTTGAGGTCCTTACGCCCCGGTATGGCCCCCACCACACCTCGCAGCGGAAAGCCATGCTCCGGCGTAAGGGGATCCCCATTGAAATGGGTAGCCAGCAAGAAGTTGTCCGCAAGCGCCACGGATATGGGTGTGTTCGTGGTGTAGCCGTATTCGCAGTGCTGAACCACAAATGCTGCCTCGGGCCTCGGCCGCACGATTCCTGCCTCTACAAGTTGCTTCAGCGAGACTCCCTCCCAGGTGGTATCAAACTTGCTCCACCTGGTGACACAATGGATGTCCATCACCACCTGGGTCCTGGGCAGACGCTGGAATTCATCCCACGTCCACCGCAGTTCCTCCTCAACCTCTCCCCAGATGCGGAAATCCCACGTCTCAGGGTCGAATGGCGGGATGGGCCCGTAGTGTAAAACCGGAAACTTCAGCGTCAGCGATTGCCCTGGTGGCAAACGCCCTTCCTTTTGCATCCGGCGCTCGTAGGCTCGGCGTCCACCGCTCTCGTTGGCCATCTCATCCTCTCCAACGCTGCGGGGCATTATACCCGCTGCATGGATGGCTAAGATCGGGAACCGCGGGCGTGTCCCGGACGTCTGAAGGTCAAAGGCTCGAAGGTCCGCAAGGAGGATCGACCATGAAAAGCTTGCGCTCACGTATCGCGATGGCCACGCTAGCGCTCTCAACGCTCGCGGCGGCCTGCAATTGGTTTGCCGAGACCCCCGCGCCTGTCTCGGCCACGTTGCCCGCTGAGGCCGCCGAAACCAGCCTCGCACTGACGGTCTACAATCAGGGCAGCGCGCTTGTGCGCGACCGGCGCCGCTTCACCTTCCAGGAGGGCTTTAACGAGATCGCCTTCTCGGACGTCGCCGCCTCGATTGATCCCACCAGTGTGCTATTCAAGTCACTAAGCGACGGCCATGGGTTGGCAGTCCTGGAACAGAACTATGAGTATGACCTGGTGAACACTTCCGCTCTCTACGAGAAATACCTGGGCGAGAGGATCTCCGTGATCACCGAGGACGGCAGCCAATACGACGGGACGCTCCTGAGCGTTCAAGGGGGCATCATCTTGCAGGGTGAGAGCGGCGAGGTGAAAGTCATCAGCGGAAACGTCCAGGAAGTCTCCTTCCCAGAGCTGCCAGACGGGTTGATCACTAAGCCCACGCTGGTTTGGCATCTGCTCGCCGACCGGGGAGGGCCCCAAGATGTGGAAATCACCTACCTCACCGGGGGACTCTCCTGGCAATCGGATTATGTGGTGCTCCTAGCCAGCGACGAGAAATCGCTGGATCTGGATGGCTGGGTCACGCTTAGCAATACCAGCGGCACCTCCTATCAAGACGCCCAACTGAAGCTTATCGCCGGCGACCTGCAACGACTGCCCGAGCCAGGCTTCGGGGGGGACGTGATGGCCTTCGAAGAAATGGAGCGCGCCGCGATTGCGCCGGTGGAGCAGCGCGAGTTCTTCGAGTATCACCTCTATGAAGTGCCCCGGCCGGTCTCGGTGAAGGACAACGAGACCAAGCAGATCGAGTTCGTCTCGGTCGACGGGGTCCCATCCGAGAAGTTCTTCGTCTATGACGGTCTTCAATGTCGGAATAATTACTGGTACTGCAATGTCTACGGTTACCCGCAGACCGATCCTTCCTACGGCGTGGCCTCCAACCCGAAGGTCATGGTGATGCTCGAGTTCGACACCGATGAGGTAGACGCCGACCTGCCGCGCGGCAGGGTGCGGGTCTACCAGGAGGACGTCGACGGAGCCGCCCTGCTCATCGGCGAGGATAATATCGATCACACGCCCAAGGGCGAATCCTTGCGCCTCTACATCGGCGACGCCTTCGACATCGTCGGGGAGCGCGTGCAGACCGATTTCCGTCGCCCCAGCGAGAAGCGCCTCGAGGAGGAGTTTGAGATCACGCTGCGCAACCACAAGGACGAGAGTGTGGAGGTGCGGGTTGTGGAGCATCTCTTCCGCTGGAGCGAGTGGAAGATCCTGCATGCCAGCGAGGATTACACGCAATTGGACTCCTCCACCATCGAATTTCGGGTCCGCATCCCGGCCAACGGCGAGACCACGCTCAGCTATGGCGTGCGCTACTTCTGGCCCTAGACTCTGATTTGGACGCGCAGGGCGGGCTGCCTGAAGCAGGCAGCCCGCCTTTCGCGTGCATCGCAGCGGGGCTTGAGCCCCCAAGACACTCCTGCGCTCAGCGCACCCGCACCGCGCCAATCCCCAGATCGACGGACACCTCAATGTGAGACGGGGCAGCATCATAGCCGGGCGAGACGAAGACCTCATCTCGCGCCTCAAAATCTGCCGGCAAGTCGACCGGGCCGATGCCGGTATCTGCCCGCAAGCGCACGCCCACGCCCTCGGGGATTCTCAGGCGGATATCGCCGATGCCGCCATCAACCTGCAGACGCGCTCCATCCACGCTGGGAAGCCAGATCGTCGTCTCTCCCAGGCCATTGTGCACTTCGGCTTGATGAATGTTGAGCTGCCGCAGGTCGACCTCGAGCCGTCCGGTCCCTAGTTCCAGGCTCAGCTCCACCGGAATCGCGCCGCTTAGCCCAAGATCCCAGGAAGGGCCGAGGCCAGAACCCAGGATGGAAAGCGACTCCCACCCCCGGCCATCCAGCCTCACCTCCAGGCGTCTAACCCCCTGGACTGAACGCTCAGCCTCGATTGCACACGGCGGATGACACCTGCCTTCGATCAGATCCCGGTTTCCTTCCGTGAGACCCCCCAGCCGCACCCAGCCCAACTCCGGCCGCAAATAGACCGTCGCCTCCTCGGCGCCTTCGAGCGGGACCTCAACCTCTTGTCCTGCGATGGGGCTTGAGGGAGGTGATCCGATCAGCATCAGGCTTCCTGCTACGAGCGCTGCGACCAGCACCACCGTCAAAAGGGCACCCCAGGCCGATCTCCGCCCCAGGGCCAGATCCAGGCCTGCGGCGATTAGCAGCACAGGCCAAAGCCGCGCCGCCAACTGCCAGAGGCTGATGTGCACCCAGCCCATGTTGTGGAGGAGAAAGTAAATTCCCAGGCCAATGAGCAACAACGGGCCTAACACACCCGACCTTGATCTTGTTTGGGACATAAGCCTAGCCTCCTCGCGCCTGGCGGAGCAACAAAGCCACCCCGGCGACGATCAGCAGGAGAGGCCACAACAGGTTCAACCGAAACCACGCTAACCAGCTCAAGTTCAGACGTTCAAGCAGGAGCAGAGAGCCGATCACTACCAGGCCTCCGCCCACGATCCAAGCCACTCGTTCGTCTCGCGCCGAAACTCCTTCACGAATCTCTTTGCTCATCGTGCGGGCCCTCTCGGCGATCTCCTCCGCGCCTTCCTGAATGGTCTCTTCCATCCGCCCCGGCCGCTCGGACCCCTCCACCGGGATCAGCAACCAGAGCAGAAGGTATAGCATCACGCCGATCCCCTCGCCGAAGGTGAGCAAGACAAAGAAGAGCCTCACCAGCATGGGATCGATGCCCAGGTATTCACCCAGCCCGCCGCAGACGCCGCCGAGCATGCGATCGCTGCGGCTTCGCACCAGTCTCTTCCCTTGCATACGGTCCTCCTCGAGAAGGCGCCCTAGCGCTGCACTTCATCTGCTATACGCCGTCATGGTCCTTCCGGTTTCATGCAATGGTTCGCTTTACATAATTATTGATACAGCTCGGAAGAAGTGTTTATTTCAAGGGTTCGCGGAAGTCGTAGATGCCATCCTGCAACCCCCAAACACGGCCGCACCCTCGGCATTCCTGCACCTTCCCGGAAGCCTCCAGATCGAGCGAGCCACAGACCGGGCAGCGCCAGATGGATCCTTCACGTGGCGCAACCCGCTCGCCCACGGCCCGTGCGCGTATGAATATGCTCGGCGTGAGTTGCCAAAGCCCGCCCGTCCACTGCGCCAGCGCGTCCAAACCCACCAACATCCCCAGCGGCACCCTGCGCTTCAGCCAGTCCAGCCGGAAGTGTGAGACCGTCAATTGACGCTCAAGGTCGAAGCCGGCCTCCAGCAGCCAGCGCTGTATCTGCCGCGGGTGGAAGTTGAAATTCATATCGACGATCTCAACCGTCTCCCCTACGAAGGGATTCCAAGACTGGCGCCGCAACACCCAGCGCAAGATCGCCTTAAGATGACGCTTGCTGGCGAATTCGAGGATGAAGTCCCCGCCTGGAGTGAGAGCCTCCCGCACCTGGCGGAGCGCTCGCTGGGGATCCACCAAATGGTGCAGGGTGCGGATCATGGTTGCCGCGTCGAACGAAGAGGGCGCGAAGGGCAACCGATAGGCATCCCCAGCTACATAGACGTAGCGCTCGTCCAGCCCCAGCCGCGCCTGCGCCTTCTCGAGTTGCGTCCGAGAGTAATCCAGCAGAACGATTTGCTCAAAGCCGTGATAGCGGGGGGTATTGCGACCGGCGCCGGCCCCCACTTCGAGCAATCTCGTCCCCTTGCGAGGCAGGAGCCGTTTGAGCGCGATGGCCTCGACGCGATCCTCATACTCGCGCCCGCCCTGCTCCCAGAAACTCTCCTGGTAACTGGATCCTTCGTAGTCGCAAATCGGTGGCTGTGCTTCGCTCATCCCGCTTCACCATGGAAAGCCGGCCACCTCTGTGGCCGGCGGCGTTTGGCCCTTCTCATTGTACCCCGCGCACCCCGCCGCGTCACGTCCCCGCAGGGGGCTCCTGCTCGAAGCGAGATTCCTCCAGCAGCCGCCGCAAATCGGTTTCCCCCGGAGCAGGCATTTCTTCCCCCTCCGCCTGCAGGGCGCGATAGCGGGCCTCGGCCTCCTGCAGCCTCTGCCGGCTTGCGCGCGGGACGATCGACCACCGTCCACAATGCGGACAGCGCGAGAGCTTGCCGACCACCAGATTAGGCGCCCAGAACGGCCGGTCGAAGGGCAAGCCGCAGCGCGGGCATACTGCCCCGCCCGACAACCCATAGCGGCCGAGAACGAAATCACCTCGATCCCTCGCGAGAGCCCGCGTGATCAGCCATGCCGCCACGCTCAGGCCACCCACAGCCGCCAGCAAGATCCCCATCAATCGCGCTCCAGCCCGCCAGGCCTCCTCCGCGCTTAAGAAGTTGACCCGGATGGTTTGCGAGCGCAGCGTAAGCCCATCCTGCGTGTCCCCTTCGGCCCATATCTCATGGAGGCCGGTTTCGTACTCGCCCGTGCTGAAACGGAATTCAAATGGGGCCTCGGCGGCCGTCCCCATCATCTGCCCGTCCATGTAATAATTCACACGCAGCAATGGCACGGGTGCCTCCACCCGCAGGGTGAAGGCACCCTGGATCTCGCCCACGCCCCCGTAGCCAAAGCGCCGCTTCAGCCGTAGCTCGAGCCCGCCCTCCTCCTGTGCCGCTGCCTGCGGCGTCAGAGCCAGCATCAAGGGTGCCAGCAACAGCAAGGCCGCCAGCCTCGGGCCTAGGGTGTTTTTCTTCCCAGTCATTTCCACCTCGTCAGAATCGTTTCGCGCTGGAAAAGCTGGACGGCCAGCACCATCAGCACCGCATCCAGCAGCCCCACTCCCAGCGCCATCCAGAGCACCAGGGTTTGATCGACGAGAATAAGGCCAGAGATCTGCCCGAAGAACAAGCCCAGCAGCGGGAGAACCATCAGCATCGTGATTTGCTCCGCGGCGCGTGGCTCGTTGACCCTCGATGAGACCATCACAGCCACGCATACAGCCGCCACGGCAAGCAAGGGTCCCACGACGAAGATGGCCACCAGCCATAGAGCGTCGAGCAGACGGACCAGGATCCCCGGCGCGCCGATCGACGCCCCCGCCACGAAAACGCCGAATGCCAGCCAGGTGGCGCCAATTGCCGGCAGCGCCGCTGCGGCCGATTTCCCCACCAGCAGCTCCCAGGTCCTTATGGGCGTCGCCAGCAGGGGCTCCAGCGTGCGGGTGGTCTTCTCGCCCACGATGCTATAGGAAGCGATCGTCACCGGAATCGCCAGCGGCAGGAGCATGAATAACAGCATGAACTGGCTCACCAGGAAGTACTGGGCGCAAGCCTCGCTGCCCAAGCCCTCGCAGAGGCGGGCAAACTGGGGTGGCATGTCCGTCTGAGCCAGACCCGCCAGGTCGCCTGAGCCCTGCATGGTGAACAGGATGACAAGCGGGATGGCCGTCAGCATCAGCGGCATGAAGACCACCGTGAAGAGCACAAAGCGATGCTTGAATACCTCACGCCATTCCTTCGCGATGATGACCCGGATCTTTCGCACGACGCACCTCACCTTCAAAGCCCTCAGGCCTCGGTTTGCTGCGGCTTGAGCAGGCGCAGATACACATCCTCCAGCGTCCGCCGGAGTTCGCCCACGAACTGGATGTCGGCCCCGGCCGCCACCAGTGCTCGGATCAGCGCCGGGTTCTCCCGCTCAGGGTCTTCAAGCGAGATCACCAGCTTGTTATCGACTGCCTCCACCCCTTGAACGCCCGGGTGGCGCTCGATGGCCTGGATGAAGGCCGGCTGCATGGTACGCAAATGAAACACTACCCTACGGCCATACAGGCGCTTCCGCAGCCCGGCCGGCGTATCGAGCGCCAGCATGCGGTTGTTGAAGACCGCGATGCGGTCACACAACCTATCGGCCTCGTCCAGGTTGTGGGTGCAGATGAAGATCGTGCGGCCTTCCTGCTTGAGCTCCGCGATGAAGGAACGGACGAGGCGCGCCATTTCCGGGTCCAAGCCGCTCGTGGGCTCGTCCAGGAATAGCACTTTGGGCTGATGCAGGAGCGCGCGGGCGATCGCTAGCTTCTGGCGCATGCCTTTGGAAAGCGTGGCCGCCGGCTCGGATCGCCGCTCCCACAGGCCCAGCATGCGCAGGTAGCGCTCCACCTGGCCGACCACATCCTCCACTTCGTACAGTTCGGCGAAGAAGGCAAGGTTGCGCTCGGCGCTTAGGCGATCATAAAGGCCGGGAGACTCGGTGAGGATGCCTACCTCACGCCGGATGGCCTCATCCTCACGTCCCAATTCATGGCCAGCCACCCTGGCCCAACCCCCGCTCGGCCGGATCAGGCCACCCAACATGCGGATGGTGGTGGTCTTGCCGGCCCCGTTAGGACCCAGGAAGCCGAAAATCTCCCCTTCACCCACCGAAAGATCAAGCGACTCGACCGCCACGACCTCCCCGAATCTACGGCTCAGTCCTTTGGTCTCAATCACGTTTTACCCTCCGCATCGGATTATTCCGCCAGGAAGCGGCTATCCTCCAGATCCGCCTGCTCCGGCACCTCCGTCTCCGTTTCCATCTCAGGCGGCGCAGGCAAGGGGCTCGGACCACTCTCTGGAACCAGCGGCGCCAGACGGCGGCGAATAGACAGGATGATCCCCAGGCTCACCAACGCCATCAGCATGACGATCCCTTCGGCCGGCAAGACGCCCCAGCGGCGAGAGGCATAGACCGCCAGCGCATCCAGCAAAGCATGCCAGCCAATTGCCGCAGCCAGCCAGACAGGCCTGCGCTCGCGAATCGCCAGCAATACTAAGAGGGCGGCGCTCAGATGCAGGGTCATGGCGCCGACCCGTTCGAGCGCACCCATGAGCGCCATACCGGGGGGCATGTTCCAGTAGGCCTTCAGTTGCTCCTGCGCCAGGGCCAATTGCTCCGGCGGGACGAGTTGCGCCAGATAGCCCCTGCGCAAGGCCATCGCCTGCAGGAATCCATAGAGCGCCAGCAAGCCGATGAGGATGGCCTCCGCACCCCCATGTCCGGCGCCGAAGAGCAGTCCTTGCCTCCAGTCGCGCGCCTTGCGAGCCCAGAACGCCAGAGCCAGGTAACGCGCCAGGCCCTCGAAGGCGCCTGCCGAAAGCCCCAGCAGCGCTGCTCCCAACACTAGGGCACTGCCCTCCCCAAACCCCAGGGAAGCCAGGATGGGATTCAAGACCCAGGCGTTGAAGGGCAGATGGAGCACTTGGGAAGCGATGAACGAAACCGCCCCGACACCAAACAGACCCCAATCCAACCCGAATCGGCGCGTGAGGTAGATCGCCAACCCAAGGGGCAGGAGGATCATGAGCAGGGCGTTGAGCAAGTGAAAGAAGGCTAGCGCTCGATCCGTCTCCTTACGGCCAGAGCGCTCCTGACGTTCGGTCCCAGCCAGGCGCGCTCATCGCTTGCGGCGCGCATGTTTCACGTGAAACCGCGGCTCGATTCTATCGCATTCCCCAACTCTCGGCCCAGCTCGGCCGACGGCGGACGCTCGCTTGCTCGGTTTCGCCTTCCCCCCGCCGGAGCACGACGAAGAGTCGCTGGCTGTTACTAAGCCCCAGTACCTGCTCCAGGCGCCAGCCATCCTCGGCGGCGCGGTTCAGGAGCGCCTCCAGCTCTTCCGGCTTAGGGCTGCGCAGGCCACCCCCCAGCACCTCGACCCGATATTCCAGCACCGACATCGCCTACTCCCCTTCCGGCGCCGGTGGTGTGCCGGCAACCGCAGCCAGCGAGGTCATGCCCGTAAGACCCCCCAGATTCATCGTATCCACGGCGCTTGACGGGACGATCACCAGCGCGCCCTTATCCTTTAGCCCCTCAAAGAGCATGTTCATCGCCCGCAGGTGCAGGGCCGTCGGGTTCTCTTTGTAGGCCTCCGAGGCGTTGGCAAAGGACTGGGCGATCTGCTTCTCGGACTCGCCCAGGATGACCCGCGCCTGGCGCTCGCGCTCGGCCTGGGCTTGCCGACTCATGACATCCTCCAGTTCCTGCGGGATGACGATGTCACGGATTTCGACCGACTGCACCGTCACGCCCCAGGGCGTGGTTCGCTCGTCGATGATCTTCTGCAGATCTTTATCCATGCGGGCCCGTCCCACCAGGATATCCGCCAGATCCATCTGCCCGATCACCTCCCGTAGGGCAGTCTGGGCCGCCCAAGCAATTGCCACGCGATAATCCTCCACCTCCAGCGCCGCCTTCTCCGCATCCCAAACCAGCCAGAAGAGCACCGCGTCGACATCCACCGGCACGGTATCCTTGGTCAGCGTCTTCTCGGCCCGGAAGGGTGTCACCATCACGCGATGGTCGATCCATACAGGAATGCGGTCCACGATGGGGATCATCCAGAAAACGCCGGGACCCCGCAGGCCGATGAAGCGGCCGAAACGCAGAACCACTGCCTTCTCCCATTGATCGGCGACCTTGAGGGCGAACAGGAGGTAGAGGCCCAGCAGGTTTATGCCGGTCACAACCCCCGCAATCCATCCTGAACGCATGTCCCGGGCAAACATGAACCAGCCTGCGGCGATTGAGACCAGCATCAGCACCAGCCAGAGCACCAGGGCGATGCCCGCAATCCGGATTGTCCCCCTTTCCGGCAGTCCATTTTTCTCTAAGAGTTCGCGCTGCTTGCTTGTTGCACTCATGGGATCCTCCCCAGCTTGAGATTCCAGCCTGTCGGCTGGTCTAGTTCACTTCCCCCGGTGGGCGCCCCTCCGCCCGCCAGCGATCTATGAAAGCCTCGGTCTTGGCCTGAACTTCGTCTGGAACGAAACCCATGCGAGCCGCGTCGGCCAGGAAGCTGCGCACCAACCCTTCGAGCGCCGCCTCGCGCAGACGCTCAGCCCGCTCCGGGGGCAGGGGCTCCAACACGAAGGTCCCCCGCCCCTGTTGGGTGGAAATCACACCCGCCTCGTCCAAGATGCGATATGCCCGCGCCACGGTGTTGAAGTTCACCCGCAACTCCGCCGCCAGCTGCCGCACGGTGGGGAGCTGGTCGCCTGGCTTGAGCACGCCTGTCGCCACCAGGTGTTTCACCCGGTCGACCAACTGCACATAGATGGGCACGTGGCTGCGGAAATCCAGGTCGGCAAACATGCAATTTTGTACCTATTGTCTCATTGTATCTTTGTATTATTGTACTAATTGTAGCATCGCAAGTCCGGCCTGTCAAGCCCTTCTCATTGCCCGCTGGCGCTATGCAGCCCACATCCTACCGGCCCTGGCGCTCGTGGTAGAATCAATATGAAAGAGGATACATTCCCGTCTGGGGAGGCTCATATGTCCAAAGAAGTCGGCACCTTCACGGTCAAGAAGGGTCTGGCGCAAATGCTCAAGGGCGGCGTCATCATGGACGTCGTCAACGCCGAACATGCCCGCATTGCCGAGGAGGCCGGAGCCGTGGCCGTGATGGCCCTGGAGCGCGTGCCCGCCGATATCCGTACCCAAGGCGGCGTGGCCCGCATGAGCGATCCCGCTCTGATCCAGGAGATCATGGAGGCAGTGTCCATCCCGGTCATGGCCAAGTGCCGCATCGGCCATTTTGTCGAGGCCCAGATCTTGGAAGCGCTCGGGGTGGATTACATCGACGAGTCGGAAGTACTCACCCCGGCCGACGAGGAGCACCACATCAACAAGCACGGCTTCAAGGTGCCCTTCGTCTGCGGCTGCCGCAACCTGGGCGAAGCCCTGCGCCGGATCGGCGAAGGCGCCGCCATGATCCGCACCAAGGGCGAGGCCGGCACGGGCGATGTGGTAGAAGCCGTGCGACACGCCCGGGCGGTACTGGGCGAGATCCGCCGCCTTCAAGGCATGCCCGAAGACGAATTGATGAGTTACGCCAAATCCATCGGCGCGCCCTTCGATCTGGTGAAAGAGACCCGCGAGCTCGGCCGCCTGCCGGTGGTCAACTTCGCCGCCGGCGGCATCGCCACGCCAGCCGACGCGGCCATGATGATGCAATTGGGCATGGACGGGGTCTTCGTCGGATCAGGCATCTTCAAATCCGGCGACCCGCCCCGCCGCGCCAAGGCCATCGTAGAGGCGGTCACCCACTACAACGACCCCCAGATCCTGGCCGAGATCAGCAAGGGGCTGGGCGAGCCGATGGTGGGCATCGGCGTATCCGAATTGCCCCAGGCCGAGCGCCTGGCCGTCCGCGGCTGGTAGCCCCCGACCCGCAAACCATGCCTCATCCGGATGAGCGCACCCAAATGCGTCGGCGCGATCTCGCCATAGGGGATGATGCCGAGATCAAGCGCATCCTCGAGAAGGCCCCCTATGGCTTCTTGGCCACCAGTCACGAGGGGCAACCTTTCTTGCGGCCCTGTCTCTTCTGGTATGATCCCGCCTCACGCCGCATCTACATGCACGGCGCCCGCCGGGGCCGCACGCCCAGCAATCTAGCATCCAACCCACGCGTCTGTTACGGCGTGGCGAGCATGGGCCGATTGCTTCCTGCCGACGAGGCCATCGAGTTCAGCGTAGAATATGAGAGCGTCATCGCGTTTGGCACCGCCCGCCTCGTAACCGATGCGGAGGAAGGCCGACGTGCACTCGAGGGGCTGATGCAGAAATACTTCCCGGATCATCGTCCGGGATCGGATTATCGTCCCATCACCCCATCCGAGCTCGATCAAACCGCGGTTTACGCCATCGAGGTGGAAAGTTGGAGCGGCAAGCGCAACCCGGCCCTGGGCTAACCGTCGGCGTGCTTGCTCTTCAAGGTGGGTTCGCCGAGCACGCGGCCATGCTCCTCAGCCTTGGCGCCGCGGTGCGCGAGGTTCGACTGCCCGCCGACCTTCAGGGCCTGGACGCCTTGATCATCCCTGGCGGCGAATCGACCACCATCGGCAAGCTGGCGAGCGAATTCGACTTGATCGAACCCCTGCGCGAGTTCGGCCGCGCGCATCCCATATGGGGCACCTGCGCCGGGGCCATCTTCCTCTCGAGCGATGCTCGCCGGGAGCAGCCCTTGCTGGGCCTGATGGATATCACCGTGGAGCGAAACGCCTTCGGACGCCAGGTGAACAGCTTTGAGGCCGATTTGCCCGTGCCCACCCTCGAGGAGCCCGACCATCCTTTCCCGGGCGTATTCATCCGGGCACCATGGATCGAGCGCGTCGGACCTGGGGTGGAAGTGATTGCACGATTGCCCGAGGAGGAGCGCATCGTGGCCGCCCGCCAAGGACACTTGCTTGCCACCGCCTTCCACCCGGAGCTCACCCCCGACCCGCGCTTCCACCGATACTTCTTGGGTCTTGTGGATCCCTAGATGAGCGTGATTCGAGCCGTTGACTGGCGTGACCTGGGGCTCCTGGCCCGTGTCCGGCATCGCGGGCTCTGTCTCGATTCCCAATTGGCCTTTACTCGCGGCGCCAACGCGCTCCAGAACGCCCTGCTGGACCCCTTCAATCCCCAACACAGCATCAGCACGCTGGTTGCCCGCGGCGGCATGTCAGCCGGCGGCTCTGCCATCGCTCAGCTCCTCTTGCTTGAGAATCATCCCCTGGCGCGCCTGGCCTTCTTTGGACCGCCCGAGGCACTTGAGCTGCCGCTGGGATTCGAGATGCTGGAAGCCTTGGAGCGATTCGCCGGGGAACATGGCGCCCAGTCGCTCATCGCCGAGGTGGACGAACAGGCCCCTGCCTTCGAGAGCCTGCGGGCCGCCGGCTTCGCCATTTACGCTCGCCAAAAGCTTTGGCGCCTCGACCGCTCCAGCGCCCACCAGCCAGCGCCGAACACGCCGGCATGGAGACACCCCTCCCCACAGGACCATCTCGCCATTCAAGGGCTTTTCCGCAACCTGGTTCCGGCACTGGTACAACAGGTGGAGCCGCCGCCCGGCAAGGAGGGGCAAGGCTTGGTCCATTGGGCCGAGGGCGAGTTGTTGGCCTTTCTGGATGTCCACCGTGGTCCGGCTGGAACCTGGATCCTTCCCTATATCCACCCGGCGGTCGAATCGCGGGAGGAGTTGATCGCCGGCGCACTCGCTGGACTCTCCCCTAGCCCCTCAAGGCCCCTGTACCTCTGCGTGCGATCCTATCAGGGCGGACTCGCAGCGGCATTGGAGGCCTTGGGCTTCCAGCCCTATCTTGATCAGGCTGTGATGGTTAAACGGCTGACCGCCCGCCTCCGTGAGGCTGCTCTGCGGCCCCTTCCGGCGATGGAGGGAACCCAGCCGGAAGCCAGCGTTCCAATCACCTATAATTGCGTCAGACATTCCGCGGTTAGCCAAAAACGAGGCTCATGAGCCAGCAACGTATCACCGACAATCTGGACGACCTGCTGGGGGTCTTGCCCCCCAAGATCACTCGCGCCCTGCGCGCCATCAATCGTCCGGAGGACTTGCTGGAGGTGATCCTCGACCTGGGGCGGGTGCCCACGGCGCGCTATGTCGACCAAGAGGTCAACCTCAGCGAGGATGAAGTCACCGCCGACGACATCGACTACGTGGTCACCCGCATCGGCGAGTTCGACGCCGACAACCGCGCCGGCATCCCGCGCACATTGCACCGCATTGCCGCCATCCGCAACCGCCATGGCGATATCGTCGGGTTGACATGCAGGGTGGGCCGGGCGGTGTTCGGCACCATCGATATCATCGAGGACTTCATCACCGGCGGAAGCAGCGTCCTGCTCCTGGGCCGTCCCGGTGTGGGCAAGACTACCATGCTGCGTGAGGCGGCGCGCATCCTGGCCGAGACCAAGCGGGTGGTGATCGTGGACACTTCAAACGAGATCGCCGGCGATGGCGACGTGCCTCACCCCGCCATCGGGCGCGCCCGCCGCATGCAGGTGCGGGAGCCGGCCTTCCAGCATGAAGTGATGATAGAGGCCGTCGAAAACCACAACCCCGAGGTGATTGTGATCGATGAGATCGGCCGGGAATTGGAGGCCGTCGCGGCCCGAACCATCGCCGAGCGAGGCGTCCAACTGATCGGCACCGCCCATGGCAACACCCTCGAGAATCTGCTGCTCAACCCCACGCTCTCCGACCTGATCGGCGGGATCGAATCCGTCACCCTATCCGACGAAGAAGCCCGCCGCAGGGGAACCCAGAAGACCGTGCTCGAGCGCCGCGCGGCGCCCACTTTCGATGTGCTGATCGAAATCCAGGATCGCGAGCGCCTGGCGGTGCACCGCGATGTGGCCGCCTCCGTCGACGCTCTGCTGCGCGGCCGCCCGCTGCCGCCTGAGCTGCGCTATCGCGACGCCGAAGGCAAGATCCACATCGAATCCGCACCCGCCCCGGCCGCCTTTGGCCAACGAGGCGACTTCGGTTATCGGCGGCAAGCCGCACTGCCCACGGCCACCATGGATGCAGCCGAGGAACTTCCCTACTCGCCCACGCCGCCGCATCTTCCAGCGACGCCTTTGGCCCCCATCCGTATCCATCCCTATGGCGTGGCCAAGAACCGTCTGCGCCAAGCGGCCAAGCGGCTTGGAGTTCCGGCCGTGCTAGTCGACTCGATCGGCGACGCCGAGGTACTGGTGACTCTGCGATCGTATTATCGCAAACAGCCGCGCGCATTGCGGGAGGCCGAAAACCGCCGCATGCCGATGTACGTCTTGCGCTCGAACACCGTGAAGCAAATGGAAGGCTTCCTGTCCGAGCTTTTCAACCTCCAGGCAGCCCGGCCCGAAGACCCGGATCTTGTCCAGGCCCTGGACGAGGCCCAGCGCGCCATCCAGCAGGTGCTCAACGGTGCCCGCTCGATCGACCTTGCGCCAGCCTCCTCCTACATCCGTCGTCTGCAGCACCAGATGGCCCGCCAGGCCAACCTGGTCTCTCATTCCTATGGAAAGGAACCTCGCCGCCGGGTGAGGATCTACCGCAATTGAGCCTCTTCATAACTCTCGAAGGCCCCGAAGGCGGGGGAAAATCCAGCCAGGCCGCCGAGTTGGCGGACCACTTACGCGCGCTCGGGTTGCCGGTTGAACTCACACGTGAGCCTGGCGGCACACCCATCGGCGACCAGATTCGCGGTGTCCTCACCCATCTGGAAAATACCCAAATGGACGCCCGCACCGAGTTCTTGCTTTTCAGCGCTTCACGCGCCCAGCTTGTCGCCCAGGTCATCCGCCCCAGCCTGGAGGCAGGCAAGATCGTCATCTCCGACCGCTTCTTCGATTCATCCCTGGCCTACCAGGGCTACGGCCAGGGGCTCGATTTGGAGACTCTACGGGCGATCACATCCTTTGCAACCGGCGACTTGGTGCCCGATCTGACGCTGCTGCTGGATCTTCCGGTGGAACAGGGCCTCCAGCGACGTAGGCAGGGCGGCCATTGGAATCGCCTGGACGCATTCGATCTCGAGTTTCACCGGCGTGTACGCGAAGGGTACCTGACGCTGGCCGCTGCCGATCCAGCCCGCTGGCAGATCGTGGATGCCAGCCGTCCCTTCGACCAAGTCCTGGCGGATTTGCGCGCCGCCGTGGATGCCAGGCTCACCCAGGCCGGGCTTCTGGCGCTCTGATCATCCCCCCAGAATTCCCGAAAGCTGGCGCCTCGGGCTAGAATTCCTCATCCATGCCGAGCTCAGGCATGGACTGTTCGATCTCTTCCGGCGATTCCCCCGCTTCCAGCCGGCCGACCACTTCATCGAACTCCGGGGGCATATCCTCGCCTAATTCCTCGCCCATCTTGCGCATCATGCGCGCCATGCTGCGTGGATCCGACTCGTCGAAATCGCCCCAGGCATCGGGATCGGCCAGGGATTCGAGGCGCGCTTCCTCCGAGCGGGCGAAGCGCACACGATGGATCAGGCGGCGCATCTCGCCGCTGCCGCAGTGGGGGCAATGCACAGTCTTCTTACCATACTCTTCGTAGCTCAAGTAGATGGAGGCGCGTCGTCCACAATCATCGCAACGGTAGTCGTACGTCGGCATTTCAACCTCCCGTAAAAGCGATTATACTGACCGCACGCGGAGGCTTCAACCCATGCATGAAGACCTGCTGAAGCGCCAGCAACAACCCCTTCTGATTGTCATTTCGGGGCCCTCGGGTGTGGGCAAAGATACGGTGGTCAGGCGCATGAAGGAGCGCGGACTGCCCTTCCACTTCGTCGTCACGGCCACAACCCGGCCGCAGCGCGATGGCGAAGTCGACGGCCTGGATTACATCTTCGTCAGCCGCGAGCAGTTCGCGGAGATGATCGAGCGAGACGAGTTGCTGGAATATGCCATCGTATATGACGATTACAAGGGGATCCCGAAGGCGCAAGTCCGCCGGGCCCTCGCCAGCGGTCAGGATGTGCTGATGCGGCTCGACGTCCAGGGCGCCGAGACCATCCGCAAGATCTGCCCCGATGCCCTGCTGATCTTCCTCTCGACCCGTACCGAGGAGGAGCTCATTCGCCGGCTTGAGCGCCGCCAGACGGAAGCCCCCGAGGACCTAAAGTTGCGCATCGCCACAGCCCGCAAGGAACTGCGGCGGGTCGACCTCTTCGACTACTACGTCGTGAACGCCGAAGGCGAGCTCGACCATACCGTGGATACCATCATGGCCATCATCCAGGCCGAGCATCACCGGGTAAGCCCCCGCCAAGTTCGATTGTGAGCGGCGCCAACATGAACGCCAGTGCGCCGCCCCCTGACCTCCAGCCTGCCCCCCAGCGTCCCTCCTTCCGCGACCGGTTCCCGGGCACCTTCGGACTGGTCCTAGTCACCTGCCTGGTCTTCCTGGGCCAGTGGCTCTCTCAGCAGTTCCTGGGAGTGGATTGGTTGCTTCAACTCGGAGCCAAGGCTAGGGCGCCCATGTCGCAGGGGCAATGGTGGCGCTTCCTGACTCCGGTATTCTTGCACATCGGCCTGCCGCACCTGTTTATCAACATGTACTCCCTCTTCGCCATCGGTCCCGCAGTCGAGCGCTTTTTCGGCACAACCCGCTTCCTGGCGACCTACATCTTGAGCGGCCTGGCCGGCGTCATCGCCAGCCTGGCCTTCAGCCCATACGCCTCCGCTGGCGCCTCCGGTGCCATCTTCGGCCTGCTGGGATCCCTGGGATCCTTTCTCTACTTGCACCGCGCCCTCTTCGGACGCCTGGGCCAGATTCAGTTGCGTCAAATCCTCTTCGTGGCCTTGCTGAACCTGGCGCTTGGCCTGATGCCTGGCATCGACAACTGGGGACACCTGGGCGGCCTGCTGAGCGGCGCTTGCCTGAGCTACCTGCTAGGGCCACGCTATCAGGTGCACTGGAACGAATTGGGCTCACCTCGCCTCTCGGATGCGCGGCCGTGGCACAAGAGCCGCCTTCAATACCTTCTCGCAGCCGCCGTGCTGGGGGTGCTGGCGATGGCTTCCCTCTTCAGCCCCTTCGCGTAACACAATCCCGCTGGACACAGACATCCCTCTCATGGCCGGTGCCTAGCTACTTTTCCGACTTCTTGGCTCGTCATTGACATGCTTCTGTCCCTACGCTTATAATCCCGCCCGCCAAATCGCCCTTTGTGCACCCGACACAGAAGGAGTTCCTGTTCGCAATGAGCAAGACCGAACCCGAGGTCTTCGATATCACCTTCATCGGGGCCGGTCCAACCGGCCTTTTCGGTGCCTTCTACGCAGGCTTGCGCGAACTGCGCGTAAAAATCATCGACGCCCTGCCCCAGCCTGGCGGCCAGCTCACAACCCTCTACCCCGAGAAGATAATTTACGACACCCCCGGCTTCCCGTCGATACGCGCCAAGGACCTGGTGGCCAACCTGGTCGAGCAAACCATGCAGTGGAACCCCGCCATGGCTCTCGGTGAGCGCGCCGAGAACCTGCGCCCTGAGCCGTTTCCCGGTAGGGAGGCGGACGAAACCTGTTGGCTGATCGAAACCGACCGCGCCCGGCATTACAGCCGGACGGTCGTGATTGCGGCCGGGATTGGAGCCTTTGAGCCGCGCAGGCTGCCTAATGAGAGCGTCGCCCGGTTTGAGGGCAAGGGGGTCGAGTACCTCGTGCAGGATGTCAACGCCTACGCTGGAAAGCGGGTGCTGATTGTGGGAGGCGGCGATAGCGCCGTCGATTGGGCTCTGGCGCTCGAGCCCAGCGCCGCGCGCGTGACCCTCATCCACCGGCGGGAAGGCTTCCGGGCGCATGATTCCTCCATCAGCGCACTCAACGCCTCGGCCGTGGACGTCCGCATCTTCCATGAGATCCGCGAGCTCCAGGGAGAAGGGCACGTGCAACGCGCCGTGATCTTCGATAACCGCACCCAGGAAGAGGACACCCTGGAGGTCGACGCGGTCTTCCTGGCCCTGGGGTTCAAGGCCGACCTCGGACCCATCCGTGAATGGGGGTTGGAGACCATCGGCCGCCGCTACGTGCGAGTTAATAGCCGGATGGAGACCAACCTGCGGGGCGTATTCGCCGCTGGAGATGTGGCCCTGCAGGAGGATCTGGATCCACTCAATCTGATCGTCATAGGTTATGGGCAAGTGACGGTGGCTGTGAACTACGCCTACACGCGGATCAAGCCGGGTGGAAAGGTCTTCCCTGGTCACTCGAGCGAGAAGTCAGAGCAGGAAACAGATTGGCTCCCCGGCTAGCACTGCCCCCTCTTCTTCAAGACGCCAAGGATCTATCTTCCTGCGCGGGTGGCTCATTCGGGGAAGGTGACTCCCCTGCCAGGGGCTTCTCTGGCATAGATTCGGAAGGGCTGTGTCGTGGCCAATACAAGATCAATCCCAGCAAGCTTAGCATCACGCCTATTGCCAGGCCGATCACCTGCACCGGGCCGAAGGTGATATCGGGGAGCCTTTGGGCTCCCAACCCGATGAAATCCGCCAGCGAGGCCGCCGCGGCGACCACGTATCCTGTGGCAATCAATCGCACCCCGATATCCGCTCGCAAAGAGGTGGGCTTGCCATTGCGGATGACCCGCACGGTGGCATAGGCTGCCACCAGCAGGATCGCCAGCCCCGCCAACCAGGTGCCGATCTGCACAAACCCAATCACTGGGCTTCGATCCATTCCAATCAAATCGGGCTCGACCCCGATCACGAAGATCAGCAAACCCAGAAGCACTGCGGTCATCCAGCGCCGGGCGCGTCGCACTTGGTGAGGCAGAAGTGGGGTCATGCAATCTCCGTTTCGGGCAGGGCCCTGCGCAGCACGCGCAGCCAATTCCCACCCAGAATCTTCTCGATGTCTTCTGAAGTGTATCCCATCGGCTCCAAAGCCTCGCCAATTGTCCGCAGGTCAGCCACGCTGTCAAGCCCCAGTGGCACCTCATTCAGGCCGAAGCCGCCATCAAAGTCACTGCCGATGCCAATATGGTTCGCGTTTCCCAGCCGCTGGCAAACATAATCGATGGCCCGGGCCACGTCCCCAAGCCCCACAGCCTCGCGCCCTTGATCGGGGGCCCATCCATCTTTCAAGAAGGGATTCCACAGCGCCAAGCCCATCACGCTGTCCCTCTCGGCGAGCCGATCGAGGGTCAGGCCAGTGATATGCCGTTCCGGCTCGGAGGCGTTCGGCACGCGCGCCAACGGGCTGGTGTGCGAAACGATCACCTCCTCTTGGTAGCGGTCGATGGCTTCCAGGGCGCCCTGCTCGGTCAGATGGCTCAGGTCCAAGATCATGCCTAGCGCATCCATCTCTCGCAGCAGTTCTCGCCCGAGGCCTGTCAATGGGCCGGGCTCTCCCGTCCCGCCGGCATATGCGGTGGCGGCCCAGGCCGGCCCCAATATACGCACGCCCTCGCGATACCACACTTCGGCCTGCGCCGGTTCGAGCAAGGCATCCGCGCCCTCCATGAGCAAGATCCAGCCAATACGCGGCTCTGCCACCTCCCCCAATTCCCATTCCTCCAGCACCGATTCAAGTGCCCCCCTGGTGGTGATTTGCGCAAACTTGTCGGGATTGGCCTCCAGCCAGCGGCGATAGACTTCCAGGTTGGCGCGGTAGAGCTGAACGGCTTCGGTTTGATCCGCATAGCACTGCGTATCCCAAGGACCCTCTTGCCATCGCGAGGGCGCCGCAAATAGACTGGTGAACACTACCCCCACGCGGCCACGAATCCATTCGGGCCATCCGATCAGCGTATGGCCGTTCCAATCCGGCACCGAAGTCTCCGCCTCCCTCCGGCGAATCCCTTCGACGGAAAGCACAATATCCCGCCCGAAAGTGAGGGCGTTCCAGGCCAGGTCTTCATGGGCATCTACGACAATCATGGGGCCTTCAGCGCAACCACCAGCTGGCGCCAGAAGTCATCGCGCTCCCCGGGGCGAAAGGGGATGTAGGGCGCGATGCGATCCGCCAGCCCGGCGTATCGGGCTTCGATCGCTTGAGCGAGTTCTGCCGCAGGCGCTACCACCGCAAAGGTTTCGAGCATCTCGTCCGTGATCTCGGAAGCCATCTCGGCCCAACGGCCCTGGCGCGCCAGCGCCGAGAGCGTTTCGGCGGTCTCCTCCCAGCCGTGCAGCGCCATCACGCGCCGGTATGAGGGCGTGGAGGCGTAGAACGCGATCTGTTCCCGGGCAAACGCGGCCTCTTCCTCGCGGGTGACCAGAAAGACGGACACTGCAAGGGAGATCTCTCCCGGATCGCGGCCGGCTCGGCGGGCGCCCGCCTCGATGTTGGGCCGCACAATCTCTCGCAGATATCGCTCGGAGTGAAACGGGTGACCGTGGAGACCATCTGCGACCTCGCCGGCCAAGCGGCAAAGCCCGGGATTGACGCCCGCGAGATAAATGGGGATCCGGGGGTGATCTATCGGACCAGGATTAAAGAAGGGGCTCATGAGTGAGAGCCGATAGTACTCGCCACGGACCTCCAGCGGCTCACCTTCTTGCCAGGTTCTCCAGAAGGCCCGCAAGGCGTTCACGAACTCGCGCAGCTTCCCAGCCGGTGATTGCGGCCAGGGCATTCCGAAGCGGCGTTCGATATGGGCCTGAACCTGCGTCCCCAGGCCCAGGATAAATCGTCCACCCGTGAGCTGCGCCAGGTCCCAGGCTGTGTAGGCCACCGTGGCTGGGCTGCGGCCGAATGCGATGGCCACGGCCGTGCCGAGTTGCAAACGGGAGGTGTGCTCAGCCGCCAGAGCCAGTGAGAGGAATGGGTCGTGCTGGGTCTCGCTGCTCCAGAGCGCATCGAAACCCGTGGCTTCTGCCGCCTTGGCCAATGCAGGCACCTGTGCGAGGGGGAGAGGCGGCAGCGTGGCGTCAATCTTCATCGTCGCCGGCCTCCTTACGGTTCGCAGGGTCACCTGGCACGAGCCCTTTATGCCTGGCCAGGATTTGCCGCCAGGCCTCGGGGATCGGCACGGATTGCCCTCGCCGGTAATCATAGGCCACCAGCACCGTTCTGCCACGGGCGTACTCTTCACCGCTGGCCTGCTCCCGCAGAGAGTAGCTCACTTCGAAACTCTTGCGGCCGAGACGGCTGACCCGCACCCCGACCTCGACCACCTGGCCATACCGAAAGGCCTTCCTGTATGTGCAGGACTGCTCGGCCAGAATGATCCCGATCGCATCGAAATCCTCCCCCGACCATAGCCCCAGCGCCTGGAGGTACTTCGCCCTGGCTTGTTCCATGTAGGTGAAGTAGGTCGCGCTGTTGACATGGCGTTGCGCATCCACGTCGCGATAGCGCACCTCGATGGGGTGGAAGAATTGAAAGCCCAGATCCGAAACCATACTGCCCTCGCGATGAAACGTGCCGGAGCGTGAGAGCCGCTCTAGAGGATACCCCTGAGCAGCGGGCGCCACCAGGGGATGGCGACCAGGATCATCAGCAGCGCCAGAGTGTATCCCAGGGCAGTCCAGCGATGTTTCACGCGGTCCTCGCCGGCTTTCTTGGCCCGGGCGCCGGTGATGTGCACTACGACTAGCCCGATCAACATGAGCGGCATGTGCTGGGCCAACAAGAAACGAATCTCAGGGGTCTGCATGGCGCCTGCCAGATTCACAAACCCCACGCGGACAGGCGGGCTCGCGAAGGCCAGGATCACACCAAGAAGGGCCTGGATATCCAAGCTCAGGGAGAGCATGAACCCTGCCTGCGCATCGGCATCCTCCCACCCTCGCTTCCCAAGCCAACAACGGTAGGCTCGCCAAAGGGCCCAAACGGCGGCCAGCAGCACCAACCAGCGGAAGATATTGTGAGCAATGACGGTGACGGTGTACAACATAGAGGTAGTCCCTCCTCCGTTTCCATCACGCCCTGCGGGCGAGCCCATGGGCACAAGTTCCAAAGACGACCGCCAAGATTATACGCGCTGGGAGCCTTGTCGACAGGCAGTAGCATGCGAAGCGCCCCGGACCGAAGTACCGGGGCGCCCGATGTCTGCACTTCGTCAAGCTTGCATAGTCTCGGTCTTGCCGTAGAGCCTGCGGTGCACTACGCTCAAGGCACGCACCTGCTGCTCGGCGTGGTAGGAGGATCGCACCAGCGGCCCGCTCTCCACCCAGCGGAAACCGAGTCCGAGGCCGTAGTCCTTCAAGGCTTCGAATTCCTCGGGGCGATAATAGCGATCGATCGGCAGGTGCTTGCGGGTGGGTTGCAGGTATTGCCCAATGGTGAGAATATCCACACCCCAGGACCGCAAGTCGCGCATGACCGCCTGCACTTCTTCGAATGTTTCGCCAAGCCCGACCATGATGCCCGACTTGGTTAGCACATCCGGATCGAGTTTCTTTGCATGGGTGAGCGTGGCCTGAGCCCATTCATAGCGGTCTTGGGGCTGGACCCTCTTGAAGAGCCGCGGCACGGTCTCCACGTTGTGATTCAGGATCTCCGGCCGGGCGTCCATCACGATCTTCAGAGCCTGCTCGGATCCTTTGAAATCCGGGATGAGCACTTCGACCGAGCAGCCCGGTTGCAGTTCGCGAATGCGGCGAATGACCATGGCGAAAATCGGCGCGCCGCCATCCGGGCGCTCGTCTCGGTTCACGCTAGTGATGACCGCGTGGCGCAGGTTCATGCGCTGCACGGCTCGCGCCACGCGCTCGGGCTCGAGCCAGTCCAGCGGCGCCGGGCGGCCGGTGGCGATATCACAGAAACCGCAGGAGCGGGTGCAAATCTCGCCCATCATGAGGAAGGTGGCTGTCCCCGATCCCCAGCACTCACCCATGTTAGGGCAACGGGCTTCCTCACACACGGTGTGCAGGGCCTTGCTGCGCATCATAGTGCGGAGCCATTCCACCTTCTCCCCAGAGGGTGCCCGCACCTTGATCCACTCCGGTCTCCGCAGTGGCCGGCTGGCTTCAGTGATTCTTTGCATCCGGCTGGATGGTTCTTGACGAGAGTCCAAGCGGGCCTCCTTTCAGGCCCATTCTACCGCGAATTACCGAACTCCTTGCCCAGTCACGCTGGATGCAGCCGCGGGTGGCGGGATACCGCAGGGAGCCACGGGCCGACATGATTAGTTACAGATTTCACAAATGACCTTTGTCCCTTGCGGCAAGATGGACCTGGGGGTATCGTTAGTTTGTCTGACAATTTGCCGTAGTCTGCTCTGAGGAGTTTCCTCTATGAATCAAGAATTGCGTATCGACGCCTTGCTCCCGCCCGAAATGGCGAGGCGGGCCGAGTACATCGGGGTCGGCAAGGCCGAGGCCCCCGCGCTGCGCACCTTCGTGCTCGCGGTCCTCGCCGGCGCCTTCATCGCCCTGGGCGCGATCTTCGCCACCACCGTCGCGGCCGGAACGACCGCGGCGCTGCCCTTCGGTGTTGCCAAACTGCTGATCGGGCTTGTGTTCTGCCTGGGCCTGATCCTGGTCATCGTGGGTGGCGCCGAGCTCTTCACCGGCAACAATCTCATCGTCATGGCCTGGGCCAGCCGCAAGGTCACTACGACCGGCCTGCTCCGGAATTGGGCGATCGTCTATGCGGGCAACTTCGTCGGCGCTGTGGGCACCGCCGTGCTGCTCTTCCTGAGCCGGCAATACACGTTCGGTGGCGGCGCAATCGGAAGCACGGCCTTGGCCATCGCCAACGGCAAGGTTTCCCTGGACTGGCTCCAGGCGCTGATGCTGGGCGTGCTGTGCAACATCCTGGTCTGCCTCGCAGTGTGGCTCACCTTCAGCGCCCGCAGTACGATCGACAAGATCGCGGCGATCATCTTTCCGATCAGCGCCTTCGTCGCCGCTGGATTTGAACACAGCGTGGCCAACATGTACTTCATTCCCATCGGCCTGCTGATTAAGCAATTCGACACAGCCTTCACGGCAGCGTCAGGCCTTGACCTTACGATGCTTACTTGGGGCCGCTTCCTGGCCGGGAACCTGCTCCCGGTCACCCTGGGCAACATCATCGGCGGCTCTGTCTTCGTCGCCGCGGTCTATTGGTCCGTTTTTCTCCGCCAAAACAATTCTTAAGAACTCAGAGAGGGATAATTGCCATGAAGGCCTATATTTTGATCGAAATCCGAACGGGTGAGATCGAGAAGGTGGTCGAGCATCTTCGCCGGGTGGAGGGCGTGCAAGAGGCACACATGACCTTCGGCCCCTACGACGCTATCGCCCTGGTCGAAGCCGAGAATGTGCGTAGCCTGGGCAAGATCATGGCCAACCGCATTCAACCCATCCCCGGTGTTCTGGAGACGCTCACTTGCCTCGCCGTCGACGGCTAGAGTCATACTCGCTTCTTCTCCTATCCATCTAGGGCAGGACCGGGGCGCACGCGGCGTGCGCCCCGGTCGCATCCCGCCGCCACGGCCGCGCAGGATTTGGCGTATCCTTATCGGACTTCCCGTGTTTTCCTCATAGGCGCCCGGTCCACCTAGGGGAGAGCCCCTGGGCGTCGACGCCGTCCGGGCTCTCATTGTGGAGGCTTCATGCGCCTCAGTCCCCCCACCAAGGCGGTCTTCTCGCTTTCCATGTTGCTTGCCATCCTCTCACTCGCAGGACAGTTCGCCAGCCTGCCGATCGTGAGCGGCTACGCATACCCGCTCATGCTAGCTGCCTATCTTCTGCTCTTTCTGGGAAGCGTCTTCCGGGGTATCTAAACCGCGCGCTCTCGCAAGCGCGCTCCGCCCACGCCCCAACGGCCAGGTCTCAACCGCAGTCTCAGCCTAATCCTGCCTGCTGCCAGGGTTCAGGCCTTGCCCGGATCTTGCCCGGATGGCGTGATGAGCGCCCGCAGCAATTGAACGGTGAGAACCTTCACCTCGCCCCCGCCCGGCCCCACGGGGCCTACACAAGCCGGGCAACCATCCTCGCAGCGACAGGTCAGGACGAGCTCGAGAGCGCCCTGGATCAATTCATCATGCAGACTGTAAAGCCGTTCCGCAAGCCCCAGCCCTTCCGGCACGCGGTCGAAAAGAGTGATAGTCGGGCTCTTGGTTTCCCGATCGCGCACGGCCGTCAGGGAGCCCAGGTCCCTGGGGTCGCACATCAGGAAGAGCGGCGCTATGTTATTTAGAGCATACGCCAGCCCACCTAAGGCGCTGCGCTTGGCCCGCGCCGACTCAGCCCGCATATGACAGGCCGGGCAGAGGGTGATCAGATTCTCCAATTGATTGGCTTCCCGATCCTTGCGATTCTCACCTGGCACGTAGCCGAAGGTCCGGAACGGCTGGATATGATGGACGTGGTGCGCTTTGCCAGCCCGCTCGGGCGCGCCGCATTGCCGGCAGCGGTAGCCATCCCGGGCCCTCGCCGCCTCTCGCGCCATCTCCCAGCTCGGTCCATAGTCTTGGGGAGGCAGCAGAACACCCGCACGCTCGAGCCGCTCCACCTCGTCCGGCGCGATCCAGATCCAGTACGCGGAGGTCTCGAATACGCGCGGCGGCAAGTCAATCGGGCCATAACCGAGGGTTTCGTGGGTGTAGCGCTTCACCTTCCGGAAGGAGGTTGCCTCGGCTGTGATTTGGGCCCAGCCATGCGCGCGCCGCAGCGGGCGGCTTTCGTCGGCATCATAGACCTCCAGAATCTCCATATCCACGCTCTCGGACGCGTCGGTGTAGTAATCCACCTCTGCGGCTCTCACCTCCGCCAGCGCAGCCTCCCAATCCAACCGCTCCACCAAATAGGTACGGCCCTCGTGGATATAGACCGCACCCTCATGCAACATGAGTGGGGCGGTGGCACGGTCCACCTCGCCGATGACGACCGGCTCGCCAGCCCCCACATCCTGGATGACGATAACGTCATCGCTGCTGGCGCGCAGGGAAGCCCTCTCGGCGGGATAGGCATCTGCCACCCAGTGATAGCTCCCATTCGAGCGGTGCAATTCCCCTTCCTCGGCCAGGAACGCCAACAGGTCCCCCAGCCTCTCGACCGCGCCGAAATCCTCGCCTTCCTCGAAGGGAAGTTCAAAGGTCGCACAACACAAATGGCGAAGGAGGATCGCCAGGTTGTTTGGATTAATCAGCCCCATTTCGGGCGAGCGCTCGAACAGGTAGGCAGGGTGGGTGGCCACGAATTGGTCCAGCGGTGCGGCGGAGGCCACTAGCACAGCCACCGATACATCGGCGCGCCGTCCCGCGCGCCCCGCCTGTTGCCAAAGGCTGGCGATCGTGCCGGGATAGCCAGCCACGATGGCCGCCCCGAGCTGACCGATGTCCACCCCCAACTCGAGCGCGTTGGTCGCCACCACGCCCAGCACGTCTCCGCCGCGCAGGCCGCGCTCGATCTCGCGACGCTCGAGCGGCAGGTAGCCACCCCGATAGCCGCGGATTTTCGCCGGATCCCCGCCAGCCTGCTGGAACGCATCCCTCAAGTATCCCAGCAGCACCTCCGTCGTCATGCGGGCACGCGCGAAGACCACCGTCTGCACCCCCGCCTCGAGGAATCGCTCTGCCAGGCGGGTGGCCTCCAGCGTGTACGCCCGTCGAATGCCGAGCTTCGGCTCGACCACGGGTGGGTTGTAGATCAGCACATGCTTCTCCGCCCTGGGAGAACCATCCAAATCTCGCGAGATCAGATGGACTGATGCCTGGATCAGGTTCTCGGCCAGTTCTTTGGGGTTGGCGATGGTCGCCGAGGTGAGGATGAAACCAGGATCCGAGCCGTAGAAGCGGCACAGGCGGCGGAGCCTGCGCAGCACATTGGCGACGTTAGAGCCGAAGACGCCGCGGTAGGTATGGAGCTCGTCGATTATCACCCAGCGCAGGTTCTCCAGCAGGTGTGCCCAGCGAGGATGATGGGGCAGGATGGCCATATGGAGCATATCGGGGTTGGTGATGAGCAGCCGGGCTTCCTCGCGGACTGCTGCGCGGCGGGCGGCGGGCGTATCCCCGTCATATGTCCGCACTGGGACAGCATCCGCGGCCTCCAGCAGGTCCAGGAACTCCGCCAAGCCGGCCGCCTGATCCTGGGAGAGCGCCTTGGTGGGGAAGAGATAGAGCGCCCGCGCCTCGGAGTCCGACAGCATGGACTGCAAGACCGGAAGATTGTAGCAGAGCGTCTTGCCGGATGCGGTCCCCGTCACCACGACGACGTTCTCGCCCGCCAGCGCGGCCTCGACCGCCGCGGCCTGATGCGTGTAGAGCGGGAAGGTTCCTGCCCGTTCCAGGGCAAGCGACAGACGCGGGTCAAGACCCTCTGGGGTTTCCCCAAAGCGGGCCGGCCGCGACGGGATACGCTCCCAGGCCGAGACGTTCTGCATGAAGCCCGCGTCCAGGCGCAGCCGCTCGAGGACCTCTTCGACGCTCATCACACCGCATTATACCGGCGCGCAGGCAGTGCGCTGCTGGCGCGGCCCAGCGCGTGTTGCGCCCGAATCCACCGATATGATGCACTGGGCAAATCGTGGGGAAAAGCCCGGGAGTCTAGCCGAGGGTCAGGCTCACAGGGCAATGATCCGAGCCCATGACGTCTGCGTGAATCCCAGCCTCGAGCAACCGCGGGCGCATGTCAGGGGTGATGAAGAAGTAGTCGATGCGCCAGCCGATATTCCGCTCGCGGGCGCCACCCCAATTGGCCCACCAACTATAGGCGCCCTCCCGGTCGGGGTTGAGCTCGCGAAAGGCATCCAAATAGCCGCGTTCAAGCACCTCATCGATCCAGGCTCTCTCCTGCGGCAGGAACCCGGTGGTGTTCTGGTTTTGCGCCGGACGGGCGAGATCGATCTCGCGATGCGCGGTGTTCACATCGCCACAGATAATGACCGGGCGTCCCTGCGAGCGCAACCCCTCGGCCCGCTCCAGGAGAGCGCGCTTGTAGGCCATCTTGAAGGGAACCCGGCTGTGGTCCCGTGAACCGTTGGGGAAGTAAGCCGTTAAGAGCACAAAGTCACCATAATCAGCCTGAATCGTGCGCCCTTCGCGATCGAAGATCTCATCTCCCAGGCCCAGGATCACCTTCGATGGCTCCCGGCGTGTTAGCAAGGCCACGCCGCTATAGCCCTTGCGCTCGGCGGGAGCCCAATGGGCTTGATAACCCTGGGGCTCTTGAAGATCCTTGGGGAGTTGCTCGGGCAGGGCCCGCACTTCTTGCAGACAGAGAATGTCAGGCCGCTCAGCTGCGAGCCAATCCATGAAACCCTTACGGTAGGCCGCCCGCAGGCCGTTTACATTCCAGGAGAACAGCCTGAGCGCGCCCCGATTCTCCGCCGTCATCCCTTCTCCCTCACCCAGCCTTCAGTTGGTAATACTGGCTGATGTGATCCGCCTCCGCACAAGCCTGCTTGGCCGGGCATCGCTGGCAGAGATCGGCCCGAACCTGTTCGATCCGACCCAATCGCATCAGCGTTTCCAGCATGCCTTCGACGGCGGAGGGCGGCCTGCCGAGCGCCGCGGCGATCTCATCCACGCCCATGGGATGCCTGGATTCTTCTAGCAGCTTCAGCGCTTCTCCCAGCATTGCAATAGATCCTAGCCCAAGCCGAGCAGGCGGCCGATCTGGTATACGCCGACAGCCATGACCCACGCCAGGACCAATTGATAGGCGGCCGAGAAGAGCGCCCACTTGCCGCCAAACTCGCTCCGAAATGCGGCCAGGGTAGCCACGCAAGGGACATAGAGGAGAACGTACACAAGGAAGGCAAAGGCCGATAAAGGCGCGAATTCGCGCGCCAAGGCCTCTCCTAACGCAGGACTTGCCACGGCCTGTTCACCGCTTGGGAAGAGAGACAGACCCGGCGTCAATACGTCCAAAAGGCGTTTTCCCGCCTCCAGCGTAGCGGTCAAGAAACCCGATCCGATCTGCGCCAAGTCATGGCCGATATCCACGTGATCGGGGACGGCTATCTCGCCTCCGCCGCCGAGGTAGATCTGAGACATGGTTGATACGACCACCTCCTTGGCGATCAGACCCGTCACTAGTGAACCTGCCGCCTCCCACTGGCCAAAGCCCGCAGGCCGGAAGATCGGCGCGATCGTCTTGCTCACACTTCCGAACCAGCTTTTCTCCAGGCTCTGTGCACCCCAGGGCATATTGAGCAGAAACCAGATGCCTACGGAAGCCGCCAAGATCACCGTGCCGGCCTGGCGCAAGAAACGTCCAACCCGCTGAGAAACATGAACCCACAGACCTTGAGGCGTGGGCAACCGATAGGGAGGCAACTCCATGACAAAATGCGGGGCCTCCTCCGTTCGGAACAGGACGGCTCTAAAAAGAAGTCCGACGATCGCGGCCATTGCCACCCCCAGGGCATAGAGCGACCAAATGACCAGGTTGGCCCGCGCGCCGAAGAACGCCATACTAATAACGACATACACCGGCAAACGCGCCGAGCAAGACATGAGCGGCACAAGCAACGCGGTGAGAATGCGATCACGTCGCCGCGTGAGCATCCGGGTGGCGTAGATAGCCGGCACGGCGCATCCAAACCCAAGGACGAGAGGCACAAAACTCTTCCCGCTCAATCCCAGGAAAGACATCAGGCGATTCATCACGAAGGCCGCTCGAGCCAGGTAGCCGCTGTCCTCCAAGAACCCGATAAACGCAAAGAGAACAATCAGTCCCGGGACGAAGACAAGCACGCCGCCAGCGCCGGCGATCACCCCCTTGACAACAATGCTCATGAGCCAATCTGGGGCGCCCAAAGCATGCAGCCCAGCCAGACTCCAGCGCGCAATGGGTCCTCCGAAGAGGTTATCGACCCAATCGAGATACGGCGCCGAGACTTCCACAATCAACTGAAAGACCAGATACATCATAATAAGAAAGATGGGGATGCCGAGAAGAGGGTGGGTGAGCACACGATCAATGCCCTCCGATTTCGTCGCCGGCATTTCCCTCGGGCGAATAAGCGTCGGCTTAACGACCTTGCTTACGAAAGTGTAGCGGCGGTCTGCGACGGCAATAGAGGTCCCCTCCGGAAAGTGAGCATCGAGCCGCTCATGCGCCGCCTGGAGGCGGCGCAGCAACTCTTGCGCATGTGGCTCGCGTTTCAGATTGGCGAGAAGATCAGGTTCCCCTTCAAGAAGCTTCAGAGCCAGCCAGCGCGGTTCAAATTTCCGCGACAGCTCTGGATCCTCGGCGATTTGCGCCACTAGGCCAGCAATTTCCTCTTCGATTTCAGGACCATAGTCAATGACGAAGGGTTTGCTATGATCGTCCTCCCGCTCAAGGGATTCCGCCACCTCGAGAATGGCCGCTTTCAGATCCTCCAGGCCTTCCCGGCGCGTGGCGGTCATCCCTATGATAGGGATGCCCCCGAGCTGCGCCGAGAGCATGTCGCGATCAATGCGAAGGCCCAGAGAGTGGGCCACATCACTCATGTTCAGCGCCACGATCGTAGGCAATCCCATCTCCAGGATCTGAGCCACGAGGTACAAATTGCGTTCCAAGTTTGAAGCGTCCACGACCACCACGACCAGATCGGGATCCCCCGACCGGAGATAGTCGCGCGCGATGAGCTCCTCTTCTGAGTAGGCCGTGAGACTATAGGTCCCGGGAAGGTCAACGACATCCATTTCCCAACCATCGCAACGCAGGTGTCCGCGTTTCGACTCGACCGTCTTTCCAGGCCAATTTCCTACATGCTGGTGGGAGCCAGTCAGCGCGTTGAAGAGTGTCGATTTCCCTGCGTTGGGGTTACCCGCCAAAGCCAAGGTCAGCTTACGAGTTTCCGCCATGCCCCTCCTCATCCGGTGGGCGATGCCTGCCCGATTTCCACCAGCCCCGGCCAAGGCCCCTCAGGCCCGTGCTCCAGGGCCTTCCCCCTCTGCGGCCCCACCCGGTCCGCCGTCGATGCCTCCTGCGAGGGCAGGGACGATGCATTCGAACCCGCATGCAGGCTGCGGTCTCACGATCTACAGCCAGACGCGTGCCCCGCACCTGAATCAGAATGGGTTGACCCGGGGCGGCTCGCAAGACGCGGATAGGTATGCCTGGTGTCAGGCCCAGCTCGGCCAGACGATGGGCCCGTCGGCCGCTGCTCTCGAAGCCTCGCAAGATCACCACGTCGCCTTCGGCGGCCGCGCTAAGGAGAAATTCCTTGGCCCCGTTCATGCAGACTCCTCGGTCAAGCACACCCTGACGTGACTCGCCGTGCTGTGGTGCAGATGCCGCCGCTCCCCGCCGATTCGCAACGTCTGCATCCCGCCTTGCTGGCCCGGGTCGGTCAGAATGAACGCCTGGCCTGGCATGAGCCCGATCGCCTCGATCTCCGCAAGGACTTCCGCGCTCTCTGGGTAGATTCGCCGCACCACGGCCCTGGATCCGGCTGGTAGCGAGGCCAAGTCGACATCTTCAGATTTCGCGGTAACGCCCGCCTCGGAGGGAATCGGATTGCCATGCGGACACCGCTCCGGCTGGCCTAGCCGCCGGGCAAGATGCTCTGTCAAGATCGAGGCAGAGATGTGTTCCAATTGGCAGGCAAGGTCATGCGCTTGAGACCATGGCACACCTAGTTCGTCCACCAGGAAACGTTCCCATAACCGGTGGCGCCGCACGACCAGGTTGACCCTCTGTTTGCCGATTTCCGTGAGCCGCACACCCTTGTAGGGCCGATGAATGAGCATCCCCATGTCCTGTAGGCGGCCCACTTTCTCGCTCGCGGAAACGGTAGAGATCCCCAGCGATTGAGCCAGGCCCGTCACCGGCACGAACTGTCGCCCTACCGCCAGCTCGCGGATCGCCTTGAGATACATCTCCGTGTTCTCAGCCTGAAGCCCGCGCTGGACTTCCATCGGCCTGTCCTTTCGATTTGTATAGATCGCTAAAGTTAGGGTGTCCTAATATTAATCCAAATTCCTAGGATTATTCATATGACAGTTGTCATGCTTTGGGCGGCGATTACTCCCCAAGACACATAGTTGCCCCCTATGTGGCGAGGAGTCTCTTCTTGGCGGGAAATCTGCAATCCCGCGAACTTGCGGTCGAAACTTGGCTAGTTCGAAGGGGAGGTCCCGTGCGGGGGCTGGCTCAGATTCCGCGGCTCGGCGGCCGGCTCCACATCGAAGCCATCACGCCCATGGAACTCGAGGAAGTTGACGATCCCGGGCTTGAGCCAGAATTGGGCCGTATAGGCGCGGCCGGCAAAGTTGATTTGGATCTCATACGGGCCGGATGGAAGATCGCTGATGACGAAATTTTCATGGTAATGATCGTCCGGATGGATGGTGTCCTCGCGGGCGTAGGTCCAAACATCCCAGCGCTTGCCGGTCTCCAGCGAACGAATTTGGATGAGATACTCCTGTAGCGGACGTCCGAAGGTATTCTCCACCCGCCCCGCCAGAACACCCCAGCCCTCCGGCGGAACCATCCACAACTCCGGGTTGCGGGTATCGAAGTAGCGGTTGCCTCCGAGCCGGACCTCAAAGTGCAGGTGAGACCCACTGGCATGGCCGGTCTCTCCGACCTCGCCGATCACTTCGCCTTTCTTCACGCGCTGGCCGGGCCAGACAATGGCGGAGGCCAGATGCGCGTAGACCGTATACAGCTCCTGCCCCTGATAGCCGAAATCATGCCGGATGGCGATTGCCAAGCCATAGGGATCGGTGAAGTCCTCCCAACCACGATACAACCCGTACCCCACCCAAACCACTTCCCCCTCGCCGGCAGCAATGACAGGCGCGCCGCGCGAGGCCCCCATATCCACCCCTGTATGGATCTTTTCGGTCCCTAACAGCGTGCTCCCATAGCGGTAGCGCGGGTTGGGCCAATTTACCTCACCCGAAGGAATAGGACGGCCGAAGTAGAAATGGTCGTAGGGTTGAATCGCCCAGGGAGCAGGGTAGGGCGGGGGCCGCCAATCCAGATCAGGCGTCGGTTCAGGCGTGGGCAAGATCACGGGGCGTGGCGCGGCCGGCATGATGGCCTCGCGCCGGGTTCCGCCCTCGGTCTGCTTCCCCGGTGCTTCCAAGGTAGGAGAGGGCTGGGCGAGGGTCGGGCTGGCCATAGCCTGTGCGGGTGTTCCTGGCGCGGCTTCCATGATCGACGGCGCGCAGGCGCCGAGAAGGGCGGCTGCAGCCACAACCAACATCCACTGCCGACACCCTGCTCCCCGCATGGACTCTCCAATCCGTCCTGACGTCTGGCTCATGTTCCCATCATCATACATCCGGGACAGGGCCCCAATGGGAATCCCTCCCTATCTCGAGGCCTGTTGCTCCCCAACGTGGGGGCTTGCAAGATGGGTGCCAAGGCCATCTTGGGGCAAAAAGCCGATTACGCGCTGGCTATGAAACGAAATCAGGGGAGATTGTATGAGGATATTCGCCATCTATTCAAGGTGGACCGTGAAGATGGATTCAAGGGCTCTCCCTTTGATCATGCCCGGACGGTGAATGGGAGAAGCTTGGCAGCATCGCCGTGGTGAAAGCCACCCGCAAGATCGGAGAGAAAGAAACGTCAAAGAGGCGCTATGGATTCGGATTACCTGCTCAAAGTGATCCTTTTATGAAAACGCGATTGCCCTGGCTGTACATCCCGTTGACAAGAATGTAAGGGACGTGCTAATATATTTTCGGTTTTTTCGGCAAGGTGGGATCCCTGTGAAATCACTCACCCGGCGCCAGCAAGAATTCCTAGAGAAGCTTCTTGATCTCTACAGCGAGGAGAGCGAACCGATTCACTATTCCACGATTGCCGAGCACTTGAGTGTGGGGAGGGTGACTGCCTACGAAATGCTGCGTCTGCTGGAGGATCGGGGGTTAGCCCAGGCCGAATACTATCGTCCTGAGGGAGTCAGCGGCCCCGGGCGCTCCTCCGTGGTCTTTCGACCTACGCCCCTCGCTGCCAAGGCTATCGCCGATCTGGCTGGGGGTGAGTGGGACGAGAAGGAATGGGAGCAAGCCAAAGCCCGAGTCCTCGAGAAATTGCGTACAGGTAGGGCGATTGGGTACGAAGCGTTGCTTGAGGAGTTGCTTGCGCGACTTCCCGAGCGGCGCTCTCCGGTCGTCTATGTGACTGAGATGATCGCGGCAGTTATTCTTGGACTGTACTCTTTGAAAGAGGAGGTCGAGGCACAGGGCGTTGCAAGTCTCCTGCACGAAATCGGTCTTCCAGGAGAAATCGGATTGAGTGCTCTGGGAGGGCTGAGCGCAGGCCTTTCGTTAGTGGAGCGCATCAATCGCAGAATGGCGAATGTATTTCTTGCACAGGCGAGGAAGTTCCAGAAGTTGCTTTTGGAGCTCAACGCCGAGAATCGCCGCCGTTTGGCCGAGTTTGCACGGGAGGTTCTGGAGATCGTCGGGATATAGCTTTTTTTGCCGAATATTTTCGTTTTATTCACAGGAGGAGCGGAATGACGAATGTTGCGATACTCACCGACAGCTCGGCCTATCTGCCGCCCAGTCTTATTGAGGAATATGACATCAAGGTGATCCCACTTGTGCTTGTGTGGGGAAGCGAGTGGTTGCTCGACGGAGTGGATATCACGCCAGATGAATTCCACCGGCGCTTGAGTGAAGACCCAACCCTACCAACGACCACGCAACCTAACCCCGAGGACTTTCTTCGCATCTTTGACCAATTATCCAAATCATGTGATGGGATTGTCGTTCCCCTCATCTCCTCTGAATTGAGTGGCACGGTCGATTCAGCGAAGGCCGCCGCGTCTGAGTTCGACCGCGTTCCGGTAAGCGTTGTGGACAGCCGTTCCACGACGATGGGATTGGGGTTCGCGGCCTTGGGCGCTGCTCGCGCGGCAGCCGCGGGATTATCGCTTGATGAAGTTGAACGAGCAGCCAGGACGGCTGCTTCAAGCGCCAAGGTAATGTTTGTCGTCGACACCCTCGAGTACCTGCACAGGGGCGGCAGGATCGGCGGCGCGTCACGGTGGCTGGGCACGGCGCTCAGCATCAAGCCTATCTTGCACCTGAACGAGGGTCGGGTCGACGCGCTGGAACAGGTGCGCACCAAGAAGAAGGCTGTCAGCCGCATGCTCGATCTGGCGGCTGAGCATGCGAGCGAACACCAGGTACGGGCAGCTGTCATCCATGCAGGTGCGCCTGATGAGGCGGACGCGTTGGCATCTACAGTGGAAAGGCTCTTCGATTGCCTTGAACTCTATGTCACCGACCTTAGCCCAGTTATCGCCAATCATACCGGCCCGGGAACCCTCGGGTTGACGCTGTGCATCGATGAGGCCTAGGTGTGTTCCCTATGATTGCGTTGGAGGGCACCTCTTGGCTCAGTGTGATCCTGGACCTCTGGTTGCATTGGGGATATAGCCGATGGCGGATGCGCCGCGCACAGGGGACGGAACATAGGGATAGGCATATGGAGTGCAATGGGAAAAGGCCGTCTTCAAGCCGGCGAATGTTCCCTGCGATATCTCTGAGATCATCGGGCTATGAAGTGCCCGATAAGGAGGTGTACTCATGCGCAAGTGGTTTGAAACAGGGCTGCTGATGAGCCTCGGGGCATTGTCCCTGACGCGCGAAAAGGCCGAGGCCTTGGTAGAGGAGATCGTCGGCCGTGGCGAAGCGCGCCGCGAGGAAGCCCATGAACTGGTTGACCGGTTGATGAGAAGGGGAGAGGAGGAGCGAAAGGCCTTGCGCAAGCTGATTCGCGACGAAACGAAGGGCGTTCTGAAAGAGCTCGACCTTGCCAGACGCAGCGACGTCGCGTCGCTCAGCAGGAAGCTCGACGCGTTGATCAAAGAGCTGAGTCAAGAAAGCTGATAGAGACGAAAGAACCCGGCGTGCGACTCGTTGCTTCGCTCTTCTTCTCGCCATGCGGTCATTTTTGTGTGGGGCATATTCGCCAGCGCTCTGGCCGCGCACCTATGATACGAATTCGTCGAATGTGGGTGGCCCTATTACGGTGGAAGCTCGCGGTTTCCATGAACGAGCGCATACAAATAATGGACCGCATCCTTACAGATTTCAGTTTGCGAGAGCGAATGAGCGGGGATGCCGGAGAGCAGGTTGAGCGACACAGCCCTCTGTGCATGGCATCTCGATACGAGGCTGTCTATCGAGTGGTGAGTGACCGGACCTTGCGCCGTCCATGGCCAGGCGCGCCTTCAATAGAAAGCAGCGAGAAGCAGCGAGCCATCCTGGAATCGGAACCCGAGCCGCTTGCCAGCGGCATGTGCACAATTTCCGGGAGGCGGCTCAATTCGTCGGTCGATGGTCTCTCTCGCGCCTAGCTGATGCTGGTCATATAGGACCCTGCCGGAAAGAGATGCAAACGAGAGGGCTGATTGGACCTTTCAGGTGACGCCGGGCGTTGTGAGTAAATCGCGCGAGCCATTTCGAGAGGCGGAAAGCCCGTGGGACGAAATGAAACAAGGAATACAGCGGATAGTATTCAAGGACAACGGATATTCCACCACCCTTGAAGCGGACGCACATGAAGGGAACACATGGACAGGGGACGTTTTGCTGAAGAGGCCCTGGTGCATGCATGGCCGATATTTGCCCAGATCGCGCCTTTGCGGAGTGCGGCGGTCCGAGCTGGAGAAGCCTACATCCATCTGGCGCAAAAGAGACCGCATAGCAAGGAACATTATCCGCCCGGCGTGCTGGAGGATCGTGCTTGCATGGGGCAGGCCATTCTCCACACCGCAGAGAGGCTATTGGCCTACGACCCCGCTCCGGCTGTTCGGCGAGCCGCGTTTCGCATCCTGGTTCAGAGGATTCTCTTCGAGGGCGTGGATAGGCGCGCCGCGGAGCGTTTCCGGACTACAAGGGGGACATACCCGCCCGGTTTTCTAACGATCAGCCCTGGCAAAGCCTGCAATCTGCAATGCATTGGCTGCTACGCAGACGCAGGTCCCAACTCGGAGAAGCTGGATTGGCTCACATTTGACCGCGTTCTCGAAGAGGCCGAAGCGTTGTGGGGTGTCCCCTTTATCGTGATCAGCGGAGGAGAACCCCTGGCCTACCGCTCCGAGGGAAAGGGCATCCTAGATGCTGCCGAGAAGCACCATGATGTCTTTTTCTTGATGTATACGAACGGCACGCTGATTGACGATCGTGTGGCTGCCCGGATGGCGGAGATCGGCAACCTGACACCTGCGCTCTCAGTTGAGGGTTGGCGGGAGCGCACTGACGCGCGCCGCGGCGCGGGCGTATTCGACAAAGTAGTGGCCGCCATGGGGCGGCTGCGCGCCGCAGGCGCTCCCTTTGGCGTTTCGCTTACCGCCACACGGGAGAACGCCGAGGAGATCCTTTCAGACGATTTCATCGACTTCTTCTTTGAGGAGCAGGGCGCGTTATACGGCTGGATCTTCCACTACATGCCCATTGGTCGGCGCTTCACCCTCGACCTGATGCCTACACCTGAGCAGCGACTGTGGATGTGGCGGCGCTCCTGGCAAATCATCCGCGAGCGCAGAATCTTCCTGGCTGATTTCTGGAATCACGGCACGCTTTCTGATGGATGCATCTCCGCCGGGAGAAGCAGCGGCGGATATATGTACATCGATTGGAACGGCGCAGTTTCCCCGTGCGTCTTTGTCCCCTACTCGCCGGTTAATGTGAAAGAGATCTACGCGCGCGGCGGCACACTGAATGACATCTGGGGCGAGCCCTTCTTCGATGGTTTGCGTGCCTGGCAGGAACGATACCGGCATGATAACGGGAAGCACGGGAACTGGTTGATGCCATGCCCTATACGGGATCATCATAGGGAATTCCGACGCCTGCTAGCCCAGTTTGAGCCGGAGCCGACCGATCACAATGCTCGCGAAGCGCTGCTTGATGAGAGCTACGCTCAGGGCATGGCAGACTACGACGAGCGCTATCGGGCGCTGAGTGATCCGATTTGGAAGCAACGCTATCTGCGCCTGCAATCTGAGGGTGAGAGGCAAGACAGATCGCTCTCATCCTAGAAGCCGATATGCCTCGGGAAGAGTGGCCACGGTGGGAGACTCCACCCAGGCGCGGGTAGGCCAAAGAGTAAGGTAACCACAGGGTGAAATGAGTATGAGCCCGCTAACAGCTAACTTGTTTCTTTGGTTTTTCTTGGGACTTGCACTATTCGCGGCGTCCCTGTGGGTTGAGCGTGAGGGGCTCGTAAGATGGATCAGCAATGGCAGACGACTACCGTGGCAATCAGCCTGTTCTTTGACCGGGATGGCTGCTCTTGGGTCGCTGGTTATCCTTCGGGGGATCACAATGCTGACTGTCTCGGGAAGGCCACAGCTATTGGTCGTGCTGGCGCATTGGCTATTGGGTGTCGCGGTCCTTATCGTCGCGGGCCGCTGGATGCACTCCAGCTAGAGGACATAAGATCATGGCAAAAGCCTCGGTGGGAGAGACAATCCCCCGTAACATCGGGATCATCATGGATGGAAACGGGCGCTGGGCTCAGGCGCGCGGCCTCCCTCGCTTTGAAGGACATCGTGCAGGCGTTCAAGCTGCCCGGAGGGCGGTCGAGACATGCGCTCGGTTAGGAGTCGCCTCCTTGACGCTTTTCACCTTCTCGACGGAGAACTGGGAGCGCCCCTCTAGCGAGGTCAGCTTCCTGATGCGCTTGGCCGAGGATTTCGCCCGCCGCGAGTTGCCCACGCTCCAGCGGAACGGTGTTCGCCTGCGACATCTGGGGCGGCGGGAAGGATTGCCCGCTACGCTGCTTTCGGCATTGGATCATGCGATGTGGGAGACCAGGGATAACAATCATATGACCCTCTTTCTCGCGCTTAACTACGGGGGCCGTGCCGAGATCCTGGATGCGATCAAAGCTCTTCTGGTCTTTCGTGAAAGGGTGGGGTTGGACGCCACGCATATAGGCGAATCCACTTTGGCACGTTACCTCTACGCCCCAGAGCTATTCGAAGTCGATCTCATCATTCGCTCTGGAGGAGAGCAGCGATTGAGCAACTTTCTGATCTGGCAGGCAGTTGGCGCCGTGTTTTGGAACACGCCTGTGCTCTGGCCCGACTTCCAGGCGGATGACATCCTTCAAGCAATCGAGGTGTACCGTGAGCAATGCGCAGAACTCAGATTTCCGTAACAGACCTAAACCCTGTGTTGGGCTGGCCCTCAGCGGTGGCGGCGCGCGGGGTCTAGCGCATATCGGTGTGCTCAAGGTGCTCGAACGTGAGGGCATCCCTGTGGACCGGCTTGCTGGTACAAGCATGGGCGGCGTCATCGCCGCAGCCTATGCCGCAGGCATGCGTTCGCAGGAGTTGGAGCGTGAAGCACTCGGCATCACACGGCTACGTCGCTTGCTGCGCCTGGCTGACCCGGGGCTGCCGGACGCCGGCCTGCTCCGCGGACAGCGGTTGCTGGAGTTCTTTGAGTCTCGTATTGGAAAGCGGACTTTCGCGGATCTTGAGAGGCCGCTTGCGTTGATGGCGGTTGACTTGAATACGGGGCGGGAGGTTGCCTTGCGTGAGGGGTCTGTGGTATTGGCTCTGCGGGCTACGACCGCAGTCCCTGGCCTATTCGCTCCCGTGGAAATTAATGGCCAGTCTCTGGTGGACGGAGGAGTGCTCAACAATCTTCCTGTGAACGCCGCGAGGGAGTTGGGTGCAGAGTTGGTCATCGCCGTCAGCGTCGGGCCCGATCCAAACGGACGAGCCGCAGGATGGATTGGAGACTACCGCTGGCTTCCCCAAGGCATTTCCCAGACCCTTCTAATGCTCGATAAAGCTGCACGGATCATGATATCTCGGATTGAAGCACACATACTAGAGCAACACCCGCCCGATGTGCTTATCCGTCCGCAGATCCCGGCGGGGGTTAATCTGCTGATAGGCTACAGCCGCGCGCGCGAGCTGATCACGGCTGGCGAGCGTGCCGCGGAAGAAATGCTGCCGGAGATTCGGGGCATCCTGCGAGGGTGGATGACCCCATCAACGAAGAATGCCGCGCCGATAACTCGCGCTCACACAGCCTGGCCGGCTGGCCCCGGAACTCCATAGACGAGCATGGTATCGCCTTTGCGCACAATCCGTCACCTACGGCGATATCGCCAAGTTCTCGGCGTGTTTCTCAAGCACGGCTTTGGATTCGCCTTGGACTACCTGGGAATCCGAAGACCGCTCCTATCCCTCCCCCGTCGTCGACGAACAGAAATGCCCATCCGCGAAGGCATGGCTTTGCATCTGCGGCTAGCACTTGAGGAGCTTGGCCCAACGTTTGTCAAGCTGGGACAGATCCTATCGACGCGGCCCGACCTGCTGCCGCCAGCGTATATCGCCGAGCTAAGCAAGTTGCAGGATGCTGTACCGCCGACCGCATGGGATGCAGTGCAGGCGCTGCTTGAGCGGGAACTGGGCCGGGAGGTCGTGCAGGTGTTTGCGGAGCTGGATCCGACGCCGATTGCAGCCGCCTCGCTGGCCCAGGTCTATGCCGCACAGCTGCCCGATGGAGAAAACGTTATTGTCAAGGTTCAACGCCCCGAGATCACAAGTCTTATCGAGACGGATCTGGAGATCCTGGCGGCGCTGGCCTCCGCTGCCCAACACACGCCCGCGGGTCGCGTCTATGACCCGGTTGGGATCGTCGACGACTTCGCATTTACCCTGCGCAATGAGCTCGACTATCGGCGCGAAGGCCGCAACGCTGATCGCTTCCGAGCTAACTTCGCCGGGGAGGAAGCGCTGTATATCCCCCGGGTATTCTGGGAATACACGACCCGCCGGGTTCTTGTTCTGGAACGCATCCACGGCATCAAGATCGACGATATCGCCGCCCTCGACGCCGCCGGGTACGACCGCCATCGTGTGGCATTGCGCAGCGCGCGGATCATCATCAAGGGAGTGCTGGAGGACGGGTTTTTCCATGCGGATCCTCACCCCGGCAATTTCGTCGTGATGCCGGGTGAGGTGATCGGTGCCATGGATTTTGGCATGGTGGGTCACCTCGGCCGGCAGGATCGTCTGAACTTGGTCCGTCTCTACATCGCCTCCATTCGCCTGGAGGCGGAGCAGATCGCTGAACAGCTCATTCGGATGGGGGCCACGGCAGGAAAGGTGGACCGCAGCTCGCTGGCGCGGGATATCGGCCGCCTGCTGACCAAATACCGCGGCCTCCCCCTCAAGGAGATCCGCGCTCGGGAGGTCGTTGAGGAGATCATGCCTATCGCCTTCCGGCACAACCTGCGCCTGCCTAGAGACCTTTGGCTGCTGGGCAAGACGCTGGCGATGCTGGAAGGGGTCGGCCTGCGCCTGGATCCCACCTTCGATATGTTCGCCGTTTCCGAGCCCTTCGTACAAAAGCTGATGCGCGGAATGCTGAAGCCCGGAGTCTGGGGGCCTGAGCTGCTTGGAGATTTGGATGCCTGGGGATACTTCCTGAGTCAAACGCCGCGCTTGGGCACATCGCTGATTCGCGAGTTGGAGCAAGGCGAAATCCCGCTCCTTCTGAAGGTCGACGCGAGTGAGCAGACGATGAGTCGCCTGAGCCATCTGTTCACCCAGCTTTCCTTGAGCGTGCTCATAGCGGCGCTCATCATCGGCCTGGCTATGCTCCTTCCCTTGGTTGCGAGTAGCGCCCTGGCCCAGGCGCTTGTCGGATTGGGGATTGCCCTCACGATAAGCTTCAGTTTGTGGCTCATCCTGTCCATTCTGCGCAGAGGGAAGTAGGAAGGCTTGGATGCCACGCGCCTGTCAAGTGAGTAATCACTCAGCGGTGTGTCGTTTTGAGGATCGAAACCTGTCCATGAATAGGCGTCTGCTTTTCAGGAGTTGGGCATCAAAGCTTCTTTCGCTCGCAGCGGAAAGAGGAAAGGAGGTTTGAAGTCTATGAATCATCGCACCTGTACCGCCATTGTGTGTGCGTACAATGAGGAGAAGACGCTGGCCGGCGTTCTCTATGCGCTCATCGATTCGCCTCAGATAGATAAAATCGTCGTTGTGGACGATGGATCTTCAGACGGGACCCCCGGAATCCTGCGCTCCTTCGAGGGCCGAGATGATGTGCTGCCAATTCGCCTATCTGAGAACAAAGGCAAAGGGTATGCCATGGCGGAAGGGATCTCGATTGCCAGGGGAGAGCTCCTGCTCTTTGTGGACGGCGATCTGCTCAATCTGACCTCCCATTTCATTGAGCAAGTTCTGCATCCCATACACAACGGCGAGGCCGACATGGTGATCGGCTACCCGGTCCGCGGAGAGGGTTGGGCTTGGAGGATAAATCCCCTCCGCCCGCTGTCCGGAGAGCGCGCTCTGTTCCGCACAGACATTCTGCCTCTCCTTGATGCGATTCGTGAGTCCCGCTTTGGTGTGGAGACACTGATCAATCTGCACTACTGCAAGGAAGGGAAACGCATACGTCATGTTCCCCTGCAAGGGCTGATTCACCCCATAAAGTTGGAAAAGACCAGTCCAACCGATGCGCTTGAATTGTACGCACAGGAAGCATCGCAGATCGCTGAGACAATAATTCGCAATCGTGCTCTTGCCATGCCGGCATTTGGATTGGATCGCGCCGGCATCAGGGGCAGATGCAGCAGGCTAGGCGAGCAACTGGGCTTAAAGGGCGATGCTTCCTTATTAAGGCGTTCCTACCTGGATATCATGCCTGCCCAACTCGAGTGGCTAAGCAGATGGCGGCAAAAGTCCATCCGTCAACGCCAAAGGAAAAGCTGATCAGGATCCTGGCGATCCGCTTCGATCGAACACCGGCGAAGGGCTCATGCAATGGGAAGAGAAATGAAAGGATGAAAAAGGATGGACATTTTTCGAAAGTGCCAAGAGTATCAACTCGCCCGCATCGCGCAAGCTTCTGGATACTACCCGTACTTCAAGCCAATACAGAACAGCGAGGGAACGGAGGCCGTATTCGATGGCAGAAAAGTGCTTATGCTGGGCTCCAACAACTACCTCGGCCTCACAACGGAGCCTCGAGTGCGCGAAGCCGCGATCGAAGCGACGAAGCGATTCGGGACGAGTTGCACCGGTTCGCGACTGCAGAATGGAACCCTGGAGATTCACTTGGAGCTCGAAAACCGCCTGGCGCGTTTTGTGGGCAAAGAGACAGCGCTGGTCTTCAGTACAGGCTATCAGGTGAACCTGGGCGTGATCTCATGTTTGGTGGGGAAGGGTGATGTGATTGTGACGGACAAAGAGGACCATGCCAGCATTATCGACGGGGCGATGCTTGGCCGGGGAGAATTGCGTCGATTTGGCCATAATAATGTAGGGCATTTTGATAGGGTCCTGAAGAGCCTTGGCGAAGAAACCGGCGCGTTGGTCGCGGTCGATGGGCTCTACAGTGTGGGCGGCGATCTTGCTCCATTGCCTGAGATGATCCCGCTCTGCCGACAGTATGGCGCCAGATTGATGGTCGATGACGCACACGGATTGGGCGTGATGGCGCGGGGCCGGGGGACGGCCACTCACTTCGGAGTGACGGATGACGTAGACCTTATCATGGGGACGTTCAGCAAATCTTTCGCCTCCCTGGGAGGCTTCATCGCCGGAGACGAGGAGATCATTCACTATATCAAGCACCAGGCGCGCGCTTTCATCTTCAGCGCGGCCATGCCGGCCTCGAACATCGCCGCGGCCCTTGCCGCGCTCGATATCATTGAGAAAGAGCCCGAGCGTGTGGATCGCCTGTGGGAAGTGGCCGGGCGCATGAGAGATGGTCTCAAAGGGCTGGGGTTGGATACCGGCGACAGCGTATCGCCGATTATTCCCATTATCATTGGCGGCATGGAGCCGACACTCATCGCGTGGAAGGCGCTATTCGACGCGGGGGTCTATACCAATGCATTTGTGCCGCCGGGCGTACCTGAGGGTAGATCTCTTCTTCGGACCAGCTGTATGGCAACCCACACAGATGAGCAGATCGACCGGGCGCTGAATATCATTGAGAACGTTGGGCGGCAGCTAGGGCTGATCGCGTGATCTCGATCTTGCCACCGGATGAATGAGCTTATCAGCATAAGGCGCTGTTGCGGATTATCCAGGAATAGGTGCTTGAGCGCTTTCGGTGAGAGAATGTTCACGCTGGATAGACCGTAAGGGCACCCTTGCAGGCCCGGAATGAACTCGTAGCGGAGCAGGGGACGGCGGCATATAAAGGTTGATAGGGACGAAACAACCCAGGCCTCCGGCATCAATCATTGATGTGGATCATAAGAAGCGGACTGCCCAATTCAGCGGAAGAGGCGAAGCATGGCAAGGGATGTTCCTCATAGAATTGCCGCTCTTTTTGACCTTGATGGCACGCTTTATACGGGCCATATCACGCTCGGCATCATCCAACATAACAGGAGCCACAAGGTAAATCGTCTGCCGTTATTCGCCTATATGGCGATCCACATGCCTATCTGGTGGCTCTTGAAAGCGGCCCGGTTTTCTGAAGCAACGCTGCGAGAGCTATGGACGCGCAATCTGGGGTGGACGGTGCGAGGTTGGACAATCCGTGAGGCTGAGGAGGCCTTCTCCTGGATCACAGAGCAGTATGTCATGCCTCGGGTGCGGCCGGAGATTCTGGCCCGGCTGCGCGAGCACCAATCATCTGGGCATCGCGTTATCCTGATATCTGGATCATTCACCCCCTTGCTGGAGATAATTGGTCTCCGCCTTGGGGTACAGGAGACAGTTGGGACACCACTCGCGATCCGGGATGGGCGTTATACAGGCGCCAGTGAACTGCCCGTTTGTCAGGGGGCGGGGAAAGTGGCGAGGCTGGAGAACTATCTGAACGGAACGGGCGAAATCTATTGGCCTGAGAGCTACGCCTACGCAGACAGCTATACAGATCTGCCCTTGCTGGAGAAAGTGGGGCATCCTGTCGCGGTTTACCCCGACAAGCGCCTGTCGGCCCACGCGATAAGCAGGGGGTGGGAAATCATCCTATAAGGGCTAAGGATATGGCTCCTATCGGGGCTGCCCCCCAAGCACTCGCTGTTTCCCGCGACAAGGCGGGCTGGAAATCAGGGGGGTATTCCGCCCTCCAGCAGCTTGCCGATCGCCTGGCGGCCGTACCTGCGATAGAGCCGCGCTCGCTATTCGCCCAGGGTTCTTTGCACCTGGTGGAAGACAGCACGCCGATCAGTCACTCCTTGGCAACCCCCAAAGGCTCGCGCGAACAATTGCATTTCGTGCTCAACATGCTCACGGATATCCTCCGCTTAGAAGGATAGATCCCCTGCGCCGAATCCTGCCTTCAGCGCTTCAGCCAACAGTTGTCATCGAATCTTCCGAGTTGACTGCATTCCTCCCGTCCAGGCAAGCGCCGACAGATAACCAGATCAATGTGCTTCTCCACAGCTCCTGAGCCGTACATGCAGAGCAAGCGGGCTTTGGCGGAAAGCTTCTTGCGTAATCGGTCAGCGCCGTAGAAGCCCGGCCGGTTGGCTTGGACATGGGTGAGTAGGCTTTCCACCTGCTCGAGATCACCGAGGCCGTTGGCTTTGGCCAAGCGGATCAAGACCAGGATCTGGTCATCGGGATTTCGCTCCTGCAGTATGCGAAGGGCTCGCAGGATGAGCGAGCGGGGGGCATCTCACCTCCCGATGGGCCAACAGCCAATTTCCGTCGGGACATTTCCCAATCGGCCTGGGGTATGAGGACCTCAGATCATTAAATGGCCCCGTTATGAAGCCCCCGGCAATGTCCGGGGGAATGAATGAAGGAAGGAATGCTCAGTCCCCGAGAGCTCCTCAGACTGACGCCGCCTCAAGCTAAGCCACTGGCTGGTTCACACAATGACCCTCGGGTGCTCTTTCTGACATTACCTCGGCTGGACACACCCAGTCACGCATCTCGAGAGGGATGACCGGCGTGCGTCTATGTCGGTGGCTTTCAGGATGAGGGCATGCTCGTTTCCAAGAAAAACCTAGAAAGAGCGACTTAAGCAAGCAACTTTCTCGTCGCCATGACTGTCTTGCTCATGGTCCAGCTTCGATAGCTTATTCGACGTCCTTGGTTGAGACCCTTCAGAGACACCTTCCCAGAGCAGAGTATGGAGCCACTTGCTCCGATGGTTTCCGCGCATCCGCAGTGGTGGAGTGAGATGAACTGAAAGTAGCATAGTGGCGGTAGGTCTATCAATCGCCCTGGGCCAAGAGGCACGGCATTCGCATTCTCCTTCTGGGGGCTGCTATATTTTCGAAAAAGGCACTACCATCAGGTCAGAAAGGCGGTGAAATGGGCGACCTG
>CAZBLT010000009.1:0-4452 GCA_964492745.1 uncultured Anaerolineaceae bacterium
GTCATACGATCGGGAAGGTTGCCGACAGCGCCCAGGCAATGAACAGGGATCCGGCCACGGCATAGCTCCAGGGGTCCCCCCAGCGTGCCGATGCCAGCTCGAGCAACGCGATCATGAGAGGCATCATGGGGAGCGCCAGCGCCAGCACACCTAGTCCCGGAATGAGACGGATGGAGAGCAGGGTGCAGGCCACAAGCACACCCGTGTGGTAGAGCCATCCGAGGATCCGATAGGCGCCTGGTCGGCGCCGCAACGTCATGCCCACGGCCAAGAACCAGGGAAAGCACAGGGCCGCCCCCGCGCCAAAGCGGAGGGCTCGGCCCAGGATGGGCCAGGAAGGCGCCCAGATGTGATCGGCAGTGACGCCAACTCCGAGCCAGAGCACGCCAGCCCCGGCCAAACCCAAAGCCAGCCCCCTCGCCCGAGCCGCTGGCAGGCGGAACCCCAGCAGCGCTAAACTGAGCAAGCCCGCCAGCCCAAACCAGGCCATCTGAAAGCCCCCGACCAAGAGCCCGAGGGTCCGGCTCCACTCCACCCCTGCCACTTGCGCCAAGCTCATCAGGCCCGTGGCCGCCACCGCCCCCACGCCAGGCGCCAGCCACGCTACCCCTCCAGGGATTCGTGACTTCGGGGCGACGAACCCCGCTTCCCCAGGCAACAGGCCCCACCCGATGAGCAGCGCGCCTACGATCCCCAGCCCGAACCACATGGGCCGCCGGTCGTGAAAATCGAGTGCGCTAGGTTGCCGCCCGAAGACCCCGTCCAGCCACGCACGCGCCTCCGCGTGAGCCCGAGGGCTGAACAGGATGGCGATATGTTCCACCCCCGGGATGACCCGCAGGGAGCGGGCTGTCCCCTCTTGGGGGCTGCCGCCTTCCCCACCCGCGTCGGCCAGGAGGGCCCCCGCAGTCCCAATAAAGCGAGGCTCCCGCGCTCCGGCGAGCAGGAGCAGATTCGGGGGATTCTTCGGGCTAACTTCCCGCCATACCGGCGAGACCGCGATTGTCGCTGCGGTCTCCGGGTGTTGCTTGCCGAAATCGAGTGCCACTCCGCTGCCCATCGAATGGCCCAGGATGGCCACCTGGCTTCGGCCCCCGCCGAGGAAAGCCTGCGCCTGTGCCAGCGCCGTCTCAGCATCGTTCAGCAGCCCGGCGTAGCGAACCTCGGCGGGGAAGGGATGGGGGTTGCGGCCATGCCCTTTCGAATCCCAGGCAACCACGTCATACCCCGCATGCGCCAGTGTCAACGCAAAACCGCGCATCATGCGCTCCGAACTGGCGAAGCCATGTGCGACCAGGATGAGGGGTCTCTCTACGTTCCCTGAAGGGATCTTTCGGAAGATCGCCGTCGGCGGGTCTGATCCGGCGAGGTAGGTGATCTCCAGGCCCCTCTGCGGGGCCAGCAACCCCGCGAGTGCGACCGCCCAGGCGATTCCCCCCGCCAAGGCCAGCCATAACTTCCTGCCACGCATATGCGCTCACCTCCCTGGCTGTCAGCATTTGGACCGGGCAAGCATATCCGGAATCTCGGCCGGGTGCACCTGCCTGGCCTGCGGTGCAGGCTCGACAATCAAGTAGAAGCAATACAGGCAATAGCGGCTGAAAATGTGGGACAATAGGGGTTGCCAAAGGAGAAGACATGTCCCAACGTTATGGAAATATTGTGGGTTGGGGGAAGTACGTCCCCTCACGGGTGATCACCAATGCCGAACTGGAGCGCATGGTGGACACCAGCGATGAGTGGATCCGGGCCCGCACGGGCATCCGCGAACGCCACGTCGTTGCCCCGGGGGAAAATACCTCCGATATGGCCGTCGCAGCCGCCCGCCAGGCGCTGGAGATGGCCAGGGTTCACCCCCGTGACCTGGGCCTGATCATCGTCGCCACCTCCTCGCCCGACTACCTCACGCCGCCTGTATCCTCCCAGGTCCAGCATGCCCTCGACGCCAAAGGTGTGGGCGCTTTCACCTTGGTAAACGGTTGTACAGGCTTCATTTACGCCCTGGCGACAGCCCAGCAATTCATTGCCAACGGTTCTTGCGACAACGTTCTCGTCGTCGGCGTCGAACTCCTCAGCCGCTTCACCGACTGGGAAGACCGTTCCACTTGTGTGCTCTTTGGGGATGGGGCCGGCGCGGTCTTGCTGCAAGTGAGCAACCAGCCGTCCGGCGTGCTCTCCTATGTATTGGGATCGGACGGCTCCGGCGCTCAACACTTGATTATGCCGGCCGGCGGCGCCGCCATGCCTCCCAGCCAGGAGACCCTGGATAACCGTCTGCACTACGTCCGCATGAACGGCAATCAGGTCTTCCGCTTCGCCACACGCATCCTCGGCAAGGCCCTGCGGCAGGCCATCCAGGAAGCCGGGCTCACCAAGGACGATATCGATCTCTTCATCCCGCATCAGGCTAACAAACGTATCATCGATAAGGCGGCGCGCGATGTCGGCCTGCCGGAGGAAAAGGTCTTCATGAATATCGAACGTTATGGAAATACTTCGGCCGCGTCGGTGCCGATCGCACTGTGCGAGGCGTTGGAGCAAGGTCGGGCCAAGGTTGGCGACACGCTGGCCTTCATCGCATTCGGCGCCGGTCTTACCTGGGCCTCCGCCGTGGTCAAGATTGCGCCGCGGCCGGAACCCGTTCCCATCTCAGCCGGCCGGCTCCGTGCCCCGGCGCTGCGGCGCGCATTCCGTCCGCTGTCCGTCGCGACGTTGGCCTGGCTGGTGATGGCCCGCAAATTGGCCTTGCGGAGCCTGGCACGTCTCCCCCTTCTGGGGAGCCGGCTGCGGAGCGGCGAGTAGGGTTCAGGCGGGCATTCCGGCCTTCCCATAGGCTTCGATCACCGCCTGACAGTCGATCTCCCCCTCGGGAGTGCGTGGGGGCGCTTCCACGAATTCGACCAAGCGCGGCTTCTTGCAGCGCGCGATTCGTTGCGTGATTGCCTTTATCACGGCCTTTTGCGTAAGTTCCACGCCCAGCTTGGCTCAACCACGGCCTTTACCACCTCTCCCCAGGTCTCGTCCGGCACGCCGATCACACACACCCCCGCTACCCGCGGCAGTGTCGCAATGGCATGCTCCACAGCCAGCGCTAGGCGCATATCCTGTTCAATCAGAAGCACGGTACATCCCTGGAGCTCGTGGATATCGAGGATGAAGCGGGCCATGTCCTCCTTCTCTTGCTGATTCATGCCCGTCATCGGTTCGTCCAGGAGAAGCAGCCGGGGCTCGAGCGCCAGGTCTCTGCCCAGTTCCACCGGTTTCCGGAGTCCATAGGGAAGAGAGCCAACAATCGATTTCCGTATGTGCTGGATCTGGAAGAAATCGATGATCTCTTCCACCCTCGCCCTATACTGGATATCCTCGCGATGTGCCACTCCCCACTAGACCATGCAATGGAAGAAACCGGCCCGCATATGGATATTGCGGGCCGCCATCAGGTCATCGAGCGTGATCAGGCCAGTATAGAGGGCGATGTCCGGGAAGGTTTGGGCAATTCCGAGCCGAGCGATTTTAGGTGTGGGGAGCCGTGTCACATCATCCCCTTCGAAGAGAATACGACCTTGCGAAGGCCGGTAGAAGCCATTAAGGCAATTCAACAGGGATGTCTTGCCAGCGCCATTATGTCCGATGATGGCCAGGATCCCGCCCTGCTGGACATTGAAGCTAACGTCCAGGAGCGCCTGTGTCCCTCCGAAGCTGAGATGGAGACCTTGGACGCTCAGATAGGTTGGGCCTTCTTCCATGTACCTGATGGCTATGGATGCCGGCGCCGCTGGCCTGCGCTTGGATCGCGCGGTGCGATGCCGAACGGTCCCCTTGGCTGTCAAGAGGGCTGGGGCGGCGAAAGGTCCTTTGGCGGCAGGTGTAATCGCCCGGGAGCGATTCCATCGCAAATGGATAGATAAATGCAAACTTGTCAGATTCCCTCTGGCAAATCTCCTTCACCATAGAATGCAGGCGAGATGCAAGCTCTTGCCAGCATCGCTCTGAAAGTGTTGTAAGATGGAAGAGGCGACAACGCCAAGCCAGGGAGCGAGGGACAGCTATGGACGATCACGAAATGTGGTGGAGACTCCGCCGCCTCATGTTCAAGAACACCCTGAGCTACGCCGAATCGGAGATCATCCGTACCTGGCTCCACGGATTCCCAAAAGTGCTGCGCATTCTGCAATCGAAATCCTGGGACCGGCAAGACCAGGCCGTGATCGACGCCTTCGAGACCTGGTATAACCAGTGGTGGGAGAGCGGCGTCTTCGAGATCCCGACCGAGCGCTAGCTCCGCACCGCCTCGGTCCCGCCGCAAAGACTTCCCGATGGCCCCTTATCCTCCCAAATCTCGAGTTGGGCGGCGCAAGCCAGAAATTGCTTAAATTAGAAATGGGAGACGCAAAAATGAAATACAGGGTTCACCGATTCGGCATCAGTATGACAAAAGATCAAGGTAGATTG
>CAZBLT010000009.1:4552-30929 GCA_964492745.1 uncultured Anaerolineaceae bacterium
CGCTCCGCGCACGCAAATCGGTGACCACACGCACTTTGGAGTTAGTTGGCTAGCTAATGTGGCTCCCGCATACCTGCGCGGCGGCTGAACCGCGGCGGTTAGGCAGCTCCCCCGCTACGAAAGCCAGCCCGGCCGAGCAAGATCCATAGACCCGCGAGGATCAGCAGCGCCGGCCCGACGATCTTGGCCAGCGGACTGGCGAGGAGCATCGAGGCTCCGATGACCATCAGGATCGACCCCGGGATCAGCGCCCAGCGGTTCTCCCGGTTCCACAGATAGGCCATGAAGAAAGGCATGGCAATCGTGAACATCACGTAGGCCGGGATGATCCAATCTCGGAAGATCCCCGTCTCGATCAACGCCACCATGGCGCCTACCGCAATCAAGACATAAGCCGGGATCAACGCCCACCACTGCTCGCGGTCTCGCAGGAACACCAGGATGAAGGGCAAGGCAATCGCGGTCAGGACATAGGTGGCGACGAAGGCATCGCCCATGATCCCGGCGTCGGTCAAGGCCACCATCGTCCCAACGACGATCATGACATAGGCCGGGATAAGCGCCCACCACTGTGAGGGATCACGAGCATAGACCAGGATAAAGGGCAGCGCGATAGCTGCGAAGACATACAGCGCCACCCACGCATCGCGCAACACGCCGGCTACCGAAAGGGCGATCAGACCCGCCACGGCCCAAAAAATGTAGGTGGGCAACAGCATGATGACCTGAGACCGATCTATCAAGAAGAGCAGGAGCGGGAAGAGGCCTGCCAGAGCCAGAATCCCGGCCCAGGTCCACTCGCTCAGTGTGAAATACAGTTCTGCCAGCCCCACCAATCCAAAATAGATCAGTAGGACACCCCAGAGAATATTCTGTCGTCCTCTCTTAGCTTCCATCGGGAAATCTCCTCTCGCCGGCACTGCCGACCCATTGCTAGTATTCTGATTGAAATGCTGGCAGATGCAAGCCCAGCACGCCGCAGCACAGCTTCTCTCCGCCGGCTTTGACCAGCATTTCGTGGTATCTTTCGGAGGGATTACTGCCGGATTTCATCTACGCGAGGGCATCCATGACGAACGATTTAGATCCACAGCTTAAGGCCCATATGCTGGATTTCCAGCGCAACGAGATCACCGAGTACCACGTGTATTCCCGCATAGCAGCTCGCCAGAAGAACCCGAAAAACCGGGAGGTCCTGGGCAGGATCGCTAAGGAAGAACTGGCGCATTACCAGTATTGGGAGAATCTCACCGGCCAGGAAATCAGGCCAGGCCGCCTGAAAATCATCTACTACGACCTCCTGAGTCGAGTGCTGGGCTTCACCTTCAGCGCCAAGTTGCTTGAGGGGAACGAGGCCGAGGTGCAAGATCACTACGCCGAGCTCAAGCCGGTGGTGCCGGACATTGATCGCCTGATCCAGGACGAGCACGCGCATGAGCTGGCGTTAATCGACCTGCTGGACGAGGAGAGCCTGCGCTACACCGGGTCCATCGTGCTGGGGCTGAACGATGCCCTGGTTGAGCTCACGGGCGCCCTCGCCGGGCTCACGCTGGCGCTGAGGAATGGTCCCCTGATCGCCCTCACCGGCCTGATCACCGGCATCGCCGCCGCGCTTTCTATGGCGGCCTCCGAATATCTCTCCACTAAATCCGAAGGAGGCGAACAGGACCCTACACGGGCGGCTTTCTACACCGGCGTGGCCTACCTCTTCACAGTCGCCGTGCTGATCCTCCCTTACCTGCTTTTCTCGAGCCTCCTCCTTTCGCTGGGCCTCACGCTCGGAGCCGCAATCCTCATCATCGCTGCCTTCAACTACTATATCTCCGTCGCCAAGGACCTGCCCTTCCGGCGACGGTTTCTTGAGATGGCGGGCATCAGCCTGGGGGTGGCGGCCTTCAGCTTCGGCATTGGCGCGCTGTTGCGCGCCATTTTTGGGCTGGAGGTCTAGAGGGATTCTAGGGGAAACGGGCTGGGCGCATGCCCCGCCCGTTTGGCTTCTTAGGCGCCTGTGGGCACCCAGATATTCTTCACCTGGACGGCTTCATGCAGGAACTCGTGCCCCTCGCCTTGCGCCGGGTCGAGCCAGTCGCGCGGGATGCCATATCCCACCCAGGTGCGCTTCATGTTCGCCGCCGACTCGTACTCCACATAGTAGCTGCCTCGGCTATCTCCGAAATACCAAATGCCGTCCACGTCCTCGTGCTGAACCAGCGTTTTGGTGAGATGATCGCGGTCCCCAGTAACGATGTTGACCACCCCCGGCGGGACATCGGAGGTATCCAGCACCTGGTAGAAATCGGTGGCGCTCAAAGGATGGCGTTCGCTGGGGATCATCACTACCGTGTTGCCGCGTGCGATGGCAGGGGCCATGAGTGAGACAAAGGCCAGCAGAGGGAACTCGTCCGGGCAGGCGATGCCCAGCACGCCCACGGGTTCATGCACACCCACGGTGATGCCGCGCAAGGTCGTCTCCTGGACGCTGCCACCGTACTTATCGGCCCAGGCGGCATAGGTGAACAGCCGCTCGACCGAGGCCTGCACCTCGCGCTGCGCGGCCTTCTGGCTGCAGCCGGTCATGGCCCGCAGTCGGTCGCCGAACTCCTCCCCCCGGGCGCCCAAATTCTCGGCGATGAAGTAGAGGATTTGCGAGCGGTTGTAGCCATGTCTCATGGCCCAGCCCGGCTTCGCCAAATGCGCCGCGTGCGCCGCCTCGACAGCATCGCGGATATCCTTGCGGTTGCCATCGCCGACCTGCCCCACCAGTTCACCCTTGGGCCCTAGCACGGCACGGGTGTAATGCCCATCCGGGCGTACCTGCTTGCCTCCGATGTACATCTTCGGTGTGCGGTCGACCTCGGGCAGACCATCCGTCCGCCTGCCGTCGGCGCCGGGTGTAAGCGGCCGCGCCGGAATATGCTCACCCCATGGCTGCTCATCTCGCTCCCCATGCCCGGGTGTGAAGTCTGGACGCGGGCGAGGCTGCCAGGCCGGACGCATGTATTCGAACAGGCCCTCCCGGCCACCCTCCCTCCCGAAACCGCTCTCGCGATACCCTCCGAAGCCCGAGGCGGCATCAAAGAGGTTGGTGCAATTCACCCACACCGAACCGGCCTTCACCCTGCTGGCCACATCCAGCGCCAGGCTGATGTTCTCGCTCCAAACGCTGGCGGCGAGACCATACCGGGTGTTGTTCGCCAACTCGACCGCCTCCGCAGGCGTGCGGAACGTGAGCGAAACCAGCACGGGCCCGAAGATCTCCTCCTGCACCGTTTCGGCAGCGGGGTGAAGGTCGGTGATGAGCGTGGGACAGTAGAAGAAGCCCTTCTCGGGGATCTCGATTTGCGGCTGGAACACCGCTCCGCCTTCGGAGGCGCCTGTCCTCACCCAGCTGTCGACGGTGTCCCACTGGGTCTTATCGACCAGCGCGCCCATGTCGATGCTCTTGTCCAGGGGATCGCCCACGCGCAGGTGACCCATGCGGACCTTCAACCGCCGCAGGAATTCCTCGGCGATGCTCTCCTGGACCAGCAGTCGCGAGCCGGCGCAGCAGACCTGCCCCTGGTTGAACCAGATGGCGTCCACCACGCCCTCGATGGCCCCATCCAGGTCGGCATCTTCGAAGACGATAAACGGTGACTTGCCGCCCAATTCGAGCGAGAGCTTCTTGCCCGATCCGGCCGTCTGCCGCCGCAGGATGCGCCCCACCTCGGTCGAGCCCGTAAAGGCGATCTTATCGACGTCGGGGTGGGTCACGATCATGGACCCCGCCTTGCTGCTGCCGGTTAGGATGTTGATGACCCCTGGTGGCAGCCCGGCTTCGGCCACGATCTCTGCGAAGAGCAAGGCCGAAAGGCGGGTGTAGGAAGCCGGCTTGAGAACTACCGTGTTACCCAGAGCGATTGCCGGCGCGATTTTCCAGGCCAGCATCAGCAGCGGAAAGTTCCAGGGGATGATCTGGCCAATCACGCCAACCGGCTGCCAGTCGCGCAATTCATGCTCCATGAGCTGCGCCCAGCCGGCGTGATAGTAGAAATGTCGCGCCAGGAGCGGCACATCGATATCCCGCGATTCCCGAATCGGTTTGCCGTTATCCATCGATTCGAGAACCGCCAAGAGACGATGATGTTTTTGAATGTTACGGGCGATGGCGTAGAGATAGCGTGCCCGCACATGACCGGCGGTCTTGCTCCAGGTTTTGAACGCCTGCCGAGCGGACGCCACGGCGGCATCCACCTCGGCCTGGCCGGCCTGCACCGTCTCGGCCAGTTTCTCACCAGTGGCAGGGTTGATGCTGGGGTAATATTCGCAATCCTTGGGCGTCAGCCACTGGTTGCCGATGAAGAGGCCGAAGCGGCGGTTGTGCTCCTCCAGCCAAGCCTCCACGGCGGCGGGCGATTCGGGTGCAGGGCCATAGTCCATCGTCTCAAAGACCTCTTTGACGCTCATGCTTCGCTCCGGTTCTGCTGTGCACGCATCGGGCTAGCCCATGGGCATGTGATGCCGGGCTGCATAGTGACCCGTGATGTAGTGGTAGAGCTGGCGCTCGAGATCGGTGAGCAGGCTGCTGGCGCCGATCCGGAAGAGATCCGGCATCAGCCACTCCACGCCCAGCTCCTCCTTCATCATCGCCTGCCAGGCAAGCGTCTGCTTGGCGCTGCGCATGCCGCCCGCGGGCTTGAAACCGACTTTGTGGCCGGTGGCCGCCTGGTAGGCCCGGATGGCGCGTACCATCACCATCCCCACTTCCAGGGTGGCATTCACGGATTCCTTGCCGGTCGAAGTCTTGATGAAGTCCGATCCCGCCATCATCGCCACCAGGCTGGCCTGGTAGACCTGCTGCAGCGTTCCCAGATTGCCGGTCGCCAGGATCGCCTTGAGCTTGGCGGCATCTCCGCAGGCCTCCCGGAATTGCCGTATCTCGTCATAGAGCGCCTGCCAGTTGCCGGTGAGCACGTGGGTGCGGGTGATGACGATATCGATCTCGCTCGCACCGGCCTCGATCGCCTGCTCGATCTCGCCAATCCGCTGGGCCATGGGAGTCTGTCCGTCCGGGAAGCCGGCTGCCACCGAGGCCACCGGGATATCAGTGCCATCCAGCGCCTCCACGGCGTCCCGCACACGTATGGGGTAAACACACACGGCCGCCACGGTGATCTTGCGTCCATCCAGCTCGAGGCGCGCCAGCATATCGGGTCGCACGGGCTGGCGGGCCTTGGCACAAAGGCGCCAGACCCTGCCGGGGGTGTCATCGCCGGCCAGTGTCGTCAGGTCGATGCAGGTGATGGCCCGCAGGAGCCAGGCAGCCTGCCAATCCTTCTTGATCGACCGGCGCTTGGGCAGCGACGCCACGCGGCGCTCGACGGCGCTTCGGTTCACATGCGCGCCCATAACCCAATCGAGGTTGAGCGGCATGCCAGGGTTGAGATGTCGTATCGGAGCCATCCGGCGCTTCCTTATATCTCGAATTATGCGCCGGCCGCACCCTGCGGCCAGCGTCCTTGATTGTATCAGGATTCTGGTTGCAGGGGCCTTGCCAAGAGCCAGGCGGTCCAGGCGCCGGGCAACAATCTGAGTCAGGATAGCGGCTTGCGTTCGTTAGGCGACGGCGCTAAGCTCGTGCGTCCAGGCCTCGTCGACACGATGACGAAAGGCTGCCGTCACATGATCCCTTGCAGTTTACGCGGCTGGCCTCCATCCAGGTTGCGGGATGGCGTTTCGAATCCTCATGGAGAGCCTGCCCGAGCAGGACACCTGAAGGAAGGGCTTCCCATGCCATGGAATGCTTTTCATGGCCTTAACCAGCCGAGGCCTGAGAATGTCCGCCATCACAGGCGTTCAGATGGGAGACGGGTGCCTATGCATTGTCCAATCATCAAGACAGGGCCCGAACACTCACGGGGAGAAGCGTGACATGGATCATCGAATGGATAGCTTCAAGGCGTTGGACGGAACAACGCTCTTTCGCCAGCGCTGGCTGCCCGGCCAGGGGGCAAAGGCTGTGGTGGCTCTGGTCCACGGTTTCGGCGAGCACTGCGGGCGCTATGGGAATGTTATCCAGGCGCTGGTTCCACGAGGCTTCATCGTGGCCGGATACGATCTCCGGGGACATGGCCGCTCGGAGGGCGTCCGAGGCGCGATCCGAGCCTGGAAGGACTACCGCGAGGACACTGGGTTTTTCATTGGCCAGTTGGAGGCCGAGCACAGCGGCCTGCCTCTCTTCCTCTACGGCCACAGCATGGGGGGCCTGATCGCCTTGGAATACGCCCTCCATCACCCGGATGGGCTGCGCGGCGTGATCGCCTCGGCACCTGCGCTCGGCCAGCCCGGGATCTCGCCGCTGCTCTTGCTGCTCAGCCGGTTGCTCTCGGCAGTGTGGCCCGCGCTCAACATGCCCACCAAACTCGACAGCACGGCCATCTCACGCGACGCCGCGGTGGTGGAAGCCTACCAGTCGGATCCTCTGGTCCACGATTTGGGCACACCCCGGCTGGGGACCGAGATGATGAAGGCAGCAGAGTGGGCTCAGTCTCAGGCACCGAACTTCAGAGTGCCCCTGCTTATGTTGCAAGGCGAGCAAGACCGATTGGTTTCCCCCGCAGACACGCGCCGCTTCTTCGAGCACGCCGGAGTGCAGGACAAGACGTATCTGAGCTATCCGGCGGGCTTTCACGAACCGCATAACGATATTGAACACGAGCGCGTCATGGCCGAGGTGGCCCGCTGGCTGGAGGATCATCTTTCTTAATATAGCCAGCGCGGCGCGCCTTGTTTGCTGGGGCGCGTGGCCGCCCAACGCCAATTCCATCGATGGCACTCAGGGCGGAATCTAGAGGCTGTCTTGCCAAGCCACGCGCGAGGGTGACAGCGGCCGGCGTTCAGACGTTGAACCGGAAGTAGATCAAGTCCCCATCCTGGACGATGTAATCCTTGCCTTCGATGCGCAGCTGGCCCGCGGCCCGCACCGATGCCAGGCTGCCATGCTGCATGAACACCGGATAGGAGACCACCTCGGCCTTGATGAAGCCGCGTTCAAAGTCGGTGTGTATCACGCCCGCAGCCTCAGGCGCCCGGGCCCCTTTCCGCACGGCCCAGGCCCGCACTTCGTTCTCATTCATGGTGAAAAAACTGATCAGGCCCAGGCGCTCATATCCCAACCGGATGACCTGCTCCAAGCCGCTCTCCTTTGCGCCCGCCAGCGCCAGCATTTCCCGCCGCTCACGCTCGTCCAAATCGATGAGCGCCTCCTCCAGCCTGGCGCATAACTTGACGAAGTCCGCTCCCAGGCTCTCGGCGAACTCCCGAACCGCAGTTTCGCAGGGCACTGTTCTCCCGAGGGCTTCCTCGTCGACGTTGGCCACGTAGATCACCGGTTTCGCGGTGAGAAATCGCATCTCGCGATTCAGGACCTGGGAGGCCTCACGGTGCCCGCTCTTGAAGTTGCGGGCCGGCATGCCCTGGTCGAGGTGCTCGCGCAGCGCGCGGGCAGCATCCAGCAAAGGCTGGTAGGCCCTGCGATCGCCTTTCACCTGTCCTTCCAGCCGCTCAATCTTGCGATCTAACTGCTGCAAGTCGGCGAGGACCAACTCCAAGTTCACAACCTCGATATCGTGCACGGGGTCTAGTGTATCCGAGACATGGGGCACATTGAGGTCCTCGAAGCAGCGCACGATGTGGACGATCAAATCGACCTCGCGGATGTGCGCCAGGAATTGATTCCCCAATCCCTCCCCCCGGCTGGCGCCCTCTACCAGACCGGCGATATCCACGAATTCAATTGTGGTGTGGATCGCCTGCGGGCGCCCGGTCTGGGCTTGAAGCGCCTCCAGGCGCGGGTCGGGGACAGGGACGATGGCGCGGTTGGGTTGGATCGTGCAGAAGGGGTAGCTGGCCACCTCAGCGATCTGCGCCTTGGTGAGCGCGTTGAAGGTGGTGCTCTTACCCACATTGGGCAAGCCTACGATTCCGATGCTGAGGCCCATCGCATGAATCTCCCATTTACGTTGGTGACCTGAGTATTTTGCCATAGCCTAGCAGCGAGAGCGAGGAGATTGGTATGGACAGCCACTCCGCGAAGAAGGAAAGGGCTGCCCTTAGAGGACAGCCCCTTCAAAGTATGAAGCCGGGATATGACTTGGATCAGGATTCGACAGCGACGTACTCGCGGATCAGTTTCCGCAGCTCTTCCATCGTAAAGGGCTTGGCGGTGAAGCCATCGGCGCCGGAGCGCAGGGCGGCTTCCCGATCCTGCGGCTGCGCCTTGGCGCTCACCACATGGATGGGCACGCGTTTGCGCTCCGAATGCTCACGCAGCCAGCGCAGCAGCTTGAGTCCGTCCACTTCCGGCATCATCACATCCAGCAGCACCAGATCGGGTGTGACCTGCTGGAAGAGCATCAAGGCCTCCATGGCACTGTTTGCCACGACTACCTGGATGCCCTGTGCTTCGAGCGCATCTTTGATGACTTTAGTATAAGGCTTTTCATCATCGATCAGAAGCACGGTTGGTCGAGTCATCGTCTCCCCTTCCTGATACTATGATTGCAGCTTGACCCCATCAATCAGGATAACGGCAAATTGGGAGATTCATTTCTCCAACCCACATGGGAAATCTCTCCTAGTCTTCTCGAACGCGCCTCGATCCGGTTGCAGCATGGGCAGGATGCATGTAGAATGGCCAACATTGTGGATAGTTCCGGTCTCATTAGACAATGGCGGAAGGGTTGATCGAGATGGAAGAGCCAAGAGCCGGCCGCCAGGAAACCGTGAAGGCACTCTCCTGGCAGTTGCTGTATGGGAATTATCGAGCCAAGCTCGGGGCGGAGGGTTGGCAGCGGCTGGCAAGAGAGGTCGGCGCACCGGATTTCCGGCGCATGGACCCCGATGAAGACTGTCCCATGGAGCCTTTCAACCAGGCTGTGACCTGGATCGACTATCACCTGGGAAATGGTGATGGGCGCTTGGTCGAGGAGATCACGGTTGCCTCCGTGGAACGTTGGGCCAGCATGTTCCGAAATCTGGTGCGCCAGCTTCAGGGACGCCCTCAAAAGATGCTGGAGATCTTCTGCACCGAGGTACACCCCTATTTTCTCAACGAGCCGGGGGCGAGCTCAATCCTGGAGTCCGCTCCCGACCATTTCGCCTTGCGCCTGGATAACGGCCTGCTCGAGGGGTTCAAAATCGGACTGGTGAAGGGCTTCTGTGATATCGTCGGCGGGGACGCGCGGGTCCGAAAGGAGGGGTATGTATACCATGTGACCTGGACCATCCGAGAGGCCACGCCGGAGCCATCCCGCTGGGCGTTGCTCGTCAACGCCACCCGGCTCCCATTCCTGACCGCCTCGGTCGTCCCAGCGTTGCTCGGAACCGCCATCGCCTGGAAGGACGGAGCCCTGGACCTAGTGCTATTCGCGCTTACCTTGGTCGGTGCGGCCTGTTTCCATATCGGCGCCAATATCATCAATGACTACTTCGACCATCGCAGCGGGGCAGACGAGGCCAACCTCACGCCTACGCCCTTCTCAGGCGGGTCGCGGCTCATCCAGCGAGGTCTCTATGGTCCCAAGGACACGCGCAACCTGGCGCTGATTTTCTATTCTCTCGGCGGCCTGACCGGCCTGGCACTTCTGGCCTTGAGCGGATGGCCGGTGCTGTTCTTTGGTTTGGCGGGCTTCCTGCTTGGATGGCTCTATACGGCCCCCCCGGCCCGCCTGGCACACCGCGGGCTCGGAGAATTGGCGGTGGCCGTGGGATTCGGGCCGGTTATTGTTCAGGGGAGCTATTGGGTCCAGACAGGCCGGCTCAGCGCGGAGGCCTTCGTGGCCTCGATCCCGCTTGCGCTTCTCATCGCCGCCGTGCTCTACATCAACGAGATCCCCGATCGCCCCTGGGACGCGCGCGCGGGGAAGCGCACCCTCGTCACCCGCCTTCCGGCGGAATGGGCCGTTCGCGGCTACGCACTGCTGATGGGCGGAGCCTACCTCTCCATCGTGATGGGAGTGCTTATCGGCCCCCTGCCCCCTGCAGCGCTGATTGCCCTGCTAACCGCGCCGATGGCGGCGCGAGCCTACCGCACTCTGAGAAGGCATCATGCCTTCCCGTATCGGCTCATCCCGGCCAACGCGGCCACCATCTTCAGCAACCTGCTCACCGGCATGCTCCTCTTCTGGAGCTACATCGCCACCGGTGTAGCCCGCATTCTCTAGCCAAGGCACCATCCTGGCGCTTCTTAGGGGCGCAGCCGCGATACGGCCCGATCCCTCGCAGCGGGCATCGACGGCTGCGCCCCGTCGACTATCCGTGCCTCGATGCCGTTCATGCAACCACGCCAGGCTTGCCGCCTGCCCCGTTTTCTCGCAAACTATCCCCTAGAGTCCTTTCCTGCGAGGCGATCGATGCCATCTTCCTCCCTTCCACAGGGCATGCTGCCTGGAGAAATCTCACTCGTCTTGGGTCATCCCGACCGCCGGGCCCTGCCGATCGAAGAGCTGCGCAAGGCCGCAGTGCAAGCCTTGACGGAGCCCTTCCGGCCGTTCGAGTACAGCCCGGAGGCCGGGGATCCGCACTTGATCGCGTTTATGCGCAATTGGCATCGGCAGCGCGAGGGGCTGCATCTTTCAGAGAATGAGATCATGCTCATCGCCGGCGCAACCCAGGGCGTGGATCAGGTGGCCCGCCTGCTTCTTGCCCCCGGGGAAACGGTGCTCGTGGAATCGCCCACTTATAAGGATTCGCTGCAGATCTTCAGGGATCAGCATCTTAAATTGCATGGCCTCGAGATGACACCTGAAGGGATCCGGCCCTCCGACTTCGAGAGCGCCATTCAGGATCTCACTGCGCAGGGAGAGCGCCCGCGTCTTTTCTATACCATCCCCAATTTTCAGAACCCCACGGGCTGGTCGACCAGCCTGGCCCGCCGGAAGACTATTCTTAAGATCGCCCGCCGTCATGGAATCCTCATCCTGGAGGATGATGTCTATCGCGAGATCGCTTTTGGGGCCGAGCCACCTGCGAGCTACTTCGCATTGGCCAGCGGCGAAGGCGTCATCCGTTTGGGAAGTTTCTCGAAGACTCTGGCGCCAGGCTTCCGGCTGGGCTGGCTGCTCGCGGCTCCAGCGATCATCGAGCGCATGCGAGCCTGCGGGACCGCTCATATGGGGGGAGGCGCGAATCCGTTCAGCGCCGCCGTTGTGGCGGCCTATTGCCGGACGGCTCACTGGGAGGACCACATCCAGCGATTGCGTTCGATCTACCGCATGCGTTGCGAAACCGTTCTCACCGCGCTCGCGCGCCATATGCCCGCCGGAGTCGAATGGACCCGCCCGCAGGGCGGCTTCTTCATCTGGATCACCCTGCCGGAGGGCATGGAGATTGCGAACCTCCAAGACCGCTTCGCAGCCCGGGGCGTGAGGGTGGCTCCGGGTAACGAATTCTGCACGCCTCGCGAGACCGGGGCCCGAGGCTTCCGCCTGGCTTTCTCCTTCGCGCCTCTCGATCAGTTGAAAGAGGGCATCCGGATCATCGGTGAAGCGCTTGCTGAGGGCTGACGAGCGCCAACATCTCCGTCCCCCGCCCATGCGATTGCAGCCCGAAAGAGAAGATCACGCCGATCGGCCCTATGGCAGAGGACTTAGACCGCACTTTCGGCCTGGCGGGCCGCCATGACTACATCAGCGCCATCGGTGCGTATGGCGTCGCCCTGGCTTCCACTCAGGCTCTTAAGGCCGCCTCGGATGAGAAGGCGGCGCAGAAAGAGTCCCTCAAGGATCACCTTGCAACACCAGGGCAGCATGATAATTCCGAACTGCGACGCCTAGATCTCGCTCTAATCGGCTTGAGCTTCACACTTGGCACCGGATCCGCATCTACTGCATAGGCCTTCGCGACACACAGGAATCGCAGATGTTCCAAGTCATCTGACCCTATCCCAGGGGCCTGCCCCGCCCGGGCAGGCCCCTCCGTCCTCAATTATTCATTCCACACTCACTTTAAGCCCGGCTGAAGATGGCTGGTCCCTCCTTGACCGCGCCGCCTTATCTTTCCACTCCCACCATGCACATGCTCCCGGATTGCCCTCTGCGTGCGATCGGCTCAAGCCGGCACATGCTGGAATTTCGGAATCCTAGGCGCGTTGGGTGCCGTATGTAGGAAATCAGTGGCGTATTGTGATCAGCAGATCAGCCGACCACCCAATCAATGATATCCACAACGCAAGGGGGGACACCTTTTCGCCTAGAGGCGCCTTATCCTGCGAAACGCGAGAAGAAAGAGCACCGTAGCCAGGACGACAAGCCCGGCGAGGATCGATAGCGCAGCAGGCAGAGAGATGGGTGGTTGGCTTGTCTTCATCACCTGGCCCGGAGTAGCTTCGGTCGATGGTACCTCGCCCGCATCCGGGTCGTAGCCTTCCGCGCAGTCGGGATCAATTCTGCCGTCTTCTGCCCCATCGCAAATGCCGTCGGAGGAGCCTGTCATGCAGTCCGCCGGACAGTTGAGATAGGTCTCGCCGGCCTCCGCGTCGCAGTAGGCGTCCTCCTCGCAAAGGATTTCGATGTCAAAACTCTGAGTCCTGAAACTTTCGCCTTCCAGCGTGAGCATCGCCGGAGAAATGACATATGTGCCAGGCCTTGTAGGGATGAGCCAATACGTTAGTGTGGCGCTCTTACCGGGTGGCAGTTGAATCTTCCACTCATAGTAGAAGAGCTTCAACATCTGCTTCTCTCCGGAGGGCGGGAGCCCTTCCGGGCCAGGATCCCAGACCTCGATCGCCTCGGCCTGGCTTTGGTCGAACACTGCCTCTCCCAATCTCTCCATAAAGGTAATATGCCTCTCGGAATCGCCGGTGTTCTCGATCTGCAACAGCACCCAAAACTTCTGCCCAACCTTCGCTCTAGCGGGAGCCCTTCGGTAAAGAATGATGTCACCGATCTTCTCCGTCGTCGACCCGTCATCGGCCTCCGCGATGGCCAATGGTAAGACAAGCAGCGCTATGAAAAGCAAAGCCAATGGCATTCGGAGGCTTCGCATTGCATTCATTTCGACTCCTTCATTCACCTTCCACAGCCGACGATATCACGAAATGGAGGCGCCCAACCCGGGGTTTCGCGAAGATCACGATTGCATGTGAAGCCCGGGCGGCAATGGGAGGCGTGGTCACGCTCGAAGGCCTCTGTGCCTGTGCAAGCATCTCCGTTGGAACGCTCGCCATCCCAGCACCAATTCGTCTCATCGAAATATTGGCAGTAAGGATAGCCGGATGGGAGACCGCCGAGAACGATCCCTTGAATGTTGCCTGTGGTATCGACGACATGCCACCCTCGATCACCCGACAGCCGCACCGCATTGTAGCAATGATCGCCATCACACCGGCCGCCCACATCCTGCGGGCTGAATCCCGCCTTGCGCAGAAGCGTACTGACCACCTCAGCATAGTCCCGGCAGATTCCTGTCTTGTACTCGTTAACCAGCAATTCTGCGGGGAGCTGATCCACGTCCTCATAAACGTGATGCTCCGAATAGAGCCACGTGTACCCCTGCATCCAGCGAGCATAGCTTCCCAGGCCTCTTATGATGTAGAGGCCCACGCACCGCTGGCAGCTGGCCGATTGGCCGGTCAGCCGACGGGCTTCTTGGCAGAGATCCGGATCGGGCATGCTGTTGATCTCGATCTCCTCCATCCGCTCGCTTTCTTCATCAGTCATGCCCGGGCGCGGTCCACTTCGAATGCTGCAGCAGCGCAGCGCCTCCTCAATGATGTAATCCAAATCTGGATGGCAGACCTCGTGGAATTGACAGGTATATTCGAGCGAGCTATCCGTCCATGGAAGATCGATCCGATGAGGATCAGTGGGGTAATTCGAGGTGCAAGGCGTATCCGGCGGCGCGTAGCGTGTCCCTGTGGCGCAGCGTGTATTACACGGAGGACATTTTCCTCCGCAGTCAACGCCTTCCTCATCTTGGTTCTGGATGCCGTCTGAGCAGCTTCCCTCCGCCGACCAGCAGTACTGTGGGATGGCCTTGACGACCGGGATGCACCGTCCATTGCGGCATTGGTAGTGTGAGCCAAGTGTTGAGCATTCGACTTCGCGTACCTGGACCGGATCCCCAACACCTCGTTCAAAGGCCGGGCTGCAGGCGGCCTCATGGAGCGTATCGCCCACACAAAAGTCGGAACGAGAGCCCTCGCCGTCAGCAAGCACGTAGGAGACGACCCCTTTGCGGGAATATGTGTACCCGCCGTCGCTGTCCTGGCAAAGACATCCGTTTTCAAACACCTTTCCGGCCATCTCGGCCGGCGTGTCTGGGCACTCGTCCCACAGATTCAGAACGCCGTCGCCATCGCCATCCTCCAGGGCTTCCTGCATCACAGGCCCTTCGACGATCCAGGAGAAACCCTCGGCTAGAGGAGAGATTCCTTCTCCCATGGGAGCTGGCTCGATGATCGGTGGCTGTGGAGCGAGCGCGATCGTGGCCGATGGAATAGGCGAGGGAGGGGATGTTGCAGTGGATACCGGCGTGGCCGAGGGCATGGGCGAGAATGTGGGTGAAGGTGAGGGAGGGGATGTCGCAGTGGATACCGGCGTGGCCGTGCTCGCTGCTTCCAGCCGCGGGTTGAGCCAAACCGCCCAATCCTGCGCAGAGGTCTTAAGCGCGTCGACACGTAGGATAATAGCACCCTGTTGTCCGCGGAACTTGCTCAGGCTTGCGGCGAGCGTTCGCAGCCGGCCATCATATGTATCTTCCACCTCAGCCATTTTTGTCTCACCCCCAGGTTGACCTGGCTGAGCGTCGTACCATATGGAGAACCGTACCTCTCCCTGGCTAGCATTCTTGAGGAAACCCACCTCGGCGACAAAGCGATCCGTGGATCCCAAAACAATCCCTAGTTTCTGCAAATTGAATACCCCGTAGATATAGCCATTCGCAACCCATTTTGGGTGCGTTTGGATCGCTCGCGTCGCGGGCTGGTCCGTCTCCAACCAGAAGTTTGGCCCCAGCTTCCGAACGAACCCGGACTCATCCGAATCGCTACCTGGGCAAGGCAGGCGCTCGGGATTGGACTGCGGAGCGGCGCCATACCATTCTCCATTGCAGCATTCATCGAAGAAGCTGAGAACTGCCTTCGCCTCTGACTCCGTGCGAGCATGAACTTGCGCGGCTGCCGGAAGAAGCCCCAGCAGCGATCCAGACAGGCCCAGACCGATCATCATCAATATGCGGACCCCAAACTTGCTCGCCACCATCGACCTCCTGACCGAATGCATCCGTATACAAGAGGAGCATGTCCTATCGCGGCAAGCGATTTTTTCTTCAGTGTGAGGCTAGGCCGGTCTGTTCAAGTGGGGAGATGTATAAGGTGGATAATGGTTCCCGGCTCTGGCCTGAGATGTGTATTCTCTAAAAATAGAGATACATTGCCATAGCCTTGATGGCCACGCATCCTACATCTATTAAATTATATTCCATTCCTTTCTGCAGCACAAATTTCGCACATGCGGACAGGAATGCAAGGAACACCTCCGAAAAGCGCTCTTGGTCGGCGTCATAGACAGATCCAAGCCTTTCCCTCCAGATGCCTCCAACACAGTCTTGCATCCTTGGTCCCACTTCCTTTAGAGGCCTAAGCCCAGCGGATCTCACTAGCATTCAAAAGGCATAGTTAGGTGGTCAAGATTCTTTAGACACGAAATGACCTCAAAATAAGGTGGACTCCTCCTTTCTGCGGATGTGCGCAACTGCAGCCGGAAGTCCTGGTGATACAGGTCTGCAGGCGTGCGGTAGTCCAGCGCCTGATGCGGTCGTTCGAATTTGTAGAACCTGAAATGGCGAGCCATGCTTTGCCGGGCCTCACCAGGCCCTGGGTTCGAGGCTTCCGCCTGGCTTTCTCCTTCGCATCTCTCGAGCAGTTGAAAGAGGGCATCCGGCTCATCGGTGAAGCGCTTGCTGAGGGCTGACCAGCGCCTATCTGCGCCGCCCACGAATGTGCACCTCTGCCGGCATTGATCGTGGGTGAATAGCCTTGCCGCGCTTGCCGGGTTGCCAGCGATGAATCCATACTTGCATGCAGTATCCTCTTGGGCGTGACGGCCGCGCGGCTCGCCGTGGCAGCCTTAAGAGCCCCTACGTAAGGAGGCCTCCCATGAGACCCAGGTCTGCATTTATCCTGCCCGTCCTCACACTTGGCTTGGCGTTGCTGGCCTGCAATTTTCCGCGGCTAGCAAGCCCCCAGGCCGACCAGGCCGCCACCGAGACCCTCGTTGCCTTGGCCAGTCAGATAGCACCAACGCTCGAACCCCTTGAGGCCACGCCAACCCAAGCAGCGCGGGTTCAAACGGAATCCCCGGCGGCAACCGACACGCCCTCGCCCTCCGCCACGCCAACCATCACCCCCACAGATACTCCCTCCATCCCAATTGCCCGGCTCAGCCAAAACACGAATTGTCGATCCGGTCCGGGGACCATCTACGATATCGAATATATCGCCATGGCCGGGGAAGATCTCGTGATCGCAGCCCGCAGTTCCGTGCCGAACTACGTCATCGTCGAAATTCCTGGCAGCCCTGGGCAAACATGCTGGCTGTGGACCCAATACGCAGAAATCTCAGGGGATACAAGTTCCCTTCCTGTGCAAACGCCTCCGCCCACACCCACGCCGCAGCCAACCGAAACCCCGGCATTGGCGTTCAGCATGTCTCAAGTCGACATCAGTCTCTGCAGCGGGAAGGAATATCTTGAAATCCAGATCAGCAACACCGGGTCCCTGGCGATCGAATCGTTCAGTTTCCAGGCCCGGGACCTAGACACCAACGAGACCGCTTCCAGACAGGGCAACATCTTCAAGCGCACTATCGGTTGTCTGGCATTTGCCCGGCCCTCAATCGCGCCCGGCGGCAGCGCCTATCTGGGGGTGGGCCCCTTCACCGGCTTCGCGGGGCATACCGTGAGGGTCACGATGACGGCCTGCGCAGCGGACGACCTTGGTCAGCAATGCTCGCAGATGCGGAGGGACTTCTCCATCCCCAGCCCTTCCGACCGCAGCTTAAAGGAGCATTTCACACCCGTCGACCCCATGGCGATTCTCGCAGGTGTGGAGACACTTCCCATCACATCCTGGTCCTACATCGCGGATGAGGGCTCGGCCCGCCATATCGGCCCCATGGCCCAAGACTTCAACCGTATCTTCGGCGTGGGCAGAGATGATGGCTACATCAGCGCCGTGGACGCCAACGGTGTTGCACTGGCCTCCATCCAGGCGCTGAAGGCCATCACCGAGGCCCAGTCTGCCCAAATCGCGGCGCTTGAAAGCCGCCTAGCCGAGATCGAAGAACAAAATCGCCACGAACAGGCCGTTCTGACTATTCAGATGCTGGCGAGCTTTGCATTCGGCGCAGGTGCGATCGGTGCTTGCTGGGTCTACGCAGCCCGGCGCAGGCGCCGACGCAGCCACGAGCGGCTCGGCCATGACGAACCTTAAGATAAGAGAAAGGGGCTTCCCGATAGGAGTTTCGGGCAGCCCCTCAACATGCTATGAGGTAAGGCCCTGGGCCGCTTAGTCATTGACGCTTGCTTCCTCCACCCGTTCTGGTATAGGATGTAAATTGGAGATTTCGGGTGGACTTCCTTCTGTCTGATGGCAGCCGAGTTTGTATCGTGGGAGGAGGGCCGGCGGGGAGCTTCGCCGCCCTTCATTTGCTGAGCCTTGCGCGCCAACGAGACCTGGATCTCGAAGTGCTCATCTTCGAGCCACGGGACTTCTCCAAACCCGGGCTGAGCGGCTGCAACCGCTGTGCGGGCATTCTATCCACCTCGCTGCTTCAAGGGCTGAATAGCCTCGGAATCCGGCTCCCCGATCCTTTGATCCAGGCCCATATCCATTCCTACGCGGTCCACTTCCCGGGCGGAGTCCTGCCAATTCATCAGCCCGGCCCCGCCCGGCGGATCATTAGCGTCTATCGGGGTGGCGGGCCGCGCGCCGCAGAGCCCCCTCCCGCCGCGAGCTTCGATGCCTTTCTGCTCTCGCAGGCTATTTCGCGCGGTGCCTCCCATATTCGGACCATCGTCCGCTGGATCTTGCCGGGGAGCAGACCCATCGTGGAAACGGCCCAGGGTTCCTTCCAGGCAGACCTGATTGTGCTGGCAACCGGCATCAATAGCCGGGCGCCTTTGACCTCATTCTTCGGATACCGCCCTCCACGGAGCGAGGTGATGGCCCAGGATGAAGTGTTGCGGCCGCCCGATTGGCCGGCGGACCAGGTTAAGATCTACTTCCAGGATCCGCCCGGCCTGATCTTCGGTGCCCTGATTCCCAAAGGCCGCTACCTGAATATCTCGCTGCTCGGCCGCCGCCTGGAAGCCGATGCCGTGGGACGCTTCATGCAGGCACAGTCGCTTGGCGGGAATGCCGCCCCGGGCTTCGAAAGCCTATGTGGATGCCGGCCGAAAGTCGCCGTGGGCGCCGCTCCGCGGGCATACGGCGATCGCTGGGTAGCCGTGGGGGATGCCAGCATCACCCGGCTTTACAAGGACGGCATCGGCTCTGCCTTCCATACCGCCAAGGCGGCCATGTCGGCCGCAATCGAGCTTGGCGTCTCCAATCGTGCCTTCCGCCACGGTTATGGTCCCGTCTGCCGGGCGATCCGGCGCGATAATCGCTACGGGCGCTGGCTTTTCGGATTATGGTCGCTCACGCTGCGCTTCCCTGCCCTACTGGAGGCTTGGGCCGCGGCCATCCATCTCGAGGAATCCTGGCCGGCACATAAGCGCTACCATGGCCGAGTCCTTTGGGGTATGTTCACAGGTGACGAGCCCTACGAACAGCTCGCACGGTTGATCTTCCATCCGCGGGCACTGCGAGCGCTCGGACAGAGCTACAGGCAGCGGCACGGGTAAGGCATATGCCAGCTTCAAGTGCCTCCAATCTCAGGGTGATCATCATCGGCGGTGGCCCCGCCGGCACAACCTGCGCGCTGCGGCTGCATGCCTTGGCCAGGCAAGGCAACCGCAGGGTCGACGTGACCCTCCTGGAGGCGAAGCGGTTCGAAACCGAGAGCCACTACAACCAGTGCGTGGGCGTTCTCTCGCCTCCGCTCCCTTCCTTGCTCGAGGAGGCACTCGCAGTTCCCTTCCCCTACCATCTTGGCCGCGCCGAAATCGACGGCTATGTACTGCATGCGGGCCAGGAGCAGATCCTGCTTGAGGATCCGGAGCCATCCATCGCATTGCGCAGGGTTCAATTCGACGCCTACATGCTGCGGCAGGTCCAGGCGCGTGGTATCCGCGTGATCCGGGCTCGCGCCGTTGATGTGGAACGCCACACTGACCGGGTTTTGCTCTATACCGACGCAGAGCCCGTGGAGGGAGACGTAGTGGTGGGCGCCTTCGGCCTCGACGAAGGCTGCGCTGCCATCTTCGCGCGCAGCACCTCCTACCGCCCTCCCAAGGCGCTCGAATCGGTGGTCACCAAATACCATCCTGGCGAACAGGAGATGGCCGCCCTTGGATCACGTATTCACGCCTTCCTGCCGGCCGACCCCAATATCGAATTCGGCGGCATCACGCCTAAGGGAAACCATCTCACGATCAACATCGCCGGCCTGCATGTGGACGCCCCCGCACTTAATGGCTTCCTCCGCAGCCCCGAAGTACGGCGCCATCTACCCAACCTTGATCAGGCCGGGAGTCATGATCCGAATGACCTGCGAGCCTTCAAAGGCCGCTTCCCGCGGGCGCGCGCAGCCGGCTATTACGGAGAGCGCTATATCATCATCGGGGATGCGGCGGGGTTGGTGCGATCCTTCAAAGGAAAGGGCGTCACGACGGCCATTCTCACGGGCATTCGCGCCGCCGAGGCGATCTGGCGCTATGAAGCCACCGAAGCAGCCTTCGGCCACGCGTACCGCCAGGCCAACAAGGACCTGCTTCAAGACTTGCCTTATGGCCGGCTGGTTCGCCGGCTGACGATCCTGCTATCTCGCCACCACTGGATGGAGGCGATCCTGCGAGCTGCGAAGGAGTCGGAAAGCCTCCGGGAGGCGCTGCGCGGCGCCGTCTCTGGCGCGCAGCCGTATCGCCAGGTCCTGGCGCTCGCCACCCGACCGAACCATCTAGCGGCGATCCTGCGCCATCTGCGCCCTGCGAAGCCGGAAGACACGGCCACGGATGCTGCCCTGCCCTGAGAGACCCCCTCCGAGGGTGCGATCGGAAGCCCCAGACCCATCGATGCGATTGATCTCATCTATACTGGATCCATGCCCGAAGCCCACTCTCGCTACTCGCTCCTGAATGCCACAACCCTCCGCATTCTGACATCCATCCTGGTCGGCCACTCGCCTCTCATCGCCCCGCCCCTTCTATGGCCCTGTGGGCGCCCAGAGGGATATTCGCGCGCGTTCCCCATCTCCCCATCTATAATGGATCCAAAGGACGAGGGTAGTGCAAGATGCGCAAACGGCTGGCATTGCTCGCGATGGCCATGCTGGTTGCATGCGGTCCAAGGCCTACACCTGGCAAATGGCCTTCCGCTGAAGCATCCCCCTCCATCCCGCTCCCGTCGCCGCGGATGGATGGGGATGTCTCGCTCGAAGCGTCTCTAAGCCTGCGCCGGTCGATCCGCAACTTCACCCAGCAGGGGTTGTCCCTCGCAGAAATTGGACAGCTGCTGTGGGCGGCTCAGGGTGTCACGGATCCCCGCGGCTACCGCACAGCACCTTCCGCTGGCGCGCTCTATCCACTTGAGATCTACCTCGCCACCGATCAGGGTCTCTACCACTACCGGCCGGAGGACCATAGTCTCCAGCCGTTGCAGGATGCGGATAGGCGTCTTGAACTATTCCACGCCGGACTGGGTCAACAGGCCCTGCGCGAGGCGCCGGCTATTTTCATCATCGTGGGCGTAATCCCTCGGACGGAGGCCAAGTATGGGCCAGAGCGGTCCCCACGCTACGTCTACCTCGAGGCCGGTCACGCGGCACAAAACCTGCTGCTACAGGCCACGGCGCTTGGGCTTGGGGCGGTCCCGATCGGGGCTTTCTACGATAGCCAGATCGTCGATCTACTCGGCCTTCCTGATGGGTACTCTCCTCTCTATCTAATCCCGGTAGGCCACCCTCGCTGAAGATTCCGACGACGATGGCGCCGGCGTCCGTCCTGCCATTGAACCTAGCTTCGATTTCCTATACGCTTAATGCGGCAAGAGCGCGCGCAGGAATGTCGATTGAGAATACTTGAGAATATGCGATCTGCTCCCAATCCTACCGGCCGGCGGGACTTTATGAAATGCTCGCTCGCGTGGTTGGGTGCGGGAATGGCCACACTAGCCGCGGGATGCGGCCGAAATCGCGCCGAGCTTGAGATTCAATCTGCCGCACCCTCTCCCACACTGCGGCGCATCCCCTCTCCTACGCCCCGCCCTCTGCACGAAGCCATGTTCTATCACACGCTCGACGATGGGCGCGTTCAATGCCAGATATGTTTCCGGACTTGCGTCGTCCCCGACGGGAAATTGGGCTTCTGCAAGAATAAGAAAAACGTGGGCGGACGATATTACTCGCTCATTTATGGGCGCCCTTTGGCTCTGCATCCCGACCCCATCGAGAAAGAGCCTGTATTCCACATGCTCCCGGGCAGTCAGATCTTCTGCACCGGTACGGCCAGTTGCAATCAGCGCTGCCAGTTTTGCCAGAATTGGGAGATGTCTCAGCGGACGCTGTGGGAGGTCCAGAATCTGGATGCCATGCCGGAGGAGGTCATCGCCATGGCGCTGGAGGCCGGTTGCCAGGCTGTCTCCTTCACGTACAACGAGCCTACAGTCTTCTACGAGCAGATGTACGACACCGCCCGGCTGGCCAAACAGGCCGGCCTGCGTGCGCTATTCCATACCAACGGCACCATGAACCCCAAGCCCTTGCTGGCGCTGCTCGAGCACATGGACGCCATCGTGATCGATCTCAAGGCGTTCGCACCCGAGTTTTATGAGCGGGTGTGCTCCTCCGAGCTCGCGCCCGTCTTGCGAACACTCCGGACGATTGCTGAAGCCAGCGTACACCTCGAAATCGTCCACCTAATCATCCCCACCAAGAACGATGACTTGGAGCAAACCCGCCGGATGTGTGATTGGATCGTGCAGACCGTGGGCGAGCGGGTCCCCCTGCATCTCAACCGCTTTTTCCCGGCCTATAAATTGAAACGGTTGCCGCCCACGCCCATCGAGACGCTTGAGGCTGCCGCGGCGGCCGCGGATGAGGCCGGGCTCCAATATGTCTATATCGGCAATATTCCCGGGCATGTGCGCAATAGCACATTTTGCCCTGCATGCGGACGCGTGCTCATCGACCGCGTGCATTTCATGGTGCTCGAGAACCACTTGCGCCAGGGCCGCTGCCCGGATTGTGGTGAGCGCATTCCCGGTATCTGGAGCTAGGACGCACAGGGCCGCCCCACCACCAACATGGTGCACAGCTTCAGACACCCCATGAGGACGGCCATGGCCAACAAGCCGATGCGTGGAATGAGAAGCGCTCCCAGAAGCGCGGCGCCGAGATAGGCACCCAGTAGATCCAATCCATACAGGGTTCCTGCCGCGCCACCACCGGGCTCGCCGGCCCATAATGCGTTCGCCAAAGGGAATTGCGCGCCCACAATGAACCCTGCGGCGACGTTCAGAGCCATCAGGGCGAGCTTGATCGCCCAGGACGGAACGAAGAGGGCGCCTTGATAGTGCAGCGCCAAGAACAGTACCGCAAATACGACCCAGTAGCCCACCATCAACCCTTCAAGACGCAGAAAGTGTCTTCTTACCCGCGCTCTTCCTTCAAGCCAGCGTGGGGCAAGCAGGCTCCCTGCGGACAAGCCGCCCATGAATGCCGCCAGGATTAGGGCTACCCATTGAAAGAGGTGGCCATAGGCGATTTGGAAGGCGAAAAGCACCATCAGGTCTGCCAGCATGCCGGCCATGCCGGTGGCGGTGATGGCGAGCGGTATGCTCCACCGCTCGCCCCATAGCCATCCAGCCGCGCACCAGGCCATGAAACCGCCCGCTAAAAGCGCCGGCATGGCCCAGGCCTCGGGCCCATCGCCCCAAAGCATGTTACGGAACGCGGAACCAGGTGGTGAGTAGACAGCATCCCAATAGGCCAGTGCCCAGCGCATGGCGAGCGGGCGCACGTCGCTGTTTCCACCGAACACTCCGTGCCGCTCCAGCGGTTCCAGCTGAGATAGGAACCACGCTTCATGCCCCAGGGAGAGCTTGTAGGCGAGGTAGGCCTCGCTGAGGGCATGGGTTTTCATCCCACGCTCCGACCAGCGGGCCAGGAGCGCCTCCGGGCTCAAGTTCGCGCTCCTCGCCGATCGAAAGGCGATCCAAATGGTGGTTTCATCCGGCACAACGCGGACGGCCGGAAAGAGCTCCCGTAATGTGACCAGGAGGGTGGCATTGAAGCGGCTCAGCTCAGGGCCCAGGTAGCTGAGAGATCCTGGTGTTGTCATAGCCACCAAGCCATCGGGCGCAAGCAAAGCCATGGCCATCTGGAGGAACTCGCGCGTGTAGTACCGGTTTTGCTGCAACGTGGTAGGCAAGGCCATATTGACCAATACGAGATCGTATCCTCGCTGCGGGCGGTCTGCCTTTCCTGCAAGCATGCTCCGCATGAGGAGCCGGCCATCGACGGTTGAAACCCTCAGCCGTCGATCGGCCATCTCAGAGCCCGTCAGAATCGATGGATATTCCCGCACCATATCTATCAGGACCGGATCCAATTCGGCATAATCAATGCGGTCCAAGGGATATTTCTCGAGCTCCTGCAGCACGCCGCCCACGCCTCCACCGATGATGAGCGCAGTCCGAGGTGTAGGGTGGAAGAGCAACGGAAGGTGAACCAGCTCTTCGCTCAGCAGAATGTCAGGCACTGGAACCGTGATCATGGGGAGCCCGTCCATGAAGAAGGTCAGTTGCTCCCCTCGGCGGAGCACCGCAAGGTCTCCATAAGGGGAGCGTCGTGTCTCCAGAGGCTCGAGACCTTGCCATTGAAGATGGACACCGAGGCGATGGAGTGCATTTGCGGGCGGCAGGGTGGTGAGCGCCATCATCGCCAAGCCACAGGCACCGACTATGGGCCACAAGGATATCGCCCTTCTTTTTCGGCTCGCCATCCGGGCCCGCCGGAGTAGGCTTGAGGCTGATATCAGATTCAGAGCCGCCAGCATCAAAGTGACCTGAGCCGTGCGCAGGTACGGGATGAGCACGAAGGTGAAAATCAGCCCGCCGACGATCGACCCAATTGCCTCCAGCGAGTAGACCCGAGCCGAGGAGGGCACCACGTCCACTTTCCAAGCCACCAGTGCCTGGCATCCCATGGTGAACATAGCGCCGTCCACCAGGCTAAGCGGGGCCAACACCAGCAGTGAGGTATAGAAGGCGGGGATCCAGCCAACGCCCACTCCGGGCAGCGCCCCCGCGATCCAGCGGCTCGCATACGCGGCGATCAGGCAGGCCGGCAGCAAGGCCGCAAACGCCATCTGCAACCCCGCATAGCCGCTCAGGCCCTCCACCCGGCCGGAAAGCCAGCGACCGAGGCACGCGCTTCCTGCCGCCTCCAGCAGAAGCCAATTGCCTAAAATGAAGGCCAACGACAGTTCATTCCCGAAGAAGGAAGCAAGCAACTCGCGAATCATAAACGCCTGCGTGAGGGTGAAGCTAAACCCCATGAGCAGGAAACCTGCATACATTTCCCATGGAACTCGCGCCGGCCGGCGGTGTGTGCGCAGGCTTCGCAGTACTGCGCTCATCCGCGCCACCCCCATCCAACTCCCGGTATTTCCGCGCCACAATCCGGGCATCTCTCTGATCGGAGCCTGTTCTCGACCACCTGGAAGCCCCATCGGCGGACAAGCATCACGCCGCACGCCGGGCAGCGCGTATTTTCAGCGGGATGCCCGGGCACGTTGCCCAAATAGACAAATCGAAGCCCCTCTTCCCGCGCCCAACTCAAGGCGCGTTCAAGCACTACAAGAGGAGTGGCAGGCCTTCGAAACCGGTAGGCCGGCTGATAGCGGGTTAGATGCCAGGGAATGTCCCGTCCTAGCCGGTCGCGGATCCCGGTCGCGATTCGCCGCAGTACAGACTCCTTATCGTTCACACCGGGAACAACGAGCGTCGTTAGCTCAAGGTGCAGCCCAGACTTGAGCGCCTGCTCACAACGGCGCCATACGTGTTCCACATCCACGCCACCGCAGTAGCGTGAGACCACCTCCTGGTCTCCCTTGAGATCAACATTCATCGCATCTAGGCCCGCTTCGATCAGCAGACCCAACGCCTGTGAGGTCATATACCCATTGGTTACGAAGGTGTTATAGAGCCCCCGCACGCGAGCCTCGCACAAGACCTCCAGTGACCACTCCAGCGAGAGTGTGGGCTCATTGAAGCTGATGGAGGTCCCCTGGCAACCGCGCGCTATTGCCAGGGCCACGAACTCCTTGGCCGAGCACGTGTCGGGATTCGCGGGCGGAGGCTGTTTGCTGATGTTCCAATTCTGGCACCAGGGGCAGTCGAAGTTGCAGCTCCAGCTGCCCACCGTCAGCGCCCGGCTGCCGGGAAAGAAATGGAAGAGCGGCTTCTTCTCAATGGGGTTGACGGAGAGGGATGAGACTACGGCATAGATACGGCTATATATCAAGCCCTGGCATTCGAATCGCGTGCGGCACCACCCCTCCTGGCCGCGGCGCAGCAGGCAACGCCGCTCACAAGTCAGACATCGCACGCCTTCCGGTTCGGCTTTCTGAAGACGCGCCGGAATCACATTCCTCCCGGCCACGGTCCCTGCCTTTATCGAAAAGGCGATTTCAATCCCATCATACACGGGATTCGGTTCCCATAGGCTCCGGCCCGAAAGCCCCTCCCGCTCATACGTCGCAGATTGACATGCAGGATGGCGCTGCTAATATGAGAGTAGGAGTGGACGCCAGCGCCTGCGATGGCCTCGCATCACAGACCACACCGCACGCCTGCCCAGAGGGGCGCCAGGCCGCGGGTGGTCCTATTGCCTTGAGAGGGGGTGGCGATGAAAATCTATGCTGATCCGATGGATCAGACCTTGCTCTGCGCCGGCTATGACTACCTTGCCGATTGCCCCATGCGCCGCGAGGTCGTTCAGGGCCGCATGGAGCCCGGCATCCGCCAGAAGAAATGGTGGCGCTACCAGCATGCCTACCTTGGTCTGGTGACTCACGTCGCCTATATCGGGCCGAGAGCGGTTGGACATATTGAATTCATGCCCATCGAACACGCCCCTCGGCCGATCGAGGGGGAGCATTTGGCCGTCATCACCTGTCTGCATGTGTCCCCGGAATACCAGGGCCAGGGCGTCGGTAAGGCGCTGCTCAGGGCCGC
>CAZBLT010000009.1:31029-79688 GCA_964492745.1 uncultured Anaerolineaceae bacterium
TGCGCCAGGTCCGGCTGGGCGGTAGACCGCATCCGCCGCGAACTGCGCGCAGCCGGCCGACAGGTTGATATCCAGGTATTTAATGCAAGTGAGCGACAGCAGGTCGAGGCGTGGGGACTCGATCTGGCGGCCTACGTGGACGGTGAGCCGGTCGCCTGGCTGCCGCCCTCCCCTGCGGCCGTCTTGGAGGCGGTGAAAGATCGGACGAATGTGATCACCGCTTAGACAATAGACTCACACGGAACGCCAGAAGCGGCCTTGCAGCAGCCCATTCGGGGCATGCAATCAATTTCAACTTGTCTGCCCCGTCCCCCCGCACCGTTCATTTGACCAAGATCTCGTTGAAGGCTGCGATCACCCCTTCAATGGCCGAATCATCCACCCAATAATGCGTAACCAATCGGATGCGTGCGTCGGGGAATATCAGTATCCCGCGTTTCTTCAACTCGAGAGCCAGTTCCTCAGAGCCAACACGCGCGCGGTTTGTCAGGCGGAAGAAGATCATATTCGTCGCAGGTGGATAATAGTCCATCTTGACACCCGGCATACCTACCAAAGCATCCGCCAACCTCCTCGCACGTGCATGGTCCTCTTCAAGACGAGCCGTCATGCTTCTAAGTCCTATTATGCCCGCCGCTGCGAGGATCCCGATTTGCCTCATGCCGCCACCAAGCAACTTGCGAGTTCTGCGGGCCTGACGAATGAAATCTTCCCGTCCGCAAAGCACCGATCCCGCAGGCGCGCAAAGGCCTTTGGAAAGGCAGAAGGAAATGGAATCCGCGGGGGCTGAAAGTTGTTTCGGATCCGCGCCGAGCGCGACGGCGGCGTTGAAGATTCGCGCTCCATCTAGATGTAGTAGAAGATGATTCTTCCGAGCCAATCGCCCGACTTCACGGCAATATTCCAGGGGAATGGGAGATCCACCACAATAGTTATGAGTATTCTCCAGGCAAATCAATCGGCTTATCGGGCAATGTTCATCATCAGGCCGTATGGCACCTGATATGGCTGCCATTTCGACCCGACCATCTCGAAGATTGGGAAGCGGATAGGGATGTATGCCTCCGAGAACAGCCATGCCGCCTGCTTCATCGAGGAATATGTGGGACTTATTGCCCAAGATGACTTCATCTCCACGGCGGCAATGGGTTAATAGGGCAATCAGGTTACCCATCGTTCCCGATGGAAGAAAGATGGCCGCTTCTTTACCTAGCTTCTCCGCCGAAATTTCCTCCAAGAGCCTTACTGTTGGATCTTCCCCATAGACGTCATCGCCTACCTCTGCGTTTGCCATCGCCTTCCGCATCTCTTTTGTCGGCTGCGTGACAGTATCCGAGCGGAGATCAATCCATTCCATGCCTAATGCTTCCTTTCTTCATGGCCGCCGGCTCTGATTCCATATGGGGGTGGAGATCTGAAGTGCAGCGGCCTCAGAATGCTCGAACTCTTATCGCTCGAAGTACCCAGAAGCCCAAGAGGGCTCGAGAATCCATTCCACATTCCGGTGGCCGAGAGGAAATTGAGATCCAATCGCAAGCCTGGCGCACAGCTTGACTGGTCACTTGCGGAGAATGAGGCATTGCCCATCAGTGCTGCTTCCTAGACACAACAAGCAATCTGCGAATGGGCTTTCCTACCCTGGAATTCTAGACCTCCTTAGACAATCCGTCAATCACAGGACAGATCTATGCGCATAATCGACTCGACTTGGATTCTATATATAATCTTGGCGTGCAAGCTGATTGCGGATTTCGCAAGCTAACGCCCCTCGGCCTCCGGGTTACTATTGGACGTGATGAATTCGTGCCTAGAGTCGCCGCAATTATCCCCTCATCGCGAGAGGATATCCCGCAGGCAAGGAAGATAGCCTGTTCTCAGATCGCAGGGCAGGATTCGCTCGTTCAGGTTATTGGATTGAGCGAAGCGATGGGAGCGGATGACACAGACTATGCAACTGCCCACCCCAATTCGCTTTCAATCCCTGGCAGTCATATCCGTTTGCAGAAACCACTTAATCTTTGGAGGTTTCCTATCAACAAGTCGGCGGAAACGCACTCCGGGATAGCCAAAAACAAATGCCATCAAAATTTCGTGATCCTGAGGGATGTTGAGGAGGGAGCGGATGCGCTGATTATGACTGGCAGCCAGATACAGATTGCCTATGTGGCAGGTTCCCAACCCCAAGGTTTCTGCCATGAGCATCGTATGAAATGAGGCCAAAGCTGCATCTTACACCAATGGGGATGCCGGCTTCTTGGGCGCATGAGTGACAATGAGGCCCGGGGCATTGAAGAACAAGAGATCAACGCCTCGATCATATGCCCGCAGGAGTGTCCTATAATGACCGAGCCCATCCTGCTCAGCATCCTGGCTCCCACCAGAGTTGTCCACGATCTTGCGAATTTCTTGGATACAGCAATCTCGGATCTCCTCCATCACCTGCCTGTCCATTACGATGGCATGCACCAGGCTTTGAGCATTCGAGCGCGTCGGCGAGTAGCGGGCCGCCTCAAGCATCCTCTCGATAGTCTGACGCCTCACGGCGCGCTTTGCATTGAAGATTCGTATCGAACGCCGCTTGCGCAGGAGCTGCATCAGCTGATCGGAGGATAATTCCAGATCTGAGTTGATCCTTGGGAAATTGGACATATCCATTCGCCGATGCATGATTGCGTCTTCCGGGCAGAGGGCGATGCAATGGCCGCAATCGATGCATTCACTTGGATCTGCAACTGTTGGGCAATCTCGTACCTCATCCCACTTGAAGACCCACGGGCAGATGCCGAAGCATAGCCCCTCCCGAATGCATCTTGATAAATCAATCTCAATGCATGAAATTGTCTCCATAGACATCCATGATCCTCCGCATTGATGACTTGCTCTTGGTGCACAATCCACCGATGGCGACTACCGATCCTCCCTCTCAAACGAAGCAGACTTCATAGACCCATCCCGATAGTGGGAGGATCGCTCTGTGGTCGGAGTGCAGCACCGCATATGATGAAGTCCCGTGGAAATCCGTCGGCAATTCCGCAAGCAATGCCCATCAAATCCACGCGGATCTATGTGCAATAATCTCTTAGGCATCAGCCAGCGCATATCCAGCTATCATTCTGGCCCCTCAAGGAAACATAGATATCTCGTCGTGGCGGCACTCAGGTCGGCGTACACGCCCCGGTACTCCGGCGGCAGCAGCGCCGCCATCTGGTACATGATCTCGTCCACCATCCGCTCCCGCTCGGCGCGCCGTAGCTGTAAGTTCATGGGCTTCAATCGGAAGGGCCTGCCCACTGCAATATGAAAGGGTGTGCGCCGCAACCGGCGCAGATTTTCCAACCAACCGGCATCGCCATAGTGAACCACGGGCAGGATAGGCGCGCCGGTCTGCAATGCCAGCATCACCACCCCCGGCCGGCCGGGACCCAGGCGGCCGTCTCCGCTGCGGGTTCCCTCAGGTGCCAGCGCAAATATATCGCCCGCCCGAATGCGGGCGATGGCCTGGCGGATGGCGCGTAGGTCCGGCTCGCCGCGGTGCACCGGAATGCCCCCGAAGGTTCTAAGCAACCAGCGCATCCATGGGCTCTCGAGCCGGTAGGCGGCGAAGAAACCCGAGATCGGGCGCGGCCAGAGCCGTGTATAGAGGACCGGGATCTCAAGGACGTTTACATGATTGCTGACAAGAATCAGCGGCCCACGCGAAGGCACGCGCGAGAGCTGCGAGCCCTCGATGCGGCAGAGCAAGCTCGTCAGAGCATAGAAGAACCCGTTCGCAATCCGTTGGGATAACGTCTTGCGCACCTGCCCCTCGGGTTGCTCGCTCAAGTGCAAACCTCGCTCGAAGCCATGTATCACTCGCCCGCGACGATCGGTTCCAGCATGCTCCAGGTGCGGCCGCCATCCTGCGTTTGCACCAGCGCGATTTCATCCTCCGCTCGCGCTACCGCCCAACCATTTTCGGGATCGACAAAGCTGAATTGGCCTTCCCAGGCCACACTCTTGCGCTTCTCCCAGGTCCGCCCGCCATCCGCGGTGAAATAGATGTCGAGGCCCAGGGCAAACCCATTGTCGCCATCCAGAAAGAGCAAATCGCCGCCCGGATAGGGCAGAGCCAACCAGGTCCGGCCCCCATCCCGGGATTCATAAAGGAGACCATACTCTTCCAGCGCGTCCCCTGCGAGGGCCCGGCAGCTTGCGCCTAGCCGGACGAAGCCGGCGGCGAGGAATTGCGGTGAGCGGCCTTCACAATAGGAGTCCGGGTACCAGCCTTCGCCCCCTGGAGGCGCGGGAAGCTGGACCTCCGTCCACGCACCGCCTCCATCCTCACTCAGGTAGACCATCGCGCCGCTCACCGGACAATTGTCGACGGTCAGGAGCACGTGGCCCGCCCCATCAACAGCCATCCCGCTCTTGCGACAGCCCTGGATGGATGCATCTTGATACGGATCCACAGACACCGCCCAGCCGCCGCCACCATCTTGGCTGCGAAGCAGATACACCGGATAGCGGTGCATGCCCACCCCGCCAAACCGGGCCAGGATCCAGCCATGCCCCGAATCCGTGGCTTCGAAGTATGGCGGGGAATCCTGCTTGCCCAGGAATTCGACCTCTGGACCGAGACCCACCTCCCAGGTGGCACCGCCATCGGCCGTGCGCCATACGCGCACCGGCAGCGAGGCCCCATATTGGGGCTCCAGCCAATCCGGATAGTAAAGTACCCAGGCGGTCGAAATATCTCTGAAGATGGCAACCGCTCGCAGGCCTCCCGTGGCGGGCGTGGGCTCAGGCGGGGTAACATCTATCCAGCGCGTGCCGCCATCCTCGGTCCTCAGGATATGGTCCCAGCCCGCGGCCTCCCCACCGATCGCCCATCCCCGGTCCGTATCGATCATCGCGATGAATTGGATCTCGACCGCCTCGCCCGGCCGCAAAGGGGGGATCGCCGGACCAAGGGGCGCGGAGGGCGTGATGGCCGCGGGCTCTGTCTCCGAAGCCGTGGGTGGCGGGAGGGTCTCCGCGGGTTGTGGAGGCTGCGACTCAGGAGGAGAGGCCGGAGCGAGGGCCTCGGTCTGTGTAGGCTCGAGTGGCGGGAGCGTTCCGGCTGGGCCACAGGCCGTGGCCGCCATGACCAAGAGAGCCGCCCAGATTATCCACGATCTGCGCATGGTTCACCTCCCATATCCCGCCCCGAAGGGCGCTCTGCCCGACTTCCCTCCGCCCATGGGCGGAGATCCCGCAATCGAAATGGCTTTAATGGATCTGCCAGGTCAGCGCCCGTCTCGATCTCAAGCGTGAGCAGCCCCTGCTCGAGGACTGTCCGCAACCCGGTGTACCTCTCGAGCAGGGACCGTCGAACCCGCTCGGCGGAAAGCCCCTCGGCTGAGATGCTCAACCGGAGCCGGTCCACCCCTTGCACACGGTCCACGCAGCACTCGACTCGCATCTCCGCCTGGGGAGATAGCGGCGCTAAGGCTTCCAAGATCCCCTGTCCTGAGAGCGCCTGATCTGCGACGATGATAAGGTCATCCATCCGGCCCTGCAAGGCGATTGTGGTGGTCTGCAGCCCGCAGGCGCATGGACTGCGGGCGGCTCGATCCCCGACGACATAGCGAATGAGTGGCATGGCCTCTCGCCGCAATGTGGTGAAGGCCAGGACTCCCTCCTGAGCCGGCAACCCGCTAGCGGGATCCACGATTTCCGTCAGGAGATGAAGGTCGTTGAGGTGAAAAGCGGTGCAGCCAGGCATGCGGATCGACTGCGCCCCGCCGATCTCCGTCGTGCCGTAGCTATCATAGATCTGCGCCTGCCAGTAGTCGGCGAATAATCCTTCCCGCTCAGCATCGAGTGGCTCACCTCCCAGCAAGATGACCGGCACCGGCTTCCTGTATCCGGCGGCCTGGGCGGCGCGTGTGAGGCCCATCATATGGGTGGGAGAGGCGATGATGATCTGGGGCTCAAACCGCTGAAGCCACCGCAAGGCATCCTCCAGGTCTTCCCCCCCGACCGGCAGGGGCAGGCCGCCGGCGCGCTCGACCACCCGCAGCGCCGTGTTCCACCCGATCCAAAGGCCATGGCGCATGGGCAACACGATGAGCGCCGTCATCGGCCCGACCCAGCGAAGCCTCGCCGCCAGCGCGCCGGAGTGGATCAGCGACTGGAGGTCGCCCTGGCTGAAATAGACCCGCTTTGGCTCACCCGTGGTACCCGCGGAGGTGAACACCGCCACCGCTGAGTCGACAGGAACACAGAGAAAGCGATCCCACTCCCGCAAATCTTCCGGCCATGTAAGCGGCAATCGGTGCAGATCCTCCGGTTGCTGGACATCCCTGGGCCTTATCCCGAGCCGGTCCAACCGCTCCCGGTAGAACGGAGACTTCTGATAGGCGTGCCGGATGGTCCAGCGCACACGCCGCGATTGGTAGGGCCGGATCCAGCCGCTGCCCACGCTCATCGCCGGCGCAGCCCGCATCATCGCCGTGAGCCGCTTCAGGCGAGCCGGGTCGGCGGCCCGTTGCACCACACGCATCAAGAGTTCAACCAGCATTGCCAGCATCGTCTACTCGGATCCCGGGGGCGGACCCTCCTGCTTTGCGGAATATGAAGTTTCTTGCAGGGGATCTCGCTTCTATCCAGTATAGACTTGATTGAGCCAGAAGCACGCAAGATCGAACGATCATCAGCATTCTCCACACAAGGAATGGCAGGTCCATCCAACGGAGGAGAGTATAGGAGAAGATGTGCTCCCCAGCTCGAAGATGCAGGCCTGATTATCTCGAACATAGAGGGCAATCGGAAATATTATCAGGCCAATCGGGCCTCTCCGGTGTTTCGCGAACTGCGGTCGCTCATGATCAAGACGGCAGGAGTGGCGGACCGCATGAGAAGCACCCTCCGACAAATATCAGGCTCCATCCTTGTGGCATTCATATTTGGATCCTTCGCCCAAGGAGCTGAAACACCCGAGAGCGACATCGATTTTCTAATCATCGGAGCAATCTCGGGCCGGGAATTATCCAAGGAGCTTTCTCCATTGAAGGAAGAATTGAACCGAGAGCTTAACCCCATCATAATACCTGTGGATGAACTCAGATCTCGATTGGATCGCGAAGACCCTTTCCTTACATCGCTAATGGATGGACCCAAGATTTTCCTTGTTGGGGATCAGGATGACCTTGCAGCATTGGCTGTCCGAACAGCGCCTGAGAGCCCATAAAACGAGCAAAGAAGAGATCCGCAATCTACTTAGCAAGGTGGAGCGTGATCTGGAGGATGCAGCGATTGTGGATCTATCCACAGATCGCCGATTCATGATCGCCTACGATGGCGCCCTAACCTTGGCAACCATCCCGCTCTATTGCGAAGGGTATGAAACCCGCGGGAAGGGTCAGCATTGGTTGACTTTTAAATTGCTGCCCGAGATCATGGGGAATGAATTCAGCGATCTGGCGAACTACCTCGACTAATGTCGCACGAAGCGGAATATTAGTGCATACGATCGTACCGGCCAGATATCGCTGGCAGAATTGGATGAGCTGCTGCGAGAAGTGCAGCAATTCCGCGACCGACTGTTATTATGGTTACACGAATCACACCCGGGCCTTATCTGAGCCAGAGGGAGCGCCAGAGCTAGAAATGGCACCTCCAAAGGCTCCAATAGGCCATAAAGCCAATGCTGCCATCCAATTTCAGACCCCCGAATCGTTTTGCAGTCTTCTAGTTCTGGTGTATCGCAAGCAGTGGCTGAGCCGTTTCCGCCATTCTCCGCGTCGAGTTGTGATCTTGAATTCACAGCCTGTAGATCGCCCCCTCGCTATCTTGCAGGCGGTTTGAGACTCGCCTGGATTCTGCTTAGCGCAGACGGCACTCCTGGCGAGGCAACGGAACGCCCGGCCGGCTGCCACACCAGGCCTCGGCAGCAAATTCTCCCTCGCCGATCACGCCCTGAAAGGCATCCTTTCCTGGCAGGAATCGCAACTGGAAGGGCCGGCCATCTTCGTAGGGTTCGCCCACTACGCCTTGCAGTCCCTGACCGCCATCCATGGCACGCCCCTCCAACAGGTACACACGCCCTCCCTCAGCGTAGAAGAAGCCGTGAAAGAGACCGCCGGCGCGCGCAATCGCCAATCTTCCCGAGTACTTTCCTTTGCGCGCGTTCAAATGATCCCAAAGGCCCTCCCAGCTATCGCTGCTATCCTCCTTTTCCTCCACCTCAATGACTTCAATATCCAGGTAGAACATGATCATGGGGCGATCCGCGCCTTCGGCGGCAAGTCCCCATGTGCTCTGGTAGCGCCCGGGCTCATCGGGAGCACGCAGTAAGATGGGTACATCTACTGTCTCTCCCGGAGCCACCGCGTAGGTTCGCGCCTGGCGCCAGTCGTCATCGCCCAATTCAGGGTCCAGCGCGAAGCCTGGACGGAAGAACGCGGCCGGCAGGCCATCAGGACCGGCCATGGGATCCCCGCCGACGAAAATCAGCCGCAGGGAGCGATCCCATACGCATTCGCCCGAATTCCGGAGCCGCCAGATCTTGAGCAAGATCGACCCCGGCAGCACATGGGATCCATCGCGAAGCGTGACATCCTGGACGAAGCTAGCCCTCAGGCAATGGCCTGACTCTTGCGGGAGCACGGTTGCGCTCAAGACGAGGGCCGGCGTGACGGTCATTCCCGGGACAGGCGTGGGCTTGCCCGCCAGGGTGGATGGGGGTTGCCCGGCAGAGGGCGCGCTTCCCACAGGCGTGGTGCCTATGATCTCGGGGACGGCAGTCCGGGGCGCGCTCGTTTTCGGCAGAACCCCAGCGCATCCACCCAACGCGACGGCCATGCCAATTGCCAGCAAACGACCGAGGCCGGCGAAAAGCGTTTCGGTCTCAAAGCAGGAAGCGAGCAAGGAAGAAGAGCCGCTGGAACCGTTATTCCACCGCGATCCAGGATTCGGGTGGCACAGCGATGACAGTGAGATGCCCCGCCTGCTCAAGCTCACGAACGAACTCCCGGAAGCTATTGGGGGTGAAGATCGATCGAGGGTGCGAGGGATCCGGCTCGCCCAGCACCAGCACCTGCGCTCCCGATCGGCGCGCAATCTCGAGCAATTCCTCGCGCACATCCCCGATATGCACATGAACGTCCACATGGCGCACCCCGCGCCGGTGGGCCTCATCACGGAGAACCGCCAGAATGTACTCTCCCATTTCGCGCAGCCGCTCAAAGATGGTACGCGCCGGGCTCATCAGCGGCGTCGCGGCCTCCAAGAAATCCTCCGGAATGACGAGATGGAATCCCAGGCGGGCGCGATGCTCGAGAGCCAGCTCGATCGCACGCTCGACGGCGTTGCGGTTGGCCGGCCGACCCCGAATCGCACACACGATGTGGTCGCATTTGGCCTTGGACATCTCGGCCATCTTTGACTCCTCCCTAGAGGAAACGAATCAGCAACCAAGCAAACGCAAGCGCCACCGTAATCAGCAATGCCGGCAGGCCCTTCTTGAAGAAATAGGCATAGCTGATGGGATAGCCCGCGCTCTCCGAGATGCCGGCGGTGACCATATTCGCCGATGCTCCCATCAGTGAGCCATTCCCGCCCATGGCCGAGCCCACAGAAAGGCAGAAGTAGAGCGCCTTGCTGCCTGCGCCGGGGACGGTCCGGGTGAGAAAGCCAACAACCGGCAGCATGGCGGCTGTGAAGGGGATATTGGCGATGACCATCGAGAGCAGTGCGCTGAGCCAGGTAACTCCCAGCATCGCCAGCAAGAGGCTATCGCCCACGACGCGCCCGACCAGAGCTGCGATCATACCAATCAACCCCACCTCCTGGATGGCCCCCACGGTGATAAAGAGCGCCAGGAAGAACACCAGCGTGGTCCAATCCACCGCTTCGATCATCTCTTCGATATCCGGCCGGATCCAGACCAGGAGCGCCGTCGCGCCCATGATGGCCGTGACAGCCGGAAGCAGATGGAAGCGCTCCCCCAGAATGAAGAGAGCGATCATCCCTGCGCCGACCACGCCTGCCTTCTTCAAATCCTCCGGCTGCTGGATGCGGGATCGTTCCGAGAGGCGCTCCAACAGCAGCTCCGAAGCTCCCTGCGCCCCCCCCAGGTCCTTGCGGTAGATGTAGGCCGAATAGAGAATAAGGCCCACAAAAGCCAGCAACACGCCTGGCGTGAGATTGGCCAGAAAACCGTTGAAGGAAATCTGTCCAAATGAACCGATGAGGATGTTGGTGGGCGTGCCGATTAGCGTCGATACGCCCACGACATTCGAGGCCATTACCTCCGGCAGGATGAACGCCAGCGGATCAATGCCCAGGACGAGAGCGATCTGGACCGTGATCGGCGTCATGAGCAACATCGTGGTCACGTTATCGAGCAAGGCTGAAGCCACGCCCGTGATCAGCATCAGAATGGGCAACAGGATATAGGGGCGGCCGCCCGAGATACGATACGCGAAGAACGCCAGCCACTGGAAGATCCCGGTCTCCTCCACGACAGCGATGACGATCATCATGCCCATGATCAAGAAGATCACGTTCCAATCGATGTAGTGTAGCGAGCGCTGAAAATCGAAGATATACAAGCCTTCGTGCAAGCGCGGCCCCAGGTAACTCACGGCGTAGATCAGTGTGACCCCGATGAGCGTGGCGAGCGTGTTATGAAAGAGGCCCGTGGCAATGAGCACCAACACCAGCACGAAGACGAGCGTCGCGATCCAGAACGCAGCCGTGATCTGGCGCTCGAGTGCAATCGAAGGCAACGAGATCGTGCCCCCTTGCGCCAAAACGCCCAGCAAGTCCCCGCCCAATTTCTGCCTATACGTCTTGTAATGATCCCGTTCAATCATGAGCAGCGGATCTTGGGGCAGGTATCCCTTGATGGGAAGCGTATAACGGCCATCGGGTTGGCTTGCGGCCTCCGCGATCACTTCGCCGGACCGGCCATCCACCAACCGGATCGCGGCGCCCTCCAAGGGCGTGTCCTGGGGATCCAACACCCGGCCGATGAGGAACTGGTCTCCCGGGGTCGATTGCGAGGCCCCCACCGCATACTGCCAGCCAGCAGCTGCGAGGAAGGCGAATAGCACGATCAGGCTGAGCCGTGCCATTCCGGCCGCTGATCTCATGTCGCCGGTCCCTCCTCCGGCAATACCACCTCAGCACCGCTCTCCTGCTGGATCACTTCCATGAAGCGCTGCAATCGCTCGCGAGTGAAGACGTCCTCCTCGCGCTCACCGCCAGGGCGTCCGAGCACGGCGTATTCGGCTTGAAGATCGCGACAGAGGTTGATGATTTGCTCCCCGACGCTCCCGTGGCGGACCTCTCCGTGGGCTTCTACCCCTTCGGCGGCCGCTTTCTCTTGGGCTGACAGCACGATGAGCTCCCCCATTTCGTGCATCTCCTCGCTGAGATGCCGTACGCGGCTGCTTTCGGAGTAGGTCAGGAAATCCAGGTTCACCACATAAAGAAAGTGGAGCGGCAACCGGGTTTCCTTCGCCAGGGCAATCGCACGTTCGATGGTCGGCTGACTGGTGGGACCCCCCCGGATGGCACACACGATTCCGCTCATCGCTATCTCCCGCTCCTCATCAGGCTTCGATATTTATACATCACATAGAGGCTTGCTCCAAATGAACCCCTCTCGCTCGCATCGGACCGAACGGCGGAGTCCGCAGCGGCGTTGCCCAAGAGGGCACCTCTCACTACAATGAGGTTGCCGAAAGGGGAGGCAGCCATGGTCAAGGGCATCCTGCTATTGATCATCATCATGGTGGGTGGGCTCTGGATTATCATCAGGCCGGGATTGTTTATCATCCCGCCCATGGAGAGGGTGCCGGAGGGCACGGTGTTCTTCTATTACGATCGCCCCCGAAGCCTGCCCTTCTTCAGCTCGACGGATTCGTACTGCCTCCAGACCACCGGAGCAGTGACCGAGAGCTGCCGCATCGCAACTGTCGCCGGGTTGGGCAGAATCAGCCAGCGCACACTCTTCACGCTGCCCTTCTCCGATTGGCTCCTGGAGCGCTCGCTGGCAAGTGTGCCACGCTGACCCGGCCCGCCAGCGCGTGATCGATATTTAGACCGGCGGGACAGCGAAGGGTCAGCGCTCTCTTATCAACATCTCTGCAACCATCGCCCGAATGGGATCCCAATGGGGTGCCAAAACCTGTGCCCCCTCCGAGGTGACAAAGCCCGTAGCCATGTCCCGTTCGATGCGAAACGTTTCGATGCCAGAACCGCCAGCCCGTAGCAGCGCGATGGCCAGACGCGGCCACTCCCAGAGCGGCAGATTGGTATCCGCCCCTCCCCTGGAAGCTGCCAACGCGAGAGGCACAATGGGCCAGGACCGAGGCTCCAAGATCTGATCCAGCAGTGCCCGGATGAAGAGTTGCGCCTGGGCCAAGCGGAAGAAATCGTCCGTGCCCTGCCGGTTCCGGACGAAGGCCAGCGCCTGGGCCCCCTCCAATCGGTGCTCACCCGCGGGGAGACCGCCCATGGGCGAATCCAGCCGCAAGGGCAGTCCACCCATCGCGTTCACGAAGCTCTCGACGGCCGAGAATCGCATCCGGACGAAATACCGGACGTCGGTTCCGAAGTGTTGATTGATGGTCGTCATGGCCGCATAAGGGCCGCGTTCGGGGGATTCCGCCTCGGCGAAGAAGTGCGCGGCATTAATCCGGTTTTCGCCCGCGCCGGGGATGTCCACCCACAGATCTCGAGGGATCGACAACAGCGCAGCCCTGCCCTCGGCCGGCCAGGCTGCCAAATATATCATCGTATCCGTCCGCGCGATGTCGCTCCCATCCGGCGCCCGGTCCAAGCCCAGGAGGAGAACATCGATCCGGCCAGGCGTCGCCAGATAGAGCACGCCTGCGAGGATCCCCACCAGAACAAGGGCCAGGACCTTGCCCAGGCATCCTCTCCGCCGACCTGTCGGCCTGCGGGCAGCGATAGGCTGCGTCTCCAGCTCCGCGATCATACGCACCTTCCAACCGCAATCCAGCGGCGGATTGTAACTCAAAGATGCCGGGACATCTGAAACAAAGCGAGTAGGATGGGTTCTGTGTTATCGTAGGGCATCCGCGTAGAAACTGAATGGCATGGAGATACCTGTCCGCATCTTGCACCTCTCCAATGGGAATCTCGAGGACCCGCGGGTGGAAGCGCGTTCCCTGGATGATGTCGGGCATCTCGAGCCTGAAGGCGTCTACACCGTCACACGCACCTACCATGGCCTCCAGGCGGTCTTGCTGGATGCCCATCTCGAGCGGATCGAGGAGTCCGCCCGCCTGGAGGCCATCCCGCTGCATTGGGACCGGGAAGCCGTCCGCCGCGGATTGCGCACATTGCTCAACGAGGCCGGCTTTCCCGAAGCCCGCTTTCGCATTACCGTGCCGCGTGCAGACCCCACGAAGATTTGGCTGGCCGCCGAGCCGCTCCAGCCGATGCCGGAGGAGGTGCGCAGGCGGGGTGTCCGCGTTGCGACGAGATCCCTCCAGCGGCCCAATCCGCGGATCAAGTCCAATCGCTGGATCGCCATCCGCAGCGAGGCCCGGCGTACTCTGCCGCCGGATGCATACGAGGGGATCATCTTGAGCCCGGAAGGGAACCTCCTGGAGGGTTTTTCCAGCAATTTCTTCGCCGTACTGGGAGGAGCGCTCCATACGGCTCAAAATGTAGTTCTGGCGGGCGTCGCACGCTCGATCCTGCTCCAGGTTGCGCAGGATTTGATCACGGTCCATAGGATGCCAGTGAATCTGCGGGATGCCCCCAATCTGGAGGAGGCCTTCCTGACATCCAGCAGCCGCGGCGTGGTTCCAGTCGTGCAGATCGACCGTCAGGTCGTTGGCGATGGGCAACCGGGCCCATGGACCCGCCTTCTGAGCGAGCGCTACGAGGCCTGGGTGCTCGAGCACCTTGAACCAATCTAGCCCGCGACGAAACCCTCAGGCCTGGCGGGAGCCCCGGTAGAAGCCCTCCGGATCGAGTTCTTCGCGCAAGATGCGCAGCTCTTCTCTTGAAGGAATGGGCGTCCTGCCCAGCGTCGCCGAGACGCGCAGATCCCAACCGACCTCCGCCCGCACTTCGTCGAGCGAGCATCCTGGGTGCAAGGTAACCAGTTGCATCTCGCCAGAATGGGGTTCGAAGTCGAATATGGCCTTGTCGGTGATCACCCGGATAGGGCCCTCACGGTTGGCGGGGAAGCCGGCAGGATCACGTGGATGACCTGGGCTGGTGGTGAAATCCAGCCTCTCGACGAATGTCCGCCGAGTCAGGCGTGTCACCACCACCACCCTCCGGGCATGAATCGCGATCTCACAGGCCCCACCACTTCCTGGCAACCGCACGCGCGGGCTTTCATAGTCGCCGATCACGGTGGTGTTCAAGTTGCCATATCGATCGATCTGCGCCGTGCCCAACAAGGCTGCATCGATGCGGCCCCCCTGAAGGAACAGCATGAAAAGGTCCCCCATTGGCAACACGCCGACCGCGCCAGTCACGATGGCTGGATCGCCGATCGAAAGCGGCAGCCGGGCCGGCCGGGCGCCCAAGACTCCGCTCTCGTAAATGAGCTCCAGCTCAGGAACATGACAACGCCGGGCAAGGTTGCAGGCGATATTCGGCAGCCCGACACCCACCAGCACCGTCCTCGCGCCCTTCAAGGCCCGGGCCGCTGCGGCAATCATGAGCTCGCTCTCTGTGAAATCCGTCATCGATAGTCCCCATAATCGACCCGATCGGAGGCTCGGCCGGATGGGCGGAGCCGTTCGAGCGTGCCCTGCGGGAGCTTCGCGAGATATTCCCGGCGGTCTTGGACACCGTAGACCCAGCCCTCGAGCCACGCTTCCACGCTGTCAGGATCGCGCGAGAGCGCATCCCATTCTCGATAGAAGGCATTATCCCGGTCGTAGTAGCCCTGGACGTAGGAGGGATGGGCACCAAAGGGCTCGTGTACGACCGCGTCCACGATCAGGCCCGGGATGAGTGTTCGATTGGGATCGCGGCGGATGACCTCAGTCTCGACGATCTCCTCCACAACCACGATGACATGATCGGCGGCGAAGGCCGCCTCGCGCTGCACGCCGAGAATGCCCCAGGCCTGGGTGTTGCCCTGGTGATCGGCGCGCTGCGCGTGTAGGATGGTCACATCGGGGCGAAGCGGAGACACGACTGCCACCTGCCCTTCCCCGTAGGGATCCTGGACGAATTGGATGCAGGGGTTGACGCGCGGCAAGTCTGACCCTAGGTATGAGCGCAGCGGGAAGAACGGCAGCCGGCTGGCACCAGCCCGGTAACGCCCGATCATCCCAAAATGGGAGTATTCCTCGATCTCCAGCTTGCCCTGTTCAATGGCCCGGCGGATGCAGTGCAGCGATCCCACGCCGGGGTTGCCGAGATAGGAGAAGATCAGCTTGCGGACCACGCCGGCGGCGACCATCTGGTCGTAGACCAGATCGGGCGTCATGCGCGCCAGCGTCAGTTTACGCCTGCCCTGCCGGATGATCTCATGCGCGGCAGCGAAGCAAATAAAGGCCGTGAAACCTTCGATCGCCACCGTCGTCCCATCCTGGACGTAGCGGTCGATGGCCTCCCGCATTGTCATGAGCCTGTTTGCCATAGGGGTATCCCCTTCGATCGTCCAGGCCTCAATTCTAGTTTGAGCGCAGGAAAACGCAACGCACATCGATCCAGAAGAATCGGCGCTTGACAAGGGCCACAAAATCATCTATCATATGCGCAATACCCAATAAAATGGGTAATCGCAATAAGTCGCTAGATTACAAGGAGGATCGATGCCTGGACCCGCGCGTGAGTTGATTATCCCCCCCGAAAGTCGACGGTATCGCCTGGCGCCAGAGCCGGCGTTGAACGCGCTGCACAGTCTGCTGATGATCGCGCGCGTCGACGATTACTCCGGGCTGGATCCCTGGGTGACAGAAACCGCAGCCTCGCTCCCCGAGGAGATTCGACGCCGCAACACGGTCGTGCTTTGGGGCCTTCATTATGCCGTGGTGCCAGATCGAAGCTGGCCATCCTTCCCGGCGTATATCGATCACCTAGCGAGCGAGGATGCGAAACAATTGCGAGATCGGATCCTCGATTTCTACTTCTCATTCCAGCCCAGGGCCGATTGCCCCGAGGAACTGCGCACCCTCGACCGCAAGGCCGTTCTTGAGGATGCGGATACCTTCCTGGCGTTCCTGCGATCTCGTTTCGAGCCTGAGATCATCGTCGAATGGGTCGAGCGCCGGGCACATGAGTTGCTCCGCGATCCCCCAGCAATGCAGACGTTCATAGTGGATCACCTGCGGTGGATGTGGGAGCAGGTGCTCGAATCGGAATGGTCCCGGGCACGACCGCTGGTGGAGGAGACCGTGCGGGCGTTTCAAATCGCCGATCTAGAAAGAATGACCGATGAACAGGCCCTGCGGTATGTCACCGGCCAAAGCAAAGAGCAGATCCTGGCCAAGATGGCTGAGGCGGAGGAGATCATCTTCGTACCCTCGAGTCATACGGGACCCTATCTCGGCGTTTTCCACGCTCACGGCCGTCTATGGATCTTCTTCGGCTGCCGGCAGCCGCAAGGCGCACCCGAAGAGATCACCGAGCTGCGCCTGGCGGAGCTGCTTGTCTGGCTCTCCGCGCTTGCAGATGGGACCCGCCTCCGCATGCTCGATCTCGCCCGGCAGCGCGGCGAGGTTTGCAGCCAGGAATTCATCGAGATTCTGGGGATCAGCCAATCCAGTTGCTCGCGGCACCTACGTCAACTCAGCGCGGCCGGCTTCTTGTTGGAGCGCAGGACCGAGGCCGGGAAGTGCTACCGCCTTAATCCGGAGCGCTTGCTGGAAACCCAGCGCTGTTTGGAGGCTTTCGCCGTGGCCCAGCCGGCCACGGCATGACACTGGCCCACCCTGCGGCTGCCAATTCAGCGGCGGCCAACCATGGCAAATCGGTCGTTTGATGAGAAGTCCCGGGAAATCCGGGCGATGGGCAAAGGAGTTCGAAATGTTACCCACCGGCAGAGATATTATTTGGCAGCAGGAGCCAAGATATGCTCGACTTCAAGAGGCCCAGGCCTGGCGAGACGCCCGGCAAGCCCGAACGACGCCCTCGCGCCTTATGCGTTTGCATGCGGCTGGCATGCGATCCCTGGGCGAAATGCTAGAGGCGGCAGGCCAAAATCTGCAGCATCGCTACGCCTCCCGGCTGCCCATCGAGAAGCTTCCAGCGGCGATGGAACCGGGTCGCTAGGGGCCACAAGGCCCAGCACGTTCCATCCGCATTATTTCTGTGGTTGGCGAAGCCTCGCAACGGCTTAGAGATCGTGGCTCTTTCCCCCTTGGGCGGGCTGCGAAGGGATCCCCTTTCGCAGCCCCCTCCTCTTCGCGAAAACCGAGGGGATAATAGCTCGCAGGCGATCTCGGCAGCATAGGAGTTTGCTTTCATGTTTATCAAGCATCGGTATTGGCGATTGCGAGCTGGTTTGAATGAATTTCCACGCGCCTTCTGGACCCTGATGGTCGCTTCCTTCATCGACCGTCTTGGGGGGTTCTTGCTGTTCCCCTTCTTCACACTCTATATCACCCGGAAGTTCCAGGTCGGGATGACCACAGTGGGCATCATCTTCGGCCTCTTCTCCATCACCAGCATCCTCGGCAGCTCTGTAGGCGGGGCGCTCACCGACCGGATTGGCCGCAAGCCGATGCTCATCTTCGGCCTGCTGGTCAGTGCCCTTTCGAGCGTGTGGATGGGGCTGGTGACTGAGATCGAACTCTTCTTCATCGGTGCCATAATCGTAGGGCTATTCTCGAATGCCGGGGGGCCGGCGCAGCAGGCGATGATGGCTGATTTGCTCCCCGAGGGTCAGCGGGCCCAGGGCTTTGCGATCTGGCGAGTGGTGGTGAATCTGTCGGCCACCATCGGGCCGGCCATCGGAGGGCTGCTGGCGGCCCGATCCTACTTGCTGCTCTTCCTGACCGACGCCGCCCTGAGCACGCTCGTGGCGGTCATGGTCTTCCTGCTGATCCCCGAGACGCGCGTGCGACTGCGCAAAGACCAGCAGGAGACTATGGCGCAATCCTTCCAGGGCTACGGGCGGGTGATGCGTGACGCTGCCTTCATGTTCTTCTGGGTGGCCTCGGTCCTCACCGCGCTGGTCTATATGCAAATGAACAGCACGCTCTCTGTCTATCTGCGCGACACACACGGCATAACGGAGCAAGGTTTCGGCTATATATTGAGCCTCAACGCCGCCATGGTTGTGCTGATGCAATTCTGGATCACCCGGCGGGCGAGCCGCTACCCGCCCTTCACCATCATGGCCTGGGGAACCCTACTCTACGCGCTGGGTTTTGCCATGTACGGCATGGTGGCAGAATACTCGCTCTTCCTGCTGGCAATGGTCATCATCACCCTCGGCGAAATGCTGGTGGCACCTGTCGGCCAGGCGATCGTGGCCCGGCTCGCGCCGGCGGATATGCGCGGTCGCTACATGGCCTTCTTCGGCTTTTCCTGGGCCATCCCCGGCGTGATCGGCACTTACCTGGCCGGATTGATCATGGATTATGGGGATCCGCGCTGGGTCTGGTTCGCCGCCGGGATCCTGGGCCTGATCGCCACAGGCATGTATCTTGTGATGCAGGCTCGCGAGTCCGCCGCCCAGGAAGCCGCATCCCCCACCGCCTGACACCTTGCAATAGCCATCCAGCACCCCCGCGCCCCCTTTGCGCGGGGCGTATGGCTATGACTCTCGGACCGCGTTATTTTGCCAGGTCGAGAGCAACCCCTAGGACGATATTCACAGGAGGAAGTGAGCCTTTGCACTATCTCACTTGCAGTTTGTCCCATAACGTACAAATAACACCTGGTTTGCGGGGATTCGACCCGTGCATGCACCGCGTCGCACGCTCTGGAGGTGAGGATGAGACCACCGCGCCGCCACGTCATCGCCGTCCTATTGCTCATCGGCTTGTTTCTGGCAGCCGCCGTGATCCTGGGCACCCCCCGGGCACAGGCCAGTGGACTGCCGGACGACGCTACCCATGCAGCCTTGCGACTGGAGGAGGGCGCCCATCTCCGGCCTGCTCCCGCACTCGCCCCGCTCCCCCAGCCCGAGACGGATACCTGCCAGCATTGCCACCTCAGCGGCGCGATTGAAGATCTCTGGGCCCCGCTCTGGCGCTGGACGGTTGCAGGCATGGGCGGGCTAGTTTTTGCCTACGGAGCCTACCGCGCCGGCAGCACCTGGGCCCGGCGCGAGCGCTGGAAGCCTCTCTGGGCCCGTGCCATCGAATGGGTGGATCAACGCTTCGATATTGTCGCTCCCCTGCGGAAGGCCCTGGATAAGCCGGTCCCGATCTATGCCACCCGCTGGATGTACTGTCTGGGCGGTATTACCTTCATGCTCTTCCTGATCCAGGGTGTGACCGGTATCTTGCTCGCCTTCTACTACAAACCCACCCCCGAAGCCGCCTACGCCAGCATCCAGTTCATCGAGAACGAAGTCCGTTTCGGAGCCGCCATCCGCGCCATCCACCATTGGTCCGCCAACGGAATGGTCCTGATGGTGGTAGCCCACATGCTGCGGGTCTTCATCCATGGCGCCTACAAGGCCCCGCGCGAGCTGAATTGGGTCAGCGGCGTGTTGCTCCTCCTGCTCACGCTGGGGTTCGGCTTCACCGGCTACCTGCTCCCCTGGGATGAACGCGCCTACTGGGCGACGACCGTCGGCAGCGAGATCGCCGGTGGAGTGCCCCAGATCGGGGATCTGATTCTGGTGTTCCTGCGGGGCGGCTGGGATATCACCTCCGTGACCCTGAGCCGCTTCTTCGCGCTGCATGTACTGGTCTTGCCGGCCATTATCTTACTGTTGCTAGGAGCCCATTTCCTTATGGTTCGCCGGCAGGGCATCTCGCGCCCGCTTTAGTCCCGAAGCAGGGAGGGACCATGTCGGAAACAGAGCCTCAACCCGAAGAGAAGACGATCCCCTTCTTCCCCGACCACATCCGCACCGAAGCCTGGGTGATGGTGGGGATCCTCGCGCTGGCCGTGCTCGTGGGCATCCTTGGCATGATCACACCGGTGGGCCTGGAACCTCCGGCCGACCCCATGGACACCCCAACCCATGTCAAGCCCGAGTGGTACTTCCTATTCCTGTATCAGATGCTCAAGTACGTGCCCAAGACTCTTGGGGTTCTGATACCCATCGTGGGCGTCATCATCCTGATGGTCTGGCCCTTTCTGGATCGCGGTCCAGACAGCCCCCGGGCGGTTCGCTTTCGCTGGATCCTGACGGCGGTGTTAATGGCGCTCATCGTCGCCCTGACGATCCTTGGCGCCCTGAGTTGATGCGATGACAGGCCAATTGCCGGACAACACGGAGCCCATGCCATGATCCAACATGAACCCAAGCTCAACCGCCGCGGCTTTCTGAAAACGCTCAGCGGCATCCTGGCGGCCTCGGGGCTGGCAGCCTTGCTCGGACCCATCGTGGCCTATTTCTGGCCATCCAAGTTGGAGGAGATGCCCTCCGAACCGGTTCCCGTCGGCGACGAGGGATCGATCCCCGTTGGGCAGGGTAAGAAGGTCCGCTTCGGGCGCTACCCTGCGCTGGTGATCAACACCCCGGAAAGGGGGATCGTCGCCTACTCCGCGGTCTGCACCCACTTTGCCTGCATCGTGGATTGGAATCCTGAAAGCGGCATGATCGAGTGCCCCTGCCACGATGGCTTCTTCGACCCGGTGGATGGCTCTGTCATCAGCGGGCCTCCGCCCAGCCCCCTCGAAGCCATCCCCGTAAACATCCAGGATGGGACGATCTTGATAGGCGGTGAAGCGTGAGCACCGAAACCTCAACCCCCTTGCCCATGACGCCTCATCGCAAATGGATTCGCGCCCTCCAAGAACTGCTGCAGCACGCTGTCCTGCAGGATCGTGTGATCAAGCGCATCTACCCCGGGATCATGCACCTGCTCATCTTCTGGGGCATGACTATCCAGATCCTGGGAACGATCATCAATCTGCTGCAATACCCGCTCTTTCTGCCGGTTGAAATCGCCTTCCCGCGTGGCCAAGCCTACCTTGTATTCGAGCTCGTGATGGATCTGGGTGGCGCCATGATCCTGGTGGGCGTGATCATGGCCTTCGCACGGCGTGCCTTCTTCCGCCCCTCTCATCTGCCCAATCGCTGGGATGACTGGTACGCACTGGCGCTGCTCTTCACCCTGACAGTCGTTGGGTTCGCCTCCGAAGCGATCCGCCTGCAGGCCGCGGATCCCGCATGGCGGGCATGGTCTTTCCTGGGGGATGGACTCGCACGCGGGCTGGCAGCCATAGGGCTGCGGGTGACCACCGATGCCCTTATTCACAAAGTGCTCTTCTGGTCCCACGCCGGGCTGGGCCTGCTCTTCTTTGCCAGCCTTCCCTTCACGAAGCTCCGCCATCTTCTCACCGGCCCATTGAACATCGTCATCCGCCCGCAGCGGCCGCTGGGGGCGCTGGAAGTGATCGAGGATCTTGAGACGGCTGAGAGCCTCGGCGCGGGTGAGATCGAAGCTTATCCTTCCCAGGCACTGGTCTCGTTCGATGCCTGCGTGCAATGCGGGCGCTGTGAGGAAGTATGCCCGGCAACATACAGCGGCATGCCCTACTCTCCACGCGCCTTGATCTATGCCCTCCAGCGATCGATGCATGAGACCTTGATGGGCGAGGATGGCGCCGACGAGAGACCCCTGCTGGAGGGTTTCATCGACAAAGAAACCCCCTGGCTTTGCACCACCTGTGGCGCCTGCCTCTATGCCTGCCCGCTATTCATCGATCCCGTCTCCTCGGTGCTCGAACTTCGCCGCTACCTGACACTCACCACCGGCGAGGTGCCTGGATCGGTCGGCGAGACCCTCATGCAGATGGAGCGGCGCGGCAACCCGTGGGGCTTGCCCAAGGAGGAGCATGCCCCTTGGGCGCGGGAGATGGGCGTGCGCGTGATCCAGCCCGGCGAGAGCACCGACGTGCTGCTCTTCTTGGGTTGCGCCTACGGCTACGACAGCCGCAACCAGAAGGCCGGGCGCGCGCTGGTCGGGCTGCTGCAGCAAGCAGGTGTGGACTTCGCCATCCTGGGCGCGGCCGAAGGCTGCTGCGGCGAAACCGCCCGGCGAATGGGGCACGAGTATGTTTTCCAGGTCATGGTGGAGGAGAATCTCGCCATATTCCAGGCGGTGGAGTTCAAGCGCCTCGTTACACCCTGCGCCCACTGCTTCAACAGCCTGAAGAACGAATACCCGCAATTTGGCGCCGATTTCGTCGTCCAGCACCACAGCGAGTTGCTCGCCGAGCTGGCTGCGGCGGGCAAACTGCCGGCCGCAGAGGCGGGCTCGGCCCCGAAAGCAACCTATCATGATCCCTGCTATTTGGGACGCTACAACACCATCTTCGAAGCCCCTCGCATGGCCCTCAACGGCTCGCGAGGCCTGGAACTCCGGGAGATGCAACGCAGCCGCGCCGAGAGCTTCTGCTGCGGCGGTGGGGGTGGCCATATGTGGATGGAAACCGACCCCAACACCCGTATCAACCAAAAGCGCCTGGAGCAGGCCATGCAGGAAACGGGTGCAGAGGTGGTCGTCACAGCCTGTCCCTATTGCCTGATCATGTTCGAGGACGCCATTCGCTCGAAGGGTGTGGGCGAGCAGGTGCAGGCCAAGGACATCGCCGAAGTGCTGGCGGAGGGGCAGGAAGCTGACTAGCCAGGTGAATCTATCATACGACCGCAGCGGATAGTGCCTTTAGAAGCCAAGAATGCCCTCACCGCTGCGCGCCAGGTCCTGGCTGTGCTCTGGGAGGGCCGCGGCCTGGAGTGCATGCTGCTGCCCGTGAGAGTGGAGAATCAACCGCTCCCCAAGCCGACGTTTCTGCGGACAACCCGAGAGCTTGTGCATGCCGAGCCTTTCGCGCCGGTGATGCCCGCGAACGCGGCTGGGTAAGCCCTCACGATCCTGAGAGATCAGCCCCGGCGCAGCGGGCTTTTCCTACGGTCCAATGAGCTGGATAGCCTGCATTCGCTGTGTGAGCGCCAGGGCCTCTCGCTCGAGGGGGCCAATTCATCAGCCTGGAATGTCTGCGTGTACTCCCGGTCAGGGACTTCCGCCGGCATCTCACCCTCCTCGAACCTGATACGTCTTCTCTGAAATATGCGATAATTCCCCGAGGAAGTCCGGTGCCCCTACCGGGCATGCATTCAGAGGGGAGATCGATGCGCTCATTGAGACCCCTAGAGGCAGGCGAGGCCGCTATCGTCTTCGGCGAGGCGATCGCGTTCGGTGTAGTGCGCATACAGGAAGACGCCCGCTGGCCGGACTTGCTGGCGCAAGCCACGGCGCGCCTGCGGGGAGATCCGCCGCCGCCGCATAACGCCGTCACACTCGGGAACCGCATCCATTTCCCCATGCCGCTGCGCACCGCCGGCGCGGAAGCGGCGGGGTTTCTAGAGGACATGGGCTGGCTGATCCATGAGCTCACGCATGTTTGGCAGTATCAGCATCAAGGCCTGAGTTACCTGTTGAGAGCCGTATGGGCCCAAATCACGCTCGGGGCCAGCGCCTACGGTTATGGCTGGGAGGCTGGACTGCAAACCGCCGCGGCGGACGGGAAAACGCTCGCCGATTTCAATCCCGAGCAGCAAGGGGAGATCGCTCGCCACTATTACTACAGAACCCGACAGGGGCTGGACACGGCGGCCTGGCAGCCGTTCGTGGCCGACTTTCAAAGGATCTGAAGAAGAATCACAGAGTGTGGGATGAAGCCGGCCGGCGGGGTCATCCGCCGGCCGGTGCTGTCTCCAGGTCGGCCTCACTCGTTGAAGAGTTCGCCCACCGAGCGCCCTTCGTGGGCCCGCAGGATCACCTCGCCAAGAAGCGGCGCGACGGAGAGGATCGTCATATTCGGCAGGTGCTTTTCCTTGGGGATGGGCAAGGTATTGGTGGTCACGATCTCCTGGATGGGCTCCTCCGCGAGATCTTGGACCGCATTTCCCATCAGTAGCGCATGAGTGAATGAAACATAGATGTCCTCGGCGCCATGCTCCTTGAGGATTTCGGTGGCCTCGCAGATCGAGCCTCCCGTGAGCACCTCGTCATCCACCAGGATGACGTTCTTCCCCTTCACATCCCCGATCACATTGGTGGCTTTCGCCCGCCTGTTCTCGGCTATCCGCCGCTTTTCCACGAAGGCCAGGGGGACCCCAAGTTTGGCTGCGAAATTGCGGCCCTTCTTGGCGAAGCCCAAATCCGCCGTCGCCACCACCGTGTTCTCCAAGTCCTTCTCCAGGAAGTAATCGCTCAGGATGTGGAAGGCGGTGAGCACATCCCCGGGGATGGAGAAGAAGCCCTGGATCTGCCCGGCGTGGAGGTCAATCGTCATATAACGATCGGTGCCAGCCACCTCGATCATATCCGCCACGAGCCGGGCGGTGATGGGCACCCGTGGCTGGTCCTTCTTATCCGAGCGCGCATAGGCCATATAGGGGAACACGGCCGTGATGCGTCCGGCTGAATCGCGCTTCAGGCAGTCGATGGTGATGAGCATCTCCATGATGTTGCGGTGAACCGGAGGCGCCATTGAATGGATGAGATACACATCCTGGCCGCGAATGCTGCGCTGAAGACGCACAAATAGATTTTCATTGGGAAATTCGATCAGATCGTAGGGCTCGAGCGGGATCCCCAGATAATCACTGATCTCCTGGGCCAGCTCTGGGTTACCCGAGCCAGCGAAGAGCTTGATCTCGCCATATCCATATTGCTCGCCCATCTTAACCTCTCGTCTCCGCGTGGGCATTGCGCCTCGGACCCCGAGCGATACGCTGTCTGCCACCGGTCATGATAGTTTCTCCTCCTGTTGGCGCTTCCCTCACCTTTGCCCAGGCGGCCTTGATGGCTGTCCCGCCTTGCACATCACGCTGCGCCGGATGGGCACCGGCCTTAATCCTCTGCCAGCAGATCCGCCACGGCTTGCGCCGGCGAGCGCCGCCGGGCCAACACTTCCTCGACCGCCCGATCGAAGCGACCGTCCGATCCGGCGCCCAGGAACCGCTCCATCAAACGCTCTCGCAGCAGGTTTTCCATTTGAGTCCGAATCCGGTGGCGCTCCCGGGCCTCCCAGGCTCCGGTTGTCACGAGATGATCTCTGTGCCTATGGACTGCCTCCGCCAGATCGGCAACTCCCTCACCCGTAGTGGCCACCGTGGTGAGCACCGGCACATCCCAGCCGTCACGCTCTGTGGGCCGGTGCTCTCTGCGGGCATACTCCAGGACCATGCGTAGGATGGCGGCGGCATTCTCGGCCCCGGGCAGGTCGGCCTTATTCACCACCAACACATCCGCGATTTCCAGAAGACCGGCCTTGTTCGCCTGGATTTCATCGCCGAGGCCAGGGGCGTCGATGACAATGGTTGTATGGGCGGTGCTGGCGATATCCACTTCCGCCTGACCTGCGCCGACGGTCTCGATCAAGATGATCTGGTAGCCGGCGGCGTCGAGTGCCAGCGCCACATCCGCGGTTGTGCGAGCCAGGCCGCCCAGCGCCCCCCGGCTGGCCATGCTCCGGATGAAGATGCCTTCGTCGCCCGCCAAATCGCGCATACGGACGCGATCTCCAAGGATCGCGCCGCCGGTAAAGGGGCTGCTGGGGTCGACGGCGATGACTGCCACCCGGGGCGATTCCCCGCCTCCAGGCGCTTGGGCCTGCCTGAGATGCCGGGCAAGTTGATTGACAAGGGTTGATTTCCCCGTCCCCGGCGCGCCGGTGATGCCTACCACATGAGCGCGGCCGGTGTGGGCAAAAAGCGCCCCCAGGGTTTCGAGACCCTCGGGGGCTTCATTTTCGATTTGGGTGAGCAAACGTGCCAAGGCCAGCCGGTCGCCTTGGAGAATCTGGTCACCGAGTCTCATGCGATGGCTGTCCCGTGAGGTCCAAGACCGTCCGGATGATCTCCTGCGTGGTGGTTCCCGGGCCGAAGATGGCCGCCACGCCTAGATTCCGCAACTTGGGAACATCTTCATCGGGGATGATGCCTCCTACGAGAACATGGACTCCCTCCTGCCCTTGCGCCCGCAGCAATTCCATCACCCGCGGCACGAGTGCCATGTGTGCGCCGGAGAGGATCGACAGGCCGATGATATCGACATCCTCCTGCAAGGCGGCTTCGGCGATCATCTCAGGAGTCTGGCGGAGACCAGTATAGATCACCTCCATGCCGGCATCCCGCAAGGCGCGCGCCACCACCATCGCGCCGCGATCGTGACCATCCAGGCCCGGCTTGGCGATCAAAACGCGCAGCTTCTTCTCAGCCATGCTCTTCTCATCCGTAAGGTTGACCGCTGCGGATTATACACCAGCGCCTTCGAGGGCGCCCTCCGGCGGGAGGCTATGGCAGTCGGTAGAGGCCCATCGCCTCTCGCACCAGGGCCATCGTCTCGGCTGCCTGCTTGCGCATGCGGCGGGTTCCCTCGATCAGATAGGCCTCCACTTGATCAGGATCGCGCTCGAGGCGAGCCCTTCGCTCACGAATGGGTTCCAGGAAGTCGTTGATCGCTCGCGCCAGCTTCTGCTTAACCTCCACATCGCCGACCTTGCCCTTGCGATACCGCTCCTTAAGGTCCTCGACTTCCTCGCGATCGGGGTTGAAAATGTCATGATAGATGAATACCGGATTGCCCTCCACCCGCCCGGGGATATCGGCCCGTACGCGGTTCGGATCGGTGTACATCCCGCGCACTTTCTCCTCGACCGTTTCGGGATCATCGGAAAGGAAGATGGCATTGCCGAGCGACTTGCTCATCTTGGCCTGCCCATCGGTTCCCACCAGAGTCGGCACCTCGCCGATCATGGCCTCCGGCAGGGGGAACACCTCGCCGTAGAGATTGTTAAAGCGCCGGGCGATCTCCCGGCTCACCTCGACATGCGCCTCGTTGTCCTTGCCCACCGGAACCAGGTGAGCCCGCGGCAGCAGGATATCCGCAGCCTGCAGCACTGGATAGCCAAGCAGACCAAACGGCATGCGCTCCAAATGTGCAGCCTGAGCCATCTCCTTCAGGCTGGGGATGCGTTCCAGGCGAGGCACGGTGACAAGCATCTCGAAGATCAGGTTCAACTCATAGGTTTCCGGCACCGCCGACTGGAGGAAGACGGTGCTCTTCTCGGGATCGATCCCGACCGCAAAATAGTCCAAGAGCATCTCGCGGACATTGTTGCGGATCTCCGCAATAGCTTCCCGATCCGGACGAGTGGTCAGAGTGTGCAGGTCGGCGATGATGAAGAAGCACTCATATTCGTCCTGTAGCCGAACGCGGTTCTTGAGAGATCCAACATAATGCCCGAGGTGCATCTTGCCTGTGGGTCGGTCGCCAGTCAGGATTCTGCGTTGTTTCTCACTCATCACATTCTCCTCCATGCCCTGTGATAGAGCATAACACTGCCATGGGTTCGCCTTAAATGAAGGCGCCCGTCCCATTGGGGACGAGCCTGATTGGCCCGCGGTGCCACCCCATTTGGGCACCGGCTTCCGCCGGCGGCCCCGCTCAATTGCGGGATTCCACACAATCCCGCTGGCCCGATAACGGGGGCCCTCCGGCACGGGCTACTGCCTTGGGTTCACCCTGCGGCTCCGAGGCCCATTCCCCACCGGCCAGCGGGCGGAGTTCTCAGCTTCCTCCGCTCTCTGTGCCGCCTCAGCGGCGGGTACTTGCCCTCCTCCCAGCCTTTGAAATCGTACGCTTGTTCGCTCCAGTATAGAGCGCATGCGCGCGCGGGTCAATGCCTGCCGATGCGCCCGCTCAACTCAGGAACGGCAGGAATGTCTCTTCGATGCGCTTCTTGGGTACGTAGCCTGTCAGCCGCTCCACCGGCTCGCCATCGACGAACAGAATGAGCGTCGGCACACCCATCACTCCGTACTTTATCGCCGTGTCAGCATTGGCATCGATATCGACCTTCATGACTTTGACTTTGCCATCCCAGGCCTTCGCCAATTCCTCCACGATAGGATCCAGCTGTTTGCACGGATGGCACCACTCCGCCCCAAAGTCGACCAGCACGGCGCCACCAGCCTGTACCACCTCGCGTTCAAAATCCTGGATATTCAATTCCATGATTGCCACAATCATCACTCCACTATCCAATGGGCTTTGGCCTGCCTGGGGATACTACCGGCCTATGAGTAGCTTGTCAACCCTGCCTCTTGCCCGCTCCTAAAAACGCGCGCCTCGCCCCGAAGACCGCGTGGGAAGAGCGCATGCTTGACGCCTGCGAGGAGCCTATGGTAATATGCCTAAATGCTGGCTTAGCACTCTCAGATCGAGAGTGCTAACGGCGTGAGGACATGATGACCAAAGCTCTTACCCAGCGGCAGGAGACGCTCCTGGCCCTGATCGTGCGCGAATACACCGAGACTGCTAAGCCGGTGGGCTCTAAGCATCTCGTGGAGCGCTACAACCTGGGCATCAGCTCGGCGACCGTGCGCAACGAGATGGCCGAGTTGACGCACATGGGCTATTTGCGCCAGCCTTACACTTCCGCTGGCCGCATTCCCACCGAAGCGGGCTACCGCTACTTCGTGGGCCGTTTGCTGGGCGAGACCGAGCTACCCAACGCCGAGAAGCGACTCATCCGCCATCAGTTCCATCAGGCGCCTGCCGATCTGGAGGAGTGGGCCCGACTCTCGGCATCGGTGCTGGCGCATCAGTCTCGCGTGGCTTCGCTGGCGACCACACCCAGGCCGGAGCGCGCCATCTTTAAGCACCTGGAATTGATCGCCACGCAGGGTCGCCAGGTCTTGCTCGTGCTCGTGCTGCAGGGCGGAGAAATCCGCCAGCAGATGTTGACGCTGGCGGAGGTCTTCAACCAGGAGCAATTGACCGCCACGGCCGCCCATCTCACCACCCTTCTCGACCGCAAGAGCACCCAGGAGGTCACTAAGCAGATCGAGCGGCTCACGGGTCTGGCCAAGGATGTCACCCGGCTCTTGGCCGAGATGATGGCTCGGGCCGATGCCGTTTGGACCGGCGAGATCTACCGCGATGGGCTGACCAATGTGCTCTCCCAGCCGGAATTCGCAGATCCGCAATCCGCCCGCCAGGCATTGCGCCTGCTTGAGGAACGAAGCTTCCTGGAGGAGGTGTTGGCGAATGTGCTCTCGCCCTCTGTGGGCGGCGTGCAGGTAGTCATCGGTGGCGAAGGCGGCTGGGAAGAGCTGAAGGACTGCTCGATGGTGCTCACCCGCTATGGTGCACCCGGATATGCCACCGGCGCACTCGGCGTGCTTGGGCCCACGCGAATGCCCTATGGCCGCACGATCTCGGCCGTGCGTTACGTCGCCGGCCTACTGAGCGAACTGGTAGTAGAAACTTTCGCCGGCTGAGTCCCGGCAACCCCATCCCGATCGAAGCGAGGAAAGACCGTGACCAAACCCAAGAAGCCCTCCAAGGATGAGAAGGATAAACTAGAGCAACCCCTCGAAGAGATGGAGATTGAAGCCGAAGCCAATAAGGAAGAAGCCGTTCCCTCTCCCGGGGAAGCCCAGGCAGAGACCGAACAGCCAGCCGAGGAAGGCCTCGAGGGGCAAGTCGAGCGCCTTCAGGCGGAGGCCAAGGAGTACCTCGACGGCTGGCAGCGGGCGCGTGCCGAGTTCGCCAATTACAAGAAGCGTATCGAGCGGGAGCGGGAGGAGGCCCGGGCACGCATCGCGGGCGAAATCATCACCCGCTATTTGGGTGTGATGGACGACCTGGAGCGGGCCCTCGCCAAGGCCCCCGAAGATGAAGCCTGTGCCGAGTGGGTCGCTGGCATCGAGCTGATCCACGCCAAGTTGAAGGCCATCCTGGAGGCCGAGGGAGTGGAAACCATCGAGGCCGAAGGCGAGCGCTTCGACCCCAATTACCATGAAGCCATCTCCTATGAGGAGAGCGATGAATTTGAAGGTGGCTCGGTCATTGAGGTCACACAGAAGGGCTACAAGCTCGGCGATCGAATCTTGCGCCCCGCAATGGTGCGCGTCGCCAAGTAGGAGAGACAGCCATGGGACGTATCATCGGAATCGACCTCGGCACGACCAACTCCGTGGTGGCCATCATGGAGGGCGGCGAGCCTACCGTCATCCCTTCTGCAGAGGGAAACCGCCTGATCCCCTCAGTCGTGGCGCAGAATCCCAAAACCGGCGAGCGCATGGTGGGGCAGGTCGCCCGGCGCCAGGCGATCGTCAATCCTGAGAACACGATCTTCTCCATCAAGCGCTTCATGGGGCGGAAATATTCCGACGCCGCTGTCCGGAAGGCGCTCGATCTGGTGCCCTACGAGGTCAGCGAAGCCCCCAACGGGGATGTGCGCGTCGCCATGGGCGGCAAGGTCTACTCGCCGCCTGAGATCTCGGCCATGATCCTGGCCAAGATCAAGGCCGATGCCGAGGCCTACACCGGTGAGAGCATCACTCAGGCCGTGATTACCGTGCCGGCCTATTTCAACGACGCCCAACGGAACGCCACCAAGGACGCCGGGAAGATCGCCGGCCTGGAGGTCTTGCGCATCATCAACGAACCCACCGCCTCCTCGCTGGCCTATGGGCTCGACAAGAAGAGCGAGAAGACCATCGCGGTCTATGACTTAGGTGGCGGCACCTTCGATATCTCCATTCTCGACGTAGGCGAGGGCGTCTTCGAGGTCAAATCCACGAACGGCGACACCTTCTTGGGTGGGGATGACTTCGATCAGCGCATCATCGACTTCATCGCCGAGGAATTCCTGCGCGATCAGGGTGTCGACCTGCGCAGCGACCGTCAGGCTTTGCAGCGACTGAAGGAGGCGGCCGAGAAGGCCAAGATCGAGCTCTCCACAGTTACGCAGACGGACATTAACCTGCCCTTCATCACCGCCGATGCCAGTGGCCCGAAGCATCTTAACGTCACGCTCACCCGCGCCAAGCTCGAGCAGCTCACCGAGGATCTCATCCAGCGTTCGATCGGCCCCTGCCAGCAGGCGCTGGAGGATGCCGGCCTGAAGCCCGAAGATATCGGCGATGTCATCCTGGTAGGGGGGATGACGCGCATGCCCGCGGTTCAAGAAGCCGTGCGCAATATTTTCGATCGCGAGCCCCACAAGGGCGTGAACCCGGATGAGGTGGTGGCGATCGGCGCCGCCATCCAGGCCGGCGTGCTGGCGGGTGAGGTGAAGGACATCCTCTTGCTGGACGTCACTCCACTAACCCTTTCGATCGAGACACTGGGCGGCGTGGCGACGGCGCTTATCGAGCGCAACACCACCATACCCACCCGCAAGAGCCAGGTTTTTTCCACCGCCTCCGACAATCAATCTGAGGTCGAGATCCACGTGGTGCAGGGCGAGCGGCCGATGGCTGCCGATAACAAGTCGCTGGGCCGCTTCATCCTGGACGGCATCCCGCCGGCCCCGCGCGGAGTCCCTCAGATCGAAGTCACCTTCGATATCGACGCCGATGGTATCTTGAAGGTCAACGCAACCGACAAGGCCACCGGTAAGAGCCAGTCCATCACCATCCAGGCCTCCTCAGGGCTCAGCGAGGAGGAGGTCGAGCGCATGCGCGAGGAAGCCAAGGCCTACGCAGACCAAGACCGGGAACGCAAACGCCTGGCCGAGATCAAGAACAACGCCGATCAGGCCGTCTATACGGGTGAGAAGCTCCTGCGGGAGCATGGCGAGAAGCTGGCTCCCGCCACCAAGGAGGAAATCGAATCCAAGCTTCAGGTGGTCCGGGAGGGCCTGCAACAGGAGCCGGGGCCGGCGCTTCAGCAGAGCACCGAGGCCCTGATGCAGGCGATCGAACGCGCCGGCACGGACCTGCACCGCACGGCCGGCGAGCAGGTCGCCGGCGAGCCCGGCGCCGGTCCGACGCCGGAGGACAATGTCGTCGATGGTGAGTTCAAGGAAGGGTAATCCACCCTCTCTGCAGGGTGTGAGGCGCCGTCAGGCGCCTTCTCTATTGCCTGAGCGATGGTAGAGAAGCGCGATTACTACGAGACCCTGGGCGTCCCACGCGGCGCGACGGGGGATGAAATCCGCAGCGCCTACCGGCGCCTGGCGAAGCAATATCACCCCGACGTGAACAAGAGTCCGGAGGCGGAAGAGCGCTTCAAGGAAATCAACGAGGCCTACGCCGTGCTCTCCGATCCGGAGCGCCGCGCTTCATACGACCGCTTCGGCCATGCCGGCCTTAAGGGCATGGATTTCGACTTCGATTTCGGGTTCGGCGATATCTTCGAGGAGTTCTTCGGCTTCGGAATGGGCGGCCGATCCCGCCGCCGCACGGCACCCCGCCGGGGCGCTGACCTGCGCTACGATCTGACTCTCGAATTCGAAGAGGCCGCCTTTGGCGTCGAGAAGGAAATCGAGTTCAGCCGCCAGGAAGTCTGCTCGAGTTGCAAGGGATCGGGGGCCGAGCCCGGCACCACCCCGGTGCGGTGCCGTACCTGCAACGGCAGCGGTGAGGTCCGGCAGGTGCGCCAGACCTTCCTGGGATCGATGGTCAATGTGACCACCTGCCCCGCCTGCGGCGGCCGCGGCGAGACCATCACCAGCCCCTGCCGCACATGCAACGGTCGCGGTTTGGAACGCAAGCGGGTCAAGAAGGTTATCCCCATCCCGGCCGGCGTCGACGAGGGCACGCAGATCCGGCTTGCAGGCGAAGGCGAGCCCGGCGTAAACGGCGGGCCTCCGGGCGACATATACGTCGTCATCCATGTGAAGCCCCATCGCTACTTCCGGCGCAAGAATGACGATATCCTACTCGATCTGGCCATCAACATCGCCCAAGCCGCTCTTGGCGCCGAGGTGATGGTGCCCACACTTGACGGCGAAGAGAGAGTGACGATCCCCCCGGGCACTCAACCGGGTAAAGTGCTCAAACTGCGAGGCAAGGGCATCCCGCATTTGAATCGCAACGGCCGTGGGGATCAGATGGTGATTATTTCGGTCAAGATCCCTCGCGCCCTCACCCCCGAACAGCGAAAGCTGCTCGAACAATTGGCCGAATCGCTCGGCACGGAGGCCCAGGTCCAGGAGCGCTCCTTCCTGGATTCATTGCGGGATCTGTTCGGGAGCCTGGCGGATTGAACTGGGTCGAAATCTCACTGCTCGTTAACGGCGAGCTTGCGGAGGCGGTCGCCGAGGTGCTCTCCCGCCATGTCCCCCAGGGTGTGGCGATCGAACCGGCCCAGGATGAGAAGCAGGCCCCAAGCTTCGACCACCAATGGGTGCGCGCCTACATACCTATCAGCCCGGAAACTCCCCACATCCGGCACAAGATCGAGCAGGACCTCTGGCATTTGAGTCAAATCCAGCCGCTCCCTGAACCCCAATTCCGGGAGCTGGAGGATCAAGATTGGACCGAGGCCTGGAAAGCGCACTACCGGCCGTTGCCCATCGGCCGGCGGCTCCTGGTCCTGCCGTCCTGGTATGAACCTGAGGTAGGCGCCGACCGTCTTCCTGTTTGGATTGATCCGGGGATGGCCTTCGGGACCGGAACGCACCCGACCACGCGTCTCTGCCTGGAAGCAATGGAGCAGGTTCTTAGGCCGGGATCAGCGGTTGCCGATCTTGGGTGCGGTTCGGGGATCTTGAGCATCGCCGCCCTACGCCTGGGCGCCGGCCATGTGTTGGCCCTGGACATCGATCCGGCCGCAGTTCAGGCCACGCGCGAAAATGTCCGCCGCAATCATATCGAGAAGGGCCTGACTATTGAACTGGGTGGCTTGGAGACGCTGCTCACGCGCCACCCCCAACCCCAGCCAGGAGTTGACCTACTCCTGGCAAACATTCTGGCAAAGACCCTCATCGATCTTCTTGAAAGAGGCCTCGCCATGGCGATCCGCCCCGCCGGTCATGCGATCCTCTCCGGGATCCTGGCGGAGCAAGCCGAATCCGTGAACCAGGCAGCGGAGACTGCCGGCCTGCGGCTGCAAAAGATGCTGGGCGAAAGGGACTGGCGCGCTCTCGTTTACATTATTGAAAAGCTGCCCGGGCAAGCCGAGGCAGCTTGATCGATCCAAGACGTTCCGGAAGTTTGCGATTCAGCAATTACTCGCTCTTGGGCGCAGCCTGCTTTCGATAACGGTAGGTAATCCGCCCGCGTGTCAGATCGTAGGGCGAGAGTTCCACCCGCACACGATCCCCTCGCAGAATGCGGATATAATAGCGGCGCATCTTGCCCGAGAGGTACGCCAGAACTTCATGGCCGTTCTCGAGCTCCACCCGGAACTGCGTTCCCGGTAAAGCCTCCATCACGGTTCCCTCTAGAACGATCTTCTCTTCTTTCTTCGCCATGCGCACCTCCGGACGGCGGGCGTGCCCTATGCTGTCGCCCTCACGCTCTTGCTAACGGCCTCGCGCCTCCAGCTTCCGCTGGCGTCGCTTAAGCCTTCGAATGGCCTTCTTTCTCTGAATCCGCCGCAACTCACTCTTGGATACAAACCAGCGCTTGCGACGCACCGTGCTCAGGATGCCGCTCTTGGCGACTTTCTTTCGAAAGCGCTTCAGGAGCTGCTCCTGGGATTCGTTGGGTCTACGCACCACTGTCGCCACGTATTCTCACCTCCTTCCGTATGAGCGTTTTTTCAGGACTCTTCCAGTATCAATTCCAGGTCGAGCCGTTCACGCTCGGGATTAAACTCTGCCACACGCACCTGCACTTTCACCCCCGGCGCTAACCCGGAGCCCCCATCTGATACTTGCAGGAAGCCCTCCAGGTTCTCCCCTACGAGGATGTAGGCGCCTTTAGATGTCAGGAGCGATACCTCGCCTTCCAGGACTTGGCCGGCCTCGATCGTCCCTGCCGCCGCCTCCCACGGATTGGGTTGCAGGCGCTTGAGGCTCAGGCCGATGCGGTTGCTCTCCTTGTCGAGCCGGATGACCAAGGCCTCCACTTCCTGCCCCACGGAGAGCTTCTTCCCGGGATCCTCGATCCGACGCCAATCAATCTCAGAGATATGGATCAGGCCATCGGCCCCGCCAATATCCACAAAAGCGCCGAACTCACGCAGGCTTGTGACGACCCCTTTCCGAATCTCGCCCTCTTTCAGGGTCTCGATCAGCTCTTTCTTTTTCTCCTGGCGCCACTGTCGCACGGCCTTCCGCTCCGAGAGCACAAGCCGCCGCCGCTGCGGGTCGACCTCGATAATCTTGAAAGGCATGGGCCTCCCGATCATATCGGCCAGGCGCGACATGCGCTCTTCCTCTTCCAGGCCACGCGGCAAGTTGCTTAGGTGCGAGGCCGGGACGAAACCTTGCAGGCGCCCGAAGGGCACAATTAAGCCGCCCTTGTTATAGCCCGATGGGGCGGCTTCGAGGATTTCGTCGGATTCCATCAGGCGCCGGGCCTCGATCCAATCCGAACTCTCGCGCGCCTGCGCCACCGATACCAGGAGGTTGCCGTCCGAATCAACCGGGTCGATCACCATCACGGCGATGGGGTCACCTACCTGGAATTGGGCTTCCTCAGGATGCAAGCGCTCCAGATCGGAGCGCATCACAACGCCATCCCTTTTGAGGCCCAGATCCACAATCATGCCGCTACTATCGATGGAAATGATATGGCCTTCCAGCAGATCCCCGCGCTCAGGCAACCCCTGGGGCTCTTCCCCGGCCAAGAGTGCAGCAAGATCTTCTCCCGCCTCGGTCATGCGCGACCCCCGCGATTAAGAAAAAGCGTCGGCCTCTGCGATCACAGGCCGACCTGGCTGCCAGTGCTATCCGACGCGTGTCTTCGTGTTCGGATATACCTGCTCTGCCACACTCCTTCACAGACACGTGCTAAGGTCTCGGCGCTCTTCCTTAGCCTGCGAACGCAGGCTCATTATACAAGGGGGCCTGCAGGCTGTCAAACGAATGGCCAGCTCAACGGTCCGAATCGCCCTCTTCCAGGCCTAGGGCTCGGCGGGCTCGTCCAGCAGGATCTTGTCGGGGCCTTCATCCACTTCCCAGGGGTATACGATGTAAGCGTCTGTTATGGCGGCGTAGAAGTCTGGGCGCAGATTCCCAAACAGATTGCGGTAGGGGTTATAGTGCAGGACACAGGTGAAGGGAGCACTCCCTGCAGCTGCCACACGCCCCCGGACGGCCGTGATCGTCCTCCCTGAGCCCCAGACGTCATCCACGATCAGCACCTTGCGCCCCGCCAGCTGTTCCTCATCAGGGAATTGAATGAATTTGGGCCAGGCGAGGAGCTTGGCCTGATCACGGCGCGATTCGAAGGGGAAATCCACCGCCGCGGTGAGGACATTCCTAATATTCAGCGCCTCGCAGAGCATGCCGCCAGGTACGATGCCGCCGCGCGTGATAATCACCATGGCGTCGAATTCCACATGGAATTGCGGGATGAGGTGCTCGATGAGTTTCGAGACTTCTTCCCAGGTGATCAGTTCCTTACGGCGCGGCATGGGCCTCCTCTGCCAGGGACGATCGGCCATGATAGCACGCCCGGACCGGTCCGACAAACCGGCACATCGTCCTTAGACATCCGATCGCCGGGGCCATCCACTCGCGGCGACGGCTGCAGCCGGAGCTAGGCTGGTAGATTATGGAACAATTCCACCAACTCCTGCCATTCCTCCTGGAAGAAGTGCAGGGTAACCTGGCCGAGTTCGAGATGGTGCGTCAACTCGCCATCAGGTTCCTCTGCCCGCCATACCAAGTAGTTGGAGGTCTCTGCGAGAACCTCCGTGCGCAGCGGTGCTTCCTCAGCCATCCTGTTCCTCCTCGATGTTCGGCTTCGCTCCCCAATCCCGAAGTACGGCCCACAGGGCCTGCAGGCTTTCTCCTGCGTAGGCCTTTCTGTCCAGGTTCGCAGATGATAGCGCCGTTGAAACGGATTTGCCTCAAAATGATCGTCCGCCAGCAGTTGCTCCAGTTCAGCGAGCACGGTCTCACGCTTCTTGCCGGGCCAATCCAACACCGCCTGCACCCAATGCACCCGGTAGGCGAAGACAGGATCTGCTTCGTCTCGCTTCCTTCCGGGGAGAGCCCTGTGTCTTCCTGATTTCCTAGACCAGCGCATATACCCCTTGCGAGTCCCAGCCGCTGTCGATAACCATCCCCGCGCCACCCCACTCTGCCCCCTTGGCGGTCCCCAGCCCTTCGATGCGATCCTCAAGGTCGGACCGCTCCCCTCTTAGCCCTCCCCGCCAGCCTCCGACTGCTTGCGGCGTGCCCGGTGGGCCCGCAGCCAGCGAAGCAAGATCGGATCCTGGGGAGCCGGCCGTCCCAGAACGTCAATGGGAGGGTCCCAGGGAGAAAGATCGAACATCTTGCGGTAGGCATACTTTCCCAGCAGGATCGCCGATGCCATAGTGGGTGCAGAAAGCAGCAAACCGAGCACGCCAGCCAAGCTGGCCCCGATCAGCAACCCGATCAGGATGACGACGGGGTGGAGATTGAGCGAAGTGCCCATGATGCGGGGGATGAGCAGGTAGTCGATGCCCTGATCGAGCACAATCACGCAAATAACAACCAGAACTGCGTGACCCAGCGGTGTCAGCCCGAACCAGTTTCCGGGCTGAAAAAGGGCGACCAGCGCGGCGATCAGGCCGGCGGTTGTGGGACCGACGACGGGAATGAATTTGGCCAACCCTCCCAGGACGCCCAGCCCAAGGGAAAAACGCACGCCAAGGGCGGTCATGAGCATCCAGGTCAGCAATCCTGTGAGAAGCACTACAAGCAGTTGCCCACGCAGGAAAGCATGCCATATACGCGACAGGGCGATGCGCAGGCGATGGAAGTCTTCATCAAACCCCGGAATGGAAATCTTGAGCAGCGCGGCGCGGATGCGCCGGTAATCGAAGGTGAGAAAATAGGTGATCGCCAGCACGAACACAACTCTGGCGATCGATTCGATCGCCCCGGTTGCGATCGAGGCGATCAGTCCGCTGACTCGACCGAGGATAGGCTGCACCGTCCCGAGCAATTGCTCGGTGATCGCGGCGAGATCGAATTGGGATATATCGAGCAGCCAGGGTCCCAGCGCATATTGCTGTGCGCTGAGTTCCTCAAGTGTGGCCGGGAGCGAGAGCAGGAAGCGCTGGATAAACAGCACCAGACCTTGCAATTGCTGAATGGCTGCTAGGCCCGTCGCCGTGGAAGCCCCAAGGATCAGCAGCACCACGACCAGCATGACCAGGTTGGCGGCTAAGCCCCACGGGAGCCTGGCCCGCAAATGGAGGAATTGCACCACGGGCACAACCAGAAACGTCAGGATGGCGGAAAGGATCAGCATGGGGATGATATTGAGGAAACGCGATAGGAGCGCCACGAGAAGCGCCATGATCCCCAGCGCCACCACGATCTTCGTGGCCGTGCTCCAAACGGGCCCGCGCGGTTGTTCACTCACTTGGAATCCTCATCTCGCTCAGGTGCACGGCCCCTGACGAGAAGCGATTCCCGCCATGCTCGCAGCCGTTTGGCCAAGGCATCCATGCGCCGGCGCGGCGCCCGCGCTTCCATGACCGGCGCAGCCTGGGGCTGGACATCGACCACCTTGTAATACAAGTAGCCCAGCAGCAGACGCAGCGAAGCCACCACCGGCGCGGCAAGCAGCATGCCGATCACGCCACCAAGCGTTCCGCCTGCGAGCAGCCCCAGGAAGACGGCCAGCGGATGCAAATTCAGGCTCTCGCCCATCACGCGCGGCACCAGATAGGCATTCTCGATCTGCTGAATCATAACGAAGATGCCACAAACCAATAGGGCGAAGCCGAGTGGGCTCATGCCCCAAATGTTGCCCGATTGAGCAAGCGCCACCAATCCACCAATGACGGTGGAGATAACCGGGCCAAACATCGGGACCATCTCCATCAATCCGGCAATTACTCCCATGACCAACGGGAATTCCAGGCCCACGACAGTCATGGTGAGGCCCACCACCGCGCCAACGATCAAACCCAGCAGGAGCTGGCCACGCAGAAAGGCGCGCCAAATGCGGTCGCCCTCCCGCACAAGGTAGTCATAATCCGCTTTATAGGGGGCAGGTATCAGATCGAAGAGCGCTGGTCGAAGCCTGCGAAAATCCAGCAGCAGATAGAAGCTGATGATCAGGACGATGACGAAGCGGCCCACGACATTCGCAGCCGCGAGGGCCAGTGAACCTAGGAAGGAGCCCGCCTGACTGAGCACCGGGCTTAGCGAGGAAGCCAGATCCGAGAGCAGTTGCGAGAATTGCTCGCCGCCGAAATCGATGCGCCAGGGCCCGATCATGAATTCAACGCCCAGCAACTCGCGAATCTGCTCCGGAAGTTGAGTGGCGATATCGCCCAAGAAGGCAGCCAAGGCGATGATGCGCTGGGAGAGCGCCAATCCCACCCCAGTCGCCAAACCAGCCACCACCGCCAAGAAGGCGATCAGCACGAGCAGCGCGGCCGCCCATCGCGGAAATCGCGCCCTGCGCTCGAGCCAGCTAGCGAATGGGTGCAGGATGTAGGCGATGAGCAGCCCGATCAGGAACATGGCGGCCAGGCCGCGCAGCAGGTACAGCACGACCATCCCCATCAGGATGATCAGCACACCCGCCACCAGCCGGGTGCCCTGCTGCCAGGGGGGTGATTCAAGTCGCTTTGGATCGATGGGTTCAGTCATACGCCAGATTTCTCGATATGATGCAAGATCGGAAGTTGCAAACGCTTTCCCAGGATTGTATCGAAAGCCTCCGAATGCCACAAATCCGCCGCCGTCTCCCCAGCCTGCTTGCCACCGATTAAGACCGGCAAGATTGCCCGAAACTCTGGCCTCGGACACGGCGATCTCATGGGATGAAAGAGGGGCTGCCCTTTTAGGACAGCCCCTGAAAGCACTTGATCCTTCAGCCTTGGCTCGGCCGGCTACTTCCGTCCCCTCGAGCGGGAGGAACCACCCCTGCGCCCGCCACCACTGCTATGGCCTCCCGAGCGACGGCTGGGCTTGCGATCGCGCTCCATGGCCTCCTCAGGAGTCCAGCCCTCGAGCACGGCCTGCCGGGAGAGACGGATGCGGCCGTCGGGGTCGATGTTGGTGACCATGACAGTGATCTCGTCGCCCACTTTGGCGATGTCCTCGACCTTCTCGACATGCTCGCTGTCGAGTTGGGAGATATGCACCATGCCATCCACACTGGGCAGGATCTCGACGAAGGCGCCGAAATCGGTCGTCCGGACCACACGGCCGGTGTAGATGCGGCCCACAACCGCCTCCTCGGTAAGGCTCTCGACCATCTCGCGGGCCTGATCGGCGCTCTCACGGTCCGTGGCGGCGATGAAGACCGTGCCATCATCCTCGATATCGATACGCGTGCCGGTCTCCTCCTGGAGGCTGCGGATGACCTTGCCACCTGGGCCAATGACGGCCCCGATCTTCTCCGGGTCGATCTTCACGATGGTCATATGGGGCGCATGGGGCTTCAACTCGGCCCGGGGTTCGGGGATGGCCTCCTCGATCTTGTCCAGGATGAACAGGCAGGCCTTCCGCGCCTGGTCCAGCGCCTCCGACATGAGAGCGGCCGAGATGCCACGGATCTTGATGTCCATCTGCAGGGCGGTCACGCCCTTGCGCGTGCCTGCCACCTTGAAGTCCATGTCACCGATATGGTCTTCCAGGCCTTGAATATCGGTCAGCACTGCGTAACGCTCGCCCTCCTTGATCAATCCCATTGCGATCCCCGCCACGGGCGCCCGGATCGGCACGCCGGTATCCATCAGGGCCAGCGTGGAGCCACACACCGAGGCCATCGATGTCGACCCATTCGAGGAGAGCACCTCCGACACGAGCCGCATGGTATAAGGGAACTCTTCCTCCGGGGGCAAGACCGGCAGGAGGGCGCGTTCAGCGAGAGCACCATGCCCGATCTCGCGCCGGGAAGCCCCGCGGAGCGGGCGCGTCTCCCCCACCGAGAAGGGCGGGAAATTGTAGTGGTGCATGTAGCGCTTCTCTTCGATGGGAGAAAGGCCATCCAACTCCTGGCGCTCTCGTGGCGTCCCAAGCGTGGCAAGCGTCAGGACCTGAGTCTCTCCGCGGGTGAACAGGCCGGAGCCGTGCGCTCTCGGGCTGATATCCACTTCTGCGCTGATTTCTCGGATATCGCTCGGACCCCTTCCGTCGGTGCGAATGCCCTCCCCCAGGATCTTGCGGCGCACTGCCTGCCCGAAAAGGTCTGCGAAGGCGTCCTTGAGTGCGGTTTCGTCGAGGCCCCCCTCGCCGCCCAACGCGGCCACGAGCTCGTCGCGCATGTTGTTCAGGGCTTCGTCTTGCTCAACCTTGGTTAGCGGCCTGGCCAGCATCGCATCAAGCCGCCCCTCCAGCCAATTCGCCACATGCTCCTTGATCTCCTCTTCGAGCTTGAAGGAGATGTACTCGCGCTTAGGCTTGCCCACAGCCTCCTGCATTTCGAGCTGCAGGTCGATGAATGGCTGGATCATATCTTGGCCGGCCTCCAAGGCGGCCACCAAAACCGGCTCCTCGACCTCCTTGGCGCCGCACTCCACCATATGCAAGGCTTCACGCGTGCCGGCGATCCGCAGGTCCAGATCCGAAGCCTCGGTGATCTGATAGGTTGGATTGAAGACGAATCGCTCGCCCTCGTGGGCCACCCGCACAGCACCGACCGGCCCTAAGAAGGGGATGTCGGAGATCGTCAGGGCCGCGGAGGCGCCCAGGATAGCCAGCATGTCGATGGGGGTCTCGCCGTCCGCGGAGAGCGCATAGATGATGACCTGCACATCATTGCGCATGTCCTTGGGGAAGAGCGGGCGGATCGACCGGTCGGTCAGGCGGGCCACCAGGATGGCGGCTTCGCTCGGCCGGCCCTCACGCCGGAAAAACGAACCGGGGATGCGGCCTCCGGCGTAGAGGCGCTCCTCGTAATCCACCGTGAGCGGGAAGAAACCGATGCCTTCTCTCGTCTCACGGCTCATGGTCGCAGTGGCCATGAGCACGGTGTCCCCCTGCCGCACGGTCACGGCACCGCCCGCCTGTCCGGCGAGTTTGCCGGTCGAGATGGAAATCTTCTTTCCATCCACCTCGCATGTAAAGGTTTTCTCCTGCAACATGTAAATATCCCTCCCGCACCTTGGCCGCGCGGGTCAGGGACTGGAGAATGACCACCAGGGACTATAGCCCTGAGGGGCGTTCTCCAATTCCCAACCCGCCCGATGGGCCGGGTGCGTATGCCTGCTCTTCTGGGCTCAGGCCCAGCCGGGCATCGATTTGAAAAAAAGGACGAGCCAGTGTGCAATCCCGACACCCGCTCGTCCGCTTCACCAGCCTATTTTCGCCGTATGCCTAAGCGTTCGGTAAGCCCGAGGTACGCGGCGGGGTCTTTCCGCTTCAGATAATTCAGCAACCTCCTCCGGCGTCCGACCATCTTGAGCAACCCACGTCGCGATGACTCATCGTGGCGATGTTGCCGCAAGTGCTCGGTCAGCTGCTGGATGCGGCGGGTCAGAATTGCGATTTGAACTTCCGGCGAGCCCGTATCCTTTCCGTGACGATGGTACTCGCCGATCAGTCCTTGCTTCTCTTCCTTTGTTAGCGTCATGACATCTGCTCCTTGTGCAGGTCGCCCAACGCGCAGCCCTACCGAGCCACACGCCGGTCTAGTCACATCGGGCCTGATTATACCAGATGCCGAGTTATTCGATGCTTTCGCGGTGGAATGGCGCCGGTGTTCTCAGCCCCTCGTTCTAAGTGCTACTTCGCCCGTGCCCTTGCTGCCCGGAGTTCCACCTGCAGATTCGGAGGAAGCTCGGCCAAGGCCCACTCCACGAGCCTGCCGGCGCCGCAAGGCTCCCGCTTGATCTCCTCCAGCAGGAAGGCGGCGGTCTCGTGCGGGCTACGCCTTGCCAAACGCTCCATCAATGCCCTGAAGACAGGGTTGGCTCGCCGTGCGATCCTCCTTCCGCTTCCCTGCATCAGCCGAAAGATGCGCGGGAAATCGTCGAAGCCCTGTGTGTCCAGCAGTGCGGTGAGCGCATGCAGAGCCAAGGCCTGCTGGCGATCCGCAGCCAGCCATGCGCCGATTTGCCTCAGGTAGGCCTCTGAGTCCTGCTCTCGAAGCGCCCGCAGCCCCTCCTCGGCGAGCGCCCGAAGGATCTCCGAGTCGTCACTCTCCTCGCCCCAAGCGCCCGCCAATCCGGGCAGATCCTCCAGATCGGCCTCACGCAGCATGCAAATCGCAATCAGGCGCGCCTCCCGGTAGCCCTTCCCCCAAAGCGCCCGGGCCACCTGCAGCCAAGCCACATCTTCCTCACTCCGACCGCGACGATGAATGGCTGCGCAAAGCGTGCGAAGAACCGGCCTGGGCACGCGCAGGACCCGCTCCGAGGCCACCTCGGCGGGGATCCTGCCGGATCGCCGCGTGCGGTCCGCGTAATATTCCAGCAACTTCATACACTCACGCACAAAGCGCCCGGGCTCGCCTACGTCTTCGAGCAGGGCTTCGATTTCGCGCTGGAGAACATCAGGCTGAATGGCAGGCATGACACCGGTTCCTGTGCAGCACGCTCGCCTGCGCCGGGGTCCTAGGGATCAACCGAGCCGCCTCTGAGCCGCTGCAGCAATCGGTCCGAGCCAAACACGTTCCAGCGGTGCGGCGTAGGTTTCAAGCAACGGTTCAGGGGTGACGGCCAGCAAATCCAGCCATTCCTGCAGAAAGCGCCACATGCCGGCGTGGTCCCACAGGCGCGCCCAGGTGGGCTCATCCCAGCGCATCCCAAGTCTTTCTCGAATCGCCGCTCGGTAAAGCCGGACGATTTCCTCCGGCCCCACCGCTGGTTGTTCAATGCGCCAGGCGGTCTTGGTGGTGAAGGTCATCACATCCAGGATCCCTGGTCCCACGCCCGCCAACTGCCAATCATAGACCACCAGGTCGCCATCTTCCAGTACAGCAATGTTGCCCGGCCAGTAATCGCCATGCAGAAGGGTCATGGGCTGCTCGAGCAGCGGCTCGGCGATGGCCTCCACATGCGTTATGAGTCTTTCGAGCAGCGCCATGCGCGCCGGCTCACCTGCGAGCGCCCGCGGCAGCCCCTCACGCATCACCCGGTCTAGCGCCTGGGCTGCGGCGGCGACGTGCACTTCAAAGTCCGTCTCCAGCGGCCGGCTGAGCCATGGGAAGGCGCTCAGGTCGGCTCCCAGCCCCCAGAATCGGTCATGCAAGTCCCCCAGCAGAGCCACGGCGTTCCCGTATTCTCCTTCGGACCAGGCCTCGATATCCAGATGGGGCGGGATCCGCTCCAGCACCAACCAGTCGCCGGTCTTCGATCCGCAGATCATCACCGGCGTCCTGACCGGAAGGTGAGGGGCCAGGGAATGATACACGCCTACCTCACGCCGGCCGGCACCCGCCAACCCCGCTCGCGTGGTCCCCTTCGGCTCCTTAACCACCAGGGGACAGCTCCCCTCCCCCTCCCGCCCCGCGAAACGAACCTCGATGGCCTGGATGCTTCCGATGGAAGGCAGCTTACCAGGCAGATTGGATGGCCGAATCTCGAGCAACTGTATCGAGGTATCCTGGAGATGGCGGCGCAAACCTGCCGTCAGGTCCGACAGCGGAAAGGGCCATGCCCAGGCAAAATCGCCCTCGGGGGGCGCAGCTTCTTTCAGCATGTCTCCATTATCCCCCTGAATTGTAGCGCATGGCGGAGACTTCCGAAGCGCCAGCCGCGAAAAATCGTGCAGGGCTTCGCGGGCCGCAGGCAGACGCCTTGGCCTTGCTGGGACTCACCAATGACGCCCCCGGTTCTCGGCCAGTTTCGCCAAGGCGGCTCGTTCCAGATCGATCCCTGCGACCCTTGCGAGCTGCAGAAGGTACAGGAACACATCCGCCAGTTCGGAGCCAAGTGCGGAAATGTCAGAGGCCTCTTGAGCCCACTGGAAGTGCTCCAGCACCTCGGCTGCTTCGATGACCAAAGAGACCGCCAAGTTGCGCGCCGTTTGTGGCCGCGGGCTGTCCTGGTTGTACCAGCCTTGTTCTCGAACGAAGGTCTCCATCGCCTCTGTCAGTTCCGAAAGATTCATGAGCGCTACCTACTCCTGCCCCATATCGCGGTGGGGCTCCGATCCGCCCTCCGAAATACAGAGCCCTCGAGGCGCGGGTTGCGCTCGAGGGCCAGGCCAGCAGACATCTGCCTAGACTACGAGGCGGGCGAGGCCGCCCCGGCGGCAGACTTGAGTTCCTCCACGCGGGTCAACCGCTCCCATGGAAGATCCAGGTCCTCGCGGCCGAAATGGCCATAGGCCGCAACCGGCCGGTAGATGGGCCGGCGCAAGTCTAGGTCTCGAATAATCGCACCTGGCCGCAGATCGAAGAGTTCATCGACCAGCCGCGCAATCTCCTCGCCCGGCAGCCGTCCCGTGCCAAAGGTCTCGACGAACACGGAGAGCGGATGGGCCACGCCGATGGCGTAGGCGACCTGAATTTCGCAGCGGTCGGCCAGGCCGGCGGCGACGATATGCTTTGCGACCCAGCGAGCCGCATAGGCACCCGAGCGATCCACCTTCGTGGGATCCTTGCCACTGAAGCAGCCGCCGCCGTGGCGTCCCATCCCGCCATAGGTGTCGACGATGATCTTGCGTCCCGTCACGCCCGAATCGCCTTTCGGCCCGCCGGTCACAAAACGGCCGGTAGGATTGACGTAGATCTTCAACTCATCGTCCACCAGATCCTTGGGCAGCGAGGGCAGGATGACCTCCTCGATGATGCCCTCGCGGATCTGGGTCGGCGAAACCTCCGGCGCATGCTGCGTGCTCACCAGCACCGTATCGACCCGCACCGGGCTGCCATGGCTGTATTCCACCGTAACTTGGGCCTTGCCATCCGGCCGCACCCAGGGCAGCACGCCCTGCTTGCGAATTTGCGCCAAGCGGCGCGTAAGGCGGTGGGCCAGATGGATGGGCATGGGCATCAGCGTTTCGGTCTCGTTGCAGGCGTAGCCGAACATCATTCCCTGGTCGCCAGCGCCCAGTTTTTCGATCTCTTCATCGGTCACGCCCCCCTCACGCGTCTCGAGTGATTGATTCACGCCCCGGGCGATGTCGCCGCTCTGCTTGGAGATGGCCACCAGCACACCGCAGGTGTTGCCATCGAAGCCCTTCTCGCTGCTGTCGTAGCCGATCTCCAGCAGCACCTTACGGGCAAGCTCATCATAGTTGAAATTGGCCCGGGTGGTGATCTCGCCCATGAGCATCACGAAGCCGGTCTTGGTTGCGACTTCGCATGCCACCCGCGAGCGGGGATCCTGCTCCAGGCAGGCGTCGAGCACGGCGTCGGAGATCTGATCGCAAATCTTGTCGGGGTGCCCCTCGGTAACCGATTCCGAAGTGAAGACGGTGCGCGACGACGTCATGAACGTCAGGCTCATGAGTACCCTCCTGAACATTTTTGCCCCTTCTTGGCGAGAAGGGGCAAAATGACGTTCGTCGGCCACCCTCTCATCTTCCAGCACTCCGTCTGGCGGAATTGGCACCACACCGTAATCCGGTAGGTTGCCGAGGCTTCAAAGGGCCGGTCCCTCCACCTCTCTGGATAAGAGTGCCAAGGGGCTATCGAATTGTCGCCGAGAATATACCACGTGGCGCGCGCACTGTCAATTTAGGAGGCCTGCAGGCAAAATAAGACCCTTGGGCCCTTGACAGAATCATGCTTTCACAGAACACTGAAGCGATGAAATTGCAGCTCATGGGGCTCCCGAAACCCCAGCGCCGCCCGCGAGGCGTTATGCGCACTCGATGCATGGCTCTTGTGAGGCTCGATGGCATTAGATCCGCTGCCACCTGGCAGGCCTGGATCCTTGGGCTCTTTGGGTTGCTCCTCGGAAGTATGCTGGCCTCGCAGGCCTGGGCCCAGGCGCCGGATGGAACCGGTCTGGAAGTCTATGTGACAGACCGGTCCACCGGACTGCCTGTTGCTGGGGCTGGCGTGGACATCCCCAATCTTGGGCTCTCGGGGTACACAGATGCGAGCGGGTCCATCCTTTGGCAGGGGGTATCGACCGAATCCGCGGTAGAAACCATCGATATCCTCGTTAGCGCCCCCGGCTACGGGGAGTGGCGCCTGGAGCAGGCCCGTTTGCTGCGTGCCGAGACCTTAATCGTGCGGGCGGAACTGACTTCGGATCCCAAGACCATCGTCGTGCCGCCACCTATCCTGGAGCGGCCCAGCTTGTCCGGGGCGCTCCGGAGCCTGGGCGCGGCCGAGCTGGAGGCTTTGGCCGCAGACGCCGACGCCCCCCTCCCCGCCACGATCCGCGTGGGGATCACCGAAAGCCCCTACTGCGATCCCGATGCACCCTATACGGTCGAGGTGGTGGATTTCAAGGAATATGTCAGGCATGTCTTGCCCAATGAGTGGATTTCCAGCTGGCCCAGCCAATCGCTGCGCGCCGGAGCCATGGCGGTGAAGATGTACGCCTGGACAAGCATCCTGGCCGGTGGGCGGTCGGACCACCCCGATATCGACGTCTTCGACAGCACCTGTGACCAGGTTTACAACCCGGCCGTGGAATACGCCAGCACCAACGAGGCCATCGAATTCACATGGAACTGGCGGCTGGTGCGCGGTACGGAGCTTGTGCGCACGTACTATCGCGCCTACGACTCCCAATGTACCCCGACGGATTGCATGGGGCAGTGGGGCTCCTATGACAAGGCCATGGACGGGTGGACCTGGGAGGATATTCTGCTCTTCTACTATGAGAACACACTCCTCACGCCTGTGTGGAATCCGCCGGGCGGGTTCTCACTCCGCTTCAACGGGGTCTACAACGATGAGGAGAACCGCGTGCTCATTCCCATCGACGACCCCTTGACGACAGATCCTGGCCCGCCTGTGGATGTCGGCGGCGAGGACTTCACGATCGAATTCTGGCTGAAGGCCATGCCCGGCGAGAACGCCGCCGGCGCCATTTCCTGCGGCGCCAACCAGAACTGGCTCTACGGCAATATGATCCTGGATCGTGACCGCTTCGACGCCGACCGCAAATACGGTGCCTCGCTGGCGAATGGCCGGTTGACGTTCGGGGTATCGGGGGACGGGAGCGGGGATCTCACGCTCTGTGGCACCACAAATCTCGCCGACGGCGGCTGGCATCATGTCGCCCTGCAGCGGCGGCGAACCGACGGTTACCTCTGGCTCTTCGTAGATGGGGCACTGGAAGCGGAGGCGGACGGCCCCGATGGCGACATCTCCTATCCCGACGACTACGTCCCGCCCACCAGCTGCGGCCCTGGCGGGGCCGAGGATTGCTCCCTATACGACCCCTTCCTGGCTATCGGCGCCGAGAAGCACCGCAAGGCACCTGAGCACCCCTCCTTCGCGGGCTGGATCGATGACCTGCGTTTCTCAAACGTGCTCCGCTATGCCGGCAGTTTCACCCCGCCCGCCGAGCCGGCGGGCGCAGATGGCGAGACGGTCGCCCTTTATGCGCTCGAAGAGGGCTTTGGCAATCTGATCCGCGACACCTCCGGGCATCCCGCCGGCCCGAGCGATGGAACCCGGATCTATGGTGGCGTGATCAATGGCCCCGAATGGACCGACGACACGCCCTGGTACGTGCCGCCGCCGACTCCCACGCCAACGCCAGTAACGCCCTCCCCCACGCCGACTGCCACACTGCAGACGCCCTTCCCCACACCTACTGCCACAC
>CAZBLT010000010.1:0-78276 GCA_964492745.1 uncultured Anaerolineaceae bacterium
CCCGGCGAGAGTCAGTCCCGTCTCCTTGCGCGGCTGCCATGTGGCACTTCTGGAGCCGGGTATAGAAACATTGTCGATTTTCATGTATCATATCTCGAAGGCGGAGGGCGTGGCGTGGACGAAATGTCCAGACAAGGGTGTGGAGCCGGGGGGCAGGATGAATTTGCTGGCATCGCCTGAGTTCAGGGAATTCGCGGAGCGGCTTGCGAAGGGGATCGTGGCAGTCGTGGGTCCTCACTGCGAAGTCGTTGTGCACGATTTGAGGACACCTGAGCATTCGGCCATCGTCGTTGCGGGCAACCTGACGGGGCGCAAGGCTGGAGCGCCGGTGCCGGACCTAAGCTTCATTTCCGGAGAGCTGAATCGAGAAACACCGGACCAGCTCAATTACCGCATCAAGATTGGCGATCGGGACCTGCAATCCTCTACCATCTGGATCCGTGATCCGCATGGAATGCCAATCGGCGCAGTTTGTGTCAACGTGGACTACTCGGCCTTGCTGGCCGCGCGCGATCTCTTGAACCGTATGACCGAATCAACTCGGAGTGTATCTGATCTGGTCGTCAGCGATAGTCTGGCGCGCGATCTGGATGATCTAATCGTGCTCTCGGCACACGGGTTCTTAGAGGAGAGGGGGCTGCGCTCGTTCGATCAGCTCTCGTACCGGGATAAGATTGATCTCATCGAGACCTTCGAGCGGCGGGGTCTCTTCCGGATCCGGGGCTCTGCGCAGCGCGTGGCGGATTTGCTCAATGTGTCCAGGGCGAGCATCTATAATTATCGTGCTCAAGCGAAAACCGAAGCAGCCAGCGCGAGCGTGCTCTCTGATGCTGGCTAATTAGGCCGCGAAACTAGCCGCCGCGGAAGATGGATCGGGAGGTGAGCAAAACAGAAGATTGTCATGAACCCGGGATCATCGAAACGTATCGCAGAGCTAGCCATGGAGGATCTATGATGAAACGCTTGACGCTCTTGCTCTCCATTGCCGTATTGCTGGCAGGTGCCTTATCGGCATGTGGATCGGGTGAACCGGCAAATGAACTGGAAGCTGTTCAGCAGGCCGGGAAGATCGTGGTTGGCACTTCGGCAGATTATCCCCCCTTCGAATTCGTGGATGAAAGTGGCGAGATCGTTGGCTTTGACATTGATCTAGCGAACGAGATCGGCCAGCGCATGGGGTTGGAAGTGGAAATCGTAGATATGCCCTTCGATAGCCTTATCGCAGCGGTTCAGGAAGGGAAGATCGATATCTCCATTGCGGCCTTCAATTACACTGAGGAACGGGATAAGTCGGTCGATTTCACGGATCCCTACTACTACGCCGAGGATGGCTTCCTGGTGGCCGAGGACTTCGCAGGAGAGATTACCAAACCTGAGGATGCGGCGAATTACCGCGTCGGCGTCCAGACAGGCGCGACCGCTGATTCATGGGTGACGGAAAATCTGGTCGATGCGGGCCTCATGGCGGAGGAGAATGTGTTCCGCTATGAGCGCATGGATCAGGCCGCCCTGGATGTCAAGAACGGGCGCATCGATATCCTGATCACGGATTACATTCCGGCGCAGGCACTGGCAGAGGAGGTCGGCGGGTTGAAGGTCATCTACCACGCCGAAGTATCCACAGGGCCGGTGAACATCATCACGCCCGAGGGCTCCACCGAGCTCACAGAGGCGCTAAATGATGTCATCGCCGAGATGCTTGAGGATGGGTTCATCGATCAGCTCTCGACGAAATGGATCGGAACCTAGGCTTCCAAACAGGCGGCAGGGGGCTTGCCTGAGCCCCCTGCCGACACCCATTACGCTGGTTCTAAATGGATATCTTCATTCAAAGCATGAAATATATCCTTCTCGGCACGGGCATTACGGTTTCCGTAACGCTGATCGCCTTGCCGTCTGGATTCATTTTGGGGCTGGTGCTGGCGCTCATGCGAGTCTATGGTGGCCGGGTCTTATCCGGCCTCGCGGCCACGTATGGCACCTTGATGAGAGCCATTCCTCCAGTGGTGCTACTCTTCCTCATCTACTTCATCATTGCGGGATCGATCAACATCTCCCCCTTCTTTGCCGGATCGATGGCGCTGGGGATCATCAGCAGCGCCTATCAGTTGGAAATCTTTCGGGGAGCACTCCAGGCCATTGGAAGCGGACAGATGATGGCGGCCCGCTCGATTGGTATGAAGCGCGGCCAGGCCATACAATACATCATCCTTCCCCAGGCGTTGCGGGTCGTTATCCCCTCCTGGTCTAACGAGGCGGCCACTGTTGTCAAGGACTCCTCCCTGGTCTACGCCATCGGCGTCCCGGAGATATTGCGTCGCGCCCAATTCATCAGCGCGAGGACTTATCAGCCCTTCTTGGCGTTTAGCATTGCGGCGCTGATTTATTTTGGGTTGACATTTCTAACCAACCGTTTGCTTGACAGCCTGGAAGAACGCGTGCGGATTCCCGGCGCGGACGTGAATTGAGAGGGTGGCTGTGTCAACACCGATTATCGAGATTCGAAATCTATCCAAGAATTACGGTGGAAAACCAGTCCTCAAAGATATCTCCTTAAAAGTCTGGGAAGGAGACACGATTGTGATCATAGGGCCTAGCGGAACAGGCAAGAGCACTTTGCTGCGCTGCCTTAACTTGCTTACCAGGCCTGACTCCGGGAGCATTTGCCTGGATGGCGAAGAGATCACGAAACCGGATACAGATGCCGACGAAGTCCGGCGACATATCGGCATGGTGTTCCAGGATTTCCTGCTGTTCAATCATCTCACTGCCTTGGGGAATGTCACTATTGGGCTGACCAAAGTCTTGGGGATGTCGCCAGCCGATGCCGAGGCGAAGGCATTGAAGGAGCTGCAACGCGTGGGCCTGGGCGATCATATCGACAAGTATCCTGGCCAGTTATCCGGAGGGCAGAAACAGCGAGTGGCGATCGCAAGGTCCCTGGCCATGGATCCCAGAGTGATGCTGTTCGATGAGCCAACTTCTGCTCTAGACCCTGAACTGATCGGTGAAGTCCTAGAGGTCATTCGTATGCTCTCGGAGGAGGGCATGACTATGATCCTTGTCACCCACGAAATGGGGTTTGCGCGTGAGGTGGCGGATCGGATTGTCTTCATAGATCAGGGCCTAGTCGTAGAAGAGGCTCCCCCGGATAATATGTTCTACAGGCCACGCACAGAGAGAACTCGCGAATTCCTGTGGAAGCTCACGGAGCTCTATGGTCACAGGAGCAAGGACGAAGCCGGTACCGCCCCATGACTGTTCTCGATCTGATCATAAGCTACTGGCCGCAATTCCTGGCTGGGACGGAGATTACCATCAAGCTGACCCTGGCAGGACTTGGCGCGGGTTCGATTCTCGGGATCTTGGCTGCATTGGGGAGAGTCTACGGAAGCTCATGGATCCGTCGGGTGGCGATCGGCTATATTGAGCTCTTCCGTGGCACGCCGATGCTTGTCCAATTGTTTGCGATATATTTTGGCCTTCCAGATTTTGGGCTCACGCTTTCGCGGATGGCTGCGGCATACCTGGTTTTGGCATTGAACAGTGGGGCCTATCAAGCCGAATACTTCCGCGGGGCAATACAGGCGATCGCAGGCGGGCAGATGATGGCGGCGCGCTCGATCGGCATGAGCCGGTGGCAGGCCATCCGCTACATCATCCTGCCGCAGGCCCTCCGGATCGTCATTCCCGCGTGGTCGAACGAACCAATTACTTTGATGAAGTCCTCGGCCGTAGTCTTCCTGATTGCGGTTCCAGATTTGATGACCCAATCGAAGATTGTGGCCTCGCGTACCTATCAGCCGATCGCGTCCTATCTCATCGCTGCAGTTATTTATATGGCCTTGGCGTTCGGCATGACCAGCACTCTAGGTGTCATCGAAAAGAAGTACAAGATCCCAGTTCTCGAGATTGAAACCCACCGAGGCTGAGAAGAAGTGAACATCAGGCCATTATGGCCTTTGCAGGATGAAAGGTTCTTGATGCCGCTCACCGATATTCCCAACCTGCGAGACATCTATGCCGCCAGGAAAGCAATTGATCCCTACATACGCCGGACGCCACTCGAGCGATCTGGGAAGATATCGCGCGCACTGGATGCTGATGTCTTCCTGAAGTTCGAGAACCTGCAAGTCAGCGGCTCTTTCAAGATCCGCGGAGCCTTGAACAAGGTGTCGCACCTTTCTGATGAGCAGCGACGGAAGGGGTTGATCACTGTCTCCAGTGGCAATCATGGCCGGGCTGTGGCGACTATCGCCAAGAGGATGGGCTTGCATGCCACCATTTGCCTCGCCTCGTCGGTCCCTGCCAATAAGATACAGGCCATCGAAGAGCTTGGGGCCGATGTCATCATCGGCGGTGACACATATGACGAGGTAGCTGAGCATGCCGCTGGATTGACAGAAGAGCAGAGCCTGACGATGATCCACCCCTTCGATGACCCCGAAGTCATCGCAGGCCAGGGGACGGTCGGGCTGGAGATCATCGAAGAATTGCCAGAAGTGGACTGCATCATCGTTCCGCTTTCTGGCGGTGGCTTGCTGAGCGGCATTGCCCTCGCGATGAAGGCCGTGCGGCCTGCTATCCGCCTTTATGGCGTATCCATGGAGCGGGGAGCGGCCATGATTGAAAGCCTCCAGCATGGCAGGATTGTGCGAGTCAAAGAGGAGCCGACGCTGGCAGATGCTCTGGCAGGCGGGTTGGGACTCGAAAATCATTACACCTTCCGAATTCTTCAGGCGCATCTGGATGGGACGGTGCGGGTAACGGAAGAGGAAATCGCATCGGCCATGAAATTCGCGCTTGAGGATTTGCACATGGCCTTGGAAGGAGCAGCGGCTGTCTCTATCGCGGCTCTCATGCATGAAAAGCTGCCTGATCCAGGGAAGACGATCGTTGCCGTCCTGAGTGGAGGGAACGTGAGCCTACCCACGCTGCTGCGCGCAGTGGGTTACGGTGAAGCTGCGCCATGAGCTTTGCATTTGCGCTCGAAATTCGATTGGGGAGTCTGTAATGCCGATCCAGATTATTTCGGAAAGTGAGCTTCGTTCATGCGTGTTCATGGACGCCGAGGGGTTCCGGGCAATTGCAGATGGATTCACGGAGATGGCCCGGAGAAATGTAACGCTGCCTCCCATCCTGCGTATCGATATTGAGGATCATCGAGGTGAAGTGGATGTCAAGACGGCCTATATACATGGGCTGGAAAGCTTTGCGATCAAGATCGCCGCTGGCTTCCTAGAGAATTACCGCCTGGGCCTGCCAACAGGTAGTGGCATGATGGTGCTTGTCAGCGCAGAAACGGGGCGTCCAATCGCCTTGCTTCTGGATAATGGCTACCTCACAGACCTCCGCACGGGTCTCGCCGGAGCAGTCGCTGCGGATTTTCTCTGCAGGCAGGAGATCACGACTGCGGGGGTCATCGGTTCGGGCACGCAGGCGCGCTTCCAAATCCGTGGGCTTGCGATGGTGCGCAGCTTCGAGCGGCTTCTTGTCTATGGGATCGAACCGGATGCGGTCGTTCGGTATACGAAGGAAATGCGTGCAGAACTCGGAATCGATGTGCAAATCGCGGAATCGGCGGAGGCGGTGGTCCGCAACAGCGATGTGGTAGTAACATGTACGCCAAGCCGAGAGCCCTACCTGCGGGCGGATTGGCTCCACCCCGGCCTGCATCTGACATGCATGGGATCGGATTCCGAGGATAAGCAAGAGGTGCATACTGAGGTGTTTGAGAAGGTGGACCGAATCGTATGTGACCAGCGAGATCAATGCTTTCGCCTCGGCGAGCTTCACCATGCTCTTGAGGCTGGGATTCTCTCACAGGATAGCGAGATCTTTGAGCTTGGGGAATTGACATCCGGCGAAAAGCCAGGGCGGCTTGATGATAGCCAGATCACCTTTTGTGATCTGACCGGAGTGGGGGTTCAGGATACGATGATCGCACGCCTGGCATACCAAAAAGCATCCGAGCTGGGGCTGGGCATCCAGATCGAAGGCGAGAACGAAGTGTAAGAATCGATGCACTAACACCAGGAGATAAGGCATGAGAGAAGAATTCTTTCCCTTCGCACTCGAAAGAGAGATGTCCATCTGGGAGAACAGAGTCCGCTACAATCTCTCCGAAAGCGGCGTGAAACCCCTGACGCTCGTGGAGCTTTTTGAAGGCGAGGAACAGGCACTGGAAGCGCTCATGCACGCCGAGTTGAACTATCCACAGACAAACGGCCTTCCAGAGCTTCGGGAAGCGATTGCGGCGATGTATCCCGGCGCAGGCCCCGAGAATGTCGTCGTGACCGTTGGGGCAGCCCAGGCGAACTTCACGGTGCTGATGAGCGAATTGGACCCCGGCGAAGAGATTGCGGTCATGCTCCCGAATTACATGCAGATCTTTGGCGTGGCGAAGAATTATGGATTGGATGTGCGCACCTTCTTGCTCCGTGAAGATGATGATTGGGCCCTTGATACTTCCTCATTGAAGCAGGCTATCACAGGAAAGACGAAACTCGTCGCCGTATGCAACCCGAACAATCCTTCCGGCCACATTCTCACTGCCGAGGAAAGGCAGGCGGTGATCGAAGCCGCTGCGGACGCCGGCGCATGGATCCTATCCGATGAAGTCTATGCTGGAGCCGAACGCGATGAGCGCCCCGTAACGCCCTCGCTCTGGGGTGAATATGAGCGCGTCTTCGCCATAGGCAGCCTCTCGAAGGCCTACGGCCTTCCTGGCCTTCGAATCGGATGGGTCGTGGCGCCGCCGGATGCTGCTGAGCGAATCTGGGCTCGCCAGGATTACATCACGATCAGTGCCGCGATGCTCGCCAACCGGATTGCCACCTATGCCTTGCAGCCAGCGGTCAGGTCGAAAATCCTGAGCCGCACTCGCAAATATATCCGGCGAGGCCTTGAGCATTTCTCGCGTTGGGTGCAGGAAAATCGCGAATTGTTGTCGTTCGTGCCTCCCCAAGCGGCCGCGATCGCCTTTGTAAAGTATGAGAGACCGATCAATTCTGGAGAGCTTGTCCAGCGGCTGATCCGGGAACACGAAGCCTATGTTGTGCCCGGCGACCATTTCGGCCTAGATCAGCATCTGCGGATCAGCTTTGGCCTGCCAGTGGACTATCTCCAAGAGGGGCTCAAGCGAGTTCTCGCCGCGCTCAAGGATGCCTAGGCTTGGTTGAAACCGCGCGCTCCCAGATTGTACAAGGCAAATGAGCCGGTGAGGTTCCAGATGTCCGCGTGGGGGCTTCTGGCAGGGTTGGCGGCGGCCTCAATATGGGGCGGGATGTATGTGGTCAGCAAAGTCGTATTGGAGGTCATCCCTCCTCTGACGCTCCTGAGCTTGCGGCTCCTCCTCGGGGCGTTGTGCCTCCTGGCTATCTTGCTATTCCGCCAGAAGCTGAGGGGCTTGGCGTGGCCCCTCCTGCGAGAAGCGCTATGGGTCGGGTGTATTGGATACGGCATCTCCCTGAGCTTCCAATTCGTGGGCACCAAACTTTCTACGGCTGCAAACGCCGCTCTAGTCACCTCGGCCTCGCCGGCCTTCATGTTCATCTTTGGCGCATGGCTGCTAAAGGAGCGGATCACGGCCTCGCGCTTGCTGGCACTGATCTTGGCAACCCTCGGTGTCATGATCGTGGTGGACCCCAGGCAGGCATGGCTAGGAAGCCAGGCCGCTCTGGGCAACTTGGCATTGCTCATGGCTGCGCTCACTTGGGGACTTCACTCCGTGCTTGTAAAGCAGACCAGCGCGAGACTGGATGTGGCAACACTCAGCCTGTGGGCCTTCACCGGGGGACTCCCCATTAGCCTGCCTCTCAGCGCGCTGGAGCTTCACAGCGCAGTTGTGGGCCCGATCACACCGGGGATCGTTGCCGGCGTTCTATATCTCGGTGTGATTTCCACGGCATTGGCGATGTACCTCTGGAATCAATCCCTGGCGCTCTTGGATGCAGGGGTTGTCTCTCTGCTATTCTTCGCCCAGCCAGTCGTGGGCGCAGCCTTGGGGGCCACGCTGCTGGGGGAATCACTGACGGCGGGATTCTGGCTGGGAGCGGCCCTTATCGCCACTGGCTTGGCCATGGCTGCCCGTTCTGAGCGAAAGAGTGCATAATATTGGCCAGCATTGCTTGCATTCAGGGAGTTGGTCGATGAACTCACCACGGGGCTGCTTGGGATGGGGTTTTCGGATCGTCGCCTGGGTTCTGGCGGGGATGTTCGTTTTGCTTATGCCGCTGGCGATCACCGGCCGCAGCATAGGCGCAGTGCTCTTTTCGCCGGCCAGGATGGAGTCGCTAATTGAGAGCAGGCTCATCGCGCCAGGGATCCTCGATAGGGCGCTTCTGGAGGAGTTGTTCCACGGAGGGCTGGACGCGGGGAATGCCGGACTCTTCGGCCGGGCGGCAGAATTCCTGTCTGAAGCAGAGCGCCAGGAACTGATGGACTCGGTGCTTCCCGAGGGATGGCTGGGTGGACAGGTCGTGGAGGGGATCCAAAGCTTTTACGGGTGGATCGACGGCGAGGAGGCCCATCCAGCGCTGACGCTTGAGATCGGCCCCGTTAAGGATCGATTGCTTAGCGGGGGGATCGAAGCGATCGTCGATACGGTGATCGACTCCTGGCCCAGTTGTACTCCTGAGGAGGCCGAGCGCCTGCGCACCGAGTTGATCACAACCGGCGAAACAGAGCGTCTTTGTGAACCTCCGGAGCCCATCCGGGGGCAGGTCGTAGATTGGATCGCATTGGCCTTGCAGGATGAGACGCAACGCCTTCCAGACCGGATTCCGCTTGTGGAGCGCATGGCTGATCAAGCGGGCGCCTTGGCCAGTTTGAAGCAAGATATAAGAACCACCAGGGCGTTCATGCGTTGGGGATGGCTGATCCCCGTTTCCTTGCTGGGCTGGATCATGGCCCTTGCCATCCGAGGCCAGGGTGAATGGGCGCGATGGTGGGGAATGCCACTGGCGTTGGCTGGCCTGGGAACCATGGCGCTAGCCTTGATTCTCCAGGCCGGACGCTCGAACTTGGTGGCGTCGCTGGGCGCGGATTGGACCTTGGCGGACGTGCCCATCCTCCGCCCGGTTCTGCTCGCGGTCTTCGGGGAAGTTCTCGGGCGGACGCTCTTTCAAGGATTGCTGCTGACGATCGTCGGAGGTGCTCTCTGGTGGTATGGCCGTCGCAAGCCGGCGAGCCCAACGATTTCGGGAGAAGTCGAGGGTGGGTTCGAAGAAAAGGCCGCGCCAGAGAAAGCTGAGGACGCTGGTGCAGGGCCTATGGCTTCGCCGCCTCCCGTTGCCACCTTGGACGAGGATAAGGAGCCTCCGGGCCCACCTCCTTCAGGGATCTTCGATAAGTCCTGAATTCGGATCGAAATCAGCAGGGACCCCAAAGAGGCCCCTGCATCTGCCCGGCTCTACGCGGACGATCGCATGGAGCTAGCTCTCATCCTCCCGGGGCCCCAGTCCCGGACCGGATAGCTCATCCTGCTGGAATGTGAGTAGCTGCATGAACGCGGCAAGATCGGGAAATTCGTCGAAGCTCATGGTGGCTTCGATGATACGGTCGATGCGTACAGGCTTGAGCCGGTTGCGAGCGTTCGCCCGAAACTTCGCAAAGAGCTCGTGGTCGCTCATAGGTTCCGCGGGATCGCCTTTAGCTATGTCCGTCTCGGTGGAGAATCTGCGGCCGTCCCGGAGGTTGATATGCACGCGGGCACGCTTTACCTTTGGGAAAAGGGCATCGATCTCCGGATCGGCGACCACCTTGATCTTTGGCAGCAAAGCCCGGATCGCAGGATCGAAGAGCTTCGCCTGCTCGAAGGATTCGGGCAATACATGGCCGTCGACGGCGGCAACGGCGATGACATAGGGCAGGCTATGGTCGGCGGTCTCTTTGGTGTCTGGCTGATACTTGCTGGGATCGGAAAGAATATCGGCGCCACGGGTCGTCGTTTCCACCACGATCTCCGCGATCTCCCCAGGATCGATGCGGTGATCGCGTCGCAGCTTGAGCGTGGCGGTGATCGGCTGATGGGTGAGGGCTTCGGTTGGAAATGCCTTATAGCTGCATTCGGTGATGAGGAAGCGCTCGCCTAATCCGTCAAGCAGTACCTCTGGATCCCATTCTACATCCCGGATAACCTCAAAGAGGCCCTCCTTGCCTTCGATGACCTCCACCGGCCCGGTAATGCCTTCGCGAGCCATGAGCGCGGCATACACGCCGGCTTGTGCGGCGAGCGGATCGGCGGTGTTTTTCATGTTCGTGAGATGCCCGGCTACCACGCCGCCAAGAGTAAAGTGGCTGCTGCCACTAATGCCCACGGCGGCAGTGAGTTGATCCGGGTTTAGATCATAGAGCCGTCCCGCCACCAAGGGACTCACGAACTGGGTCAGGGAGGCGTGATGCCAGCCGATCTCCCGGATTCCAGGATGGGCTGCATGGCACCAGCGCATTTCGAGCTCGTAGGCGATTACGATGGCGATCAGCGCGTCACGGCATGACTTCTGATTCGCCTCCGCGGCGGCCATTGCCGCGCCGATGAGATCGGAAGGGTGGCTGGGATCCTGCACCCAGTAGATGTCGTTATAGTCCAGCGCGCGGATCAGCAGGCCGTTCATCAGCGCTGCCAACGGTGCGCTCGTGCGCAATCCATGCCCAATCGTGGTCGCCTCGGGATAGCCGCCGAGCCGCTCGATGAAGCGGTCCATGGCCTGCATGTCTTCCAGGTCTACGGCCGCCAGGGCGCACCCGAGGCTATCCAGCAGGAAGCGCTTGGCCTCCCGGCGAGCTTCGGGAGGGATCGCCTCCCAGGAGAGATCGTGCGCAAAGGCTGCCATTTGCTGACTGATCGATGCCATGGCTCACCTCCGTGGACGTACACTAGAGCTTCGCGATAACCGCTTCGGCCATCTCGAGGGTGGTGTTGCTTCCACCCATGTCGTATGTGCGGACACGGCCTTCGGCGATCACGGCCGCCAGGGCGCGCTCGAGCTGGGCGGCAAGATCGTCCTCACCGAGCCAATTCAGCATAAGCTTCACCGCCAAGAGCATGGCGATCGGGTTGACCTTGTATTGCCCCGCATATTTCGGCGCCGAACCGTGCGTAGGCTCAAAGATAGCGAATGAATCTCCAATGTTTCCGCTGGAGGCGAACCCGAGCCCACCGACGAGTTGGGCTGCAAGATCGGAGAGAATATCTCCGAACATATTGCTGGTGACCATCACGCCGTAATCTTCAGGATTCTTGAGCAGCCACATCATCTGGGCGTCGATATTTGTCTCCCATAGTTCGATATCGGGGAAGCTATGTGCGATTTTGCGCGCCACGCGCCGCATAAGGCCACTGGTCTCTCGGAGCACATTGGGCTTTTCGACCAGCGTAACTGTGGGGTAGCCATACTGGGTGGCGTATTCGAAGGCTTTGTGGATGATGCGGCGCGCGCCGGAGCGCGTGATCACCCGCAGGCTGACGGCGAGATCTGCGCCGGCGACATGGTCAAACCGCGCCATGGCAGGATTGCGAGCCCGGATTACATCCCGGACATCATCGGGCAGAGGGTGAAACTCCACGCCGCTGTAGAGCCCCTCGGTGTTCTCCCGGAAAACCACCAGGTCGATATCATCCCGGTAGTTGAGAGGGTTACCGGGATAGGCCTTGCAGGGCCGCAGATTGGTGTAGAGATCGAACATCTGGCGCAAGCGCACGATGGGGCTGCGGTAGGTGAGCCCTTTGCCTTGCAGGCTGGGATCCAGCTCGCGCTCCGCTTCCTCCTTGGGCTTTGAGGTGATGGCACCAAATAGACCGCATGTGCAAGACTCTAAGATCTTGACTGTTCTCTCTGGGAGGGGATCACCCTCGGTGCACCAGAACATCCAGCCGATATCTGCAGGGACATACTCGGCGTCCAGCCGGAGCGCATCCAGAACCATGCGGGCGGCATCCATGACATCCACGCCCACGCCGTCACCGGGCATCCAGGCGATGCGGTATTTTGCCATAGCATTCCTCCATGATCAAAGCGTCTGCTCGGCTTTCTTCAGTCGCGTCTCTTTCAAGAATAGCAGCACCATCGCCGCACCCATCGAAAGCACAACCGCGTTCAGGTAGAAGGGGCTGGCTCTGCCATAATTGTCATAAAGCCAGCCTCCCGCAAGTGGGCCTACGACTGCTCCCAGGAAATACGCGAAGGTGTAAAGGCCATAGCTCGTGCCGCGCGCATCTTCGCCTGCGATATCAGCTACAAAGGCGCGCTCTGCAGGCGTCGCTGACGCGGTGGCAAAGCTCTCGAGGGTCCACAAAGCCGCCAAGCCACTCAGTGAGCGCAGATTAGGGAAGGCAAGGGATGCTGCGGCCGCGATCATCAACCCAGCGATCATGAGGGGCTTCCGTCCAAATCTGTCGGCCAGACGGCCCAGATGGGAAGGTGCAACGCTATTCAAGATCGCGGCCGGCAGATAGGCGATCGCCAGCAGGGTTACGTCTGCGCCGAGGACGTCTTGAAGCAAGAGCATCAACATGGGCCAGACCATGCTATAGGAGGCCCCTGTCACCAAGACGATACCCATCAGCGCTAGCAACTGGCCGGAGAGAGGCCGTTCCAAATGCGCACCCGCGGGCTTGTTTGGACGGGTCTCGGGAACGCCCTTCCATCCGAAGGCAAATCCGATCAGGCTGGGGACCAGGTAGGCCAGGAAGAGCAGGCTCCATAGCCGGCTCGTATGGATGCATCCTTCCAGGATGAGGAGCGCTGCGAATCCCAGAGTGGTGCCGATCAGGGCCCCGCGGCTCGCGGCCTCATCGATGGATCCAAAGCGGAGGCCTCGTCCAGAAATGGTTGCGAGGTCGGCGACGATAGTGTACGCGGAGATCCAGAGAAGGGCCTGGCCCAGGCCTTGAACCAGCCGCGCAAGGGTTAGGAGGCCGATGGAATCGGCGGCGGCGAAGAGGATCATGGCGACCAGATACCCTGCCAACCCTGCCAGAAGGAAGGGGCGGCGCCCCCAGCGGTCAAGAGCACGCCCCAGGAAGGGCCTGATCAAGACAGGGAAGAGTGATAGGACCGAATAGAGCATCCCGATTTGAAAGGCGGTTGCCCCAAGCTGTCTCCCATAGACCGGCAAGACAAACGCCAGGATCCCGAAGGGGAAGGAGATCCAGAAAGATGACATCCACAGACTTCGGAAGATCGCTGGAGAGGGAGGCTGAGGGCCGCGGTTTGGGCTCATGGGATCGGGTATCTCGATGTCAGTGAAAGGGCCGTCGACCTCACGACTCTCACGAATTCGATCCCGGCTTGCCCGTCAGCATGGAACGCGTATAGGGGACCAGGCCTCCAGCCTCGAAGATGGCCATCAAGGCCTGTGGAAAGGGCTGGAAGCGGTAACTGCCCTCTGGGATTTGAATCGTGCCTGCCTCCAAGTCGATCTCGATCAGGTCTCCGGGCTGAGCCGCCTCCGCCGCCTCGGGGCAGATAAGCGCTGGCAGGGCGGCATTGATGCAATTGCGGAAATAGATCCGTCCGAACGATTTCGCCACGATGGCGCCCACACCGCTCTCTTTCAAGCAGATCACCGCCTGCTCCCTGGAGGAACCACACCCCCAGTTCTTGCCGGCAACGATGATGTCGCCCGGCTGCACCGATCGCGCGAATCCTGGGTCCAGATCCTCGAGAGCATGGGCGGCCATTTCCTGAGGGTCGTTGATGGTGTACGTGTATTTGCCAGGGAAGATCACGTCGGTATTGACATCGTCCCCATATTTCCACACTCGACCGCGGATCGACCTCATGATGGCCCTCCCACAACCTCCGCAGGATGAGTGATTTCACCCGCGATGGCGGAGGCGGCGACGACGGCTGGGCTTGCGAGGTAGATTTCGCTCTCCTGCGTGCCCATGCGGCCCCGAAAATTGCGATTCGCTGTGCTGATTGTGACCTCGCCTTCCGCAGGCACGCCCATGTGGTTGCCCATGCAGGGCCCACAGCCGGGAGTTCCAATGACCGCTCCGGCGCGGATGAGGGTTTCGATGTATCCGGCTTTCATGGCCTTCAGGTATATACTTGCGGAGGCAGGTATGACGATCATGCGGCTGCGGGGGTGGAGGCGGCGGCCTTCCAGGATTTCTGCGGCCACGGCCAGATCCTCCAACCGTCCATTGGTGCAGGTCCCCAAGAAGGCCTGGTGGATGGGCGTGCCGGCGACCTCCTCGACCGGCCGGACATGATCCACGCTGTGTGGGCAGGCGATCATCGGGCGCAAATGGGAGACATCGATCTCGAGTCTGTTGGCGTATTTGGCGTCTTCATCGGGGGAGACGATCTCGAAGGGGCGCTGTGCCCGTCCTTCAAGATATCGAAGTGTCCGTCCATCAGGTGGGATCACTGAGTTCTTGGCGCCCATCTCGGCCATCATATTCGTCAGCACGGCTCGCTGACTGATGTCCATCGCTGCCACGGTCGTGCCATGCCATTCCACAGACTGGTAAAGAGCGCCATCCGAACCGAGCTTCCCGATAGCCCGGAGCGCCAAATCCTTCGCCTGTGTGTATGGCGGGAATTCTCCTTGAACATCGATGCGAAGGCTTTCGGGGACCCGCAGCCATATGCGCCCAATGGCCCAGACTGAAGCCATCTCGGTGCGACCGATACCTACGGCGAAGGCGCCCATTACCCCTGCATGTGTTGTGTGAGAGTCGGCTCCGACGATTACCTCGCCTGGAAGCGCATGGCCCTCCTCGACCATGATCTGATGGCAGATGCCTTGTCCGATTTCGTAGAAGTTGCCGATCGCTTGTTCCTGGATGAAGGCACGGATGCGGCGATGATTATCGGCGTGCTTGGTGGTGGGGGCTGGTGTGGCGTGATCCAGGACGATGACCAGCCGGGAGGCATCGAAGACCGTCTCAGCCCCCATCTTTTGGAAGATCCCGATGATGGCCGCCGTATTGTCATGCGAAAGGGCAACATCCGGCTGGATTTCGACGATCTCCCCGAGTTGAACCTGCTTCCTCTCGGCATGCCGGGCGAGGATTTTCTCGGCAAAGGTCATTCCCATGGTAGGCTCCAGCAGGCTGCTATTCCCCTGCATAGCGCGTCAGATCGAAATCGGTGAAGTCGGCGTGGTGGAAGAGGATCGATTCGGGCTGGCGCTTGAAGCGGTCGCCTTCCCAGGAATGGGTTGCAATCACGTGCAGCACCTTTGGGGGAAGCTCATGCTTATATGCGAGCGCCACGCCTGTGAAGGGATGCCGCAAATGTGCATACATCGGGGCCCAGGTATACCTGCCCTGTGCGTCCTGGCGGATTTCGAGCAGCTTGCCGACATCTGCCAGGAGCGCCCCGGCGATGAGGGCGTCGCTGTCTATGGTATAGCGCGTGCCATAGCTCTCTTGAAGCACGTCCAGCATGGCCATGCACAGTCGGCAAACCACGCGCACATGCTGGGGGAAGCTGATGTCGGTTTCCTCCAGCAGCGTGTAGGGCATGCTCTCCAGCGCTTCGATGGTCCAGCCCCCTTCCACCATCGCTTCCTGCCACACGGCGAGAACCTTCTCGCGCAAGGCATCATTTTGGATTTCCTTCGCCTCCGGAAGCATCGCCAGAATCTTGTCCTTCATGGGCACAGCTCCTTCCAGGCCATGGATCAGCGGTCCAATTCGCGAGGCGCGGGTCCGGCATAGGCATGATCCGTAGGGTGGATGCGCCGCATGGGCCGTTGCTGGGTCATCTCCTCGTATGCGTGCGCCACAAGGCCTGGCGTCCTGGCCATGAAGAAGAAGGCGTTGGCAAGCTCAGGAGGGAAGCCCAGGTCCACGAGCAGGGCGGCGATGGCGCCATCCACGTTGATAGGAAGGGCCTTGCCCGCCTGGGCCATAGCTTGCTGGATGGCTTCCATCAGGGCCACGCCTTCGCCCGTCAGGCCTGCCTGCCTGGCCATGGAAAACAGTTTTGCCGTTCTGGGGTCATCGGTGTGAAGGCGGTGGCCAAGCCCGGGTATGCGGCGTCTTTCGGCACGGTACTCAGCCACGAGGCTCTCGGCCACGATCTGCGGAGTGGCCGAGGGGGCCCGTAACCGTTCACGTCCTTCCAGGAGAAGGCGCATGCAATCTTCGATGGCACCGCCATGATGGCGGTTGATCGAAAGAATGCCGGCTGCAACGGCGGCATTCAAGGGCGCACCTGTGGAGGCAGCCGTCCGCGCTGCAAGCGTAGAGGGGGGCGAAGCACCGTGGTCGATGGAGGAGACGAAGATAGCCTCGATCAGCCGGGTTTGGGCCTCATCAGGGAGCTCGCCCTTCAAAGCCAGGTAGATGGCCTGGGCGAAGCCGATCTTCCCCATGAGGGCGTCGACTCGATAACCACGCAGCCGGATTTCATTCGGCTGTACCTGGGTGATTTGTGTGGTCCAATGCAGTTCGCTCATAGTGCAATCCCATGATCCTCAAGAACTCGCCGGGTCACTTGTGGCAGCTCACCGAAGGATTCGACGACGGTGACGCCAGCCTCCCGCAGGCAACGGACTTTGCCCTCATAGGTGCCGCGGCCGCCCTCCACGATCGCGCCGGCATGGCTGAAACGCGTCCCACTCTTGGCTGCTTTGCCGCCGATGAAGGCGATAATGGGTTTGGTGACCTCTCCGGATGCCACAAGCTCCGCAACCCGCTCCTCCTGGGTTCCCCCGATCTCCCCAAAGAGCACGATGGCCCTGGTGTCATCGTCGGCCTGGAACATGCGGACGATCTCAGGGTGGGGTAAGCCGACGACGACATCCCCGCCAACGTGTACAAGCGTCGTTGCGCCGATCCCCTCACGGGCAAGATAGTAGGCCATCGAGGACGTGATGCCACCCGAACGTGAGCTGATCCCGACCGGGCCCTGGATGAACCAGGATCGAGCCGCCGCGGCCCGCCCTCCGATCATCCCCAACACGCCCTTGCCCGGCGAGAGTACGCCGAGCGTATTGGGTCCAACGAATCGCGCGCCGTGATGGCGGGCGGCGTGGGCGATTTCGAGCACATCATAGATCGGCACGCGGTCAGGGACGATGACGAGCAGGCGGATCCCCGCCTCGATCGCCTCCAGCGCGGCATGCTTCACCAAAGGTGCCGGGATAAAAAGAACGCTAATATCAATCGGCCCAATCGCCTCCCAGGCTTCGCGAACCGTATCGAAGACTGGAACGCCCAGGACCTCTTGCCCGCCCTTGCCGGGCGTCACACCTGCGACAAGGTTTGTCCCGTAGTCTTTCATGAGCTTGGCCCGCGCGCTCCCCTCACGCCCGGTGATTCCCTGGACCAACACACGTTGCCGCTCGTCAATTAGGATGGCCATGGCTACTCCTCGACTCCGCCGGTCTCGTCGAGCCCTGGGATGGGCAGGTGGACATAGCCTCCGCGGTTGCCCTCCAGAAAGCATTCGATCTGGCATGCCAGGCATTCGGTGCAACCACCCTTGCGAGCTTCCTCGGTCGTGATGTTGAGCACTGGGACCTCATCCTGCAGTTGCAGGATGCCCGGCGCGCAGGTTTGGATGCAGACTTGATTTTCGCAGGCGCGGCAGGCAGCGTGGTCGAAGGTGACCGTGCCCCCTGTCAGGGTCTGAAAGCTGTAGGGCTCCTCGGGCGGGGGAGGGCGATAGCCCGGGGGAGCCGCGGCGGGTGGCTTATGACTGCGCACGAGCGTCTCTAACCGTTCGGCACAAAACTCGGGCGTATCATCCTTGCCATAGGCCTCCACCGGTGCCGGGATATGAGGCTGAGCTCGCCGCAGAATGTCAATTGCTTGCTCTTCTGCATTGCCCCCAAGCCGGATCACCGCGGGCACGGTCAAGGGGGCCTCGATAAAAGCCTTGGCCAGTCCACGGGCGCTGTGGAATTGCTCCTGGGAGGCAACCCCCGAGCCGGAGGCGAAATACCCATCGATCGGGCCTTGGGCGAGGATAATGCGGGCGGCACGGTATACCTTAGAGGCGGGTGGATTGCCACTCGTATCGACGAAATTGGCGAGCTTAAAGCCACGATGGAGCACGGCGTCCATGCTCATCATCGATCCCCCGCCGCCCGCGCCGTGGAATCCGACGTATCCCTGGCCTCGCTCGAACCCCTGGTGCATTTGGATGAAGTAGAAAGTGCCCCGGTAATCCCCCGATTCGACCTGCCAGGCAATGTGTTCGAGCCGAGTAGGTGGTCGGTCGTACTCGCGGGCCACCTCGATGCCCAGCTCGGGATGGCGGTAGACGGCGTAATCATCGACGGTGATGCGGCAGTCGGCGGCGATCAGGCGTCCATCGCTGGTAAATGCAATGGGGTTGATCTCGGCCGCACGCGCTTCATAGCTCCTTGTGACCTGATAGAGCCGCGCCAGCAGGGTGCCTAGCTTCAACAGAAGTTTGCCGTGGATGCCGACACGACGCACGAGGTCACGGGCGCGGTAATCGGGCAGGCCGGTGAGGATGTCGATGGGCGAGCGGGCGACAGCCTCCGGATGTTCTCTGGCGATGATCTCGATCCCGCTTCCGCCAATAGCGCTGAAGATCACCGCCGGGGCCTGGGCGTGGTCGTCCACGATGATGCCGGCGTAGAACTCGCGGTCGATCGAAAGACGCTCCTCCACCAATACGGCTTCGACTTCCAGGCCCTTGACCACTCGCCCAAGGATGGCGGCGGTTGCGGCCTGGGCTTCCTGAGGAGAGTCGGCAAATCGGATCAGGCCCAGATCGGCTCTGCCTGTGGTCCAAACCTGAGCTTTGACGACTACGGGCCTGCCGAGCCGTTCGGCGATTTGGGCGGCTTCTTTGGGTGAGCGGGCCAGTTCGCCTTCCGGAATGGCGATCTCGTGTTCGCGCAGCAGCGCCTTACCTTGATATTCATGCAGACGCGCCATCGATTCTCCTGTCGGGGGAATGATCTATGCCGGGGGATATGTGAGACCCGCATCGAGGCCTTATTAGACCTATGTGGGGCAAAGTAGGAAGAGATTGAGCAGACTTTCGGGCGGCAGCGGTCCAAAAGGAAGGTTCGTGGATGCGCTCGCCCATGAAAACCCCTGCGCTATGCCCGTCGTCAGAAAATTCGGGCGTATGCGGCATTATACAAATCTCCATTGCACAAGGCAATCTATGGGGACAGTGTTCATGGCAGGACGGCATGAAAGCCTAGAGAGCCAGCTTGCTGCCCCGGGCTTTGAGGGGTACAACGATTGACGTTAGGCCAAGAAAGGGCTGACACTTGATACTTGCGCCCCAGGAAAGTACGTCCTACGCTGCGGTTATGTCTGGGGAAGGGCAGGAGCCCCTGTGCTCTCCTTGGAATGCATGTTATGGCTCTGACCGATCGCGCCTGCAGGAGAGCGAGTCCTCGCCATGAGAGTCTTCGCCCGGACGCCACTGGATTTGGAGAAAATGGCGCGTCCGCGGGGAGAAGTCTTCCTGATCCCCGAACGGTGCAAGGGCTGCAACCTTTGCGTAGAACTTTGTCCCCAAAACGTGCTTGAACCCTCACCCCAAACCAACAGCAAGGGCTACCATTACCCCCAGATTCGCGAAGGGCATGAGGGGGATTGCGTGCACTGCGAATTCTGCACCATGATTTGCCCGGAGTTTGCCATCTTCACACTGGAGGCCGATTGATGACAACCGCGGGCGTGCTCACCGGCCAGCATTTCATGAATGGAGACCACGCCTGCGCGGAGGGGGCGATTGCTGCGGGTTGCCGCTTCTTCGGCGGCTATCCAATAACGCCGTCGACCGAGATCGCCGAGCGGCTTGCGCGCCGTCTGCCGGAAGTTGGCGGTGTATTCATCCAGATGGAGGATGAACTTGGCAGCATCGCCGCCATCCTGGGTGCATCCGCCGCTGGCGCGCGTGCCATGACTGCAACCTCAGGGCCGGGCTTCAGCCTGATGATGGAGAATCTTGGCTTGGGCATCATGATGGAGCTTCCCTGTCTGATCGTGAATGTTCAGCGCGGTTCGCCTTCAACCGGCCTTCCTACACTGCCGGGCCAATCCGATATCATGCAGGCTCGCTGGGGCACGCACGGCGATGTTCGCGCCGTCGCGTATGCGCCTTGGTCCCCGCAGGAATTCTTCGATCTCACGGTGTTGGGCTTCAATGTGGCTGATCGCTATCGGGTTCCAGTATTGCTCATGGCGGACGAGGTGGTCGGCCATATGGTGGAACGGGTCACGATACCGGACCCGGATTCCATCCCCCGTTGGGAGCGCAAGCGCCCAAACGGCAAGGGCAAAGCTGGCTTTAAACCCTTTCTCGCGGGAGAAGATCTGATCCCACCCATGGTCCACGCCGGGGAGGGCTACCGCGTACATTTCACCGGGTTGACGCACGATGAGCGGGGATACCCGGATATGTCTGCCGAGGCGCACGACCGGCTTGTGCGGCGGCTGGTGAACAAGATCGACCTCCATGCGGCTGAGATCATCCGCACAGAGGGCTATCACCTCGATGATGCCCGCATCGTCGTGCTGGCGTTCGGCAGCACCGCTCGATCGGCTCGCAGAGCGGTGCGCGAAGCCCGCGCCAAGGGGATCCCGGCAGGTTTCTTGCGGTTGATCTCGGTTTGGCCCTTTCCGGTCGAGGAGCTAAGGAAGCTCGCGAGAGCCGTGGATGCCTTCGTGGTGGCGGAGATGAATCTGGGCCAGCTCATCACCGAGGTGGAGCGGTATGTGACCCAGCCTGTGATCGGGGTCCAGCATGCGGGCGGGGCGATGCTGCCGCCGGAACCTATCCTGAAAGCTATCGAGGAGGCCGCGGGCTATGGCGCAGGCTAGGATAGCCGAGAAGCACCCGCTGGACGACATCATCCGTGCCGAGCGAATGCCGCATATCTGGTGTCCGGGGTGCGGGATCGGCATCGCCATGCGCTGCTATGCTCACGCCCTGCTGCGCTCGGAAGTTCCGGCCGAGAAGCACGTGGTTGTGTCGGGAATCGGCTGTTCGGGCCGGGTGGCTGGCTATATGAATATTGACTCATACCATACCACCCACGGCCGGGCGATCCCCTTTGCTGTAGGGTTGAAGCTGGCCAATCCGGAGCTTGAAATCTTGGTCTTCAGCGGGGACGGCGACCTGGCGGCTATCGGCGGGAATCATCTGATTCACGGCGCCCGCCGCAACGTCGATATCACGGTTATCTGCACCAACAACTTCAATTACGGGATGACGGGCGGCCAGCTGGGGCCGACGACGCCCTATATGGCGCGCACAACGACTTCGCCCTATGGGTGCCCGGAGTTGCCCTTCAATCTGGTCTACTTGCTGGCGGCCGCAGGCGCCAACTTCGTCTCGCGCTGGACGACGTTGCATGTCCGCCAGGTCATCGATGATATCCTGTATGCCTTTCAAAAACCGGGATTCTCCTTCATCGAGGTGCTCTCCCCATGTCCTATCGGCTTCGGGAAATCCAATGATTTCGAGCAAGGCATTGAGGAGATGAAGTTCTACCGCGAGCGCTGCCAGCTTGGGGATGGCGTGCCGCTGGAGGATCTCGGAATCGATCTAACCGGAGACCGGCCGATCTATGTAGGGCGGTTCGTGGACCGGGATGCTCCGCCCTACACCCCCGTCCGTTTGGAGGGGGAGCGATGAGGCGGGAGATTCGCATCGCGGGCTTCGGCGGCCAGGGGGTGGTCCTGGCTGGATATCTCCTGGGTAAGGCCTATTCGCTGTATCAGGGTCTGGAGGCGGTGATGACGCAGGCCTATGGGCCGGAAGCGCGGGGCGGCGCTTCATCTGCCAATGTCGTCGTCGCCGACCGGGAGATCGCTTATCCTTTCATCCAGCGTGCGGATGTGCTGATCGCCTTGTCCCAGGAAGGGTACACGCGCTTCCGTGAAGAGACCGCATCTGATGCGACGGTGATCATCGACACTGGCCTGGTGCAGCCGGATGCCGGGGATCAGGCGCAGGGGATTCCGGCCACAGAAATCGCAGAGGGATTGGGTCACCGAATCGTAGCGAACGTCGTCATGCTCGGCTATTTCTGTGGGGCCACAGGACTAGTGGAGCGGGAGGCGCTTGAAGAGGCCATCCGCACGACGGTGCGGCCCCGCACTCTGCCTTTGAATCTTGAGGCCGTTGAAGCTGGTTTCGCCAGCGCCAGGCCATCGGAGCGAGCGGGATGAGCGACAGCGTGCTCGTGATCGGCGGAGGGATCGCGGGAATCCAAGCCGCGCTCGACCTGGCAGATGCCGGGGCGCACGTGCTGCTGGTGGAACGTGCGCCCACCATCGGCGGTGTGATGGCGGTCCTGGATAAGAACTTCCCAACGCTGGATTGCTCGATCTGCATCGAAGCGCCCAAGATGTCTGAAGTTGACCTGCATCCGAATATCCAGATACTCTCGCTGGCTGAGGTCGAGCGCGTCGAGGGAAGGCCGGGGCGTTTTAAGGTCAAGATCCGGCAGAAGGCACGCTACGTCACGGATGCTTGCACCCGCTGCGGAGAGTGCACGCTCGCGTGCCCGGTCGTCGTTCCCAACGAATATGACTCGGGCATGGCCGCCCGCAAGGCGATCTACACCCCCATACCGCAGGCTGTTCCGGGAGCCTACGTCATAGATCCCGTGCATTGTCTCAACGACCCGCCGAACTACCTTCCTTGTGATCGCTGCCATCAGGCCTGCGGCCCGGGCGCAATCGACTTCCTCATGCGGCCCGAGCGATCAATCGCCGTGGAGGTGGCTTCCATCATCCTGGCGGTGGGTTACGATAGCTTCGATCCCCGCGAGATGCGTGAGCTGGGGTATGGCAGCCATCCGGATATCCTTACCGCCCTCGAATTTGAGCGCCTGGTCAACTCGGCAGGCCCGACGGGTGGGGAGATCTTGCGTCCCTCGGATGGATCCCGTCCCCGGCGGCTGCTGCTGGTGCTCTGCGTGGGATCACGGGATCACCGCTATTACCGATATTGTTCGCGCTTCTGTTGCATGTACTCGCTCAAGCATGCCTATCAAGCCCTCGACCATGGCGTGCCCGATGTGACCGTGATGTACATGGATATCCGCGCCTATGGCAAAGGCTTCGATGGTTTCTGGGAACGGACGCGTTCGGGTGGGGCCCGATTCGTGCGGGGGCGCCCTGCGCGCATTCGAGCCAATGGCCGCAAGGCTTTGCATGTCGCATATGAGGACATTGAACAGGCCACCCTGGCAGAAGAGGACTTCGACATGGTTGTCCTCGCCAATGCCGTTGCCCCGCCGGAGGGTTTGCCCGAGCTGGCGGAGCGGTTAGGGATCGAACTGGATCAGGATGGCTTCGTGCTGGCAACCGAGATGGAAGGCGGATTGGTCACAACGACCCGGCCGGGCATCTATGCTGCAGGCTGCGTCAGCGGCCCCAAGGACATCCCTGACAGCGTGGCCGAGGGCAGCGGCGCTGCAGCGCTGGCACTCGGCTTTGTGGAAGAAAGGGAATGGGCCGAGGCGCCAGAAATCGAGCCTCTTGAGAATATCGAGACGCCAAGGGTGGGCGTGTTCGTTTGCCATTGCGGCAGCAATATCGCTGGCGTGGTGGACGTTCGCAGGGTGGTCGAGGCCGCCCGCCGGATGCCCTACGTTGTCTATGCTTCCGACCAGATGTTCTCATGCGCGGGCAACACGCAGAAGGAGATCGAGGAGGCCATCCGCGCCGAGGGCATCAACCGGGTAGTTATCGCCGCTTGTTCGCCAAAAACCCACGAGTCCATCTTCCGCGGCGTGCTCGCACGGGCGGGTTTGAACCCCTATTTGCTCGAAATGGCGAACATCCGCAATATGGATTCGTGGGTGCACAAGTCGGATCCCGAAGCCGCGACCGTGAAGGCCATCGAGATGGTCGCTATGGGAGTGGAGAAGGCCCGCCAGCTTGAGCCTCTTGAAGTGCGCCATTTGCCGGTAAAGCAGAGCGTACTGGTTGTGGGCGGTGGGACCGGTGGGATGTACGCTGCGGCTGCTTTGGCCAGGCAAGGGTTCGAGACACACTTAGTTGAACGCCAGCAAGAGCTCGGGGGCTTGCTGCGAAAGTTGGACCGCCTGGCCCCGGCGGATATCTCTGCCGAAGCATTGCTGGTGGCTAAGCAAAAAGACATCGAGCGTGCCGGCGTGCACATTCACTTGGGCACCGAGATCGAAACCATCAGCGGAGTCGTTGGCAGCTTCAGCGCTCGATTGACGAGTGGCGAGACAGTCGAGGCCGGGGCCATCGTTATGGCCACAGGGACGGAGCCATATCGGCCCACCGAATTCGGTTATGGCGAAGACCCGGCCGTCGTGACAAATCTGGATCTCGAAAGCCTGATGAAAGAGGGTTTTCCAGAGGCTGAACGCATCACGTTCATCTCCTGCGTCGGCTCGCGCCAGGGGCGGATTGGCTGCTCTAGATACTGCTGCACTTCGATGATCGCACAGGCGCTTCGGTTGCGGCGGGCTGGCAGGAAGGTGCGGGTGATTTCTAAAGATATTCGCACCTACACGCGCCAGGCGGAGGAGCTCTACGACACGGCCATGCGCGCCGGCGTGCAATTCTTCCGGTACGATAGCGACTTGCCTCCGCAGGAGGCTATCTCTTTCGAGCGGGGTGCGGTGCAATTTCGGGACATCTTTCTTGGCGAGGAATTGCGAATCCCGACGGATCTGCTGGTGTTGGTGGCCGGCCTGCGGCCGGCGGACGAGAACCTGTCGCAACAGCTCAAGCTTGCGCGGAGCGAGGACGGATTCTTGATGGAGCTGCATCCGAAGCTGGGCCCGGCAGAGACAGCCAGCCAGGGGATCTATCTTGCCGGCGCGGCGCAAGGTGCAAAAGATGTGCGGGAGACGATTGCCCAGGCGCTGGCCGCTGCTGGGAAGGCTGGTGCTTTGCTGTCGCGTGGCTCGATTGAGAAGGAGCCGCTCACGGCCCGCGTGGATGAGGAGCGCTGCATCGCCTGCATGCGCTGCGTGAAGGTGTGCCCCTACGGAGCCATCGAGCAGATTGGACCCGTGAAGGAGGGGCGAATCGTCATCCACGAGGCGGCCTGCATGGGCTGCGGCACTTGCGCCGCCGAGTGCAATTTCGACGCAATTGAGATGCCCTACTTCACCAAATCCCAGATTCTGGCACAGATCGATGCGGCCCTGGCCGAGCGGCCGGAGGAAAAGTGCATCGTATTCACCTGCAATTGGTGCTCCTATGCGGGTGCCGATCTGGCCGGCATCGAGAAGCGCCAGTATCCGCCCTCAGCGCGTGTGATCCGGACCATGTGCTCCGGGCGGTTTGAAGAGGATTTCGTGGCGCGCTGCTTCGAGCGTGGCGCGGGTGCTGTGCTGGTCACTGGCTGTCGCCTGACCGAAACGGGCTCAGATTGCCATTACAACTACGCCAACCGTCTTACGATGAAACGCTTCCAGCATTGGCAGCGGAAGTACGAGCGGAAGGGAATCTCGCCAGAGCGCCTCCAGTTGCGATGGATCTCGGCTGCGGAGGGCAAGGAGTTCGCTGAGAAGATAGCCGAGATGGACCAGGTGGTGCGCGCCTACGCGCGGCAAGCTCGAGAAGGACAAATCGAGAGGGAGGCCGATGGGTAAAGCCCCTGAAGATGCTGGAAGGGCACCTATTGAGCTGGATGAGGCGGCGGCGGAGCGTCTACTGGAACTAACGGGTGGCGAGGCTGCGCCGTGCTTCCAATGCGGCGTGTGCACAGCCGTCTGCCCCTGGTCTCGTGTGCATCATGAGCCTCTCTCGGTTCGGGGGCTAATCCGCAAATTACAACTGGGCATCCTTGAAGAGGATGAACTCCCATGGCTCTGCACCGACTGCCGGCAGTGCGAGGCCTACTGTCCGCGCGGAGTCCACGTCCCCGCCGTCATACGGGCTCTGCGGCAGATGCTATGGGAACGGCGAGAGGTTCTTCCCGGGCTGCCTTCGGTGCTCTGGTCTTTGGTCTGGAATGGAAATCCGCTCTCACAGCCACCTTCGCAGCGAGCCGCCTGGGCAGAGGGATTGGAGGTCGAGGCCTTTGATTCCGGCCGTCATGAAGTTCTGCTCTTCATCGGCTGCACGGGCAGTTACGACCCCAGAGCTCAGCGCGTAGCCCGGGCCTTGGCAAGAGTGCTACGCGCTGGAGGTGTGCCATTTGGGATACTGGGCGACGAGGAGCCATGCTGCGGCGAGACCGTGCTGCGATTGGGGCATCGCCCCTATTTCGAGGAGATCGCCGCCATGAACGCCAGCTTGTTCGCGGCGCGGGGCGTGGGGCGCATGGTGACGTTGTGCCCACATTGCCTGGATGTCTTCAAGCACGAATACCCGCGGATCGAGGCCGGCTTTGAGGTTCAACATTACACAGAATTTCTGGCAAATCTGCTGAAAGAAGGCCGCCTGGAGGTGGGGCGCAGGAACGGCCAAACGCTCACATTCCATGACCCCTGCCTGCTGGGACGGGGGAATGGAATCTACGACCCGCCGAGGGAACTCATTCAGGCGGTGACAGGCGGGATGCTGGAAATGGCCGAGAGCCGGGAGGAGGCGCTTTGCTGCGGAGGCGGCGGGGGACGCATGTGGATGGAGACGCCGCCGGAGGAGCGCTTCGCCGAGCTGAGGGTCAAGGAGGCCGCACGCATCGGGGCCGAAAGAATCGTCACGGCATGTCCGACGTGCATCGCTTGCCTTGAGGACAGTCTCGGCGCGCGGCGCGGAGAATCAATGGATGTCATCGATGTCGCCGAGCTGCTTGCGGAGAATCTAGGCGTCGGCTGAGGGGAGGACGAGAAACGCGTGCCAGAGCCTGTGTACGGCAAGGATGATGCCCGGCCCGAAATTTGGGTATATCTGGAGCGCAAGAATGGCCAGCTCGAAGGTATCTCGCTCGAGTTGCTTGCGAAGGGACGGGAATTGGCCGATCAAGCTGGCTGGCGCCTGGTTGGTTTGCTCCTGGGCCAGGGCAAGGCGCCCGCGGAAGAGGCCATAGCGCACGGCGCCGATCTGATCTACTGGCTGGACAACCCCTGGCTGGATCGCTTCGACGCCGGCCTCTGCACCGCAGCAGTGGAGAATGTCATCTTGGAGCATCGACCCACCGTGTTGCTTTGCGGCGCCACGCCTGACGGCCGCGATTTGGCCGGGCGCCTGGCGGTCAGGTTGCGCACGGGCCTGAATGCGGATTGCACCGACCTAAGCCTTGATGCAGAACGCGGCGCGCTCATCAGCGAAGTCACGGGCTTTGGCGGCGGTGTGATCGCCTTGCTCGAAATCCCTGAGGCACGCCCTCAGATGTCCACGGTGCGCCCGGGGGTGTTCAGGCCTGGGCTGCCGGCCGAAGGCCGCCAGGGGGAGGTGGTGCGGGTAGATGTGGAGCTCGAGGAAAGCCAGCGCTGCGTCGAAGTGCTCGAGGAGCATCTCGGGGAAAGTGTGGACCTAACCCAGGCGGAAGTTCTGCTTTGCGGTGGTCGCGGCGTGGAGGGTGATTTTGGCATTCTTCGAGAGCTTGCGGAGCTGCTTGGCGGCGAAGTCGGCGCGACCAGACCCCCGGTGGATGAAGGCTTCATCGAAAGAGAGCGCCAGGTGGGGCAAACGGGTGTGGTCTGTCGGCCGAAGGTGGCGATCGCTTGCGGAATAAGCGGAGCGTTTCACTTCATCGTGGGCATACAGGAGGCTGGCACCATCCTCGCCATCAACAGTGATCCTCGGGCTCCGATCTTCGAATATGCAGATTACGGCGCTGTCGGTGATGCCCATCAGATTATCCGGGCGCTGATTCGCGAGTTGAAACAGGAGCGAGAGGGCGCGCATGCGTGAGCCGCACATAGTCGTATGTATGAAAGTCGTGCCCAAAGCGGAGGAGATCCAGGTGGATCCTGAAACGCTGCTGCTCAAGCGGGAGGGAGCGCGATCAGAGATCAACCCGCCGGATATGAACGCGTTGGAAGTCGCCCTCCAGCTAAAGGATGCACACGGCGCGCACGTGAGCCTCCTTTCGATGGGCCCTCCCTTCTTCGAGCGCATCCTGCGAATGGCGCTGGCGATGGGCGCAGATGATCTCTATTTGCTCAGCGACCGGGCCTTTGCAGGCGCGGATACCCTGGCCACGACCTACACGCTCGCAAGAGGCATCGAGAAGCTTGGAGATGTGGACCTGATCCTTTGCGGGGAGGAATCGGCCGATGGTGCCACCGGACAGGTCCCGGCCGGGATTGCGGCATGGCTCGGTATCCCGCAGGTCACGCTGGTCAGCAGCCTGGAATTCGAGCAGGGATTGCGCTCACTGCGGGCCCGCCGGGAAACCGGCGGGGGCTATGCAATTCAGCGCGTACACCTGCCCGTGGTGTTATCCATCAAGACCGCCGCCAACGAGCCTCGTTTTATGGATTTCCACCGCAAGCTATGGGCGATGGAGAAGGCCGAGGTCGTCGTCTGGGATCGAACCAGCATCGATGCAGACCCGGCATATATCGGTCTTCGGGGCTCGCCTACGACTGTTGTCGGCCTGCGGGAAGCCGAAGCGCATGAGCGCCGTCGGGAACGCCTGGAAGGTCCGCCGGAGAAAATCGCCCACCAGTTGGCGGAGATTCTTCGGCCGCTTCTAGCGCAATAAGGCGTGGCTGGCGCGTGCGGACGGCCCTCGAGCTTCCGAGGGCCCTTTAGGTTTGGGGGCTAGATAGTTTGCAATAGCGTGAAATTCGGCGGACCCATCGCGCCGACCGGCAGGCTGGCGACCATGACCACTTGCTGTCCGGCCTCCACGAGGCCTGAAGCCAGGCAGGCCCGGCGCACATGCTCGATCATCTCCTCCACCGACTGAGCTGTGGGGATCAGATAGGGTACGACACCCCAGGCCAGCGAGAGTTGGCGGTATGTCCGCTCCTCCGGGCTGAAGGCCAGGATCGGGACGCGCGGCCGGGCGAAAGACATCAGCCGGGCTGTGCGTCCAGAGCGAGTGAAGACCGCGATGGCCGCCACATTGCGGTCATGGGCCAGGGCGCGCGCCGCGTGCGTGGTCGCAATTGCGTCATCGTCCGTGGTCGCGGGCTCTTGGTTCTGGCCGCGCCCCCATTCCGGCATGTGGGCCTCGGCGTCCAGGATGATGCGTTCCATTGTGCGCACGGCCGCTATGGGGTACGTCCCCATGGCCGTTTCGCCGGATAGCATGAGTGCATCGCTGCCATCGAATACGGCATTGGCCACGTCAGAGGCCTCTGCTCGTGTGGGGCGAGGGCTGTTGATCATCGATTCGAGCATCTGAGTGGCCGTGATTGCGAAGCGCTGATGGGCACAGGCAACCCGGATAATTTGCTTCTGAATGGAAGGCACCTTTTCAGGCGAGACCTCCACACCCAAATCGCCCCGGGCGACCATCACACCATCGCTAAGCTCGAGAATATCCACCAGGTTTTCAATGGCTTCTGGGCGTTCAAGCTTAGCGATAATCAGGGGAGGGCGTGCACCGTTGAGGTTCGCGTGGATTGCATCGCGCAACCTGTGAACGTCTTCGCCGCGCCGTACGAACGAAAGCGCCACGGCGTCGACACCCTGGGAGATGCCAAAGGCCAGGTCCCGCCGGTCTTTCTCCGTGAGCGAGGGCGCTGAGAGCTGCACACCTGGCAGGTTCAGGCCCTTGCGGCTTCCCAGTTGACCGCCAATGATCACCTCCGTGTGGATTTCCGGCGCATGCACTTCAAGCACCCGCAGCTCAAGCTGGCCATCGTCCAGCAGGATGCGGTCGCCTGGCCGAACCTCCTCAGGGAGAGGGGGATAGTTTATGCCGATGCGGGTCTTTGTCCCCTCGACAGCCTCGGTTGTCAGGATGAGCCGCTGACCTGCTTCCAGCAGAATGGGCTTATCGTCTTTGAGCCTGCCAGTCCGCAGTTTGGGACCTTGCAGATCCTGCAAGATCCCGATGGGGCGGCCAATTTCCTGTTCGAGATGCCGAACCCGGGCGATCGCCTTGGCATGGCCATTATGGTCGCCGTGGGAGAAATTCAGGCGAAGCATATCAGCGCCGGCCTGGATGAGCGCATCCAATCTATCCTGGCACGCCGGGCCCACGGTGGCGATGATCTTGGCTCTGCGTATGTTCATAGGTATTTCAATTCCCAGGCTTCTCGCTCCAGTTGCTCCCGGAAGTCGGGGTGGGCGATCTCGATCAGGGCACGTGCGCGTTGGCGGATCGTCTTGCCGTAAAGGTTGGCGACGCCGTATTCGGTGACCACGAAATGGACGTGATTCCGCGTCGTCACTACTCCGGCTCCCGGCTTGAGGGTGGAAACGATGCGACTGATGGGCGCGCCCCCACCGGGCCGAGCCGTGGATGGCAGTGCGATGATCGGCTTGCCGCCCTTGCTGCGAGCGGTGCCGTATACGAAATCGAGCTGGCCGCCCACGCCCGAGTAGAGCTTGGGGCCGATGCTATCGGCGCAGACCTGACCGGTGAGATCGACCTCGATGGCCGAGTTGATCGAGATCATGCGCTCGTTCTGCGCAATCACAAAGGGATCATTCACATATTCGGTGGGATGGAGCTCTACGATGGGATTGTCATCGACGAAATCGTAGAGCTTCTTGGAACCCAGGATGAAGCCGGCGACGACCTTGCCCGTGTGGAGCGTCTTTTTCTCGTTGGTAATGACGCCCTTCTGGATGAGCTCCATCACGCCATCCGAAAACAGCTCAGTATGCACTCCCAGGTCACGCTTATCTCCCAGAAAATGGAGGACCGCGTCCGGAATGGCGCCTATGCCCATTTGCATTGTCGAGCCATCCTCGATGAGGTCGGCGATGTGCTGGCCAATGCGCATGCTCAATTCGTTGGTCTCGCCCATGGGCAATTCGGCCAGAGGGTAATTAACCGGGACGGCAAAGTCAATCTTCGAGAAGTGGATGAACGAATCCCCCAGGGTCCGGGGCATCTGCTCGTTGATTTCGGCGATGACGATTCTTGCCACCTGTGCGGGGGTCTTCACCAAACCGGCCTCGATCCCCAGGCTGCAGAAGCCATGCTCATCCGGGGGGCTTACCTGCGTCAGGACGACATCGAGTGGAAGATGCCCTTCCTTGAAGAGCAGAGGGACCTCAGAGAGAAATACAGGCGTGAAATCTGCCCGGCCCTCATGCACCGCCTGACGGACATTAGGGGAGATGAAGAGCGTGTTGATTCGGAGATGGCCTTCCATAGCGGGATCGGCGTGCGGGGCCGGCCCCACTGTGAGCACCTGCACAATCTCGATATCCTGAAGTTTTGGTGCCCGATCGACCAGCGCCGAAAGGAGTTTTTGGGGAACAGAGCAGTTGCCGGTGAGAAAGATGCGATTGCCGGATTCGATGGCCTGGACGGCTTGCTCGGCGGTCGTCAGGCGGGACTCGTATTTCTTCAACCAGCTCATGGCTCCGGCCTCCGGAGGCCGCCCAGGCGGTCCAGGTGGACTGTTGCGCCATCGGCGGTGTTCAGGCCGCGCTCGATGGCCGGGTGCTCGCGGATGGCCTTGGCCAGGCCGCGCGTGGAAATGGCCTCCAGGTAGCGGTAGGCGCCGAGGTAAAGCGCATGCGTGGCCGTTCGCCCTAAGACCCCGGACATATTCGGTACACAGTAGTGAATGATGCCTTCCTCCTCGAAGGTGGGACTGCCGTGATTGGTGGGGCGGGAAGTCTCGATACAGCCGCCCTGATCGATACTCATGTCGATGATGACGGAGCGAGGCTTCATCCCCTGGACCATGTCGCGGGTCACGACGATGGGTGCGCGTGCCCCGGGCACCAGCACGGCGCCGATCAGGACATCTGCGTAGGCGCTCGCCCGCCCGATGTTGTAGGGAGTAGCCAGCATGGTAATGACGTGATTAGGGAGCCGCTCCTGAACCGCCTGCAGGCGGCGCAGGTCGATATCGAGCAAGGTGACGTGGGCGCCGAGCCGGGAGAAGGAATCGGCCGCGGTGCTGCCGACTATGCCTGCTCCGATGATGACGACCTCCGCCGGGGGTACGCCCGCCACCCCGCCGAGGAGGATACCGCGGCCGCCGTGATCGTTCTGCATCAGGCGGGCTGCCACCTGGACGCACATGCGGCCGCCGATTTGGCTCAGGGGCGCCAGGACCGGCTTGTAGCCGTCGGGCTCCTCAATTTGCTCATAGGCAATGGCGGTGATCTTCTTCTCGAGCAGTCGTGTGATCTTCTCCTCCCGGGCCGCGGCCAGGTGGAGGAAGCCGGCCAAGGCTGTCCCTGGTCGCATGCGCTCGATCTCGTCCAAGAGTGGCCGGGCGAACTTGAGCACCAAATCGGCTCGCCCGAAGACCTCCTCCATGCTGTAGACGATCATCGCGCCGGCTTGCGTGTAGTCATAGTCCGAGAAGCCTGCACCTTCGCCCGATCCGGTCTCCACGTAAACGGTGTGCCCCTGTTTGGTGAAGAGATTCACGCCGGCAGGGGGGAGGCCAACACGGTATTCGAAGGGCCTTCGCTCTTTGGGGATGCCGATATCCATCGCGCTGCTCCTGAGGAGATGTATAGACCAGCTAGGTCAATAGCCTGACGAGGATAGCCTTCTGGGCGTGAAGGCGGTTCTCGGCCTGGTCAAAGAGCACCGAGTGGGGGCCATCGGCCACCTCATCGGTGATTTCCTCGCCCCGGTGTGCCGGAAGGCAATGCATCACGATCGCATCCTCCGTGGCCTCGGCAACGAGAGCGGCGTTGACCTGATAGGGCTGAAAGACCTTGCGGCGCTCCTCAGCCTCGGTTTCCTGGCCCATGCTGGCCCATGTATCGGTGTAAATGACATGGGCCTCACGCACCGCCTCATGCGGATCGTGGAGGAAGGTGATGTTGCTGCCACTGCCTTTCGCCAGGCGGCGGGCCTCCTTCGCGGCTTCCTCGGGGATTTCATAGTCAATGGGGGTGGCGATGGTGAAATTCATGCCTAGAAGCGCACAGGCGTACATCAGGGAAACGGCCACGTTGTTGCCATCGCCGATGAATGCCACTTTCAGTCCCCGCAGATCGCCATAGGTCTCAAGAATAGTGAGGACATCCGCCATGGCCTGACAGGGATGATTGAAATCGCTGAGGCCATTTATCACGGGCACGACGGAGTAACGCGCCAGTTCGAGGATGTGCTCATGGTCGAAAACGCGCGCCATGATGGCGTCAACGTATCGCGAGAGAACGCGGCTCACGTCTGCGATCGCCTCGCGCTTCCCCAGCCCGACCTCTGCGGGAGACAGGTAGAGGGCGTCTCCTCCCAGGTGGCGCATGGCCATATCGAACGAGACGCGGGTGCGGAGGCTGGGCTTCTGGAAGACCATCGCAAGGACCTTGTCTCTCAAGAGCGGGCGGTTGCCGCCGGCTTTCCAAGCCTCCTTCAGCTCGATCGCAAGCTCCAACATCTCTTGCAGCTCTTCACCGGTGAAGTCCGCGAGTGCGAGAAAATGACGCATGCTGATCTCCTCATTCTCGTGAGCTTGAGTTGTGGGATGGGGGGAGTATAGCACAGGTCAGGGCGGGTCTTGATGAGAGGGCGAGCCAGCGGCCATGCCAAGTTCTTCTTCGGGATCGGAGGATGGGGCGGATCCAGGCGTGGGGGTACGCAGCCAGTAAAGCCATCCTCTAAGGCGAGGCCGGTGTCGCGGCGCGGGTTCGGCGAATGCGAGCAGCAGAGTGGCGGTTAACACTAGCGCGCCTGCCCATTGCCCGAGGGACAGGGTTTCGCCCAGCAAGTAATAGGCCAGCGCTACGGTGACGAGCAGTTCGCCCAGCCCGATGATCGACGTCTGAGCGCCGCCGATCATCTTGACCCCGGCGAAGAGAGCGAGTCGCGAGAAGAATGTCAGGCAGGTGAGCGCAATAAGCGGCGTCAGGGCAGGCGTCTGGAGGCCTTCAAGGGGACGCGGGAACAGCAGATAGGCAGGGACCGTGACCCCGGTCATGGCCAGCAAAGTATAGAGCGTCACCGTGGGGGCAGGCGCCTCGAAAAGCACCCGCTGATTGATGGGGATGTGCAAGGCGTACAGAAGTGAGGCGATCAGCATGAACAGGACACCGAGGCCATCCACTTGGGTGGGCCCGGCCCGCGTCAGCAGCAAAATGCCCGGAACGCTCATGGCAAGGCGAAGCAAAGTCAAGCGGCTGGGTTGCTGGCCATCCAGATAGAGCAGTCCGGCGACGAAGAGGGGGTAGAGGGCAAAGAGGAACTGCCCCAGGCCGGCTCCGATACGTTCCAACGCGGCGTAGTAGAAGAGGGATCCCACGCCATTCAATGCGCCGGCGATGGTTGCGCCCGCCAATCCCACCGGATAGATGTAAAGGTGGCGTGGGCGGAAGATTGCCACGACGAGCAAGAGCAGCAAGAATGCGCCAGCCGTCCTGAAGGCGACGACGGCGAGCGGGACCATGCCAAGCAGGATGGCCTGCTTCCCGAAAACGGGGGAGGCGCCCAGGAAGAGGGCCGAGGCGAGGGCGAATGCCACACCGCGCTGATCGAGGTTGAGAAGGCGGCGTCGGGTCATGCCTTAGCTCAGGACATGGTCGATTTCACGCACAAGCTCATCATCCAGGAAATCGCCTTTGACCATCAGGCGATTAATCTTGCCCGAGAGACGTTGCCATTCTTTGTGGGTCAGCTCCTTGGCTGTAACGACGATGATGGGAACCTCCCTGAGGGCCTCATCTCTTTTCAGGCGCTCGACCAGATCAAAGCCGTCCGTCTCCGGCATCATCAAGTCCAGGATGATCAGATCCATAGGCCGCCGCCCCAGCACTTCCAGGGCCTGGGATGCGCCGGAGGCCTCGCAGACTTCGTAGGCGCCATGCGCCTCCAACAGCCGGCGAATCAGTCGGCGGGCATCGGCTTGATCATCGACAACCAGGACTTGGCGCATGCGCCGACGTTCGAGCAGCCGCAACGCGGTCGAGAGGCCTTCTCTGGGCCGGGCAGGGAGGGCGGAATCCTCGAGGTCAAGCTCTGTAGCCCAACCCGCCGGGAGCATCTGCCGCTCGACAGGGACAGCATGGCCCGAGCAATTAACCACGATGAGCTCATCCTTAGAGACAATACCATCCCGTGCCATCTTAAGCAGACCCGCAAACGCCACCGCCGCCGCGGGCTCGATCGAGAGTCCTTCGAGCTTGGCCACGAGATGGAGGGCGTGGAAGGCTTCCTGATCGCTGACGCTGAGAATAATGCCCCCAGGTCCGGCCGTGAGCCGATCAAAAAGGAGACTATAGGCCCGGCCGGGATCTCCGGTTGTTAGAGTGGTGATATATGTCTCGGGATGGCGGACAGGAACGGCCTCGCGGCGGCCGGAAGCCCAGGCGCGGGCCATCGGGGCGCAGCCATCCGCCTGGACGCAGGCGATCTTGGGTATCTTCTCGATCAGGCCCGCGGCACGAAGTTCGAAAAAGCCTTTCAGCACACCCAGAGGACCAATCCCCCCGCTGACAGCCTGAATGTACCAATCAGGAGTCGGCCAAGGCAGGCTGTCTGCAGCGCGCATGCCGGCCAATTGCTCGCAAATCTCGAAGGCGATGGTCTTCATCGATTCCAGTGTGGCGATGCTGCGTGCCCCGCGGTCGAGGTATAACCCCCGGCTCTCTGCGAAGGCCGCCGCGAGCTGCTTCGCCTGATCGTAGGTGCCCGCGACCTTGATGACTTCGGTGCCATATACGGCGACTTCATGCATCTTCTCGGGCGGCACCAGGCTTGTGAGGAAGGCCCAGAGCTTGATGCCGGCTCTGGCGCAGAAGGCCGAATAGGCCAGGGCCACGTTGCCCGTGGAGCAAACCACTGCTTCTTGCAATCCGAAAAGACGCAGCGCATTGACGCTCACAGCGGCCTGGCGGTCTTTGAAGGAGTGTGTAGGGCCTTGCCGTTCATCTTTGATCATCAGATGTGGGAGGCGTAGCATTTCGCCGAGCTGGCGGGCCTCCAGCAGGGGTGTCATTCCCTCGCCCAGCATGACCGGCTTTTCATCCGGCCGGATGGGCAGTAGTTCTCCATAGCGCCAGAGGGACGGCTCGCGAGAGGGAAGCTCGCGCTGCCAGGTCTCCCGGAGCGAGCGGAGACCGTAGCGCGCTTCCCGCCAGGTGCTGCCGCAGGCCGGGCAAGCCAGCGAGATCGGCTCGTAGGTAGCCTGCTCGCCGCAGTCCAGGCATTCGATCCAGCTTTCCACTCGACTCACGATCAGACGATCCTCCTCGGCTGCGCTAGGTCAAGGCGCCACCGGATGGAAAGGCGGAACTTTGGCGGGCGACAGTCGGGGCTAGATGGGGTCAAGACGTTCGGGTGATGAACGATACGAGCCCCCTTATAAACTGTTCCGCGTGCATGCCCAAGGGCTTCAGCATGGCATCGGATCCCAACTCGATGACGCCATGTTTCTCTGGAAGGATGCCAATCGCAGGGAGATCGGCATCACGGATATCCTGCAGCAATTCGGATAGAGCAGCCCTCTGATCCTCCGTTTCGGTCGAAATAACGACCAGAATGCCATCCAGAGAATGCTCTTCCATAAGCTTGGAGGCCTCCGCGTAGTTGTCGACTCTGGTCAGTTCCAGGGCCGCAGCGTACGGCGGGATTTCCTCGGTTATCTTGGTGGCTTGTCCAAACGGATCGGCGAGGAGAATGCGGCCGGACTGGCGGGCGGATGGGATCGCTTGAGAGATACGCCCCCAGAGGGCATCTGGCTTCCAGGCAAGCGGGAGAAGGTCTACCAGGGGCAGGTAGGCTCCCCAGGCCTCGTGCGGGTCGAATGCGCTCAGGACGACACGGGTGGGGACAAGGGCGGGGTCACCGCGCAATTCGGCGACGCTTTTATAAATCTCCTCTGCCGGCAGGAAGAGATCAAGGAGCACGATCTGGGGGTTGAGCGCACGAGCGGCGTCGGCGAGATGCTCCGGGCGCGTGAGCCCATGGTAGCGGTAGCCCGCCGTTTCAAACGCCGGGCCAAGGTTGTCGCTGAAGGATTGCCTGGATGTGACCCCCAGGACCAATGTTGCGAGATCCTTTGCCTGAGTCTCTTCATGCCGCAGGGGTAGTGTGAATGCAAAGGTGCTGCCTTCACCGGGCACGCTCTCGACCCAGATCACGCCCCCATGCAATTCAACAAGATGCCGGCAAATCGAGAGGCCCAGGCCGGTGCCTCCGGTCTTGCGGGTCGGTGAGGCATCCACCTGGGAGAAAGGCTCGAAGATCCGTTCCTGATCTTCGGGCTTGATGCCAGGTCCGGTATCGAAGACGGCGACGACGATCTCCTCATGACCTGCTCTGCGGATCGTACGTGCCGAAATCCCGATGTGGCCTTCCTCGGTGAATTTGGCCGCATTTGAGATGAGGTTGAGGAGGACCTGGCGAATGCGGATGTTGTCGGCTTGAATCCGCGGAAGATCGTCGGGAACATCGGTGATGAGTTCTATGGGGCGGCCCTTTACCAATCCCGCCGCGGTGGACATCACGCCTTGGATGATGTCGCGGAGATCCACTTCAGAAAAGGCCAGCTCCATCTTCCCGGCCTCGATCTTAGAAAGGTCGAGGATGTCGTTGATCAGCCCAAGCAGGTGCTGCCCGGCGTTGTAGATGGCCGTCAAATCCTCGCGCTGCTTCTCCGTGACTGGGCCGTCGATGCCCTTCAGGATGACCTTCGAGAACCCGATGATCGAATTGAGCGGGGTGCGCAATTCATGACTCATATTCGCTAGGAATTGGCTCTTCAAGCGGTCAGCCTCGCGCATCTCTTCCAGCGCTTGCTGGGTAAGCTGATGGGAACGGGCATCCTGGAGCGCCAAGGCGAACTCATGCGCCAGGGCTTCTGCGAGGGCGCGGTCCTCCTCGGTCCAAGGCCCCCCGTCCTTGTCTTCGAGCTCGATTGTTCCCAGGATGCGATCCTGGCCGCGCAAAGGCACCACCAGGCGCTCGCTGTCCGTATGGAGATTTATGTCTGGCGGCGCTTGAGAGAGCGGGAGGGGTTGGACATTCTCGCCGTCGTCTTCGAAGCCGAGGACCTCCCCCCAGGACGGGGCCAATTCAGGCGATGCGAAGGCATCCAACCGATCTGGGGGAAGCGGCATGGCAATGGCTAGCCTGCCCGTTGGGGCGCGCTCCGATTCCTGAATCTGTGCGACACCACGGTAGCCATCCAGGCGCCCTTGGGCATCCATCTTGGGCAGCGCGCGGATGAAAAGGCGCAGGTCCTTGCCCTCGCGGTTGGTTGCCCGGGCCATTAGGTGCGGAAGCGGCGCTTGGGCGCGGATGGCCTCGGCCACTTTATCGATGGAATCCTGATCCAGGCCAATGGCCGAGAGAGGCTGGCCCATTAATTGGCTTGGAGGAATTCCCAGGACGCGCTCGACTTCTGGGCTGCACCATGAAAAACGCCCCTGCGAATCGAGCTCCCAGACCCATCCCTGAGGCGTCCCCATGTCAGGGCGCCCAAGCATCTCGGAAGGAAGCGTGCCCGTCCGCGGCGGCGTCTGTGCGATGCCGTCGAAGAGATGTTCAAGCCGCCGTCGAATGGCTTCGATGGAACTCATTCGTGTATTGCCTCAATTCTGACGCCAGTTGCCGGTATTGCTCCGCGGCGCGACTCTGGGGCGCGTATTGCTGGATCGGAAGGCCGAAAATTGGGCTCTCGCGCAGCCGTGTATCCACCTCGATCTCCGATTCGAAAGCCGCCTCCCGGAATGCTGTCCGGATCTGTTTGGCCAGGCTACGGTGGATGCGGTTGCGATTATCAAGCATTGTGAGCAGGATGCGATAGCGCAATCGGGGGTTGTGGCGGTTGCGGATGGCCAGGATCAGGTTGAGCATATCGCGCAGCGCATGGGCTGAGTAATACTCGGGCTGCGTCGGGATGACAAGCAGGTCTGCGGCGGTGAGCGCATTCTGCGTGAGGGTCCCGAGCGTTGGGGGGCAATCCAGAATGATGATGTCATGCTCGTTCGAACCCCGGATGGCCTCGCGCATCAGAAGCAGGTAATGCTCGCGGACCATCAGATGGCCCTCCGCGATGCTGAGTTCATGGTTGGAAGGGACCAGTGCCAGACTATCCACGGCAGTAGGGCGGCGCACGGCCTGAAGCGGTTGATCCCGCAGGAGAACATCCGTAAGAGTAGACTCTAGTCTCTCAGGCCGGATGCCGAGCGAGATGGTCAGATTGGCGTGGGGATCCATATCAACGAGCAGCACCTCTAGGCCCTGCTCGGCAAGCGCTGCGCCGAGTGAGAGAGAGGTTGTGGTTTTGGCGACTCCGCCTTTAGCATTGGCGACCGCGATGGTCAGTGTCATTCACCATCTCCACGAAAGGGCTGATCTCCTGCCGGAGGGTGTTCGGATGGAGGGGGTCCGTTCTCGTTAGCCTCATCGGAATCCAGGGGCCGCGGATATAGGCGGATTCGGCTTCGCTTGGCGCCCATGGCCTTCCGCATCTCGCGGACGGCGGCCTTCAGCATGCCTTCCACATCTTCGCGCTTTCGAACCTCCCCCGTAAGCTGCAGCACCAACTGCTCACGCCGGGCCCGCTGCAAGGTCTCCTCAAACAGCCGGGCGTTCTGGATGGCCACCGCTAGCTGGTCGGCCAGGATTTGCAGCACGGCGATATCGTCGGCGCTGAATGCGCCAGGCGAGTCGTGCTGGACATCCAGCGCGCCAATGATTCTCTCACCCACCAGCAGCGGGATCGCTAATTCGGTTTGCGTGTCTGGCAATGCGGGGTGGGGCTTGAAGAGCGAGTCCTGATCGACTTGATCCGCAAGGTAGTGTTCGCCCCGCAGGGTCACATGTCCAATAATGGACTCCGAACCCACCTCCAGACGGTGTCCCTCGGACTTCATCTGCTCGCCTGCAGCGCCGCTCCCTTCCGCGATCTCGGCGTATTGCCCCTGCTCATCGGTTAGAAAGACGGCGATATGGTGGTAGCCAAAGCGCTCCTGAATAAGCCGGACGGTTCTGCGCAGCAGGGTATTAATATCGAGCAAGCCGGTCGCATCCCGTGCAACCTCGGCGGCCGTCTGAAGTTGTGCTGCCCGTCGCTGCAGTTCCTCCAGCAGGCGGGTCTGCTCGAGTGCAGCGGCCACTTCATCGGCGACTGCCCGCACGATCTCGCGTTCATCCTCGGTCCACTCGCCGGGCTTTTCCCCCAGCACCTCCAGGAGTCCGATGGTTTCGCCGTGGATCTCGATAGGCGCTTCGAGCGGATCGCCGCCATCTGTAATGGCGTCTGGGTAGCGCGGCCCGACAAACTCCGCGGAGGTTACGGAGCGATCGGCCTGCAGCAATTCGAGCAGGGCCTGCCAAGAATCGGCCGTCTGGCGGCGGTAAAGGCTGTCCAATTGCTCGAGGCTAGTGCGGGTCTCCTCAAGCAGTCGGGTGTTCTCGAGCGAGGCAGCCACCTGGCCGGCGACAAGCTCGAGAATCTCCAAGTCTCGGTCGCGGACGCCTTCGGGCGCGAACATCTCAACGGCCAGTGCGCCGATCGCCTCGTCGCGCTGGATCAGCGGGACGGCAATGGTGATGCTTTCCGCTCGATGCTTACCGGGCGGAGGTCCGCCCTCGCGCACGACCACAGGCTGCCGGGTTTCAACGGCGCGGCCGAGGGGGCCTCGAGCAAGCGGCAAGGGGATGCCAAGGGGAGCGGCTTGCTCGCCCGATTCGGCTGCAGCGCTGCGGATGATGATCTCCTCTCCCTCCAGCAAACCCAGTGCCACACGCCTGAAACCGAAGCGCTCGCGTACGATGTCCGTGGACTTGGCCAAGAGCGCATCGTATTCGCTGAATTGGCTGAGAGCGCTGAACACTTCGATGACCTTGCGGTTCAGCGAGGAGAGGTCGGTGAGCTCCTCAATCAGGCGGGCGTTTTCGATGGCGACCGCCAGCTGGTCCGCCATCGTTTGCAGGACGATGACATCCTCCTCCTCGAACGCATTTGGATCCTTGCTCTGAACGTCCAGGGCACCGATGATCTGATCACCGGACCAGAGTGGCAGGGCCAGCTCGGAGCGGGTTTCCGGGAGGTCTGGGTTCGCGAAGTGCACCTGATCCCCGCCAACGTCGAGGGCAATGCGGGGATTCCCTGTGCCAGTCACGTACCCGACGATGCCGACTTTGCCGACTGGCAGCTTATGACCGCGGGCAATCATGCGCTTTCCGCCCTCGGAGGATGCGGCCCGCAGGACGGCATACTCGCGGTCGGCGTCGACAAGAAAGACCCCGGCATGGTAATAGCCAAATCTGGAGGAGATTAAATGGACCGTCTGCTCAAGCAGGGATTCCACATCGCGAATGGCGACGGCATCGCGGGCGACCTCCGAGGCAGTGCGGATCTGCTTAGTGCGTTCTTCTACGCGCCTTTCCAAGGAGCGGTAGAGATCCGACAATTCGTTGGCCATAAGGTTGAAGGCCTGAGAAAGCACGCCGATTTCGTCCCCGCGCTCAATCTCGACGCGGGCGTCTAAGTCTCCAGCAGCAAATCGCTCGGCTAGGTCCCGCAAGATGGCAAGCGGTCGGATGGCGCGACGTGTGGCGAGCGGAACTACAAGGCCGACGACGAGCACAACCGAGATCAGCAAGAGAAGGGTAAATGGGGCCAGGCTGTTTGCTTCTGCGAAGATATCGGCCTGAGGCAATTCGGCGACGATGCCGAGGTTCCACTCCGGGATCCATTCGTAAGCTGCGAGCACCAGGTTGCCATCGGCGTTGACATATTCGAGCGTCCCGGCGGGCGTGCCCTCGGCGATGGGGAAGATGGGGTGCTGGTGGCCGCTGACGGCTTCCGGTGCCATGGCGTAGCGCGGGAGCTGGACCAGGATATCCGGCTCGAGGAGCATGAAGGTGCGGCCGCGCTCGACCCGGTAGACGCCGCGCTGCTCCCAGAAGATCTGCATCTGTTCGAGCAACTGGGCGAGCTGGGGGCCCTGGTTGACACCCACCAGGAGCAGGGGCTCGGCGATGGGCGGTGCGGCGCGGAAGGGGGCCAGGGTGAGGAAGGCCAGGTCGTGAGAGGCCAGCACGGGATCATTGAAGAGCGGCAAGGTAAGCTGGCCGGATGGCGGGAGGGCCTGGGAAGTGAGGTTAGGGGTGATTCTGCCGGACCAGTCTTCCTGGGTGGCGGCCAGGATCAAGCCGGAGGAGGGCTGGGCGATGAGCAGGTCGGAGAAGAGCGTCTGGCCCTGGCGGATGCGGATGTCGTTGAGTTCGGCGAGAGCGGTCTCCAGGGCGGCGGTGTAAAGCTGGGATTGGGGCGAGAGGGCGATCAAGTCGGCGGCTGCCTGTTGCAGGGGGGGGCGTTGTGCGCCGAGCTGCAGGCGCTGCTCGCGTTCGGCGGACCACTCGGCCAGCACCTGGATCTGGGCCTGGGTGGCGGCGGCCATCTGATCGGAGGCCTGCGTTTGAAGCAAGTCTCGCGCCCTGAAATAGCTCACCAATGCCAGGATGAGCATTGGGATGAGTACCAGTGGAAGGAGAGTGACCGTCAGGCGCGCCCCGAGTCCCAGACGATCAAACCGTTGCCGCCAGCGGGAAAAGATCTTAGTGGAAGGCTGGCTCATCGCTCGCGATCCTCCCCATCGCTGGATCCGGATTGTGGAGGCCCAGGTGGCTCCAGATCCAGAGTAATAGTGGAGCGGGCGGCGTTCAGGGCGCGGGCCAGTTCACGGGTCGTGGTTTCGAGCAGGGTTTTCATATCAGGCGACCGGCGGATCTTGCTGGTGATCTCATGGATCAGGCGTTCACGGCGTGCGGCCCGCTGGACTTGCTCCAGCAATCGTTGATTTTGGATGCCCGCCGCAACCTGGCTGGCGATGGTTGTAAGCATGGCGGCGTCATCATCGCCGAAGCGGCCTGCGCGTTCGAAATCGCGCACTACGATGACGCCCAGGATCTGGTCGCCGAGCAGCATCGGCACGCCTATCCAGGATCGCGCCTCCTCCTCGACAGATTGGATTCCGAAGAGACTCGCCTGCTCGGCTTCCCGGCTCCAATAGAGCGGTCCCTGCGAGCGAATGACTGCGGAAGCCAGATCGTCGCCGAGTGGTCGCGGTTGGCCGCCCGGCTGAGCTTCGCTGCCGGATGAAAAGGCGGCCCGAAGACTTTGTGTTTCTTCTTCGTACAGCAGAACCTCCATCTCGACCGGCCCCAATACTTGTTGGATCTGGCGATGGACGACGCGGTGGAGGGTGTCCAGCGGAAGCATCTGGGATACGGCCTGGCTGATGCGGTTGAGTATCTCGAGTTCGGCCAGCCGGCGCTGTTCCTCGACCCGCTGGCGGGCGCTTTCGAGCGAGAGTGCGGCTTGATTTGCAACCGCCTCCAAGAGGGCGATTTCCTCCTCACGCCAGGGTTCAGTTCCTCGCGGACGGCGCACGGCGAGCGTGGCGATGGTTTCACCCCGAACCTGGATGGGAACGGCCACTTCCAGGCCATTCTGGCTAACAACGGTGGAGCCCTGAACGCGAGCAGTATCCACTACGGTGAACTCCGAATCGCGAGGCGGGATTCTTTGGCCGTTCACATCCAAGTGAATGATGGATGTGATCCCGCTGCGGGATATGCGCCGCCATGAATCCTGCAACTCGGCCCGAAAAGCGGCCTGCATACGCTCGAGCTCAGCCTGCATGTCTTGTTGCACGCGGGAACTGTCGATTGCGACGGCAAGTTCGCTTGCGATGGCCTCAAGCGTGCGGATATCGTCTTCGGTGAAGGCTTCCGCCTCGGTGCTCTGGACATCGAGTGCACCGAGCAACCGTTGGCCCACGAGCAGCGGCACCGCCAATTCGGAGCGCGTATCAGGAAGGAGTGGATTCTTGAAATGGAAGGGGTCGGCCTCAACGTCGTTCGCCACGCGCGGCAGACGATTGGCGGTAACCCAGCCAATGATGCTTGCGCTTCCTACGGCAAGACGGTGCTTCCTGGCGAGCATTTGTTGGCCGGCCTCGCCCGTGCTGGCGGCCAATTCGGCCCAGTTGCCGGTGTCATCCATCATGAAGATCGACGCATGGTAGAAGCCAAACCGGGCCCGGATCAGCTCGATGGCCTGCCGGATGAGATGCTCCGGATCGGGGACCTCCGAGGCCAGCTTGGCGATATCCGCCGCCGTTTGAAGCTGCAAGGCGCGGCGCTCAAGCCCGCGGGTGCGCCGGGAGACCAGGTCCTCGAGCTCGCGTTGCTGCGCCTGCAACTGTTCACTGATTTGGCGCTCGAGCTGAAGGGCGCTCTCCATCTCTTGCCGGGAAAGCTGGTTGAGGATCACGAGCACGATCAGGCCCAGTCCCAAGCCGATTGCGTCAGCGATCACTGCTTCCTGCGGCAGGATGGCGCTTGGAATGAAGCCCGCGTTCTGAGCCCAACCCGCAAAGGCATAGGCCAGCACGCTGAGGACGCTCAATGCAAGCGCAATCCGGCTGCCAAGCAAGATGCCCGCGGTGGCGACCACCATGGCCATGCCCACCGTCGAGACATGGCCAACTCCGACCTGGAAAAACGATGCTGCCATGACCACGAACACGATGAGGACCGGGATAAGCGCCGCCAGACGGGTGCGGCCGCGCCGGCCCAGCCAGTAGGAGAGGGCGTAGAATGGCTGGACACCGAGCCCAGCGATGGCACCGGCAGCGGGTGTGCGGCCCAGCAGCCAGAGAATTGCCATGGCGATGCCAAAGAGCAGCCCGGGGCCGGCAAGTCCGAGCAGGACGATATAGAGAAGAGATTGCTGCTGCGCGATGGCTGGGTCCGCCGCGGTTGGGCGCAGCGCGTCACGGAAGCGTTGGATCATTGTGTGCCTCGAAAGCTTGGCGCCGTTGCAGGCTTGTAGTAGTGTGCCTGCAGCGCCAGATACGCCTGCTCAGTTGTCATCCTGGGTATCCAGCCGGCGTCCTTCAATTTCTCGTTACTGGCCACCAGCGGATATTTGCTCAGTGCGACCCATTCGGGGGCGAATACCGTTAAGCCGGAGAGCCATGCAATCCTGAAGAAAAGCTTCACAAGCGGCAATGGAAGTTCCAGTGCCCGGCCGCCCCGCAAGGCGACTAGGTCGCGCAAGGTTCGCGGCTCATCGCTGGTCACGTTGTAAGCGCCTGGCAGGTCCGTCTGGATGGCCAGCAGCAAGGCTTGAGCCAGGTCGCGTTCATCCAAGATCTGACAGGGCGGGTCATAGCCTCGGACGAGCGGGGTGATCTCCCCAACAAGGGATTGCATCTGTGCCGGATCTGCCGAAGGGCCTACGACCGTGCAAGGCCGCAGCCGGGTAATCAAAATCTCGGGATGGGCGGCTTCAATCTGGCCGAGGTAGGCCTCAATCTGGGCTTTGGCGCGGCCGTAGTATAGGGGCTGCTCGGGCCAGAGCGGCGTGTCCTCGGTCAGGGGAATGGGATTGCTGGGGCGCAACCCATAGGCCACGACGCTGCTTGTGAAGATGATCTTCTTGACTCCTGCCCTCACTGCGGCATCGAAAACCCTTCGCGATCCCTCCACGTTCACAGCATCCACGCGTTTGTCGCCTGGGCGCCTCATCAAGATAAAGGCCATGTGAAGCAAGACATCGGCGGCATCCAGAACATCCTCGAGGTTGTCCGTGAGGATATCGCGCTGGTGGAACGTCATCAAGCCAGGTGGCAGCGATTCGGCAAAGCTTCGCCGATCGACGCCGAGGATGCGATGCATCGCCGAATCTGCCTCCAGCAGGGGTAGCAGCACCTTGGCGAAGTAGCCGCTTGCGCCCGTGATGGCGATCGTGGTCATGCTTCAAGCCTTATGTTCATCCTGGCTGGGCCTCTCTCCCAGCCGGAGCCAGGCCGGCATCGTCCCCGTGGATCTTGATCAATACCTCGGGCGAACCGAGTCCATGCTGCAGCGCCCTGGCTGCTTTCTCTAGCACCTCCTCGATCTCCATCGCGCCGCTCAAAGCCTGAGTGACCTCGCTCACGAGGCGGGCGCGATCAGCAGCGGTGGCGGAGAGCTCTGTCAGGCGGGCGTTTAGGATGGCGGCGCTGAGCTGGTCGGCCAGTGTCTGCAGCACTTCGACATCCTGGGGGCCGAATGCATCTGGCGCGGAGGATTGGACATCGATCGCCCCAAGCACACGGCCGCCGGTCTGCAATGGCACGGCGAGCTCGGAGCGGGTCTCAGGCATCAGATCACGGCGCAGCGGTGCCGCCTCGGGCTGGATGTCGGAAAGGATGCGGGGCTGGTTGCTGCCTGTGACCCAGCCGATGAGCGACTGCGAGCCTACGGGAACGATATACCCTTGAGCTTTAAGGGCGCCGCCGATGTCGCCGGTGGCCTCGCGCAACTGGACGAAATCGCCCTCCTCCTCGAGCAGGAAGATCGATACATAGTCGTAATGGAATTGACGCTGGATAAGCTCGACAGCCCGCCGCAGGAGGTCATCGAGGGAGGGGGTTGAGATCACCGCTCGGGCCACCTCAGAGGCCGTTCGGATCTGGCGCGTGCGCTCCTCAACTCGCTGTTCCAAGGAGCGGTAAGCATCGCTCAGTTCCTCCGCCATCTGGTTCAAGCTGTGCGCCAGCGCCCCGATTTCGTCGTCGCGATCTTCGGGTACACGGTAGGTCCACTCGCCGCGTGTCAACCGCTCCGCCAGATCAGAGAGATTTCCGAGGGGGCGCAGGAGCTGGCGGGCAACTAACACGACCACGACGACGGTGAATAGGCTCGCGCCGGCAATCAGGGCGATACTGAAGGGCGCCAATTGATTGATCTCTGCGAAGATATCGGCCTGAGGCAATTCGGCGACGATGCCGAGGTTCCACTCCGGGATCCATTCGTAAGCTGCGAGCACCAGGTTGCCATCGGCGTTGACATATTCGAGCGTCCCGGCGGGCGTGCCCTCGGCGATGGGGAAGATGGGGTGCTGGTGGCCGCTGACGGCTTCCGGTGCCATGGCGTAGCGCGGGAGCTGGACCAGGATATCCGGCTCGAGGAGCATGAAGGTGCGGCCGCGCTCGACCCGGTAGACGCCGCGCTGCTCCCAGAAGATCTGCATCTGTTCGAGCAACTGGGCGAGCTGGGGGCCCTGGTTGACACCCACCAGGAGCAGGGGCTCGGCGATGGGCGGTGCGGCGCGGAAGGGGGCCAGGGTGAGGAAGGCCAGGTCGTGAGAGGCCAGCACGGGATCATTGAAGAGCGGCAAGGTAAGCTGGCCGGATGGCGGGAGGGCCTGGGAAGTGAGGTTAGGGGTGATTCTGCCGGACCAGTCTTCCTGGGTGGCGGCCAGGATCAAGCCGGAGGAGGGCTGGGCGATGAGCAGGTCGGAGAAGAGCGTCTGGCCCTGGCGGATGCGGATGTCGTTGAGTTCGGCGAGAGCGGTCTCCAGGGCGGCGGTGTAAAGCTGGGATTGGGGCGAGAGGGCGATCAAGTCGGCGGCTGCCTGTTGCAGGGGGGGGCGTTGTGCGCCGAGCTGCAGGCGCTGCTCGCGTTCGGCGGACCACTCGGCCAGCACCTGGATCTGGGCCTGGGTGGCGGCGGACATCTGGCTTGTGGCCTGCTCTTCCAGCAGGGCCCGAGATCTCAGGTAGGCGCCAATACCCATGGCCATCAAGGGGATGACGACCAGCGGAAGGAGGATCAGAGCGAGGCGCCTTCCCAAGCGGCCACGAAAGCGGCGTGTCTCGGCCTGCGGACGTGTGACAGGACTGACCACGCTACTCCACCTCCCAAACTTGCTCACCAGCCAGAACGCTGCGGATCTGCGCCGGGAAGCGGTCCGGATCGAGTGGCTTGCCGATGAAGCCATCGAATCCGGCGGCGCGAGCCCGCTGCAGTTGGTCTTCGCTGGCATAGGCCGTCACGGCTACGACGGGCAGATGCTTCAACCTATCGGAGGCGCGTATCTTGCGCAAAGCCTGATACCCATCCTCATACGGAAGACGGATGTCCATCAAGATGAGATCGATATGCGGAAGTGAGTCGGCGTATTCGACCACTTCATAGCCGGAGGTCTTCCATTCGCAACGGATCCCCATGTAGCCGAGCATGCGTGCCATGAGCACAAAATTGGATACGTTATCCTCTACGACGAGAACCGTAGGGCTTTCGGACTCTGCACTCACCATCGATCTCCTTCGCCCGAGCGCTCCTATTGTTGCAGGAAAGCACCGATCTGTCGAGGCAAGGCGTCGACATCGATAGGCTTTTGGATATAGCCATCGCAGCCTGCTGCCAGCGTCCGTTCGCGGTCGCCGTGCATGACATTCGCGGTGATCGCGACGACTGGGACGCGCGCGAAGCGCGGGTCGTTCTTGAGCTCCCGGGCCATGCTGAGCCCATCGATATCGGGCATATTGATATCGACCAAGATCAAATCGGGTATTTCGCGGCGCGCAATGTCCAGCCCCTCTTGCGCATCTGCTGCTCCCAGGAAGGCGTAACCTTCTGCCTCCAAAATCCGCTGCACCAGGATGCGATTTTCGAAATTATCTTCGACGTAGAGGATCCTTTGCCGATGACCTTGCCTAGACCATTCGTCCACGCGCTGACCCTCACAACGTGGGCGATTATAGCCGGCGCCCACGTCGAATGCCAGTAGAGCCCTCGCTTGGGAGGGCTCTTGGGAGGAGGAGAGCAAAGTGCGAAGCCACGTTCGGTAAACGGAGGTTCGCTTTCCAATATCAGAGCGCAGGCCGGCTGCCGTGAGAGGGCCGGACTATAGATGCTCCATCCGTTTCCTTCGCTGTTCTCTCCGATACCATCCAGTGGTGCCCTTTGCATCCCTATGCTAGCACGGCCGGCCAAGGGGAGACCTTGCAAAGAGCTTACAGGAGAGTTGTCGGGAAGAAACGAGCCGCCGGGTCGCGCTTTGCGGCCCGGCGGTTGGAGCGGGTGATGGGATTCGAACCCACGAATGGTAGCTTGGGAAGCTACTGCCTTACCACTTGGCGACACCCGCTTGCGCCTGCGTATTATACAAAAGAGTTGGGCCCTGGCAAGGTGTGTCCCCTGTTCTCACGCCAGCCTTAGGAGATGAGCCGACGACGCATGCCGTTCAGGGCAAGACTTGCGGCCCAGCGGGCCGCATTTGCAGGGGCGCCTCCGTAGGAACCTCCCCAAGAGTGCTCACCCAGAGGATCGATGAGTTGGGCCTCAAATTTGCTGCGACCTGGTTCCTGACGCAGGGTGAGCCCCAAGATCGCTTCAGCCCCCGTAGTCGCTCGCTCGTCCTGCATCATCTCGCGCAGCCGGACACTCTCCAGCCCGGTTGGCAGCAGGCGGCCGCCGATGTAAGGCCCTTCCTCCGCGGATAGCCCCGCGGCCAGAAGGCCGTGGGTACCCGCTTCGATCGTAGCAAGACGCCAGCCACGCTGCGCAAGCAGCTCCAGCACAATGCCCTCCAGTGTCTGTCCATCCTGGCCGTAGATGGCATCGCCCAAGCGGCCGCGCACTTCGGCTTCCAGGGCATCGAGCATCTGCCTGGCCTCGTCGGAAGTGCTGGCGCGGGCTGTAAGGCGCAAATCTACCCGGCCAGGGTGAGCCGATAGGCCGAGGGTAGGGTTGATCATGCGCTCCAGATCCTCAAGCTGGCCTTCCATGGCGGACTCTCCCACACCAGCCGTCCGCAGGAGCCTAGTAATGAGGACCGATTCGAGATGGAAATATTCGCGAAGCAATGGCATCACGGCATCGTGCAGCAGGAAATCCATCTCAGCGGGCACGCCTGGAAGTGCGACCACGAGGCCCTTGCCTGCGGGTGCCGCAAATGCGGGTGCAGTCCCGACTGGATTCGGAATGGGGATGGCGCCTGCTGGAATATATGCCTGCCGGCGGTTGACGGGTTCGGGCATGCGCCCATAGTGCTCGAAGCGATTCCGGATCTGTGCCCAAAGTTCGGGTTCGAAGATCAGCTCAACACCGAGCGCCCTGGCGATGCCTTCGCGCGTGGCATCATCGACCGTTGGGCCCAATCCACCGGTGGTGATTACGATTTCTGCACGATGGAGGGATTCCTTCACAGCTTCAGCGATGCGGCCAGCATTATCCCCCACGGTCATCGTACGATAAAGGTTCACGCCTGAATCGAGCAAGGCGCGGGCGATCTTCTGGGTATTAGTGTCGGCGATCTCACCCAGGAGCAACTCGGTCCCGATGGTAAGGATTTCGGCGTCAGGCATTCAGACCACGTTGTATTCTTGAATCAGGCGTCCTTCGTCGAAGCGTGCAAGGTTCAAGGGAGTAACATCGACGGTTCGTGGGCTGCCTTCCAGTAAGTATTCGGTCATGATTTGACCGGCCACTGGCCCGTGCATGAAGCCATGGCCGGAAAAACCACCCACCACGAAGAAGCCCTCCACAGGCGTCGGGCCGAAGATCGGATGGGAATCGGGGGTGATCTCATACAGTCCCGCCCATCCGGCCAGGCGCCCGGCCTTCTCAAGCATAGGCATGCGCTCGAGGGCGGCCTCCATGGCCACCAACTCCCATTCATCGTCGATGCTTTGATCGAACCCAGGCTCCTGGGAGGGATTCGACATGCCGGTGAGAATGCCATCGCCTTCCCGGTGGAAGTAGAGTGATTGGGCGAAATCGATAACAAAAGGAAAGTCCTTGGGTAGATCCGGGAGCGGGGTGGTGGTCAGCATCTGACGGCGAACAGGGGCTATGGGAATCTCCACGCCCGCCATCGCCCCGATGAGCCCTGCCCAGGGGCCGGCTGCATTGATAACCGTATGGGTCTGCGCTCGCCCCAGCCGCGTCTCCACTGCCACAATCCGGCCATTCTGAACCTCGAGGCCGACGACTTCGGCCTCGGTAAGACAGCGGGCACCCATTCGTCGCGCCGCCTGGATATACCCCATAACGATGCTGTTGGGATCCGCCAGCCCATCCTTGGCATGGAAGGTGCCTGCGATGGCATCTTTGAAGTGCATGAATGGAAGCCGGGCGCGAATGTCATCTCCGCTGAGCCATTCTGTCTGAACGCCCAACTGATGCTGCAGCTCCACATTGCGCTCGAAAGCCTTGACATCTTCGGGACGCGTCAGCACGAACAGGTATCCGCATTGCCGGTAGGCAGGATCGACGCCTGTATCATCCCTAAAATTCTCCAACATGGCCAGGCTGGCGATCGACAAGCGGATATTGATTTCGGTTGCAAATTGATAGCGCACGCCTCCAGCGCAGCGCCCTGTGGCTCCCTGGCCGAAATAGGCTTCTTTCTCGAGTAGCACGATATCGCGCACCCCTGCCTTGGCGAGGTGGTATGCGCAACTGGCGCCCATAACGCCACCGCCAATGATGATGACCTCCGCAGTCTTGGGAAATGTGGCTGGCATGGCTGAAGCCTCCGAATCAATGAGCCAAGGGCACGCACAGACAGAAGCTTTCGCCCCCACGGAGGCGGGATCAGGCTGCCTGGGTCATCAGGCCCCTCACGAGACACGTGCCCCGCATATTCTATTCGATCCCCAGGCTGAGGCGCTGAGGATCGAGAGAATCCCGTGGAAACCGAATTCGGATGGATCGATCAAGCCTGAGTGCTACTCCATGCCAAGGTACGCCTTTTGAACCATCTCATTCTCGCGCAGGCCCTCGGCAGTGTCGTGAAGCACGATCTCCCCGGTCTGCAGCACGTAGCCGCGTTTTGCGATCCGGAGGGCCATATGAGCATTCTGCTCAACCAGCAGGATCGTGGTTCCTTCCTGGTTGATTTCCTGGATGGTATCGAAGACGCTCTCCACGAGCACGGGAGCAAGCCCCATCGAAGGCTCATCCATAAGCAGCAGACGCGGGCTGGACATCAGGGCGCGGGCAGTTGCGAGCATCTGCTGTTCGCCGCCGCTCAGCGTGCCTGCAACCTGATCGCGGCGTTCCTTTAACCTGGGGAAGAGGGTGAAGACGCGCTCGAGATCCCGAGCAATGCCCTCCTTGTCATTGCGATGGTAGGCACCCATGTCCAGATTTTCTGCCACCGTAAGCTTGGAAAAAACCCCCCGGCCTTCGGGAACCATGGAGACACCTTTGTACACGATCTCGTGGGCCTTATAGGGTGCGAGGTCCTCGCCTTCCAGGAGCACGCGACCCTGGCGGGGCTTCACAAGGCCGCTGATGGTTTTGAGGGTGGTGCTCTTTCCGGCGCCATTGGCGCCAATCAAGGTCACAATCTCGCCTTCTTCGACAGTGAGCGAGATTCCCTTCAAGGCGTGGATCTTGCCGTAATAGGCATGAACGTCCTGGATTTCTAGCATTGCCATAGCCAATGGCTCCTCATGCGCCTTGCTGGACCTCGGTCTTCAGGCCGGAGGCGGCACCGCGTCCGAGGTATGCTTCGATCACTCGGGGATTGCGCTGGATCTCTGCCGGCGTGCCTTCCGCGATTTTCTCGCCATAATCCAGCACAGTAACCCGCTCGGAGATCCCCATGACAACCCGCATATCATGCTCGATGAGCAAGATCGTGATGCCCAGCTCATCCCGCAGGCGATGGATAAAGTGCATGGTCTCGGCGGACTCGTGAGGGTTCATTCCCGCAGTCGGCTCGTCCAGCAGCAGCAAATCAGGCTTGTTTGCCAGGGCACGGGCGATCTCGAGGCGACGCTGCTCCCCGTAGGGCAGGTTCTTCGCCAGCAGGTCACCCTTTCCCGCCAGGCCTACGAAGCGCAGCAATTCGAGTGCCTCTTCAATGGCTCTCTGCTCTTCCTTGCGCACGCCGGCCGAACCCAAGATCGCGCCGATCCAGCTCGAGTGGAGCCGGGGTTCCATGCCGACGAGGATGTTCTCAATGGCGGTCATGTTGGAGAAAAGGCGGATATTCTGATAGGTCCGGGCGATATGTAGCCTGGCGATCTGATCGGGCGAGCGGCCGTCGATGCGCTGGCCCTCATAGTGGATCTCGCCGCTATCGATGGCATAGAAGCCGGTGACACAATTGAAGAAGGTGGTCTTGCCGGCGCCGTTGGGACCGATGATGCTCACGATCGCATCTTTGGGCACGTCGAAGTCGAACTTGCGCACGGCCACCAAGCCGCCGAAGCTCTTGGTCACCGAGCGCGCGCATAAGATTGCATTATTGCCATTCATTGCACTCAGTCTCCTGCCCCTTCAGCCACGGCTTCGATGGGTATGGGTTCCTCGTCTTCCGCATGCAGCTCGCGGCGACGCACGGCGGAGGGCCAGAAGCCCTCGGGTTTGGCGAGCATCATGACGATCAGCAAGGCGCCGTACATCAACAAGCGGTACTCCGCGAATTCGCGTAGCAGCTCCGGCAGGCCCACGAGGATAAGCGCCCCCACAACCACTCCAGGCAAAGAGCCCATCCCGCCGATGATGATCAGGCATAGGACGTTGATCGAAATCTCGAGCTTAAAGCTGTGGGGGAAGATGGAAGTCAACTTGCTGGCGAAGAAGGCCCCCGCCAGCCCGGAGAAGGCCGCGCCGATACCGAACGCCAGCAGCTTGGTAGTCACCAGACGGATCCCCATCGCTTCGGCGACGTCCTCGTCCTCGCGCAGGGCCATCCATTGCCGTCCAAGGCGCGATTCGCTAAGGCGATAGGATACAAACCATGCCAGGAGGCAGCCGCCGAGGATGATGTAGTAGAACTGGCCAGGCTGGATCAGCGCGGTTCCAAAGAAGGAGGGCTTGGGTATCTTCAAAACACCCTGCGCGCCGCCGATGAAGGGCTTCAATAGGTCCGAGAGTGCCAGGATGCGGATGATCTCACCGAAACCCAGCGTCACAATCGCGAGATAGTCACCGCGCATGCGCAGGACGGGGATGCCGAGCACGATGCCGGCAAGCGCAGCCATGCCGACACAGATCGGCAAGGCTGCCCAAAAGCTTAGCCCGAAGATCCCCAGCGGCCCTTCGGACGTGAGTACGGCCATTGTGTAAGCGCCGATAGCGAAGAAGGCTACGTACCCTAGATCCAGCAATCCGGCGAAGCCGACTACGATGTTGAGCCCCAACCCCATCAGGATGAAGATGCCCACATTGTTGATGACCTCGGAGAGATAGGTCCCCAATAGCTGTGGGAGGATGAGCAGGAACACGATGAGCAGGGCGGTCAGACCCAGCGTTGCCCGGCGTCGATTGGTTTCATCCAGATGCTGAAAACGCCGGGAGAGTGTTTGCGGGCGGGTGCTGAGGTAGATGGAAACCCCGAAGATCAGCACAAAGAGCGCAGCGGCAACGGTTGGGCGCAAGGCCTCGCCCGCGAAAATCAGCTGGGCGAAGGCCAGTCCGAAGAAATCGCGCAAGCGATTGCGCAGGATTTCCGAGAAGAGCCCTACCGTGAGCGTCCAAATCATGCCGTTCTGGATGGGGGTACGGTATCTGGGGGGGATCAGTTGCAGGCCAGCGGTAGCGAGCCCAACGAGGCCGTTGGAGAGAACGAAGAGCACGCTCCCGAGAGAAGCTCCGCGCCCGAAAGTGAGCGTCTCAATCAGGGCTGGCGAGACGTTCGGGAGGAATTGCCGCAGGTTGAAGGTGCTGGCCAGCACGATGAGGATCACCATCGGAAAGCCGCCCACTAGGCCGCTGAGAAGGCCGATCACGAGCGATTTGGCGCTCTTCTCTCGCGGGAGATCCCGCACGAGCATGTAGGCGATCAGAAAAGCCGGGGCGTAGATCAAGACCTGCCCCATGGTGATCACTTGGGCCACCAGCGGGCGCTCGCTGAAGAGCGTGGCAATGCCGATGGATGCGACGCTGAGGGTGACCGTTCCCCCAATCAGGCCTAGGCGGATGGTGCGTCGAAGATCGATGTGTTCTTCCATGGCTCACCTCACGCCTTTTTCTCTGCAAGCCGCTCGCCCAGGATGCCTTGCGGCCGGAAGATCAAGATAAAGACCAGCATCGTGAAGGCGATGACATCCTTGAGTTGGTTGAAGGCCGGGATTCCAAGTCCCTGCAGGAAGAGACTCGGGCCGACCGATTCGAACATCCCGAGGAAGAAACCCCCAATGGCTGCGCCTGGGATGCTGCCGATACCGCCTAGCACCGCAGCGGTGAAGGCCTTGATCCCAGGGATGAACCCCATGAAGAAGTGAACCTGCCGGAAGACGAGGGCGTAGAGCACCCCCGCGACTCCGGCCATGGCGGCGCCAGTCGCGAAGGTTATGGTGATGGTGCGATCAACGTCTATCCCCATCAGGGAGGCGATGTCTTTGTCCTCGGCGACGGCGCGGATGGCTTTACCGGTCTTGGTTCTCATGATGAAGAAGTTGAGGCCGATGAGCATGATGATAGTAGCGACAATGACGACAACGTGAGTTTTCAGGATGGCTGTACCTAGGAAGGGTATGGAGCCCGCCAGGCTCTGTATCAATGGGAAGGGTTTATGCTCAGAGCCCAAGAGGCCACGGAAGAAATTCTGCCAGAAAAACGAAGCGCCGATGGCGGTGATGAGCGGAACAAGCCTGGGCGCTTTGCGGAGCGGGCGGTAGGCTATGCGCTCGGTGAGCACGGCGATGCCCATCGAGATGACGATCGACACGACGGCAATTGCCAGCAGGCCGAGGATCGGATGGCGATCGAGGAAGCCCGAAGAGGACATAGGCCCGGCAAGGAACACGGTTGCGGTGAAGATCCCGGACATGAAGAATTCGCCATGAGCGAAGTTGATCATGAAGAGGACGCCATACACGAGCGTATAGCCAATTGCGATCAACGCATACATACTCCCCTGCGCGATACCAAAGACGAGGAAATCAAGCCACTGCCGCGACGAATAGGGATTGCTGATAACCGTGGCCGTTGTCCCCCAGAGCACGAGCACAACAATGGTGGCTCTAAAGAGCCAGAGAACCACACCGATTGTATCGATATCCTGCAATCGAGCGCGCATAGTACATCTCCGCAAGAAGGGGAGGATGGGTCTCGTGCTTGGAGTCCAGCCCGAGACCCATCCCCCAGGATGGCCATAAGCCCAGTCCCCAATCGCTGTCTCGTCTAAAGACGGTCTTTCAGGGCTACGGCCATACCCTCACATACTCGCCGTTCTGGAGCTGTGAAACCGAGATCTTCGGGTCGGCGCAGTCACCATATTGGTCGCAGGTGAGCGTGCCGGTGATGCCCTCAAATCCCTCGGTCGCGTAGAGGCAATCCCGCATGGCCTGTCGGCCGATGTGGAGGGTGCCATCCTCTTCCTGTACGGCGACCTTCTCGACGCAAGCGAAGATCATATTCGCTGCATCGAAGGCGTGCGCATGGAACACCGAGAGGGTATCGGTGCCGTACTTCTCGCGGTAGGCCTCCTTAAAGCGCTCATAGAGCTCGCCCGTGAAGGAGATGTCCGGCCCGGAGAAGTACATGCCCTCGCCGGCTCCGCCGATGGCTTCTGCGGCCGCATCCGAGATACAGCCGTCAGCCGCAGCCAAGACGGTGTTCTCAAGGCCAGCGACTTCCTTGGCCTGCTTGGTGATGAAGGCGCACTCGGCGGTGAAGATGGGGTAATAGAGGAACTCGGGCGGGCCGGCAGCGGCAACGGCTGTCAGCACCGGCCGCATGTCCGTGTCGCCCTTGTTAACCGCTGTGTAGGCTACGATCTCTCCACCGATCTCCTCAAAGGAGTTACGGAAGGCGTTTGCGAGCCCCTCCGTGTAGGGATCGCCATCGTGGATCGCGGCGGCCGTCTTCAGGCCAAGCACGTTGAAGGCGAATTCTGCGATGGCTGCGCCCTGGACCTTGTCGTTGTGGGCGGTGCGCAGATAGCCGGGGTTCCAGGCGTTGTCAGGATCGGTTAGGACGGGCGAGGTGTTCGAAGGTGAGACCATGAAGTAGCCGGCCTCAGAGATGACCTTCGACATCGGCACGCCCGCGCCAGAACAGCTCGTGCCAACCACCCCAAGAATGCTGGGGTCGGAGACGATCTTCTGGCCGGCGGCTTGGCCACCTTCGGCGCTGCAGCCGTCGTCCTCGGCCTGGAGCTCGATCGGGTGGCCCAGGATCTCGCCCTTGAAGTCCATGGCGATCTCGACGCCATACTGGGAGTCGAGGCCGAGTTGGGCGTCCGGGCCGGAGATGACCAGCGCGGAGGCGATGCGGATGGGCTCACCGGGGCCGTAGGTGACGCAGCCGATTTCGTCTTCGCAGACGAATTCCTGGGCTGCGCCGCCGCACGCGGCGAGGATCATAGCTGCGATGACCAGCGCGGAGAGCAGCAGGAACGTGCGTTTCATAGCTTCTTCCTCCTCAAGCGTCTAGGGGGTACGAGTTCGATATGGGCAAGGGTGACAGGCGAACCGTGGAATCACGATTGGGGCATCCCTCCTTTCCTCCCGCTAAAGCCCGATCCCGGAAGCTGCGGCGTTGGATTCGGGCATAGCATGGGCGCTTAGCCTGGCATTCTATAACTGTTTTGACCCCTGTGTCAACCGGCTCGTCGGGGCTGAGTATTAGAGACTGACCCCTGCGGGCGTGCCTCGAACCGCCCTTGGAGGGTCGATCAGGTTCCAAGAATCGTGGCTCCGCGATTGAGGACACTAGGTGTCATTCTGACACATCAGCGTGAACAGGGCGTAAACACCCAGGCAGATTTCATAAACAAATCGAAAACAGGGCCGCTGAGCGCGCCCATATCCATCGCGAATGTCCTATTTCCCAAGCCCTGGCTTGACCCTTCAATCAAGAGGGACTAGCATCCTGACTGAGTAAGGTGTGGAAGCGATGAGTTTGGCCACGCTCGGCGCTTGGGCAGAAAATCAGGCTCGGAAGCACTTGGAGGGCAGAGGCTGGGCTTTCCGCGATGCCAATTGGCGGGTTCGGGAAGGCGAGATCGATTTGGTCATGGCGGATGGCGACCAGATCATCTTCGTCGAGGTTAAATGCCGGGTGTCGGATCGGTTTGGGGCACCGGAGGAAGGGTTGACGCCGGCCAAGCTTCGAAGAATTCACAAAGCGGCGTGGGCCTACCTCGAAGCGCAAGGGCTGGAGAAAGCCGATTGGCGGGTGGATCTCGTGGCCATCGAGTGTACCCGAGGGCGACGGATTCTGCGGTTGGATCATTATGAAAATATCCTCGGCGAGAAAGGACGGGTATGAAACCTTCAAAGCCGCTGATCGCCATCCTGGGGTCCACGGCGGTCGGGAAGACGAACCTCTCCCTCGAATTGGCCAGCCGCCTGGATGGAGAAATCGTCTCAGCAGATTCAAGATTGCTTTATCGCGGCATGGATATTGGCACTGACAAACCCAGTCTGGCTGCGCGTGCCAGAGTGCCACATCACCTGATCGATGTTGCAGATCCTCAGGAAGCCTGGAGCATGGCCCGTTTCCGACAAGCGGCGCTGCAGGCCATCGATGGGATTCAAGCGCGGGGTCGGCTGCCCTTCCTCGTGGGTGGCACTGGGCAGTATATGGCTGCCGTGCTGGAAGGCTGGAACCCGCCACCCCGATCGGACTCGAAGGCTTTCCGGGAGAGGATGCAGGACCTTGCCAGACGACAAGGGATCCAGGCGCTGCATGCCAGGCTGGCTGAGGTAGATCCAGAATCCGCGGACGAGATCGATCCCCGTAACATTCGGCGGGTGATCCGGGCGCTCGAAGTGCATCAGCTAACAGGTCAGCCAGCGAGCCGTCTGCGGAAGCGAAAGCCTCCGCCCTATGAGGTTTTGCGCATCTTACTCGAACTTCCTCGGCAGGAGCTTTATGCGCGAATCGACCGCCGGATCGAAGCGATGATGGCCGCTGGCTGGCTGGATGAGGTACGGCGCCTTTTGGTGCATGGCGCCAGTGCTGACTCACCGGCCTTTTCAGCCATCGGCTATCGACAATTAGCCGAGCATCTTAGCGGGGAGCGCTCCCTCGACGATGCGCTAGCGGAGATTTGTAAACTAAGCCGGCAGCTTGTGCGCCGGCAATCGAACTGGCTGCGCAGGCTGGGAGAGGGAGCGGTCCGGATCGAGGCGCGGGGCGACTTCGTAGAGCCTGCCGAGCGAGCAATCCGCAACTGGCTGGAGGGCAAGCCGCCGTAAGCGCCATCCGCCAGCATCTAGGCGCTGCGCATAGCCATAATTGCGGTGGGGCGGGGATAACGTGAGACCGGAAGCCTAAGATTAGCCGAGGGGCAGGGCCAGGTCGAGAATCAGGAAGATCAGGCCGGCGAGCAGTGCCGTTAGCGGGATGGTCAGCAGCCATGCGAGGACCATCTCGCCCAGGATGTTCCAGCGTACCTTATTGATGCGTTCAGCCGCGCCCACGCCCACGATCGCCGAACTGAGAACTTGTGTTGTGCTTACCGGACCCCCAAGCAGCGCGGCGCCAAGTATGACGCCCGCGCCCGAAACTTGTGAGGTGAAACCATGGATAGGCCGCACGCGAAAGATGCGGCCGCCCAGTGTTCGGATAAGGCGCCATCCGCCCAGCGAGGTGCCCAGCGCGATGGCACCCGCGCTGATTGCGATCACCCAGACTGGAACGGTGAACTGCTGTGTCCGACCGGTGACTAGCAACCCCAGAGCGATGATCCCCATGGTCTTCTGAGCGTCGTTGCTGCCGTGGCTGAGACCCAGGCCGATGAGCGTGAGTATCTGAAGTCGCCGGAACACTGCGCTGGCTCTGGGTGTGGCGTTGCGCAGGAGACGTAGCATCCCCTTCATGATGAAAAAGCTGGTGATCATTCCCGCGAGCGGGGAGAGGAGCAGCGCCAGGATCACATGAAGCAACCCTGCCATTCGGACGATTGCCACGCCTCGGCTGAAAGCGATGGCCGCGCCGAGCAGCCCCCCCAGCAAGGCATGCGACGATGAGGAAGGGATTCCGAGAAGCCAGGTGATGAGATTCCAGATAACGGCTGCGCCGAGGGCTGCGATAATGACCGGCGTTTGGAGAACCCGCTCATCCAGAAGTTCGTGGCCGATGGTCGTGGCCACTGCAACGCCGAAGAGAAACGGCCCTGCAAATTCGGATGCCGCGGCGAGTAGCAAGGCCAGCCGTGGATGAATGGAGCGTGAGTAGATGGCAGTGGCCACGAGATTGGCGCTGTCGTGAAAGCCATTGAGGAAGTCATAGATCAGCGCCAGGGCAAGCAGCGCATAGAACACAGATGTTCACCGTTTCTCAAGGTGGAGTGAGCATACCAGAGTGTCTCAGGGCCCGTCAACCTTGGGATGCGCGGCCGGCCAGGTGTTCGCCCCAGCGGTGAACGGCGAGGATCGTAAGGCTGATGAGCAGGCCGGGGAGGATAGAGAGACGCGGCGCTTCCGCGAGGTAGCCCCGGCCTGCATCGAGCATCGCCCCCCATTCTGGAATGGAGGGGTCGCCGGAGAAACCCAGGAACGAAAGCGTTGTGGCTCCCATGAAGGCCCAGGCGAAATGAGTTGTCGCCAAGGAGAGAAGCTGGCCAGCCGCGTTGGGCAGCAGATGTACAATGGCAACGCGTATCGGCCCCGCTCCGAGGGCCCTGGCAGCCTCCACAAAGTGCTGCTCGAGGATTTGACTAAACAGCACGCGGCTGAGCCGGATGAATCCAGGGACGGCGCCAAACCCAACTGCTAGGACAATGGTCAAGTAGCTGGGCCCCATGGCCGCTACCAGCAACATGGCGAAGAGCAATCCCGGGATGGCCAGAGCCGCGTTCGAGGCGCCGAGGATGAAGTTGTCAAGGATTCGGCCTCCGGCGGTCGAGAGAAGCGCCAGAGTCGTGCCGGTAATCAGCGTAACAAGTGTCGCCAGCGCCGAGGCCATCAGGCTCCAGCGGGCTCCGAAGGCAAGCCGGGCCCAAAGATCGCGTCCTAAATGGTCGGTGCCCAGGGGAGGGTGCTGCCGGATCGACAGAAGTGGCGCGGCGACCGGCCTGTATGGATCTTCCCCGGCCACGAAGGGTGCCAGGATTGCTAAGGTGACGACAAGGATGAGCCATAGGAGCGACAGTTGCAGGCGCCATGCGCGTCTCATCCTGCCCTCCGAAGGCGCGGGTCGAGGATCATCGCGATCAGGTCGGACAGCACGTGGGATGCGGTATAGAGCAGCGCTGCCAGGATGACGAGGCCTTCTGCGACCGGGAAATCACCCTGAAGAATGGCGCTTACCAGCAAGCGCCCCAAACCGGGGCGTGAAAAGACGGTCTCCGTCACTACGGTCCCTGAGAAAAGGAAGGCGGCCTCAAGCGCCAGGAGAGAAACCGCGGCGGGCAGCGCGGGGCGCAGGGCATGCCAGAGTAGCCTCGGCCCGCGGCGTATGCCACGGGCGCGGGCGGCCAGGAAGTACGGGGATTGGATCGAATCCTCCAGGCCGGAATGGATGACGCGAGCGATCGGGCCAGCGGAGGCAATTCCCAGAACCAGCGGCGCCAGCAGGTTAGGCGAAATGGCCGTGGTCTGTCCCAGAAGGTATAGATTCCGGCACCCCCATAGGATGAGTATCCCGAGGAAGGCCACCGGCAAGCTGGTACTTAATCCAGCCAGGTTGGCTGCTAACCGGCCGGCCGCGTTTCGAAGCCAGGCAGAAGCGAGGCCCAGGATGAGCCCCAGCAGGATGGCCAGAAAAAGGCCCTGCATGGCCAATTGTGCCGTATTGGGAAGCTGTTCCAAGATCACTTTGCTCACTGGGCGCTGAGTGTAGAGCGAGACGCCCAGGTTTCCCTGGATCAATCGGCCGAGATAGCGAAGATATTGCAATAGAAGCGGAGCGTCCAGGCCGAGGCTGTGCCGCAATGACTCCGCTTGCTCGGATGTGGCGAGCCCCTGGCTGAGCAGGCTCGCGACCGGGTCGCCGGCGGCGAGCCGAAGCGAGAAGAATGTGAGGCTGACTGCCGCCCAGGCAGTCAGCAAACCCTCCAGAATGCGCCGCGCCGCGGCGATCAGGAGGATAGGTCCAGATCGATCAGCAGTGGGAACCATCCCTGCAGGGTGAAGCGTAGGCCCTGAACCCGGCTGTCGCTCACAACCAGGTTTGAATAATCACGAACGGGCAGGATCAGGGCCTGACCCATAATGAGCTCCATGGCCTGAGTATACAATTCGGCGCGGGCCTGCGAGTCAAGCGTGGTCTGGCTGGCATCCACGAGCATCCGATCCAGAGAGGAATCGGCGTAACCGCTCCAATTGAAGAAGCCATCGGAGTGGAAGAAGGACCGCAGCAAATCCGCGTCCGTGCCGAAGAAGTTAAGCCCGATGGCATGGTATGTTCCTGAGGCCTGGGCTTCTTTCAAAGGTCCAAAGCCAGGCATGACCTGGATCTCCACTTCGGCGCCCAGGGACTCCCAATCCGCCTTGATGAGTTGGGCCACATCAGGATTCGCGCCCCAGGTTGGAGCAACGAGCAGGAGGCGCATCGCTTGGCCGCCTCGTTTCCGCAAACCATCGGCAGGATCTACCCTCCACCCGGCCTCATCCAGCAGCTGGGCTGCCAAACCTGGGCGATACTCCAGCTCGGCACAAGGGAGCATCCCGTCGAAGTAGGCCGCAGAGAGCGGGCCCTGGGCGACCGGCGCGTAGCCGCCAAAGACCGTCTCGACGATCTTCTCCCGATCGACGGCCTGAGTGAGCGCTTGGCGCACGCGCAAGTCATTCGTGGGCTCTCGATTCACATTGAAGAAGAACTGCTGGGGTTGCCCCGGGATGTCCACTTGATGGAGGTTGAAAGCATCCGTGCTGGCAAGCCGGGCGGCATCGCGATGGGGGACTTCCCCCAGGATGTCGGCCTGGTGGGTTTCCAGCGCAAGGGGCCGCGTGGACGGATCCTCGAAGAACACAAATGTGATCTCCTCGATCGCGGCCTGATCGTTCTCGTAAATCGGCGGTGCCCAGGCGTATTCCTCGAATCGCCGCAAGGTTATATGGTCGTTGGGTACATATTCGATGAAGCGATACGGACCAGTGCCCACCTGGTGGAACTGGTATTGTGCTGGCCCCCATTCCTCGAGCGCCTGGGGGGAGGCCATGCCCAGGTAGACCTGCGAAAGGGAATCGAGCAATGGGGCGAAAGGCTCCGAGAGTAGCAGGCTCACTTGATAAGGGCCGTCTACGCGCACGTCCGCAAGCGGGCCGAGCATGCCCGCGGCTTTTTGTGAGTGATTTTCGGGATCGAGCGTGTACTCGATGTTGGCCCTCACCGCCTCCGCGTCGAAGGGTGTGCCATCGTGGAAATGGACGTCCTCGCGCAGGAAGAAAGTGTAGCGGCGGCCATCTGGGCTGATCTCCCAGCGTTCAGCCAGGCTGGGGAGAAATTGGCCGGTACCCGCATCCTGCACGACGAGGGTGTCATACACCGACGTGAGCGGGATGCCCAGTTCAGCCGAGGCGTTTAAGTGTGGGTCGATCCCTGAGGGGGACAGGGTCAGGCCGTAGACCAACGGCCTTTCAGGCAGCGGTGCAGGCCTGCAGGCCGCGAGCAAGAGCGCAGCAAGGATTAGAGTGGAAGGAAGTGCAGCAAGATTGCGGTGTCTCATGCTGACAACTCCTTGAGCGAGGCGAGCACCATCGCGCCGACCAGTCCAGCATCATCGCCGAGCTCGGCCGGCAGGATGCGCAAGCCTTCGATATAGGCGGGATCCATTACATGGCGCTCGAGCGACCGCTCGATGGGGTCGAAGAGCAGGGCGCCGATCTGGGATACGCCGCCTCCCAGCACGAAGATCTGTGGATTGAAGGTATGGGCAAGATCAGCGAGCAGCAGGCCGATCCAGGCCCCAGCCTCCGCGATGGTCTGAATGGCGAGGTTGTCGCCATGCCGTGCGGCATCGCCCACCTGTTTTGCCGTCAGCGTTCCATGGCGTTCGAGTTCAGAAGCGAGCGAGGAGGGTTCACCGGAGCGAAGGCGCTCGATGGCCCGCCGGGCGATGGCCGGTCCTGCCGCCAGGGCTTCTGCATGGCCTTTCTGACCGCAGCCGCATAGCGGGCCCTGCGTGTCCAGAGTGAGATGTCCCAGCTCGGCGGCCAGCCCGCGCCATCCGAGGAGCAGCCTGCCGTCCACAATGACGCCGCCGCCGATCCCGGTGCTGAGGGTGAGATAGATCATGTGCCGGGTCCCGCGCCCGGCTCCAAAGCGCCATTCCCCCAGCGCCGCCAGGTTTGCGTCATTTCCAATGAAGACTGGGACGCCAAAGCGATCCTGCACGCGATCACGCAGTGGGACATCGCGCCAACCCTTCAGATTGGGTGCCATCAGGATGATGCCCTCCATGGGATTGAGCGGCCCAGGAGAAGCGATGCCGATTCGCAGGTCATGATGCCTATCTGGATATTGGCTTTCGATTGCCTCGACCAGACGACCCAGGACGGCCTCAGGCCCTTCATCGGCCTTTGTGGGGATTTTGATTTGGGTTGCAGGAGGTGGCTCGGGCGAGGGGAAGTAGGCCGCCCGGATATTTGTGCCTCCGAAGTCGACGGCAATGATCTCAGGCATGGCGCGAGTATATCATAGAGCATGGGTACCAGAGAGGTCCTCGGGATGCTGCATGATCCGCCTTAACGTCCGTTCATCTTGCCGTTTGGCCACCCCCGACTTAGAATGCAGCCAGCATGGCCGAGAAGCTTACGCCCGTTCGTAAACAGTACCTCGAGATCAAGCGCAAATATCCGGACGCGATCCTCTTCTTCCGGCTTGGGGATTTCTACGAAACCTTCGACGAAGATGCGCATGTCACTTCGAAGGAATTGGATATTGTGTTGACTTCGCGAAATGTTGCCAAGGGCACGCGCATCCCCATGGCTGGAATCCCGCATCATGCCGCAGAGAGCTACATCGCCCGTCTGATTGAGAAGGGCTATCACGTCGCAATTTGCGAGCAAGTTGGCGATGGCCCAGTTAAGGGATTGTTCCCCAGGGAAGTTGTGCGAGTGGTCACGCCCGGCACAGTGCTTGAGCCCGAGCTGCTTAAAGGGGATGGGAACAATTATCTACTCGCTCTTTACACAATGGAAGGCAAAGTTGGCCTGGCCTTTGCAGATGTATCCACGGGCGAATTTTCTGCAGGTCAATTCGAGAGTGATGACCTGCGGGGCTTGATCCAGAGTGAGTTGGCGCGTTTGGCCCCCGCGGAAGTGCTGGCGCCGGATTCGTTGCCATTGGACGGATTGTGGGAAGGGAGCTTCACGCCTATCCCGGAATGGAGATTCGCGCCGGATCGGGCCGAAGCGCGCCTGATGGATCACTTTGGCGCGGCAACCCTGAATGGGTTCGGTCTGGGAGATGTTCCGCTTGCGATCACCGCCGCGGGAGTCTTGATCGAATACCTGGCCGAAACGCAGCAGTCTGCGCTGCCCTTGCTGACAAGACTCTCAAGATACTCGCTCGATGAATTCATGCTGCTGGACGCCGCCACGCGGCGCAACCTGGAACTTATGAGCCCGCTGCGCGGCGGCGAGGCCAAGGGCTCCTTGCTCGCCGTGCTGGATAAGACCATCACAGCCATGGGACGAAGGTTGCTGCGGCAATGGCTTGGGAAGCCATTGCTCTCCGTGGAACGGATCGAACGCCGGCTCGATCAAGTGGAGGCTTTCGCGGAACATGGAATACCGCGGGCTGAGGTCCGGGAGGCACTGAAGGGAATCGGCGATCTCGAACGCATCACGAATAGGATCGTCGCGCACGCCGCACTACCGAGGGATCTGGTCGCATTGCGAAGCATCTTGCGCCAGATCCCTGGCATCCAGGCGATTCTGCAAGCTGCCGAGTTGCCCGTCCTCAAGCCGATGATGGACAACATCGACGCGTGCGCCGAAGTGTGTGAGTTGCTCGAGAGGGCGATCACCGATGAGCCGCCGGCGACGCTCGCGAATGTGGGGATCATCCGCCCCGGTTTCTCCAAGGCCTTGGATGACGTGATAGAAGACTCGCGCCATGCTCGCGAGTGGATATCCGCCCTGGAGCAAGTGGAGCGAGAGCGCACAGGCATTAAGAGTCTCAAGGTCGGCTACAACAAAGTATTTGGCTACTACATCGAAGTCACCAAGGCCAATGCCGATCTCGTGCCCGAGGACTATATCCGCAAACAGACCCTGGTAAACGCCGAGCGGTATATCACACCCGAGATGAAGGAGTATGAGTCGCGGGTGCTCTCCGCGGAGGAGCGTATCCGGGAGCTGGAGACCGAGATCTTTCATGAAGTCTGCCGGGAAGTGGCCTCGAACGCGGAGCGGCTGCTGGCAACCGCCAGGACCTTAGGCCGCTTGGATGTGCTGGCCGGGCTGGCCGAGGTGGCAACCGAGAAGGGCTATACGCGCCCGCGGCTTTTGGAAGATCAGTCCCTGACTATACGGGATGGCAGGCACCCAGTGGTCGAGGAGATGATCGCGGGCGGGCGATTTGTCCCAAACGATGCCATCTTCGAGGATGGTGAGCGAATTCGGGTAATCACAGGCCCAAACATGAGCGGCAAATCCACCTATCTTCGCCAGGTGGCGCTCATCGCCCTGATGGCGCAAATGGGGAGCTTTGTCCCCGCAGAGTCGGCCGAGATAGGCTTGGTTGACCGCATCTTCACTCGCATCGGGGCGCAGGATGAGATCTTCGCCGGCCAATCAACCTTCATGGTAGAGATGGTGGAAACGGCCAATATCTTGCATAACGCCAGCAACCGCAGCCTGCTCATTCTGGATGAGATTGGCCGAGGAACGAGCACCTATGACGGGGTCGCGATCGCCTGGGCCGTCGTGGAATATATTCACAACCATCCCCGGCTGCGGGCACGCACGCTCTTCGCCACCCATTACCATGAACTGACCGATTTGGCGGATTCGCTCCCGGGTGTGCGCAACTATAACGTCGCCGTCTCGGAGGAGCGCGGCGAGGTTGTGTTTCTGCACAAGATTGCTCCGGGGGGTGCGGACAAGTCCTATGGCATCCATGTCGCCGAGTTAGCCGGCCTGCCGCGTCCAGTGATCAATCGCGCTCAGGAGATCCTGGCCCAGTTTGAGACCGAGCTGGGGCAAGGCCGCCAGAAAGGGGAGCTGAGCCCGCAGCAGTTGCGGCTTTTTATCGAGAGGCATCCCCTGCTGGACGAGCTCGAGGCGCTGGATTTGGACGCCTTATCGCCCTTGGAGGCCTTGAACCGGTTGTACGAATGGAAGCAGCGCTATGCCAGAGAGGCTGGCGAATAGAGCGCTGGGTTAAGTCTCCATCTGGATCAAATCTGGATATTCGCGAAGCACAGGCTCGGCTTCGCTGGCCCCCAGATCGCGCAGGATGTTGGAAATCAGCGCTGCCTTCTTCTCCGCGTCCCCGCGCGACCACGTGCGGCTCTTGATCTCAAGGAAGCAACCGTTCACCGGGGGATCGAGGATGCGGTCGATGTTGATGAAGAACTCCAGGCCCTGGTAACGAATCAGCCAGCGCAGTCGATCCTTGTGGATGGCGATCTCGCCAGCCGGCTTGAAGTACTCCCGATAGAACCGGGGCGTGTGCCGGGCGGGCGCGATGAAGCGCGAGCGGGAGAGCAGGACGGAATTGGGGTATTCCATCTCCGCGACCGGTCCGGTAAGCGTGAGCCTCGCCCGGAAGTTGTACACTTCACCCTTATCGTCGATGAATTCATCTTCACGGTATCGCAAGCGTGCCTCCTCAGGCGGGAGGAAGGAGAAGTAGGTGTCGTACTCGAGGTAGTGAGCCGTGCGGACGATCTCGAATTGGCCCGAGGCGAGTTTCTCGATCGCCGGGGTGGGATCCGGGATGCGTACCTTGATCTGGACTTCGTAACTTTCTTCCTGCTCGGCACCGCCGATGGCCACGAGCTTAGAAAGAACGGACCCCTCCCGAGCCTGCAAGAAGGCATCAATGCGGCGGGCATAGTCAGTGGCTTGCTCATAGAGCTCGGTTTCGGACAGAGTCAGGAGTTTGCGGTCGCGCATGAGCCAGCGCCCATTGACCATGACGTCGTTCACATCTGATGCCTTGGCGGCATACACAATGCGCGAATAGACAGCGTTGGGGTCGCGATCGAAGTGGGGCAGGTTATGGGTGCGGTCAAGATCGATGGTGATGAGGTCGGCCCGCTTTCCGACCTCCAGAGATCCCGTCAGATGACCGATATGCAGGGTTTCCGCTCCCATGCGTGTAGCCATCTCGAGCGCCTTGCGCGCCGGCAGGGCAGTGGGGTCGCCTGTCGCCACCTTGGCGATTAGGGCTGCCAGGCGCATCTCCTCGAACATGTCGAGATCATTGTTGGAAGCCGGCCCGTCCGTTCCAACGCCTACATTCAATCCTGTCTCAAGCATCGAGGCCACAGGGGCGATCCCAGAGGAGAGCTTCAGGTTGCTGGTTGGATTGTGCGCCACTCCGGCGCCGGCGTGCTCCAGACTATGAATTTCCCCATCATCGACGTGCACACAATGGGCGGCGATGACTTTGGCATCGAGCAATCCCAGCTTCTTCAGCCAGGGCACGACCGGCATATCGTAGCCCTTGCGCCATTCGTCGACTTCATATTGGGTTTCAGCGATGTGTATATGCAATGGGACATCGTGCTCAAGCGCCAAGCGGGTGCAGGCCTCCAGGATCTCCTGCGTGCATGTATAGGCGGCGTGAGGGGCGATGGCGGGGACGATCAGTGGATGCCCTTTCCATTTCTGGATGAAGGTCCGGGCGGAGGCGAGTGAGTCTTCGAAGGAATCCGCGTCGGGTGTTGGAAACTTGAGCACGGATTGGCTGCAGACGGCACGCATCCCGGCAACCGCGGTGGCCTCCGCGACGGTGTCCTCGAAGTAGTACATGTCGGCGAAGGACGTAATGCCGCCACGGATCATCTCGGCGCATGCCAGCTTTGTGCCGAGAAGGCAGAATTCGGGGGATACAAACTCGCGCTCGACAGGCATCATGTAGCCGAGCAACCAAACATCCAAACGGAGATCATCGGCGAGACCCCGCAACAGGGACATGGGGGCATGCGTGTGGGCGTTCACAAGCCCGGGAAGCAGGACGCGCCGGCCAAAATCGAGAGTCTCCGTGGCTTGATATTCCGAAGAGATCTCCTGCCAGGGACCGATGGCGGCTATGGCTTCGCCCCTGATCGCTATGCCGCCATCATGAAGGATGTGAAAATCCGAATCCATGGTCACGATCATCTGGCTGCGCAAGAGGCGGTCAACATCAGGCATTAGGGACCCTTTTCGACAAAGAATAGGCAGATTATAGCAGCGGTCCGCATGTGCCGCGGAGGGCGGGCCGTGGAGTTGTATAATCATGTTCTCGTGGGAGGGATCATATGCGCGCCGTAGACATCATCGAAAAGAAACGCGATGGGCTCGAGCTGAGCACAGATGAGATTCGCTACTTCATCCAGGGCTTCACCAGGGGCGAGATACCAGATTATCAGGCCTCTGCCTGGGCCATGGCGGTATTGTTCCAGGGGATGACCCCTCGGGAGACCCATGATCTCACTATGGCGCTGGCCGAGTCGGGGGAGATACTCGATCTATCTTCTGTGGTGGAGATCGCACTTGACAAGCATTCCACCGGCGGTGTCGGTGACAAGACAACGCTTGTGGTGGCACCCATCGTCGCCGGCTGCGGCATTCCCGTGGGGAAGATGTCCGGCCGGGGTCTTGGATTCACAGGCGGAACGCTCGACAAGATGGAATCGATCCCGGGCTTTCAGGTGGATTTGACGACCGAGGGATTCCTGGACCAACTGCGGGAGGTGGGGATCGTCCTGTCGGGTCAAACGGCTGACCTAGCTCCTGCAGACGGCAAGCTCTATGCATTGCGCGACGTGACCGGCACGGTGCCATCGATCCCTTTGATTGCCTCGTCGGTTATGAGCAAGAAGATCGCTGGCGGCGCCGATGCGATCGTGCTGGATGTGAAGACTGGATTAGGCGCCTTCATGCAGGACCTTGGAAGGGCGCGTGAATTGGCCCAACTGATGGTTGATATTGGGACCCATGCTGGGCGCAGGGTAACCGCGCTGATCAGCGACATGAATCAACCGCTTGGCCATGCGGTCGGCAACGCTCTGGAAGTGCGCGAGGCGCTCGATACACTCATGGGTGGCGGCCCAGAAGATTTCCGTGAGCACTGCCTGGTGGTTGCGGCGCATATGCTGTATTTGTCCGGCCGCTTTGGAGACTTCGAGGACGCCCGACGAGCCGCAGAGCAGAGCCTTAGAGAAGGGGACGCATTAGCGAAGCTCAAGGCGCTTGTCCAGGCGCAAGGTGGCGATCTGTCCTACGTGGAAGATCCCACCCGACTGCCGGCTGCACCAGCTATCCGGGACATCGATGCGCCAGTATCGGGATATCTATCGAAGATTCATGCACGCGAAGTGGGCATGGCTGCGATGCACCTGGGCGCTGGGCGTGCTCGGAAGGGAGACCTCATCGACCATGCCGTCGGCGTGATCGCGCCCAGGAAAGTTGGGGACCTCGTTGAGCGGGGGCAGCCTATCTTTCGGGTGCATGCCCGTTCTGAGGCAACGCTCGAAGAAGCGGCTGCCAGATTGCTGCGCGCGTGCGAGATCGTGGAAGAACCCCCGGAGCGTTTGCCGCTCTTCTACGCCAAGATCACCAATTGGCAAGGCGCCGGGTAGGCTTCCGGATTAGGTGGGAGCCATCGTCATAGGTTTTGGATCGGGACCGGCGGGAGGTCATCCGCAGGCTCGAAACCCAATATGCGTCCATAGAAGGCAAATTCAGCCTGGAGGCAGCGCTCAATGGTTTCCGCACTCCGGAAGCCATGTCCCTCTCCTGGGAAGGCAAGGTACGCATAGGGGATCCCCTTGGTTTGCAGGGCTCTAACCAGCGCCTCCGCTTGCGCGGGCGGGACCACGCGGTCCTCAAGCCCCTGGAAGAGGATCAGCGGGCAGGAGATCTGGCCGGTGTGGTGGATGGGCGATCGGGCGCGATAAATCTGTACCTCCTGGGGGTATGGTGCGACGAGCTGGTCGAGGTAACGGGCCTCGAATTTATGAGTTTGCTGGGCCAGGGCTTCCAGGTCGGCCACGCCGTAGTAGCTCGCTCCGCCGGCGAACTCGTCATAGAAGACGAGAACGCAAAGGGCCAGGAACCCTCCTGCGCTCGAGCCGCGTATCAGCCGGGCTTCAGCTGCAGCCCGGCCTTCTCTGACCAGGGTCCGGGCGGCCTCCACACAGTCGGCCGCATCGAGTACCCCCCAACGCCCCTTAAGGCGCTCGCGATAGCGACGTCCGTAGCCGGTGCTGCCCCCATAATCTACATCGACGACCGCGATTCCCCGGCTGGTCCAATATTGGATTTCGGGCTGCAGATAGTGCGGCGCCGAGGATGTCGGCCCCCCATGCCCGAGAACGAGCAGGGGAGGGTGTGCATCCTTGGGCGGTGCGATCTCAGGGTTTGTGGGCGCGTAATACAGCGCGAATACTTCGTCGCCATCCTGATTGCGAAAAGCCATGGTTTCGGCGGGGGATATCCACTCGGGGTCGAAGTCCCTTGGGGAGGGGGCGCAGCGCTCCACTTCGCCCCGCTCGAAGTGGATACGTACCAGCCCCGGTGGTTCCGAGAAGGAGCCGGCGAAGACCCAGACATTGCCATCGGCGTCGCTCTTGATAGAAGGAATTTCATAGGATGTGAATGGCAACTCGCGCACATCAATTTTGCCCGTCTCCGGCCACAGCTGGGCGAGATGCCATTGGCCTTGCTGGCGCAGGATGCAGCCCAGGGAGCCGTCGGGCAGAAAGGTATAGGTCGATAGGCCAAACACCCATTGTGCGACCCCGAATTCGGCCCGGCTCGGCGCCAGCGGCTGCGTGCCCCGCTCATAGGCCGCATAGAGGTTCCACCATCCTGTTCGGTCGGAGACAAAATGCAAGACCCCCTTTGGGCTCCACTCCGGTTGGAATATGGATTCCTTCGGTCCCCCGGCGATTCGCTGCACATCGATCAGTGCATTGCCCTCGAAGCGAGCCTGGAAGAGTTCGGTTCCATCCCAAGGCATGCGGGGATGGTCCCATGCGAGCCAGCAAACCTGCTGGCCAGAAGGGCTGAATCGCGGGTTGCTATAGAAATCGTGGCCGCTATGGACGATGCGCGGCGCAGCGTCTCCGGCTAGTGGGATGAGCACAAGATCATTGACGACGCCCTCGGAAGTGTGCGATTCGCGCACCGTCAAGATCCAGCGCCCATCAGGAGATACTCGACCGTCCGCAAAGCGCAGGCCTTGAGGGGTGGATGGCATGGGCGTGATGGCGACGGGCGATCGAGAGGCCTCCTGCAAGTACAAGCGCTGGTCATCGTCGTTTGAGAAGATGATCGTTGAACCGTGCAGGCAATATGAGCCCCCTCCATATTCATGCACGCGTGAGCGAACGCTGTATCCTTTCGGTGTGACTCTCTCGACTCTCCCATCGGGATCTCGGCGCATAATCACCGAGCGCCCGGCCTCCCGCGGCTGGGCCTCGAGCCAGTAGATCGTACGCCCATCGACATGGATCTCGCGCGGAAGCGCTGAGCTGCCGCGGCCGCCCTCTGCAACCATCCATGCAGAGATCGGCGAGCTCCAACTACCATAGGGCCTTGATTTCTTCGGGGGCATGCCTTACCTTTCCGCGGGTGCCGCGAGTGATCGGGTGATGCCCGCGAAGAACATGTATCTTGGCGCCAGGAACGGGGTCTGCCTAGGGACAAGCATTCTGAAGATGCTGCTCGTACGTCTCTGCGAACAAATGGCGCCCGGAGCCATCACATGCGGCTCGAAAGTAGAGTTCGGAGGTCGTGGCGGGAAAGGCCACTGCCTGCAGAGAGGCGAGACCAGGGTTGGCGATCGGGCCGGGGGGAAGCCCGGTGATCCGGTATGTGTTGAAGGGTGATTCGATCTGCAAGTCAGCAGCGGTCAAGGGCGCTTTCCACCAGGAGCCGTCCGCCTGCCGGCCAAGGGCATATTGGACGGTGGGATCTGCATCGAGTGTCATGCCCTGCCGCAAACGATTAAGGAAGACGGCTGCGATGCGCGGCCGCTCCTCGGTTACGACCGCCTCACGCTCTATGATCGAAGCAAGGGTCACTGCTTGGTAGAGTCTCAGGCCTTGTCGGGCGAAGCCCTCGCGCAGCTCAGGACTCACCTTGCGTTCGAAATTCTCCAGCATTCGGCGGACGAGTCCTGGAGCATCCTCGTGTTGAGCCAGCAAGTAGGTATCGGGGAATAGGAAGCCCTCCAGAGAATATCCCGGGGGCACTTGGGCGGAAAAGCTGTAGCCGGGCAGCGAGAACTGTGTGGCCTCCAAGAAGGCCTCAGGCGTGATGCTAGCGCCGAGAGCGGCAAGAGCCTCAGCCATCTGCTCGCGCCGCCACCCCTCTGGGAAAGTGATCGCCAGAAGATCGGCCTGGGCTGATTGCAGCGCCTCAGCGATCTCACGGATTGACATCTGACCCGTAAGGCTGTAAGTGCCGGCCTGAATGCCCCGGTCCAAGCCGCGGTAGCGCAGATAGGCCAGAAAGAGTGCGGGGTCTCGAACGATCCCCGCCTCGGACATGCGGCCGATCACCATATCTGCGCTTTCGCCCTCGGCGATGTCCAATGCTAGGGTCGCCCCGGGCAGGCCAGCGGGCCGCTCGAGGTCCCGGCTGCGAATGGCCAGATAGGCGCCAAGCAAGGTCTCCTGCGCTGCGGGCAAATCGGAACCAGCCGGGCCGATCCGGTCTGAAAGATTTGGCAGGCCGAAGAGCAGCGATCCCGCAAGCCAAACTCCCAGACAGACCGCCGAGGCGAGCGTTGCCAGCAGGAGGAATGTGAGGCAGGTCCTAAGCGGTTTGGGCATCCAGATAATCCTGCAAGATCACCGCCGCGGCGCGAGCATCCAATTCGGCCCGGGAGCTGGGTAGCTGCATCGCCTCCGCCGTGGATCCGCTTTCATCCCAAGGCACAACGGGGATGTTGGTGGCAGCTCTGAGAGCCTCAAGCAGTCGCAGCGCCTTGCGGGCTTGGGGACCGACCTTTCCATCGATATCGTAGGGAATGCCCACCAGGATCATGGCTGCTTCCTGCTGCTGGGCCATGCGCAGAATCTGCTTCACGTCTTCCCTTCTTGAGCGGTGCTGAAGCGTTCGCAGGGGTCTTGCTAGGGTGCGGGTTGGGTCGCTGACGGCCAAACCAATCCGGACATCCCCTGGGTCAACGGCGAGGATGCGGCTCATGCGCCTTCCACCTCCCATGGATACAGGATCACGATGCGCTCGGCGTGCATCGGCATCAACGGCCACCAGGGCGGCCAAATGGCGATGTCCGGATCCCCTTGAGCATGGGTCACACGCTCCAGGATTGCGGCTGCCTGGGTGGCCGGCGATGCGCGCAGGAGATGGCGGGCTTGCTGCCGGTCTATAGGCGAGTATGCCCATGCCTTGGCCGATATCGTCAACGTTGGAGCCTCCTCCTCGGTGCCGTTTTCGGGCTCGCTGGCATCCGCTACGCTGAGGTTTCCGGGAACGATTTCCTCGCCGGGCTTGAGCTCTTGGCGCAGGCTGGCTTCCAGCGCGCTCAGGAGGTCCATCTCCCGATAGGACCATGCCTCCACGCGAACCAGCATCCGAAGGCCGAGAGTATCGGCAGGCTCGCCAAGGGGGCGGTCGTAGGCTTTCTGCAGCGTCTCTCGTATTGCGAGACTTGCTGGGAGCAGCCGCTCGCCTGAAGCCAGCTTGGCCGAAAGCAACTGGGCTGCCTGCTGAAGGAGCTGGGATTCGAGCAATTCCCGAGCACGCGCTTGATCAGCAATGGAGACGACATAGCCCAGCGTTTGGTTTCCGCCGGACGTCGGCGCTGGGTTGGTGACAGCGATCTTCAATCCCAGGGGGCCGTCGATGGCAGTGATGGACCCGGCGGGCAGGTTGCCGGCCGGCCCCGGCTCGGACGCCACAATGGGCACGCGTGATTCTGCACCCTCTCGGGCCTCCAGATACGCCGGGCGGCCGGTGATGAAGAAGATCTCCGGGGTCGTGAGGGAGCGGACGGTGGTTCCGCCCGGAACGGTGATGGCCTCGTCCGTAAGGTTCTGAAAGACGACCTCGCCCTGCGCAGGCTCATGCGGGATCAGCGCGCGACCCGAGGTGGGAATGCGAGTTTGCCCCTCGACAGTAACGCTTACTCTCTCGGCCGGCAGTGTATCTTCGGGCACTTCGAGATCCGTTTCCGCTTCAACCAGCGCCAATACGACGGTGCTCTCCACAGGGCGCTGGTGCGGGTGGACCACGATCCTGGCCGCGGGCAGCCAGAATAAGGCGAGTGAAAGCAGGCTGATCCATGGCAGGGCGAAAACAAGAATGCGCATGGCAGGGCGCAATGGCTTGCTGGCAGGCCTCGGCGCGGCAAGCTCCAGAGGCCGCCGCGGGGCCCGGATCAGGCCGCGTGAAGGAACTCGCCGAGGGTGCCACCTAGCCTTGGGCATGGACTCGAGCGAATCGAACACCGGGATCCCCAAGTGATCCGCATGTGCACGCACATCCGGATCCAGGCAAATCAGCGCCAGTTGAGCCCCTTTATGATCGGCGGCGCGCTGCAGGAGCCGCAAGTCCAGGCGGCGCGTCAAAGCGCGGCCTCGCGCGGGCCATACCATCACAATGCGCGGGGCCTTGGCCCAGGCTATCTTCTCCCGGGCGGAGGCCTGGTCGTCTTCGGGGTCGAGGTAAACAATTTGGATCTTCACAGTGGGGCGCGCTTGATTCAGGAGCCCTTCGGGTGCAGGCGGCTTCGGAACCATTCGGGGATGATCGCCAGGGCATCTTCAAGGCGCTTAGGGTCCTTCCCTCCAGCCTGCGCCAAGGTGGGCTTGCCTCCTCCGCCGCCTCCCATGATCTTGGCCATGGCTCGCGCCAGCTCCCCGGCGTGCAGCCCGCGGGCTGGTAGGTCCTCGCTCAAAGCCGTGACGACGATAGGACGCCCATCCACGCTTGTCGTCAGTGCCACGGCCCGTTTTCGATGGCCAGCGCGGAATCGATCGGCGAGCTCCCGCAGGATCTCGGGGTTCGCGCCGTCGATATGGCCGAAGAGAACTGCGATGTCCTCAATCTCGACCGGCTCGAGCCTCTCGAAAGCCGCAACGGCTGCCTGCTTCGTCGCAGCTTGTAACTGCTTCTCAAGACGGAGTCGCTCCTCAAGGATGGCCTGAAGCCGGACCGCTACCTCTTCCGGAGGCGCGCCGAGAAGGTCGGCGGCCTTGTCAAGGACCGCCAGGCGGTCGTGGATGAACCGCAAGGCGCCGCGCCCGGTGAGCGCCTCGATCCTGCGGATGCCCGAGGCGACGCTGCTCTCGCTCACAATGACGAACGGACCGATGATCCCGGTCTCCGGCACATGGGTCCCCCCGCATAGCTCGAAGGATAGCGTCCGCTCTGCACCAATTCGGACGGTGCGAACCACATCCCCATAGGTCTCCCCAAAGAGCGCCATCGCCCCCTCGGCGATAGCTTGCTCACGGGGTTCGTGTTCGATCCGAAGCGGGTAGTTGGCAAGTATGGCGTGGTTAACCCAGGACTCGATGCGGTCGAGCTGCTCGCGAGTGAGGGCTTCGGGATGCGTGAAGTCGAACCGCAGGCGGTCAGGCGCGACAAGAGAGCCAGCTTGCCGGACATGATCGCCGAGCACTTCCCGCAGGGCGGCATGCAGCAGGTGGGTGGCAGTGTGGTTGCGCATGATGTCAAGCCGCCGCTCGGTGTCCAGCGCCGCCCGGGCGGCGTCACCGATCCGGGGGTTGCCTTGCACGACTTCGCCGATATGCAGGATAAGGCCTTCGACAGGCTCGCGCACGGTCTTGACTCGCACCTCCCAGGGTGTTTCATTCTGCCCGCTGACAACGCCGGTGTCAGAAACCTGGCCGCCCGCCTCCACATAGAAGGGGGTGGAGGGCAGGACAAGCGCGACCATCTCGCCGGGTCCGGCGGTTTCCACTTCCTGCCCATCCTTGAGAAGCGCAAGCACCTCACCTTCGGCCGCCATGGAGCCATAGGGGTCGTATAGAACCCCGGCCTCCGGAAGAAGTCCCTTGGTGGTTAGGCGCTCCATCAGAGCGCGATAGGCGAGGGTGTCTTCGGCGGCGAGCTCACCCATGGCCTCTCCGGCGCCAGAGGCGATGCGGTGCTTCTCCATGGCCTCGTGAAAGCCCTGCTCACCGACCTCCATGCCGTGCTCGCGAAGAACGTCGCGTGTAATCTCGAGCGGCAGACCGTAGGTGGCATAGAGCTCGAAGGCCTTTTCTCCGGCGATGCGATTCTGGCCATCGGCGCGCGCTGAGGCGATCATTTCATCCAGGTGGGCAAGACCGGTATCGATCGTGCGATGAAAGCGCCGTTCTTCATCGCTGATGGTCTGCAGGATGGCGCCGCGATTCTTGCGAAGCTCGGTGTAGAAATCGCCATAGTGCTCGATGACGGTATCCGCTACCTCCGCCAGAAAAGGCTCATCAAGGCCGATCATGGATCCGAAGCGGCTCGCCCGCCGAATGATCATGCGGCAGACGTAGTTTCTGCCCACATTGCCGGGCACCACGCCATCAGCGATGAGAAAGGCGGCGGCGCGGCCATGATCGGCGATAACGCGGTAGGGTGTGAAGTGCTCATCTCGGGCGGCCTCATCATGGCCCGCCAGGGCCATGATGGTATCCATGATGGGCATGAAGAGATCAGTGCGGTAGTTGGAAGGGGTGTTCTGAAGCACGGATACGATCCGCTCGAAACCCATGCCTGTGTCCACGTGTTTGGCCGGGAGGGGATGAAGCTCCGTTGGGCTGGTTCGACTGTATTGAATGAAGACCAGATTCCAGAGCTCCAGAAAGCGCTGGCAATCGCCGTTGACACGGCAGATATGGCCGGGCTGATCCTTGCGATCGCAGAACTCTTCGCCGCGGTCGAGATGGATCTCGCTGTCGGGGCCACAAGGGCCTGTCTCGGCCATTTCCCAGAAATTTTCCTCCCGGCCAAAGAAAAGCAGGTGGTCGGGGTTGAAGCCTGGCTGGCGGAGCCAGACCTCCGCCGCTTCATCGTCGCGCGGGATCTCGCCGCGTTCGTCCTCGAAACAGGTGGCCCATAGGCGATCCTTGGGCAGTCCCCAGACCTCGGTGAGCAATTCCCAAGCCCAGGAGATGGCTTCCTTTTTGTAATAGTCTCCGAAGGACCAATTGCCAAGCATCTCGAAGAAGGTATGGTGCGTATCGTCGCGACCGACATCATCGAGATCGTTGTGCTTACCAGCAACGCGCATGCATTTCTGCGCGTCGGCCACACGGGTATAGGGACGCTTGCCGGTTCCCAGGAACACATCCTTGAACTGCACCATCCCCGAGTTGGTGAAGAGTAGCGTCTGGTCATTACCGGGGACCAATGACGTGGATGGGACGATCGTGTGGCCTCGTTGTTTGAAGAAATCCAGGAAGGCCTGCCGTATCTCAGCGCTTTTCATGCTTTACACCCTGGTTCACTCATCGCACCCGCGAGAAGATAATTCGACTTCAACAGGGGCATTATACGCTACACAAACCGGCCCTTCAACCGCATAGGGTTGCAAGCGATCC
>CAZBLT010000011.1:0-37100 GCA_964492745.1 uncultured Anaerolineaceae bacterium
TTGGGAAGGTTGCCTGAGTGATCGATATGAGCATGGCTGAGGATGACGGCGTCAATATCATGGATCGCGAAGGGAAAATTCAGGTTGCGCTCGTAGGTCTCCTTGCGACGACCTTGAAAGAGCCCGCAATCCAGGAGTAGGCCACGGCCGTTCACGCGCAGAAGATGCTGGGAGCCAGTGACCGTCTGGGCTGCACCGTGAAATGTCAGTTTCAAGATGGCCTCTTTCTATTTTGTGTGAGAGTCTGGAAAATGGCCTCACCATAGAGCCTGAAGCGCAATTGGAGGGGGCCCATGCTGGCCTCCAGCTCCTGCAGGGTGCGAGGTGGATGCGTGGCGAGAGAAAGCATTAGATCCCGCGGCAGGATGATGTCCGATTCGACTTTGAGCCGCTGGGCAATCTGCTTACGCCACTGGCGCAGGGCCTCGAAACGGGCGTGAGCCAAATCGTCCATGCCTCGCTGGCGAGGCCTTTTGGGGGGCGCACCATTCGAGGCACGCCGGATGGCGTCCATCATTTGGGCCCCGAATTTCCGCGCCGTCCTCTCAGAGATTCCCGGAGTCCGGGTGAGTTCCGATTGTCGGCGCGGAGGCGACTTGGCGAGCGCAATCAGCCCGGGGTCCGAGAGGACTTTGAAGGGTGGCTGATCCAGTTCGCGCGCTAGTTGGTCGCGCAGCAGGTAAAGCTCCTGCAGCAGTGCCTGGCCCCGGGCTGAGAGGTGCCGGGCGCCGCGAATCTGCCAGAATCCTTGTGGATCGAAGCCGTTCTCCTTGGCCTCCAGTTCGGCCAGATGAGCGCATAATTCCTTGAAGGCCGCCCACTGCCCGGCCGTCTCGAGTTCTCGAGCCAGATGGTCGCGCAGTGGGAGCAGGTAATGGGTGTCCAGGCGGGCGTAAGCCAGCATCTCTTGAGGCAGAGGCCGGCGGCCCCAATTGGCGCGCTGGAAGCGCTTGCTGATGGTGACCCCCAGGACTCGCACGAGTAGATCGCCGAGCCCGGAGCGGGGCCAACCCAACGAGCGGCTGGCCATGCGTGTGTCGAACAGGTTCCTCAACCGAAAACGGAAGTCGCGCTGGAGGCAGAGCACGTCGTACTCGGCGCCGTGGAGAACCTTCTCGATTGAAGGATCGGCCAATAATTCGCCCAGGGGAGCCAGGTCGGGCAAGGCAAGCGGGTCAATCAGGTAATCGGTTCCAGGGATGGAGACCTGAATCAGGCAGACGCGCTCCTGGTAGGCATAGAGGCTGTTGGATTCGGTGTCCAGGCCGAAGCGCGCTTGGCGGGTGATGGCCTGCAGAGCGCGATCGAGCTGCGGCGCGGTTTCAACCAGAATGGGAGGGTTACCAGGCGGCGAGGTCATGGACCTATTATACCGGGATAGGTTTGGCCACCCTTGGCCTGAAGCATACCAATCGGAGCAAATTGACATCTATAGGTGGCTATGTTACAAATACCACGATTGCGGTGAGCCGTGGTCGCCTCCCCGGGGGCCACGACATCGGTTCGACACATGGCCGAAGGAGAGCTTGATGAGCGAGGCGGTGGTCCCAGCGCCGGACCAGGCCGATGCACCGGCACGTATTCCCCTGAATCGTAGAGAATTCCTGAACTATTTGTGGGCGATGTCCATGGCGGTCGCCATGGCGGGGACAGGCGGGGCGGTGATCTGGTTTCTGGTGCCGCGCTTCCGGGAGGGAGAATTCGGCGGCGTCTTCACCGTTTCCATCAGTGAATTGCCTGCGCCGGACGCGCCCCCCAAGGAATTCCCCCAGGGGCGCTTCTGGCTTGTGAACCTGGGCCCCCAGGCCAAGGCCGATGAGCGCCAACCCGATGACTACCCTCTGCAGCCCGGCGTGCGGGCGCTCTACAAGGTCTGCACCCATTTGGGCTGCCTGTACAAGTGGGAGATCACCAACAGCCGCTTCGAGTGCCCCTGCCACGGCTCCAAGTTCCTGCCGACCGGGGCGCGCATCGATGGGCCAGCGCGTCGCAACCTGGACGTCTTCCCGGTCGAAGTCGTGGATGCGCAGGGCAACGTGCTCGCCCGCACCGAGCCAACCATGGGCTCGCAGGAGGGCAGCCCAGCGCCCGTGCCCGATGGGGCGGCTGCGCTGCGGGTTGATACCGGCCGACGCATCGTCGGTGCCCCGAATGCCAAGCCCGGCGGAGGAATCTGAGACCTGGAGGGCCTAAACGATGGCGATCTTCCGTCCGCACATCCCCATTCTGGATGAGATCAAAGCCAAGGGGCTGAAGCCTGCGCTGCGCGACGCCGCCGATGATGTTGTCACCCGCATCACTGCGGGGATGAACATCGCCGATGTGCGTTCGCTGCTGCGCGATGATCCCCCCGGCCGACCCAACCCACGCCTCAAGCCACATTCCGAAGGCTTCTGGCTGCATATGCGGCCGACCTACTACAACCAACTGGTGAACGGCATCTACCCCACCTTCCGGCTGGGTTGGCTGTCGACCTTCTTCCTGGTGCTGGAAGTGATCACCGGCGTGGCGCTGATGGTGTACTACACGCCCTCGCCCGAATTCGCGTACGAAAACATGCTCAACATCCTCAGCAACGTGCCCTTTGGCCGATTGCTGCGGGATATGCACCGCCTGGGTGCGGAGCTGATGGTGGCGGTGGTGATGTTGCATGCCCTGCGCACCTTCCTCACCGGCTCCTACAAGAAGCCTCGACAGTTCACCTGGTTCACAGGCGTGATCCTCTTGCTGGTTACATGGGGCCTTTCCTTCTCCGGCTACCTGCTGCCTTGGGATCAGCTCAGCCTGTGGGCGGTGACGATCGGCGTTTCCATGGTGGAGGCCATCCCGCCCGAGGTGGTGGGGCAGACGATCAACCTGATCATGCGCGGCGCGCCTCAGTTCGGCGCCAATGGGTTGCTTCGCTGGTATTTGTTGCATGTCGTCGCCCTGCCGCTGGCAGGCATCATCTTCTTCGGCGTGCACTATTACAAGGTCATCCACCACGGACACTCCCTCCCGCCGGAGGCCGAGGAGGTGGGGGAAGACACCGCCAAGCGGGTTCCCACCGATCGGCGGGTCTACTTCCTGCCGACGATCGCCACTCGCGAGATCTTCTATGTGGTGGCGTTGGTGGCGATCATGGTGGTGGCGTCGCTCTTCTACCACGCACCGCTGGAGCCCCACGCCGACCCGCTGGTGACGCCGCTGCACAGCACCTCACCCTGGTACTTCCTCTGGCTGCAAGGCATGCTCAAGCTGGGTGACAAGGTCATCTGGGGGCTGATCGTGCCCGGCGTGATCATCGGTCTCCTGACCGTACTCCCCTACATCGAGGTGGGTCCAAGCCGCCGCTATGGCGACCGGCGGGTGGGGCTTACGGCGGGCATGCTGACGGTCTTCGCCTTCGCCGTGCTTTCTTATATGGGGTCACCCTGGTACGCAGTGCAGACCTCTCCGGAGCAGGAGGCGGTGGCGATTCTCTTTCCTCAGACCCATCCGGGGCCTGTGCGTCTTGCGGATTGGGACGAGCTCGAAGTAGGGACTTACGAGGCGGATCAATATCCCTATGTGCCCACCCGGACCTTGTATGAGCTGCTGCTCGAGTTTCAGAGGGAGCTTGAGCACATCCAGCCAGGGGATCGTGTGGGCCATGAGGGCTTCATGGTGATCGAAGATTGGCAGCCCGGGTTGAAGAAGATCACATTGCGTATCGTTTGGACGGATGCCGAGACCGGAGAGCCCGGCGAATACAGTGAAAGCATCTATCTGCATCGCGATAGCAATTACGGGCAGGGAGAGTAGCGCATGAAATGGCACATCGCATTGGGAACTCTCGCCGTGCTCTTCACCCTCGGCGTGCTGGCCTACGTGGCCGTGGGCGAGCCGCAGCGAATGGAATCCTTCACCCGGGCCTATGAATCCCGCAGCATCGAACGCGGGGCGGCGCTCTTCGAGAGCAACTGCCGCAGCTGCCATGGCCCTCAGGGGCGCGGCATCCCCGGCGTCGCCCCCTCAATCAACGCCGCCGATCTCTTCAACGGTCAGTGGCTGGCGGACATCGGCTACACCGGCACGTTGGAGGATTACCTCGAGGGCGTGATCGCCGCCGGGCGGCCCATCCCCAGCGCGGGCGCCAACTACCCTCAGCGCATGCCCACATGGGGACAGGAGTTTGGCGGGCCGCTGCGGAAGGATCAGGTCAAATCCCTTGTGGCCTTCATTATGAATTGGGAGCGGGTGGCGCTGGAGAGTGGTGAACCCGCCGGGGCACAGCCGTCGGGCGAGGCCTTTGGGACCGATATTAAGGCTCCCTTGCCGCCCGGGGACCCCGAGGCCGGCGCAGCGCTGGCGGGAGGAGCGGCCGGTTGCTCGGCCTGCCATGAAGTCTCGGCCGTGGGTCCGCCCTGGGCTGCAGAAGGCGACCAGCCGGGAATAGGCGCCAGGGCCGAAACACGCCTGCAGGCCCCTGACTACACTGGCAGTGCGCAGACCCCCGAAGAGTACTTGGTCGAATCGACCGTTCTTCCTAAGGTCTATGTTCCAGATGGCTATGCGGCCGGGGTGATGCCCGACAATTACGGTGAGCGATTGACGCCCCAGGAGATCGCCGACCTGGTGGCCTATATGCTCAGCCTGCGCTGAGTTCTGGGTATGGTGAACCCAAGAGCCGCAGCTCGACCATATCGCCTCCGCGCCAAGGGCGTCCAGGGTCGAGAAGCGAGAATCAAGAAATGAGCGAGGGGCAGGTTTCGAGTGGCAGGAGGCGAGGCATGCGTTCCAGATGGATCATCGCCCTGGCTGTTTTGGCGCTAATGACTTTCCTGGGCGTTGCCACGGCCGCGGCCCAGGAGGGCGGAGACCCTGAACGCGGGGCCAAGCTCTACTTGGAGAATTGCGCCATGTGCCATGGCGAGGACGCGCAGGGGCGGGTGGGCGCCAGGCTGCAAGCCTTCGCGGGCATTCGGCCAGACGCGGCCATGGCGCAGATCATCGCCGAGGGCATCTCCGGCAGTGTGATGCCGGCCTGGTCTCAGGAGAAGGGCGGGCCCCTGACTGCCTCCGATATCGAGGACATCACGGCCTATATACTGGGCGTGTTGGGAGGCACGGGGCCGGTTGCAACGGCGCCGACCTTCGTGCCGCAGCCGCTGCCCACGCTGGCGGACATGGAGGGAGATCCGGGCCGAGGGGCACCGATTTTCGCCTATAATTGTGCTGCCTGCCATGGTGAGCGGGCCGCGGGGGGCTTTGGCTGGCCGTTGGCTAAGAGTTGGCCAGGCAACCAGCCCCAGGTCTACCTGCTCGAGGTGATCGCCGAGGGCATCCCGGGCACGGTGATGCCGGCCTGGTCGCAGGCTGAGGGTGGGCCGCTCACGGAAGAGCAAATCGCCGATTTGGCGGCCTACATTCTAAGCCTGAACCCTGTCCAGAGCCTGCCCACACCGGCGCCGCCTCCACAGGGCCCGCTCGGTCCAACCGCCAGCGCGGCGATCGTGGCGGGGATGGCGGTCGTGGTGATTCTGGGTTTGATCCTCTACTATCGAAAGGCCTGATCCTGCATGCGGCGCATCCTGCCACTCATCTTCGCCCTGACGCTGCTTCTGACCCCAAGCATGGCGCTGGCGGCACAAGAATCACCCCCTGCCGACAGCCTCAAGATCGCCATATGGCCGGAGTATGATCGGCCCGCGACCCTGGTGATGTACTTGCTGCGGCTGGACCCCGGCGCATCGCTGCCGGCCCGGGTGCGGCTGCCAATCCCGGCCTCCGTGGGCGAGCCTCACGCAGTGGCCGCCTGGCACCCGGATGGCAGCCTGGATGACCGAGTCTCCTGGGAGCGAGTGGTTGAGGGGGAGTGGGCCTGGATCGCGGTCGAAGTCGAGACCACCGGCGTATGGCTCGAATACTATGCCCCGTTGCATGTGGAGGGCCAAGTTCGCTCGATGACCGTCCGCTGGCCAGGGGGCCTGGACATTGATGATCTGCAGTTCGAGATTATGCACCCATTGGGGAGCGAGGGGTTTCAGGTTTCGCCTTCAGGGGAGACGGCGCTGGGTGAGGATGGCCTTACCTATACGCGCATGGAGTTGGGGAGAAGGTCCGCGGACGAGGCTGCGCAGCTGTCCTTTTCCTACACCAAGCCGGGTCCTTGGATGGCGGAGCCGTTGAGCCCTCCCGCCGCAGGCCAACCTCTGGCGTGGCTAGAGGTGGCCATCTGGCCCGAGTACGATCAGCCCGCGGCGCTGGTCATCTATCGCGCCCAGCTTCCTCCCGAGACCGCACTCCCGGCGCAGGTCAGCCTGCCAATCCCCGCGGAGGCGGGAGAGCCGCACGCCGTGGCAACCGTAGGATCGGATCGCAATCTCTACCTGACGGAGTACGAACGGATTCTGAGCGGGCAGTGGGCCTGGATCACGCTCACCACCGATTCACCCCTCTTTCAGGTGGAGTTATATCTTCCGCTGGTTGGAGAGGGTCGCGAGCGGAGCTTCAGCTTCCTCTGGCCGGGAGGCGTCGACCTGGATGAATTCGGTTACGAAATCCAGCATCCCCCAGGCGCGCAGGGCTTGCGGGTCACGCCGGCCGGGGCCGTGCGCGTCGGGGAGGATGGTCTCAGCTACTCCTGGGCGGGTCTGGGGCCGAAGGCCGCCGGAGATCTGGTGACAGTGGCCTTTGACTATGCCAGAGACGATGACACCCTGACGGTTGATGCCGTCATAGCTCCCCCCAGCCTGCAGCGTCCGGAATCGACCCAGGGCGGAACGCCGGACTTGGCAGCACTGATGCCCTATCTCTTTGGCGGCCTCGGGGTGCTGCTGATCGGCGCCGGCGTGGCTGTATACCTGCGCATGCGGGCCGAACCGGCCCCGGCCAGGCGGCGCCGACCGCGAAGGAGAGCCCAGCGGCCGGCGAGCGACGAGATCGCTCCAGCCTATTGCCACGTCTGTGGCACCCAGGCGAGCGCCAGCGACCGATTCTGCCGGCGCTGCGGTGCACAGCTCCGTCACTAGACCCATCCTTCTCGCTCGTCCATCCAAGTATGGAATTCCATCTCCCACCGGGCTGACCTCTATCCTTTGGACGAAACGCGCGGGTCTGCTAGACTACATGTGGGGTAGAGAACCCAGTTGGCCTTGATATGACCGATCTAGCCACCGCATTGATTTTCTTCGTTTATGGCCTGGCCTTCTTTAGCATGGGCTTTGCCACGGCCCTGGAGGCCGGCCGAGCGCCGCACGCCTATTTCCAGAAGGCGCTGCGCGCCCTGGCTATATTTGGCCTTCTGCATGGTCTGCATGAGTGGGTCGAGATGTTTGGAAAGCTAGGATTGGTCCCGGCAGAAGTCATCTCGCCGCTCAGTTTCATGCGCTTGCGCGTGGCTTTGCTGGCGGTCTCCTTTCTGCCCCTTCCATTCATAGGTGTGACGATCATGGACTCCCGGGGTCGTTACCCGCGGGCCCAATTCCTGCCCCCCCTGCTCTTGCTCTGCTCTTGGGGCATCGCATCCTTAGCGCTGGCAGGCCGCTATTCGGCAGAGCAGGCATGGGCGGTAGCGGGCATGCTGGCTCGCTATTTCATTGCCATGCCATCAGCGCTATTGGCGGCTTTGGGATTCCGGCTGCAATGCATCAAGTTCAAGCAGGAGGGCCGGGACTACCGGGGAAAGTATTGCACCTGGGTCGCGGTCTCTTTTGCTGTGTATGGAGCGGTAGGGCAGCTTTTTGCTCGCAAGACACCGCTGCCGCCTTCTACCTATATCAACGAGGAACTCTTTCAGAGTTTGACGGGCTTCCCGGTGCAGCTCCTGAGGGCCCTGGCCGCCGGCGCCATCGCATATTTTATCTTGAGGTTGCTGCGGGAGTTCGAATTCGAGATGAAGGATGAAATCGAGCGTCTGCAACAGGAGCGCTTGGAGGCTGCACAGCGCAGAGAGGCTCTGCGCGGCGATCTTATCAGGCGCATTGTCTCCGCACAGGAGTCAGAGCGCCGGCGCATCGCCAGGGAGTTGCATGACGAGACCGGACAGACGCTGACGGCTCTTGGGATGGGTTTGAGAGGCCTTAGCGCGTCTCTGCGTGGCGACCCTGATAAAGAAGCCGAGAAACTGAGACATTTAGAGCAGCTTGTGGAACATTCCCTGGTGGAGATTCAGCGCATTATCTCAGATCTGCGCCCCTCCCACCTCGATGATCTGGGACTCCCGGCCGCCTTGCGCTGGTACCTCGGCGAGATCTCAATGCGGGCGCCTCCTCTGGATGTGGAGTTCGAGGTGCGCGGCCAAGCCCAGGAAATTGCTCATGACGTCAGCACAGCGCTATTTCGAGTGGCGCAAGAGGCTCTGACCAATGTGATTAAGCACGCCAATGCGCAGCACGTGTGGGTGAGGCTGGAATTTGATGCCGAGGAAGTTGGCCTATATATCAGGGATGATGGCTGTGGCTTCGATGCTCAGAGCATACAGTTTGCGGGGCGGGATTCGCTAGGATTGATCGGCATGCAAGAACGGGCGATTCTTTTCGGTGGGCATTTCAAGTTGCGATCCAGGCCTGGTGAAGGGACATTCATTGAGGTTGTGGTTCCAAGAACTGGGAGAGGAAGGGTTGAGGATGTCGATTCGGCTGATTCTTGTTGATGACCATGCCGTTGTGCGCTCGGGCTTGCGTATGTTGCTCGAGAATGAAGAGGATATTGTCATAATCGGCGAGGCGGGGACGGCTCAAGAGGCGGTGGATATTGTGATGCAAGCAGGTCCCGATTTGGTTGTTCTGGATATTGGCCTTCCGGACCTCTCTGGGATTGAGGCGGCGCGAAAATTAAAGCAAATCGATCCGGAAATTGCTATCGTGGCCCTCACAATCCATGAGGACCAGGAGTACTTTTTCAAGATGCTAGAGGCGGGGGCGATGGGCTATGTCCCCAAGCGCGCTGCGCCCGATGAGCTACTCACTGCCATTCGGACGGCTGCCCGGGGAGAGGTCTATCTATACCCCTCCCTGGCCACGCTCCTGGTAGATGACTACCTCCGGCAGGATAAGGAGAGCAGGCGCGCCAGAGAGATGAATGGACTCACAGAGCGCGAGGGGGAGGTTCTTGTGCATCTTGCGGAGGGAGCCACCAATGCTGAGATCGGAGAACTACTGGAGATAAGTCCGAAGACAGTCGCCCGCCACCGAGAGAATATCATGCGCAAGCTCAATCTGCATTCGCGAACGGAGCTTGTGAAGTATGCCATCCGCAAAGGGATCATCGAGCCATGATCTCCGGCGGGAATCAAGCATAGGAGCCGCACCGGCAGCCCAGTGCAGCTCCAATTGCTTGCCCAGGTTGTGTTCCATCAGGCAGAAGTGTTCCGGGCGCTCGTCCGCCGCAGTGACTCTAGCCAGAGCAGGATCAGGAGTGTGCCCATACCTAATGCCATACCCAGGCCCTCGGGCCAGCGGGCGGCGACTTCGGTGGCCACGCGGCGCCAATCCATCGTGAGTGGACCTTGCAACCAGGAGCCGAGTCTCTCGTCGAGGAGCGCCACGCCACCGAGCCCCAAGGCCGCCGCAGGTACAGCCAAGAGCGCGATCCATGCTGCAACAACAATAGCATTTCTTAGCCTTCTCATACCCGGCCTCCTTCTCCAACGATTACATTGTCATCCCAATCTAAGCGTAGCCGCTTTCAGGGCTTGGGTCTATTGGGCACATCGAGCAGTTCGGTCATACGCTGTATGCCCCATGACCAAGCCCCAATGATTTCAAGAGGCACACCAGGCGGGATTTCAGCTGCGGGGCACGCCTGGCAACCTGCAATCCATCCCCCATGCCTACCATGTGCACAATCCGGCAGAGGTGTACCCCGAGCCTAAAAATGCACCCGCATTGGCCGAGGCACTGGCGTCGGCAGAGCAACCGGTGATTCTGGGTGAGGACACGCCGGTGAGCCCATTCCATCTTGGAGAGAAATAGATCAGGGGCTGTCCAAATGGGCAGCCCCTGAGTTGTCTCTCGCCAGCGTTATCTGTCGCTAGGGCCGCACCATGCCGGCCACGCTGCCACCCAGATCCTGGATGCTGTCGTAGAGCAGCTCGAGCGTGTATTTGCCGTTGTGGGCAAAGGCGCCCGGATCCTTGGTGGCGTACTGGTAGTTGTAGGCAGCCTTGAGCAGGCGCGGTGTCCAGGCCTGATAGCGGTTGCCGTAGTTGGCCTCCCCAGGGCTCGGCTGCCCGTCGGCATCCGTATCTGCGAAGAAGTACGGGTAAGCGTGAGAGTCGTAAACGATGGGGTTGCCGGTGCCCTCGGCGTAGGCCTGGATGGCGGCGTAGAGCGCCTCGCGCATCGTGGCGATCTCGCCCGCCAGCCCTTCGGTGGTGTCACCGTCGCCATCATAGTCGACGGTGGAGATGCGGATCTTCTCGAGATCCTCCACACTCTCGACGCCCTCGTGGCATGCGCCGCACTGCTCCGCCTTGACCGTCAGTTGGTGCGTGTCATGGCAGGCGGTGCAGGTGCTGTAGGGCCCGACGTGTTCGAAGCGACCGACGTAGGTCTTGCCGGGGTACTCATAGCCGCCCTGAACTTCGGTCCCGAAGATGGTGGCACCCGCGGCGAAGTAGTGGATGTTGATGAAGCGGATATTCTCGGAGACCGCATCCAGCGCGAGGCCTGCCACGGCACCCTCCACGGAAGCCGCGGAGGAACGGCCCTGGTGGCAGTTCATGCACAGGTTCATGTTGGCGTCGCCGCTGTCGACCGTGGCGCCGCTGGGGAAGGTCACCGGGCCGGTTTCGTAGCGCGTCCATTCTGTCAGATCGTTGTGACAGGTGGAGCACTTGAAGCCGTTGGAGATCGGCTGGGTGGTGGATACGCCCTCGGTCAGATAGAGTGGCAGACCTTCGGCGGAATGGCAGCGGCTACAGCTCGCCGGGACCGCCGGCGGTTCATCCTCATCCCAGTGGCGGAAGGCCTCCTCCGAGCCGGCGAAGTGGCCGTGGTCGATGCGTTGCGTGCCGGCCAGGTCGACTGGGACGGAGATGGCGCTGTTCAGGTCCTCGATCGAGTCCCAGAGCAGTTGGATGATGTACTTCCCACCATGGGCGAAGCCGCCGGGGTCCTTCTGGGAGACCTGGTAGTTGTAGGCTGCCTTCAGGAGCCGCGGCGTCCAACTTGCGTACTTGTTGGGATAGGCTGCCTCTCCCTCATCCACGGCCCCATTGGCGTTGGTGTCGATGAAGAAGTAGGGATATGCATGGGCGTCATAGACGATGGGCGTGCCGGCCACTTCGGTGGCGTAGGCCTGGATGGCCTCGTAGAGCTTCTCCTGGAGACCGACGATCTCGTAGTAGATGCCCTCTTCGAGATCGCCATCGCCGTCGAAGTCCACCAGCGAGCCGGGCATGCGCACGTCCTTCAGGTCTTCGACCTCCGAGACACCGGTGTGGCAGGCGGTGCACTCGGCGACCTTCACCTCCAGCGTGTGCGGGTTGTGGCAATCGATGCAGGTGTCGTAAGACTCGGCGTGGGTGAAGTTGCCGTCGTAGGACTTGCCTTCGTACTCGTAGCCACCCTTCGCCAGTGTGCCGTACTTCGAGGCCGCGGCGGCGTAGTAGTGGATGTTGGCAAAGCCAAGATCCTCACTGATGGCATCGTCCTCCACGCCGGCTTCTTCGATGCGCGCATTCACGCTGACCGTGGACTCGCGACCCTGGTGACACTGCATACAGCGGGATTCATCGCCCAAGCCGGTGAGTTCGACACCCGAGGGCATCACCACGCTGTCCATCTGCATGGTGACGTCGTTATGGCAGGTCACACAGGTGATGACCGAGCCAATGGGTGCCGCCTGGTCGACCACGCCGGCCTCCGAGCCGTCGGCGCCGATGAAGTCCAGATAGCCATACTCGCTATGGCACTTGGCGCACGAGGTGGGAATTTCCTGCGGGTCGTCCTCGTCCCAGTGGCGGAAGGCCTCCGCAGAGGCGTCGGCGTGGCCCGAGCCCTTCCAAAGTTCCAGGAAGGGGGCCTCGACGGTCTCCTCCGGTTCCACTGTGACGGGGACCTCCACGGTCTCGACGATGGTGATGGGTGTTGGCGTCTCGCCGGGGCCGCAGGCAGCCAGGATCAGGGCCGCGCCCAGCAAGACCAACACGATGAAAGGAGTCTTTTTCATCTTAGGCATTCTCCTCCTTTACTCAGTGTGGGTTGTCGTTGGGAAGGAGGTCCTCATACCTCCTTCCCCTCGGCGCACGTTTGGGCCTCACGGCATGGCTGGCGAGAGCATCTTGCCTATGGTCTGTGGCATTCCGTGCAAGCCCCTCCCTCGGTGATGCAGACATGTTGGATAGGCAAAGGGAAGTGACGTGCGACATTCAGTAATGTAGCATAGAATGCAAACCAAGGATAGGCGAGTGCGGAGTGTCCCACTCATTTGGGATTAATGTAACAAATGACCCATCGTGCGATGGGCCATTTGTCCTATAGCCCCGTTCCCTGTCAGGAATCCGGCGCGCCGGCCTCGATCCAGGCCGTCACCTGGTCGAGTTCCTGGGGCGTGAGTTGCGCGAAATGGGGTGTCTCGCCGAGCTGCTTCTGGACCAGCAGGCTGCCCTGCGGATCACCCGGCACGATCACCGGGCCGCCTTGCCCACCGGCCATCAGGCCTTCGTAGGCCAGCAGGTTGAGCCCGGCCAGGCCACCCTCGCCATGGCAGGAGCCGCACTTGCCCGACAGCATCGGTCCAATGCGGGCCTCGAAGGTGAGCGGCCCGCCATCTGTAGGCGGTAGGGCGGTCGGCGTTGGAGGCGCAAGTTGGGCGATCTGATCCGCCAGGATCTCGCGCAGGGCGGGGGCGTCGAAGCCGGCGTAGACCCAGGCCGTGCCGTGACAGGCGCTGTTCGAGCAGAAGGAGCTGTCGTCCGCGCCGCCCGGGTTACCGGTCGTGTGGCAGGCTTCACAGGATTCATTCAAGGCTTCGTAATGTAGGGCGATCCAATTCGGGTTGATGTGCGATTCGGGCTCCGGCCCGCGGCTGATCTCGATCCGCACCACGAAGTCCTCCGGGCCGGCAACGACCGGCACGGAATGGCAGAGATTGCACTCGAGCCGGATGGCCTCCTGCTGGCCATTGAGATGCTTGCCATCGTGGCAGCGAAAGCAGCCGGGCGAGTCCTTATGACCGGTGTTGGTGGGATGGCTGGCCCAGTCGACTCTTTGCTCCAAGAAGACGCTATTGCTGTAGGCCTTTTGGAGCGCCTCGATCGCCCGCGTGACCAGGGCTTCATTGGCGGCATAGAAGTCCGGATAGTAGGTTTGATAGAAGGCCCGCAGCCCCTCGATGCCGGCCATGGCGGATCCGATCGAAGCATAGTCCAGATGGTAGACCGCTTCCGCCTGCCGGCGGATCTCGGGGATCTCGGGAGAGATCTGCCCCCGGGCCATCAACTGATCGATCGTGTCCTCGGGGGGGTAGATTAAGTGGGTGATGCGGTTGTGGCAGGTGATGCAGTCCATCTGCTCCATCTGGGAAGGGTCGATCTGAGAGGGATCGAAATCGGATTCGACGTCGATATATTCGACGACGCTGCCATCCTCGTTGACCACCTGCACATAGGGGATCACCTGGTCATGGTCGTCGAGGGCGTAGTAAAGCACCGGGTTCTCGATATGCCAGTGGATGCCGCGCCCCAGTCCCTCGCGCTTCGACCCCCCGCCGGTCTTGAGGGTGAGGTAGATGCTCTGCGGCGTGTTCTCGGTATCGGGCAGGAAGCGCTTGATCTCGCGCAGGCTGTCATCCGAGAATTTTTGCGGGAAGTGGCACTTCTCGCAGGTCTCGCGCGCCGGCCGGAGCGACTCGGCCCGAATGGGGAACTCATAGGTCTTGAAGGCCGTGGCGACGATATGCTTGACATCGCCGGCCTTGCGGGTGATGCGGGTGGCGATGAAGCCGCGGCCGATATGACAATCGACGCAATCCACGCGTGCATGGGGGGATACCAAATACGCTGTGAACTCAGGAGGCATTGTATGGCAGGCCGTGCCGCAGAATTCGGGCGAGTTGGTGTAATCCCAGGCGTAGGCGCCGGCGATGAGCACAATGAGGGTAAGCAACCCCAAGATGATATAGGGGAGGGCACGCGCCCCGAGAGAGGAGTCCGAGGGCGGGAAGAAGAAGTTCCTGATGTGAAAGGCGATACGTCGGCGCATGTAGTCTCCTCCTTGGTCAGCAACCGCAGCCGACAATGTAGGTCATTTTACCCCCTTTGCGGAAAAATAGCTTGGAGAGCAGAAAGTCGGGGGGAAATCGCGTTCGGGTGCCCGAGAGTCGTCAGTCGACTCCTTTGGGGAAGAGGGGCAGAAAGTGAACGGCGAGGGTGAAGGCGAACAGGATGTATCCGATGACGCCGAGCGCCACACCCCACTCTGCCAGACTGGGCGCGTAGGAGCCGGGGGCCAACTGGTAGCCGGAGCCAGGAAAGTAATCCTGAGGGACGACCAGACCCGACACGGTAACGTTCCAGCGGTTGATGACGATCCCCAAAGAGGCAGCTAAGGCCCCTCCCACGAGCGCAAGCGGGTTACGGTTGAAACGTGGGACAAGGAAGAGCACGACCGGAACGACAAGGCCGATGAAAACCTCTCCCACCCAGAATCCGAAGCTATAGGGAGTGTGCTTGCTCAGGATCTCAAATGCCCTTTCGGCGCCGGGAGAATGGGCATAATAGCTTACGGCTGCCAAATCCCAGAATTTAATATAAGTGTAGATCAGAAGAGCCAATCCGCTGAAACGGGCGATCGTGCGCAAGAGGCTGTGGTCAACTGTTTTCCGCCCGGTCACCCATTCGATGATCAAAGCAACGGCCATGGTTGCCGCAGGCCCTACGGCCACTGCCGATATGATGAACATGATCGGCATGCTCGGCTTAAACCAGATGGGCCTGGCCTTGATGATGCCATAGGTGGCCCCCAGCGAAGATTGATGTAGCAGAGAGACAAGCAGCCCGGCTACTGCCAAGGCAGGGGCGACACGGTGGATCGAGTGTCCCAAGCGCCTGAGACGGGGCCAACGATCGAAAAGGGGAGTCTCAACGATGACGGGCGTGAATTCCACTAGCAAAATCGTGAGGTAAAGCGTGATGCACCAGGTGATTTCCCAAAGCACCGAATGCACGTTCCAATAGACCCAGGGATGCCAGAAGCGGTCCGGTCGGCCGATATCCATCACCAATGTGAGGAGTGCAGAGGTATAGCCGATCACGCCCACGAAGACCGCCAGGCGAACGAGCGGTCGGAAACGCTTAAGCCCGAAGATGTAGACCATGGCTGAAAGCGTGAAGGCGCCGGCGCCAAGGGCGATGGAGGAAAGATCTATGGTAATCCAGAGACCCCAAGGGACCGAGTCGCTAAGGTTTGTGATCACCAAACCATCGCGCAGCACGAAGAAGGCGGATACCAAACCGATAAGAAGCAACAGGCCGATCAGGCCGAACCATGCAACCAGGCCGAGTGTGATGCCGAAGCGTTTTCTGGGAGGGCTGATAGCGGTCATGACGAAAGCTCCTGCTCCCGCGGCATGATGTAGTAGACGCTGGGTTCTGTGCCAAGATCTTCTCGCAGTCGCACAGTGGAGTTGGAGGCGATCAGACGGGAAACCTGGCTGTTGGGATCGTTCAAATTGCCGAAGACTCTGGCGTCCACTGGACAGATATTCACGCAAGCGGGTGTGGCTTCCCAGTCCCGTCCCGGAACAAGTCCCTTTTCGAGGCCTTTATCGATGCGATGTGCGCAGAAGGTGCATTTCTCCACCACGCCCCGCGGACGCCGCTCGACTTCCGGGGTACCCCAGGTGGGGACGTAGGGATTCTCATCCTTGCGGGCCTCCCAATTGAATTTTCGGGCATCGTAGGGGCAGGCAACCTCGCAGTATCGACAGCCAATGCAGCGCTCATAGTCCATGATGACGATCCCGTCCTCTCGGACGTACGTCGCCTGGACCGGGCAGACGTCGACGCAGGGGGCGTGCTGGCAATGAAGGCAGGGACGACTGAAGAAATAGCGCCTACCCGTACGGGTGCGGTCCTCCATGACGATGTTCCATGGCTTATCCGGGGCGACATCATTAACCGCAGAGCAGGCGCGCAGGCAGTATTCGCAGCCAATGCACTTGTCAAGGTTGATGACCATGCCCCAACGAAGCTCACCCCTCGCAACGGTCTCCTGCTCCTCAGGCGAAATCTGCTTGCGCTTGAGGCTCCCAAAAGGGGAGAAAGGGCCGGTGGTGACCAAGTAAGCCGCGACTGCTGATCCGGAGGCCGTGCCTGCGATCTTGGCAAAATCGCGCCGATTGAGGCGGACCTGTACCCTCTTTCTCTTCCTACTCATTCTCGCTGTCCTCGAGTGTTTCCTCGATCACCTCGATCCGGCGTGATACGATCCAGGCAGCCACGGCGCCTGTGGCAAGCCCCACAATAGCCCCCTGGACCAAGCCGGTGTAGAGACGGACGGTCGCACGCGCTTCCAGATTCTCGATTTGCTGAGCCTGTTCCGTGATCTGCTGCTGCAGATCCCCAATGTCCACGGTTTCAAGGCTTTGCACCTCGCCGCTCAGTTCCAAGATCACATTGCGGGTGTGCACGGTATCCCGATGGCATCCGATGCAGGCTTCGGAACCCACAGTGAAGGTGTGACCGGTGGCCGCCAGTCCCTCGATGGGAGCGTCTGTGGTTGGGAGGGTGTACATGTGGCAATCGCTGCATTCCAGGCCCGATTGGGCATGCGTGCCGTGTGTGAAGGAGGATCCCATATCCCGGTGACAATTGCCGCAAAGTTCGCTGGCTGAAGAGGCAAGGGGCTTCTGAGAATGGGGGTTATGACAGTCCTGGCATTGCACGCCTGCCTTGCTATGGGGGCTTGCTTGCCACTCATCGCTTGTCATCTTGTGGCATGAGGCGCAAAGTTCCTGATCTGGCGAGACCGGCATGCTCTCGATGGGATGGCCCTCCTGGAATGGACCGTGGCAGGCCTCGCAGGTGACCCCCTCGAAAGCATAGCGTCCGCCCTCGGCGTCGTAGCCGGTGGTGTGACACTCCAGGCAATTGAAACGGCTGCCCAGCTCCTCCCAATTTTGCTGAAAGATCGGCGAGGAGAAGGCTTTGGCGTGGCGTGTGTCTGCCCATTGTGAATGAATATCTTCATGACATACCGCGCAAGCTTGCGGGCCAGCATAACCTCCTTCCTGAGGGAAGGGCTTTGGGGCCGGGGATGCATCTGCGGGTTCGACCAGCCCCCAAAAGGCACCCAGGATCAAGCACAGCGCGAAGGTCGCCCCAAAGGTGATCCAAGGCTTGCCCGAAAATGATCCATGGCTTCTACCCATGCCACTCTCCATTATGCAATAGCATCAGGTTGCTGCGTGACGCAAGAATCCGATGGGAAATGCACCCAAAGAATAATGGGGCATAAACCCCATTACCATCACTAGGATAGTACCCTATTGTTATCGCACGCAAAGAGTACAGCGGATCATCTCTGGACTGTGATTTTCATCACCTTCGGCCAAGCCAGCGAAGCCGTTCTCGGTGGTTGTCTGATAGGTTGGGAATGAGGTGGAGGGTATCGCCGCATCGAACTCATTTGCCATTAATCCTGCTATGGCAAACTTCTAACGGCCCGCGGAGTGCGCAAGGCGCGGCGCGCCGGATATCGGCTGGGATAGGTCCGCAAGCGCCTTGCATCTGTTAGAATCGCTGCGCTTCTCGGGCCGGCTGCCCGGAAGTCGCACGGAGGAGAAAGAAATGCAGGAAGGTATCCAGGCGGCTGGCGATGGAAGGGCCAAGTTCCTGATCGGTGGTTTGCTTATTGTGGCGGCGGTGATATACCTGATCGCCTCCTCCACCCAGGCCGCAGCCCAGTATTACATGACCATCGATGAACTCATCGCCAAAGGGGAGAGCATGCGCGATCGCGACCTCAAAATCGCAGGCGCCATTATCGGCGATTCCATCGAGTATGACGCCCAGAACCTCACATTGCGCTTCACGATGGCCAATGTGCCGGCCGATCCGGACGAGATCGAGGATGCCGGTGGTCTGGCCGAGGTGCTGCACCGAGCGGTGGAGGACGAGTCTTCCAGCCGCCTGGAGGTGGTCTACATCGGTCCGATGCCGGATTTGATGCGGCACGAGGCCCAGGCGATTGTGACTGGGCGGCTGGGAGAGGATGGGGTCTTCTACGCCGATGAACTGCTGCTGAAGTGCCCCACCCGCTACGAGGAGGAAATCCCGCTACAGGCGCAGGAGGGCTGAGGCTCGAACGTCGCAGGCCCCGGTACGGCTTGCTGCTGCGCGGGGATCTTTGTGAGGAGAGAGTGCGCGTGTTGGCCAATATCGGTTATTTCGCAACCCTGATCACCTTCCTGGCCGCGCTCTACAGCGCGGCCGCGGCATTCTATGGCGTACGGAAGAATCGGCCAGCCTTTGTCGAGAGCGCCCGGCGGGCCAAGCTGCTCACCTTTCCGCTGCTGACGCTGGCCTCGCTGGCGCTCATCACTTTGCTCGTGACCGATCACTATGAGATTCGCTATGTGGCCTCGGTCACCAGTCGCACCATGCCCACCTATCTGAAGGTCACAGCGCTTTGGGGAGGGCAGGAGGGCTCGCTGCTCTTCTGGTCCTGGCTGATGGCGGCCTTCGCCACCGCCTCGGGCATGCGAAAATGGCACCGCGACCAGGAATTGCTGCCCTGGGTCACGATTGTGACGATGCTGACACTGGCCTTCTTCCTAAGCTTGGTGATCTTCTTCGAGAACCCCTTTGGGCGGCTATACCTAACATCGGATGGGGGACAGGTGGCGGCCATGTTCACACCTCCGGGAGCGGTGCCGGTTACCCCTCACGATGGGCAGGGCCTGAATCCCTTGCTGCGGCATCCGGGCATGGTGATCCACCCGCCGATGCTCTATTTGGGTTTCGTGGCTTTCGTCATCCCCTATGCCTTCGCCATGGCGGCGCTCGCCACCGGGCGGAGTGACGATCGCTGGATCCGCATCACCCGCCGCTGGACTTTAGTGGCCTGGTTGTTTCTCTCGCTGGGCCTGATTCTGGGCGGCCGCTGGGCCTATGATGTCCTTGGCTGGGGTGGCTATTGGGGCTGGGACCCCGTCGAGATCGCCGCCTTTATGCCCTGGCTGACGGGCACGGCCTTCCTGCACTCGGTGATGGTGCAGGAGAAGAAGGGCATGCTCAAGCATTGGAACATGGTGCTCATCATCCTCACCTATGCTCTGGTGATCTTCGGCACCTTCCTGACGCGCTCGGGCGTGCTCTCGTCCGTGCATGCTTTCGCCCAATCCGCCATCGGCCCCATGTTTTTCGCCTTCATTGGGATCACCACGGTGGCATCGCTGAGCCTGCTGCTCAACCGCTGGGAGACGCTCAAGGGTGAGAACACACTCGGATCGATGCTCTCCCGCGAGGCGCTCTTCCTGCTCAACAACTTGCTCTTCATGGGTGTCCTGGCGGTTTGCTTCTGGGGTGTGATCTTCCCGCTCATCTCGGAATTGTTTACAGGCCAGAAGGTGACCGTGGGCCCGCCTTTCTACGAGCGGGCCACAGCGCCACTCTTTCTGGGTCTCTTGTTGCTGATGGGGATTGCTCCGCTCTCGGCCTATGGACGAAGCACATGGAAAACACTCGGGCGGGGACTTTGGAAGCCGGCCCTGGCGTCGCTGGTCATCCCTGCGGTGCTCCTGTGGCAGGGGCTTTCGAATTATGGCGCCATTTTAGGTTACTGGATCCTGGGCTTCGTCACTTTGGTGACTCTTTATGAGTTCTGGCGGGCGGCGCGGGCGCGGCATGCCCGCCATGGCGAAAACCTATTCCAGTCGCTCTGGCGGCTGGCAGGCCGAAACCGCCGGCGCTATGGTGGCTATGTCATCCATCTGGGCGTCGTGCTCATGGGGCTGGGCATCATCGGCATCGAACTCTTCCAGACCGAGACTCAGGCCACGCTGGCGCAAGGGGAACAGCTTACGCTTGGCCGCTATGTGATGACCTTCGATGCCCTCTCCCAATTCGACACTCTAGATGGCCGCAATGTGACCCGGGCAGTGGTCTCGGTCTATGAGGACGGCGAGTACGCCGGCGAGCTTTATCCTCGCAAAGATTACTACTATGCCTCCCAGCAGCCTGTGACCATCCCCGGCGTGCGCTCCACGCTGGAGGACGATTTCTACGTGCTGATGGTGGGCTGGGAGCCGATCGGTGCGCAGGGTGCGACCTTCAAGGTCTATCACAACCCGCTGGTTAACTTCGTATGGCTGGGCGGGCTGGTGTTCATCCTGGGCACGGTGGTGGCGGCCTGGCCCGACCGGGATCCTGAACCTGTCCCCGTGCGGGTATCGGCGCGGGCGCGCGCCGTTCGGGCCTGAAACGGAGGCGGCCATGAGCAAGAGGCTTCTGATTTGGCTGGCTTGGGGTGCGCTCATGGGGGCGATACTGCTGGCAGTTGCCGCCCCGGTGAGCGCCCAGGGCGAAGGCCCCACCGATGATGAGGTGAACGCCATCGCCCGCGAGCTGTACTGTCCGGTGTGCGAGAACGTACCCCTGGATGTCTGCCCGACGCAGGCCTGCGAGCAATGGCGGGCGATGATCCGCGAGCGACTCGCTCAAGGGTGGAACGAGGAGCAGATCAAGCAATACTTCGTGCAGCAGTATGGGGCACGTGTGCTGGCAACGCCGCCCGCACAAGGCCTGAACTGGCTAGTCTACATCCTGCCGCCGGTGGCATTCCTGGCGGGCGCATGGGTGCTGGCGCGGGCGCTGCGCTCCTGGCGGGCGGCAGCCGCGCAGCCCATCGAAACGCAGGCGCCGCCGGAGGACCCCTACATTGCCCGCGTGGAGGAGGAACTGCGACGCATGGAGCGAGGCGATGATGCCTGATCCGGTGAGGGTCGAGATGAACAAGACACCTGAGAACGACCTGCAGCACGAATCGCACCCCCGCCGGCGCTGGGGTGTGGTATTGGTGTGGGTTGTGGTCCTGGGGCTGCTGGCAATTCTGGGCGTGGGCCTGATCCGCACCCAGGAAGGGCACATCCAGGTGGGAGATGAAGTCCCCGCTGACTTGGTTTTCCATGGCTTCGAAGGCGAACAGATCCCTTTCGCCGAATTCCGCGGACAGGTGGTGCTGGTCAACTTCTGGGCTTCCTGGTGCAAACCCTGCGAGCAAGAGGCGGCCGAGCTCGAGCAGGCCTACCAGATCTACCACGATCGAGGAGTGGTCTTCCTAGGGGTTAATTATGTGGACACCGAGCGCGAGGCCAAGGCCTACCTTAAAAAGTTCGGCATCACCTATCCTAACGGGCCGGACCTGGGCACGAGCATCTCGCAGGTCTTCCGCGTCCGGGGAGTTCCGGAGACCTACATTCTCGGGCCGGATGGCCGCCTGAAAGCCTTCAAGATCGGCCCCTATACGTCGCTTAGTGAAATCACCGAGCAGCTCGAGGGCGTGCTGGCGGCGGAAGCAGCGGGCAGTTAGCCATATCGACGCTTCAGGGCGGAGCCCCTCGAAGCTGCATAGAGAGGAATCCCGGTATGGATCCTGGTTCGATCATGATTGGCCTGGCCATGGCGCTCGTCGCCGGCGCCTATGTTGCACGGCCGCTCTTCATGGATGGTGCCGTGGCCGATGCGTCGGCCTTGGAGCGCCGCCTTTCGGAGCTGTATGCAGCGCGTTACAGGGTCCTGACTACCCTGGAAGAGCTCGATCTGGACTTCGCCATGGGCAAGCTGCTGAAGGCGGATTACCGCCAGCAGCGGCAGGTCCTGGTGCTCGAGGGGGCTGAAATCCTGCGATCCATCGACGAGCTTCAGACAGAAGAGGGGGCCGAGGCAGGCTCTCCCGACCTAGAGGCCGAGATCGAGGCAGCGGTGGCACGCCTGCGGTCGCAGAGGGCCGAGGGCGAGGAGGGATTTTGCCCAGCCTGCGGCGCCCGGACCTACGCGGGGGATCAATTCTGCGTTCAATGCGGAGCCTCGCTGGTTGCCGAAGAGGGTGAGCGATGAAGCCGCACTGCACCCTAATCTTGGCAGCTTTGCTCCTGGCTGGGTGCAATCTGGCGGAGGATGTGACTCCGCCACCGGCGCTGGCCACCGCCCAGGCCGCGCAGCCCCTGGACACGCCCACCGCCGCTAGGCCCGCCCCGACGCAGGCGGCTGAGGCGGCGCCGGCGGTGCCCCCATCGAATCCCGACCCGCTGCGCGGAGCCCTGATCTACGCCGAGGATTGTGAGCCTTGCCACGGCCCGAGCGGCCGGGGTGACGGGAGCATGGCTGCTAACATCGATAATCCGCCGCTGCCCCTGGGTGAGGCGGCCTTCGCAGCCTCGGTCAAACCACAGGACTGGTTCCAGGTAGTGACGGAGGGCCGCATGGACCGCTTCATGCCGCCATTCCGTGGCATGAGCGAAGCGCAGCGCTGGGATGTTGTCGCCTATGCGCTCACGATGAGCACGCCGCCGGAGATGGTGGCACAGGGCGAAGAGGTCTACCTGGCATCGTGCGCCGACTGCCATGGCGAGGATGGACGCGGGGGCAGAGTTCAGATCGATCTGACGCGGCCGGAACTGTTCGCAGCGATCTCGTTGGAGTCCTATCAGGTCCGCATCGCCGAAGGATCTGCGGAGATGCCCGCCTTTGGAGAGAGCCTCTCGGAAGAGGACCTCCAGGCCGTCGCGGCCTTCACGCGCAGTCTGGCATTCGCCAGCGATCGTGAGCAGCCGGTCACCGACGAAACCGCGCAAGCGCTGGGAACGATCCGAGTGCGGGTGACAAACGGCACTCAGGGGGCGGAGGTGCCTGAGGGGCTGGAAGTGACGCTGCTGGGTTTCGATGGCGATCAGCCCGCGCTGCAAGAAGTGGTGGCAGTGGGGCCTGAGGGTGAAGCCTCGCTGGAAGATGTCGAGGCCGTGCCTGGTCGGATCTTCGGCGCGTTGGTGGAGTACCAGGGCGTGCCCTACTTTTCGAGCGGTGGTCACCTGCCGGCCGAGGACCCGCAGCTCGAGCTTGGCGTGACGATCTACGAGACCACGCCCGATACAGACCAGATCGAGGCGCAACGATTGCACTTGATATTCGATTTCTCGGCTGAAGGGCTGGTGGAGGTCTCAGAACTCTGGCTGTTGGGAACCGAGGGCGACCGGACGGTGGCCGCTCGCAGTGGGCAGCTGGCGATACCGATCCGGCTCCCGGAGGGTTTCGCCAACTTGCAGTTCGCGGACGCCACTCCTGGGCGCTTCACCCCAACGCCGGATGGCTTTGTGCTCCATGAGCCGGTTGTTCCGGGCGCTTCGCAGGAGGTGATTTTCAGCTTCACCCTGCCTTACGAGCAACGGCTGGATTTCGTGCAGCCCGTTGATTATCGCGTGCGGGCAGTGGTGGCACTCACGGAGGAAGGTGCGCCGGAACTCCGCGGAGAGGGACTGGAAGATCTCGGGACGCAGCCGATGGGCGAGTTCATTCTGCATAGCTACACCATGGGAAGCCTGGAGCCTGGAGAATCTCTGGAGCTTATGCTCCGCGGACGGCACCCGGCGGCTCAGACAACGACGGGCTGGCTTGGTTGGGTCCTAGGCGGAGTCGCGCTCATCGCCGCCGGCGCGGGTATCGCGCTGATCTGGCGGAGGGCCGGCAGACCAGAGGAGGATTTGGAATCCGAGGCCCCTGCGCGGGCTTCCGAGGCAGATGCGCGCCAGCGGCTGCTGCAAGCGCTGGCTTCGCTGGATGATGCCTTGGAAGCCGGGGAGATCGACGCCGAGGAGCATGCCGAGCGGCGTGCAGCCCTCAAGGCGGAAATCTTGGAGCTGATGAAAGACCTGCATGATTGAAGTCCGCCAACTTGTGAAGGCCTTTGGGCCGAAAGTGGTGCTGAGGGGCCTAAACTTCGACGTGGGGGAAGGAGAGTTCGTTGCCTTGCTGGGCCCTAATGGGGCTGGCAAGACTACCTTCCTGCGCATCCTGGCCACGCTCTCACGGCCGAAGATGGGCAAGGTAGTGTTAGGCGGCTGGCAGCTCCCGTCCCAGGCCGGCGCGGTCCGCCGGATCCTGGGTGTGGTTTCGCATCAGCCCCTTCTCTATGGCGATTTGAGCGCCGAGGAGAACCTGCGCTTCTATGCCCGTATGTATGGATTAGAAGATGGCGAAGCCCGCATCGCGGAGGTCTTAGGGCTGGTAGGGCTGCACCGTCGGCGCCGCGACCTGGTGCGCGAATTCTCGCGGGGCATGCAGCAGCGTTTGGCAATCGGTCGGGCGATCCTGCATCGCCCCAAGGTCCTGCTCTTCGATGAGCCCCATACCGGCCTGGACCAGGAGGCGGCCGGCATGTTGGACGGGCTGCTGCGGGAGGTGGCTGCCGAGGGCTGCACGGTGGTGATGACCTCCCACGACCTGTTGCGGGCGGCGCGTCTGGCGGGTCGCGTCGATATCCTCTCCAAAGGAGTGATCGCCGCCTCGGTGCCCGGCGGGGATGTAGATCCAGTGGAGCTTTCCGAGCTGTATCGCAAGGTGACGCATGAGTGAGCAAGCCGGCGCGATCGAAGCTGCAATGCGGATAGGCTGGGCAGGCCGTCTTGCCCGCTACTTGCGCTCGATCGCCGCTATCGTCTGGAAGGATGTGGTGGCAGAGTTCCGCAGCCGCGAACTGCTGGGGGGCATGCTGGTCTTCGCGCTGTTGGTGATCCTGATTTTCAATTTCGCCCTGGAGCTCGACATCCGCACCCGCGAGAGCGTCGCAACCGGGGTGCTCTGGGTTACTTTCGCCTTCGCTGGGACCCTGGGACTCAACCGCTCGATGGCCATGGAGAAGGATCGGGGTTCGCTGGATGGATTGCTGCTGGCTCCAGTGGACCGCAGCGCCATCTATTTTGGCAAGGCGCTCGGCAACTTGCTGTTCATGCTCATCGTCGAGGCCATCGTCATCCCCACCTTCAGTGTGCTCTACAATCTCAATCTGCTGAAGGCGGGTCTGCTGCTGGTTGTCCTGTTGGGCTCGGTGGGCTATATCGCTGTGGGGACGCTGCTCTCGTCGATGGCGGTGCAGGCGCGCACGCGGGACGTGTTGCTCCCCATCCTGCTATTTCCGGTGGCGGTGCCGGTGTTGCTGGCTTCTGTGAAGGCGAGCAACGGCTTCTTGATCGGCTTGGAGATGGTCGAGATATGGCCCTGGCTCAATCTGCTCATCGCCTACGACATCATTTTCATCGCCGTGTCTTTCATGGTCTTCGATTTCATTGTGGAGGAGTAGGACATTTTCATATGGAGGGATGATGGAACCCACGCCGAGGCTTTTGAAGATCTTGAATGGATTCACCGGCTTGTTGTTTATTGCGGCGCTCTACATGGTGCTTTTCTACGCCCCGCGTGAAGCCGTAATGGGGGATGTGCAGCGGGTGTTTTACTTCCACGTTGCGGCAGGCTGGGTGGGAGCGCTGGCCTTTCTGGTCACCGCGGCGGCGGGGATCATCTACCTGGCCCGCGGCGGGAATCGCTGGGATCAGCTTGCATTGGCCTCGGTCGAGATCGGCGTGATCTTTACCTTTATCAACATCGTCAGCGGCTCGATCTGGGCGCGTCCCATCTGGAACACCTGGTGGACCTGGGATCCGCGGCTGGTAACCGCCACGATCATGGAGCTGGTCTACATAGCCTACCTGATGCTCCGGCAGGGGATCGAAGATCCCGACCGGCGGGCCCGCTTTGGGGCTGTTTACGGCATTGTCGGTTTCATCAGCGTGCCGCTGACCTTTCTCTCCATCCGCATTTTCCGGACCATCCACCCTGTGGTAGTAGGCAGCGGTGATCCCACCGCGGAAGGGGCCTTCGACATGACCCCCAAGATGCAGGCGGCCTTCTTCTTCAGCTTGCTCACTTTTACCTTCGTTTACATCACGCTTCTCTGGCACCGCCTACGCCTGCAGCGGCTGGTGGAATACGTGGAAGCCCGCAAGTCTCAAGCCCTCACGGGATAATTCGGAGGATCAAATATGTTCATCCAGCAAGCCCCTGCAGACACCTTCGATTTCATGGTCTACGGCTTCGCGGTGATCCTGGGCGTGATGGGGTTGTTCATCGGCAGCCTGGCGCTGCGGTTCCGGCGTCTGCGGCAAGACTTGGCGTTCCTCGAAGAGCTTGAATCAGAGGGATAGCCGCAACGGCCTCCTATCGGAACGGCTTTTAGCCTTGAGGGATGGATAATGAGGCGCTGGCCTTCGACCACGTTGAGAGCATGGCTTGCGGCCTACGCCATGCTGACCGCGTACGCCGTGCTGGCATCCGCGATGGGGCTTCCCGCAGCGGGCGCAGGGATCACGGCGCCGTTGAGCCTGATGGCATTCGCCTTCGCCTTGCTTCACGCCTGGCTGGCATGGGGCGCCAGGCGGGCGCTCAGCCTGCTGGGGCTCACCGCCGTGCTGAGTTGGGCGTTCGAGGCCGTGGGCGTCGCGACAGGCTGGGTATACGGCCCTTACCATTACATGGGGTTGCTCGGCCCGAAGCTAATGGGCGTTCCCCTGCTCATCCCCATTGCCTGGTTCATGATGAGCTACCCCTCTCTGGCGATTGCACGCGCACTCTGGCCGCAGGGACGTAAGGCTCCAGCGGCGGCCTTGGCGGGGCTGGCGGCGGCCGTGATGACCGCCTGGGACCTGGTCATGGACCCTATGATGGTTCGCATCGGATTCTGGGTATGGGAGGTGGAGGGGGCATACTTTGGCGTGCCGATCCAGAATTACATCGGCTGGATACTGACGACATTCGTCTTCTTCTGGTTGTACCTGCGTGTGGAGCCGCGGCTGCCCGGCCGGGCCTCGGTGGGGTTGCAGACAGGCGACGCTGGCCTCCCGGCGCTGGCCTATCTCACCACATGGGCCGGCAACGCATTGGCCGCCGTGCAGCTTGGGATGTCTGGCCCGGCGCTCGCCAGCCTTTTCAGCGCAGGGCTGCTGGGGTGGTTGGGCTACCTGCATTCGAGAAGCTAAATCCTCCAGGGCGTAGGTCGCCCTCCCTGGGCCTCGCCTGACATCGCAGGAGCCCTCCTCGCGTCAGACGTGCAAATGTCACCCACTTTTCGGATTTGTGGCTTTTCATTCGGTATACAATGGAAGCACAGAAGGCACGCATCCCAGCCCAAGGAGGGAGGCACATGGTTGCCAAGCAAATCGCCGACCTGATCACTCTCACTCGAGGCCTTTTAGTCTTCGTCTTCCCCTGGCTGGCGCTGGCCCAGGGCCCCGAGAGCCTTCCCTGGGCGGTGGCCTTGCTGGCCGCGGATTGGACCGGAGATTCGTTGGACGGTCCACTGGCGCGGCGCAGCCGTCTTTCGATCCAGACCTGGATCGGCGACCACGATCTGGAGTTCGACATGGCGGTCGCCGCTGGTCTGCTGGCCTATATGTTCATCATCGGTTATGTGCAGGCGACCGTGGCGCTGGTTTATGCGGGCATCTGGGGGGTTTACTTCCTGCGAGTGGGGATCCCGCGCCCGATGGGAATGCTCTTCCAGGCCCCGATCTATGGCTGGTTCATCTATGTTGCGCTCATGCAGGCGCCGGGCGCTGGCTGGTGGCTGGTGGCCTGGGTGCTGGCGGCCGTCGTGGTAACCTGGCCGAAGTTTCCAAAGGAAGTGGTCCCAGGCTTCCTGAATGGCATGCGGGAGACCCTAGGCCGTGAATAGCTTGGAGAGTTGAGGCGGTACAAATTTCCCGCATTATGTGGGGGTGCGGCTGTGGTATAGTGACTGCGACCGACCGCCATCGAGGTCTATCTGCCGAAATGCATGAAGCCCAACACTTGGAGGCGCGGCCGGAAGGCCGCGCGCTGTCTTTAATAGTCGGGAACCTGCGGCGGCTTGGTGCCAAGCTGGTGAACGGATCCGGTCGGGCACTGAGCCGCATTCAGGCGCTTCCCGCTGCCTGGCGGTTCAGAGATCGGCTGATTGTACGTCCGCTTCCGGCGGATGCCCGGCTTCCTGAGGGCCAGAGGATCACGGTTCTAAGCGTCAACCTCTGGCATGATTGGCCCCGGCACCGGCGCCTGCCAGAGCGCCTGGAAACCCTGGCGCAGCTCATCGAGCGTGAGGGGGCCGACATCGTCCTGCTGCAGGAGGTGATGCGCACGCCCAAATTCGCCTCGGATGTTTGGCTTGCGGACCGGCTGAGGATGGCCTATGCCTATGCCCGGGCCAATGGGCATGAATCGGCGATCGGATTCGAGGAGGGGGAGGCCGTGTTCTCGCGCTTTCCGCTGATCGAAGCCCGTCATCGGACGCTGCCGCCCACGACCGGCCCGTTCTCGCGCCGTGTGGCGCTCGGAGCCCAATTGCAGCTTCCCTGCTGCAGGTTGTGGGCCTTCTCGACCCACTTGAGCTTGCTGAGCGGCCAAAATGCGCAGCAACTCAACCACCTGCGGGCGTGGGTGAACGATCTTGGCGGGGAGGGCGGCTCGCTTATAGGGGGAGATTTCAATGCACAGGAGGCGACGGCACGCATGCGGACGATGGGGACCACATGGGTCGACACATTTCGCAGCTTGCACCCCGGGCGCAAAGGAGCCACACACAGCTTGCGGTGGCCCTGGGGTGGACAGTTCCGCCACAAGCGTCTGGATTATCTCTTCCTGCGCACCGATGTGCGCGCCTGGCAGATCACAGAGGCTCGGCACTTGGCCTGGGAAGGCCTCCCGGCCTCTGACCATCAGCCCGTGCTCACGCGACTGATCCCCGGCTCCTAAGTCAGCCTCAAGTTCTCCGCAGCAGCCCAGGCAATAAGAGTCCGTCGGATACCTAGCATTGTGGCGCCGGGAACTTTTGGCCCCAGTCCTGCGTCTCTTGGATAGCGGCATGAGGTGATTGCAGGGGTGTATTAGGAGGCTGCGGTGCGGATTGAATATCGACTCGTGATGGCGTTGGCCGCATTCATGCTGGGTGCCTGCGCCGGGGGCGGCGCCAGCGCTAACCCAGGCGGCGATGGCAAGCTCGTTTCCGGCTTGGCAAGGATCGAAGAGGTGGAGCTCGTCTTTCTCGAATCCTTCCCCTTGCAAGTGCATGCCATCGTGCGCGGCACGCTGGCGGATGGCTGCACACGCCTGGGCGAGATCAAGACACAAAAAACGGGACAGCGTTTCGAGGTAGAAGTGCCAACGCTGAGGCCCCAGGGCGCATATTGTGTGCAGGTGGAGATAGGCTTCGAGGAAACCGTGCCGCTGGATGTCTACGGGCTGCCTGCAGGCGAATACAAGGTCGTTGTGAACGGTGTGGAGGCCAGCTTCATCTTTCAGCAGGACAACATTCTGCCAGCCGAGTAAGGGTCTGCCAGACCGAAACGAACCCCAGGCGGCTTAAGGGTCCGGAATGGGCCGAGAAGTCGCCTTAGTGTTTAAGCCGCGAGAAGCGACTCCAGCTTCTGCGCAGAGTGGCTTTCGACCTCGGCGTGGATGCTCCCGCCGTGAGAGTCCATGGTGACCACGGCCGGGAAGTCCTTGACTTCAATGACCCAAATGGCTTCGGGGACGCCAAACTCCAGCTTGTGCACGACGACCACGCGTTGCACCGATTGGGCAATCAAGCTGGCAGCGCCGCCGATGGCGTGCAGGTACACCGCGGGCACATCCTGGCAGGCGGCCAGCGTCTTGGGGCCCATGCCGCCCTTCCCGATCACGGCCTTGAGGTTGAAGTGCGCCATCACTTCACCCTGGTAGGGCTCCTCGCGGATGCTTGTCGTCGGTCCGGCGGCCACGAAGCGGTAGTCGCCGGTATCCAGCCCGGCTACGACGGGTCCGCAATGGTAGATGGCGCCGCCGTCCAGGATCGGGCGGATGGCCTCATATACCTGCTCATCGTCCCCTTGGGGCTGGCGGGTCTTGCGGATGAAGGTCTCGATCATCCACTTATGCACCGCATCGCGGCCGGTGGTCATAACGCCGGAGAGCTGGACTGGGTCTCCAACCCTGAGGGAGCGGACGGTTTCATCGTCGAGTGGAAGATTAAGCGAGCGCATGCCGGACCTCCCTCAGATGTACTCGATCTGATCGCCGTGCACGATCATCCGCCGACGGCGGTGTGCCCAGCACATGTACGAAACGGAGACGAAGAAGCTGGCGGGCAGGCGGTGCATGCCCTTGGTCTTGACCCCAAGCACAGTGGTCTGGCCGCCGAAGCCCATCGGACCGATGCCCAGTTGATTGGCCTGTTCGTGGAGCTTCGTCTCCAGCTCCGCAAGACGGGGATCGGAGTTCCGGTCGTCGAGCGGCCGCAGAAGCGTCTGCTTCGAGCCCAGGAAGGAGGAGCCGCGGTCGCCGCCGATGGCGACGCCGAGCACACCTGGCGCACATCCCTTGCCCTGGGCGCGATGCACGGCGTCGAGTACAACCTTGCGCACGCCTTCGAGGTCCCTGCCGGCCCCCAAGCGGGTGTCCGGGAGAGAATACTGGGCGCCCACGTTCTCACAGCCACCCCCTTTGAGCATCAGATCGACGACCAGCTCATCTCCCTCGATCTCCTCGAAGTGGATGGTGGGGAAAGCTTCATCGCCTAGGTTATTGCCGCTGTTCTTGCCGCTGATGGCATCCACGGCATTCGGCCGCAAATAGGTCCGCGCGGTGGCCTCGGCGACGGCAGCGCGGATTTGCTCGCGGAGCTGGCGCGTGCTCCAACCCGCCGGGTGGTGCACGTAGAAGAGCGGCGTACCGGTATCCTGACAGATGGGGGTAGAGTGCAGGCGGGCCATTTCAACGTTTTTCAAGATGGCATCCAATGCTCCCTGCGCGGCCGAGCCCGGCTCCTCGCGCTCGCGTGCCTGCCTTAGCGCAGCCTCCACGTCGGGCGGAAGATCCGTGCTGGCGAGGCGTATAAGCTCCAGGAAAGCTTGGGTCAGATCATGCATGGGGCCTGCTCCATGGGTCGGCCTCTCCATTCTGGCGCTTGACCTGGCCGCGGGGAAGTGACCTTCCGCGGCTGTTCGAGCGATAGGAATCGCCTGAGCCGCTCCTGCTATGCGGAGGCGGGATTCGAGGGGGCGGAGCGGGCAATGAGCAAGGGGATCTTGGCGCTGGCGAGCAGCTCCGGGGCCACTTCGCCCAGGGCCAGGCGTTCCAGCACCTGGCTGGGCTCGGGTGCGCCCATAACGATAAGGTCGTAGGGGGTCACTTCGCACGCCCGCAGGATCTCCTCGGCGACCACGCCATGGCGCAGCTCAAGTTTGGCCTGCACGTCAAGATCGTGGGCACGCCGGGCGGCCTCGCGAAGATGGCGAGAGAGAGGCATGTCGCGGGCCAGGAGATCCGTGAGCCCTTCTTGAACCGCGGGCAGGCCGGTATACATCGAGGGCATGCTCGAAACCACATGCAGAATCGTCGCTTGGGCCTCCAGCGCCTTGGCGAGGTTCAGCCCCCATTCGATGACGTAGTTGGATGCGGCGTGACCGCCGGAGCAAATCAGAATGCGAGCCACCGACGGCGGCGGGTTGCGAATGAAGAGCAAGCTGTCGGTCTCACGGCTGGCCAAGCGCCGGGCGAGGGCTATGGTCAAGCGGTCGGAGGGATCCAACGAAGCACCCAGGACGATCAACTCATGCTGTTGGGGATCCAATTCGTCGTGCAGGGCCGCATCGAGCTCCCCCGGGCTGGTAACCACGGCTTCGGGTTGGGTCGATAATAACGCCTGGGCCCTTTCGAGCGCGGCCGGGGCCTGGGCCTGCTTCTCTTCGCCGTGGGCGGCCATCAGGAGGATGAGCTGCATGCCCAGCGCCCGGATAATACACTCGGCGAACCGGAGCGCATCAGGGTTTGCCTGCAGGGAGCTTAGACAAATGACGGCCCTGTGCTTGGTCTTGGAAACTGTCTTCGCAGTCATGCGGCCTCCGCTTCTATACTCCGATACGCAGCATCACCATGATGGCGGCCATGATGGGCAGGACCGAGAACATCAGCCGGATGGTCGGACCGGAGAAGTAGCGCGTCCCGATGGCGCCAATCTGGGCGCCGATGGCGGCGCCGGTCTGCATGGTAAGGGCGATCATGATATCGACGTTGCCCTTGAGCGCATGGCTGAGGGTCCCGAATCCGGCAGAAATGACGATTTCGAAGAGGTCGGTGCCGACGGCGATGTGCGTCGGGACGCCGACGAGATAGACCAGCATAGGCAGGCGGATGAACCCCCCGCCAACGCCCAGGAAGCCGGCCAGGAAGCCTGTGGCAAAACCCACCAGGCAAATAGTCCAGATGGATACGACAACCCCGGAGACGGGGAGGTGGACATAGGGGGGGACTCGCAGGAGGCCCGTATTGGCAGTGCCCTGGCTCAGGTCCAGCACACCGCTTGCGTTGAGACGGGAGGTGCGCTCCAGACGCAGCGCTCGCAGGCTTTCCCAAGCGGTAAAGACGCCGATGGCGGTGAGGATGACGATGTAGGTATAGCCGACGACCTGCTCCGTGTTACCAAGATGCTTCAACCGCTCAATCAGCCGTGCTCCAAGCTCGATCCCTGGGAGGGTACCAAGGACCATCAGCAACCCCAGCCGCAGATCGACGTTTCCCAGGGCGCGATGCCGGCGGGCGGCGACGATGGATTTGCCGGTCATGTGGGCTAGGTCGGTGCCGATGACGAAATTAATCGGCACCCCGGCCCAGAACATCAGCGGCCCGGCCAGGAATCCGCCTCCCACACCGAAGAAGCCGCCCAAGACACCCACGCCGAAACCGATCCCGGCCAGGATGAGTGGGCTGATCTCTACGGCGGAGATAGGAAAGAACATGGCCTACTTCCTCAAGCCAAATCGCCGTACAAGCAAGGAAGTGAGCCACTCGAGCAGAACGCCCTGGCCGACGATGGCCGCGGTAGCGACGAAGGCGTAGAGGCGGGGGTTATTCAAGAAGAGGTCGGTGAGGCGGTGGTTGGCAAAGCGCAAAATGAGCAGGAAATACAGGACGACCAGCGGCGCATAGATCGCAATCTCGAGCAGGAAGCTGCGGAGCAGCGGCCCCAGAGAGGGATCGCGGGGCGGGGGGTTGGTGTGTTCAGTCATGCCCGTACTCCTGTGCGCCCGCGCATCTTTAGGTTGGCGCGCGTGAAAGGGTCGACGGGTCTCTCGGTCATTATATGCGCGTTTCTTCCACCTCAGTATGTAATCCGGGGCTATTCCCACCGGGGATCAAGGACCCGCATGAGCGAGTCTAAAAGCATGTTACACTCGATGCGATGGATAAGAAATCGATAGAGATTCTCGATCTTCTGCGGGTTCTGGATCGGCTCGCTGCGCACACTTCCTTTTCGGCCTCGCGCCAACTGGCACAGGAGTTGAGACCTTCGAGCGATTGGGAGGAGGTTCAGCGTCGTCAAGCCGAGACCCGCGAAGCCCGGCATCTTCTCAGCCTGGGCGAAGAGATATTCGTGGGGCCAGCGAGGGACATCCGGCCGCTCGCCCTTCGAGCAGCCAAGGGAGCCATCCTCGAGCCCGGAGAGCTGCTTGCGGTCCAGGATACGCTCCGGTCCGCTCGGAGCCTGCGACGCACCTTCGAAGGCAAGGGAGAGGCGTTCCCAACGCTGATGGCGGTCATCCAGGAGTTAGAAGAAGCGCCTGAGATCGCCGAATCCATTGCGAAGGCCTTGGATGAGGCGGGTGAGGTGGTGGATACTGCCAGCCAAGCGCTGGCCGGCATCCGCCGCGAGCTGCGCCGGGCTCGGGGCCGACTCGAGGAGAAGCTGACCCGCATGCTGCAGGACCCCAAGGTGGCGTCCATGCTTCAGGAGGCGCTGGTCACCCAGCGCGATGGACGCTACGTCCTGCCGTTGCGGACCGAATTCAAGGGGCGGCTCAAGGGGGTGATCCATGACCAATCCTCCTCTGGAGCCACGCTTTTCATCGAACCGTTGGAGGCGGTGGACCTGAACAACCGGGTACGGGAGCTGGAGCTGGCGGAGCGTGACGAAGTGCGACGCATCCTGGCCGACCTCTCCCGGCGCATCGGTGAGAAGAAGGACGCGCTCGCCCAGACGGTGGAGGCGCTGGCGGCGCTCGATTTAGCGGCCGCCAAGGCCCGCTATGCTGAAGAATTGCGGGCGGCTGAACCCCTGCTGAGACCTTTCCGCCCGTCGGTGGAAAGCCAGCACCCAGGCTCCACGCTACGCCTGTTGCAAGCGCGTCATCCCTTGCTGGATCCTCGAGACGTCGTGCCCATAGACCTGGTATTGGATCCGGAGGCCTATGCGCTGGTGATCACCGGGCCGAATACCGGTGGGAAGACGGTGACCCTGAAGACCGCAGGATTGCTGGCGCTGATGGCCGCATGCGGACTGCAGATCCCCGCCGACTCGGGCTCGGAACTGTCGCTCTTCGATGACGTCTATGCCGACATCGGTGATGAGCAATCGATCGAGCAATCGCTCTCGACCTTCTCTGCGCACATTTCGAACATCATCCGCATCCTCGGCCGGGCGAGCGAGCGCTCGCTGGTCCTGTTGGACGAGTTGGGGGCCGGAACAGACCCGCAGGAAGGCGCGGCGCTGGCTCGCGCCCTGCTGGAGGCGTTTCTGGCGCGGCGCATCACGACCCTGGTGGCCACACACATCTCGGCCTTGAAGGCCTTCGCGCACACTGCCCCGGGAGTGCGCAACGCGAGTGTGGAATTTGACCTAGAGACCTTGCGGCCGACCTACCATCTGACGATTGGACTGCCGGGGCGCTCGAACGCCTTGGATATCGCCCGCCGCTTGGGGCTGGAGGAAGAGATTGTCGAGAGGGCGCGTGGCTGGGTCTCAGCCGATGAGTGGGAGGTGGACTCGCTGCTGGAAGACATCCGCCGCGAACGCGAGCAGGCAGCGGCGGTGTTGCGCGAGGCGAGGCAGACTCAGGCACACCTGCAGTCACTTGAGCAGGATCTATCGCGCCGCCTGGAGGCCCTGGACCAGGAGCAGATCGAGCTGCTGGAGGCCACCCGCGAACAGGCGCTGGCGGAGGTTGAGAGCCTGCGGGCCGAGATGGAGAGGCTGCGGCGCAAGCTCAAACTCGCTGCGCAACCGCTAGAAGCCCTGGAGGCGGCGGCGCACGACCTGCAAGCTCTGGAGGCGCGCATCGCCAAGCCGCGTGTTCCCGGCGCGGAGCAGGAGAAGAAGCCAGTCCGAATCGGTGAGCGCGTGTACCTGCGGAGCATCGGCGCAGAGGGCGTGGTCAAGGCGGTTGACGAGCACCAGGCGGAGGTCCAGGTTGGGCGCTTGCGGGTTCGGGCTGGCCTGGAGGAACTGGAGGCGCATGGCAAGGCGGTGAGCGGCAAGGATGCCAGCAGCGGGGAGACGGCCCGTATGCCTGACGAAGGAGGGTATCGGCTTTCCGCTGCCGCACCTCCAATGGAGGTCAGCCTGAGGGGTATGACGGTCGACGAGGCCCTGGAGGCCCTGGAGCGGCATCTCGACAGCGCCTACCTGGCGGGCATGCCCTTCTTGCGAATTGTGCACGGCAAGGGCACGGGGCGGCTGCGGGAAGCCGTCCGCCGGGCACTGGCCCAAAGCCCCTATGTCAAAGCCTTCGAGCCGGCGATGCCATCCGAAGGGGGCGAGGGCGTGACCATTGCCCGCCTCTCAGCAGGCTGAACCTCTGATGAGCAGCCCGCTATGGCTGCAGCCCGGTGGGCGACGCGCATGGGCCGAATGGTTTCCGTCGATCCGTAAGAATGAAGCAAGGCGGAGTTGAATCGCTTGCAGAGGAATGCGCCACGGAGAAGCCTAATGGCAGGATTCCAGGGAGGTGCACAATGAATCCACTAGCCGAAGCCTTGGCCCCGGTCTTTATCGCCGGTTTCGCCTTGCAACAATTGATCGAACTGTTGGACCCCATCCTCGAACGAATCATCCGCGGCCATAAGGCGTGGATCTTGAGCGCCTCCGCCTTTGTTGTGAGCCTGGTGATCACGCTCGTGTTGGGGCTGCGGGTCCTGCGGCCTTTTGGCGTCGTGCGAGCCCCATGGCTGGATGTGTTGATCACGGCGCTTCTGATCACGGGCGGCACGAAGTGGTTGAACGACCTGCTCAAGATCATCAGCTATAAGAAGCTCGAATTGCGGGCGCGCGCCAGCGGAGCGGAGGGGTAGCCCGGTGACCATCGCACGATGCTTTGGCGATGGGGATGCGCTGATGGAACGCTACCATGATGAAGAGTGGGGCGTTCCGGTCTACGACGATCATTCGCTCTTCGAGAAATTGCTGCTGGACGGCTTTCAGGCGGGGCTTTCATGGCGCACCGTGCTGCATAAACGCGAGAACTTCCGCAGGGCCTTCGAGGGCTTCGACCCCGAGGCCATAGCGCGCTATGACGAGCGCGATCTGGAGCGGTTGCTCGCGGACACGGGCATCATTCGCAACCGGTTGAAGATCGGAGCGGCCATTCGCAACGCCCAGGCCTTTCTCGACTTCCGGGAACGCGAGGGTTCGTTTGCAGAGTTCCTGTGGTCCTTCACGGATGGACAGACCCTGCGGAGGAGCCCGCGGGCGCGGCGTTGGGAGCAGCTCCCGGCCAGCTCGCCGGAATCGGAGGCCATGTCGAAAAGCTTGAAGGCCATGGGCTTCCAATTTGTCGGCCCGACCATCTGCTACGCGTTCATGCAGGCAGTCGGGATGGTGGATGACCACCTGGCGCATTGCTTCCGTGCGAACGATGACTGAAGGCAGGCGAGCGCCAGTGAAGATCTTGCTCACCGGAAAGCCGGGGTCTGGCAAGACCACCACAGTGCGCAGAGTGGTCGAGCGGCTCGATCTTCCGGCGGGCGGCTTCTACACCGAGGAGGTCCGTCAGGGGAGGCGGAGGGTCGGCTTTCGCCTGGTAACGCTGGGGGGCAAGGCGGACATGCTGGCGGAGGTGGGTGGAAAAGGTGCCGCACACATTGGTCGCTATAGGGTGAACCTGCGCGTGCTCGAGGAGCTCGGTGTGGCCAGTATGCAGGCCGCGATGCAGGCGGACGAGTTGGTCGTAGTGGACGAGATCGGCCCTATGGAACTCCTCAGTGAACGCTTTCAGGCGGCGGCTTGGGCAGCCCTGGAAGGACCTTCGCCGCTGCTCGCCACCATCATGTCGCGATCCCATCCTGTGGCCGACCGGATGAAACG
>CAZBLT010000011.1:37200-72082 GCA_964492745.1 uncultured Anaerolineaceae bacterium
GGGGAAGTTGGCGCTGAAGCCCGCCACACACCTGGGGTTGGTCTGTGTGGAACCTTCGGATATCCGCGAGGACCCCGGCGCGCGCATTGCCTATGTAGGCGAGGTGAGCTGGATCGAAATGCCCAAGGACGAACCGGGTTTCATGGCATTCGCGGGCGAGGTCATCAAGATCCTGGCCCAGCCAGAGCCACCGCTGCCCGGTCCCGGGTGCGAATATTGTGCCTATTGGCGTCGCTCGCGGTTGGGGCCCTGATGAGAGCCGGAATTTTTTAAGCAGCGCGATGCTTGACAGAGGCTGCGAATGGTAGCAAAATGGTCGTTTAGAGGATCATGGCAATACGATTTCGACGAGGAACGCCTGCAGCAGCCTGCCGAGGGGCTTTCGCCCCCGAGCAGGCTTCTTCTCTGGCGCCGAGAGCCCTTGAGGCTCTCTTTTTTTGCGGGCTGCACGGCGAGGGATGGGTATGATCTCGCTCCCAGGTTTGATCGATGTGCATGTGCATCTGCGCGAGCCGGGGGCCACCCACAAGGAAGACTTCGACAGCGGCACGCGCGCTGCGCTGGCTGGTGGGTTCACAACCGTCCTGTGTATGCCCAATACGACGCCGCCAATCACCGACAGCGCCAGCCTGGAGGTGGCCAAGCGCGCGGCCACGGAGAAGGCGCGTTGCGACTACGGTATCTTTGCCGGGGCGGGGCCGGAGAACCCGAGGAGCCTGCCGGCGCTGGCACGCACTGTCTGCGGGCTCAAGCTCTATCTGGATCAAACCTACGGACCCCTGCGGCTGGACAGCCTGGAATTGCTCCAGGCCCATATGCAGGCCTGGCCCAAAGACAAGCCGATCTCCGCCCATGCGGAGGGGCGCAGTCTAGCGGCCGTAATCCTGCTGGCGGCAGTCCTCGACAGGCGGGTGCATATCTGCCATGTGAGCCGCAAGGAAGAGATCCTGCTCATCCGGGCGGCCAAGGAGAAGGGCATCCCGGTCACCTGTGAAGTTACGCCGCACCACCTTTTCCTCGATGAACGCGATGCGGCGGCCCTCGGCCCAGGGCGAAGCGAGGTTCGCCCGCGGCTGGCGCGGCCCGAGGACCGCCAGGCTTTGTGGGAGAACATGGAGGTCATCGACTGCTTCGCGACCGATCACGCTCCCCACACGCTGCAAGAGAAGGATGGGGACAACCCGCCCCCCGGCTTCCCTGGCTTGGAGACGGCCCTGGGGCTATGGCTCGAGGCGGTCCGAGAGGGGCGCCTGAGCCTGGAGCAGGTGGCCAGCAAGGCCCATGACCGCCCGCGCGAGATCTTCGGCCTGCCCGAGCAAGTGGAGACGGAGGTGGAGATCGATCCGCAGGCGTCTTGGGAGGTGAAGGCAGCGTTGCTGAAGACCCGCTGCGGCTGGACTCCCTTCGAGGGGATGCGCCTGCATGGGCGGGTGCGCCGCGCGCGCCTGCGCGGGCAGATCGCCTACGAGGAGGGTGAGATACGCGTCCCAAGGGGATACGGGCGCGATGTCTTCAATTCGTAGAAGGATCCCCAAATCTTTTGCTGAGGAGGAATCCATGGCCACATTTGTACCCCCGACAGAGAGAACGCAGCGCAGCCCCCATCTCCCCTTCGGGGACCATCGGGATGCGCCCTTCTATGGGAAGGACATCCTCTCGGTCTCCCAGTTCAGCCGGGAGGACTTGGAATACATCTTCGGAGTCGCCAAGGAAATGCGGGCGATGGTCGAGCGGGTGGGCACCTTCGACCTGCTGAAAGGCAAGATTCTCGCCAACCTTTTCTACGAGCCCTCGACCCGCACCTCGTCTTCCTTTCTGGCGGCCATGGAGCGGCTGGGCGGCAGCGTGATCCCCATCAATGAGGTGCACTACTCATCGGTTGCCAAGGGCGAATCGCTGCCCGACACCATCCGCACGCTGGAATGCTACGCGGACGTGATCGTCATCCGCCATCCGGAGGTGGGCTCGGCGGAAATTGCTGCCAAGTATGCCCGCAAGCCGGTCATCAACGGTGGCGACGGGATTGGCGAACATCCCACCCAGGCCCTGCTGGACCTGTTCACGATCCGGGAGGAGCTCGAGCGCGTCGACGGCCTGACCGTGACGCTGCTGGGGGATCTCAAGAATGGGCGCACGGTGCATTCGCTGGCCCGCCTGCTCTCCCTATTCGTGGTGCGCGTGAATTACGTCTCACCCGAGATTCTTCGCATGCCCCCGGCGCTGGTGGAGGAGTTGAAAGCCAAAGGGCTGCCACAGAAGGAATATACCGAATTGGAGCCGGTGCTGGCTGAGACGGACGTGCTTTACGTGACCCGGGTCCAGAAGGAGCGCTTCGAGGATCCGGAGGCCTACGAGCGAGTGAAGGGCGCCTATGTCATCACGCCGGATATGCTCCGCCAGGCCAAGGACGAGATGATCGTCATGCACCCCTTGCCGCGTGTGGGCGAGATCAGCATGGAAGTGGATGATGATCCCCGCGCGGCCTATTTCAGGCAGATGGAATATGGCCTTTACCTGCGGATGGCGCTGCTGGCGATGGTCTTGGGCAAGGCCTAGGGCTGCCATGTGCGCTGCAAGGTATTGGAACGGGAGTGAGGAGCATGGCCATGGGTGAGCCCTTCTTCGCTCGACTCCAGCGAAGGATCGGGCAGGTGGAATCATTGCTCTGTGTGGGGTTGGATCCCCACCCAGAGATGCTGACGAAGCCCTCCGCGGCGGCTGCCCGTGCCTTTTGCCTGCGCTTGATTGCCTCCACGGCCCAACATGCCTGCGCATTCAAAGTCAATGTAGCCTTTTTCGAGGTGTGGGGCGCCGAGGGATGGGCGGCCTTGAAGCAGGTTGTTGAAGCTGTTCCAGAGGATATCCCGGTTATTCTGGACGCCAAGCGTGGGGATATCGCTTCCACTGCGGAGGCGTACGCTCGGGCGGCCTTTGAAACGCTGGGCGCGGATGCCCTGACGGTCAATCCCTACCTAGGAAGGGATGCCCTTGCCCCGCTGATGGATTCGGCGGAAAAAGGTGTCTTTCTGCTCTGCAAGACCTCCAACCCCGGCTCCGAGGATCTGCAGGGGCAGCCCGCCGCCGACGGCGCACCGTTCTATTTGAAGGTGGCCCAGCAGGCTGTGCGCTGGAATGCGCTTGGCAACCTCGGGCTGGTGGTGGGAGCGACGGACCCGGCGGCGCTGGCGGCCGTGCGCGAGGTGGCGCCGGAGTTGTGGATCCTCGCGCCTGGCATAGGAGCACAAGGGGGCGATCTGCGTGCGGCACTGGAGGCAGGCCTGCGGGAGGATGGATCAGGGTTGATCCTTCCCGTCTCTCGAGCGATCGCCGGCGCGCAGGACCCAGCGCAGGCGGCAGGCGCGTTGCGGGAAAGCATTCAAGAACAGCGGGGCAAACGTGTTGGACGTGCTGCCAGGCCGGACACGCGCTTCGCCCTGGCAGATGAACTGCTGGAAGCCGGCTGCGTGCAGTTCGGCGCTTTCGTGCTGAAATCCGGCCTGACCTCTCCGATCTATATCGACCTGCGCCGCCTGATCGGCTACCCGCGGTTGATGCGGCAGGTGGCGCGGGCCTACGCGCCGCTGCTCGAGCTCTTGCAATATGACCGGCTGGCGGCGTTGCCGTACGCTGCGCTCCCGATCGGCACCGCCGTTGCGCTGGCACTCGATCAACCGCTTGTGTATCCCCGCAAGGAAATCAAGGCCTACGGCACCCGTGCGGCGGTGGAGGGGGATTTCAAGAAGGGCGAGACAGCGGTGCTTATCGATGATCTGGCGACGGGAGGGGAGAGCAAATTCGAGGCCATCGCCCGCCTGGAAGGCGCCGGGCTGATGGTTCGGGATGTGGTCGTCTTGATCGATCGCGAGGGCGGGGGCAAGGAGCGGCTTGCCAGGGCTGGCTACCGTCTGCATGCCGTCTTCCGGCTGGGCGAGCTCATCGATCACTGGGAGCGGCGAGGCAGCATCAATGCTTCGCAGGCTGCGGCGGTGCGCGAGTTCTTGGCGGGGGTGGCACCCGCGCAATCACCGGCCTAAGGCGGACCGATTTGGGAAACAACGCTTCCCCGGATGCCTACGCACGCTTCATTCGCCCGGCGCTCTTCCGCCTGGATCCCGAGAGGGTCCATGGTCTTACGCTGCAGGCGCTTGGGCTGATAGGGCGTTTTCAGCCCGGACGATACGCCCTGAAGAAGCGATACTCGCTTGAGGATTCGCTTCTCAAGCGACGCGTGTTCGGGCTCGAGTTTCCCAATCCGGTGGGCCTGGCTGCGGGCTATGACAAGGATGGCGTCGGCCTCTGGGGCTTGGCCTGCCTGGGCGTTGGACACATTGAGGTTGGGACGGTCACACCCATGCCCCAGCCGGGCAACCCGCGCCCGCGCCTTTTCCGGCTGCCGGATGACCAGGGCCTGATCAACCGCATGGGCTTTCCCAGCCAGGGAGTCGAGCGGCTGTGCAGCCGTCTTATGCATCGGCCGCCGGGGATCGTCTTGGGTATCAATCTCGGCAAGGGCGCGCACACGCCGATCGAACGTGCTGAGGGTGATTACCTCTACCTGCTCGAGCGCCTTTATGCTCTTGGGGATTACTTCGTCGTCAATATTTCCTCCCCCAACACACCCAACCTGCGGAGACTGCAAGCAAGGGAGCACCTGCCGCGTCTTCTGGAGGCGCTGGACCGGCGGCGCCGGGATTTGGAGGCGAGGCATGGCATGCGCAAGCCGGTTCTGGTCAAATTGGCTCCGGATCTGGGCCCGGATGAGATCGAGGCAATAGCCCAGGCGGTCCGCCGTTCGGATGTGGATGGCGTGATCGCCACGAATACCACCACGAGGCGCGCGGGGCTACGGTCACGGCGGCGGGAGGAGACGGGCGGTTTGAGCGGCGCTCCGCTGCGGGAACTGTCCACGGCTCTGGTGGCCCAATTGGCCGGACTCCTGGGCGGAAGGGCTCCCATCATCGCCTCGGGGGGCGTGATGACCCCTGAAGATGCCCTCGAGAAACTGGAGGTGGGGGCGAGCCTGGTGCAAATCTACACCGGCCTGGTGTACGAGGGCCCTGGGCTTGTGCGGCGGATCCTGCAGGCGATCCTCGCCAGCACGAAATCCAGTGCCTCGCCGGCCTAGGCTGGCCGCCAGGGCGGGCCCCTGGCTCATCATCGCATCCTCCCGGGCAGACTCGTTGGATCCATCGCGCCTGGGGAGCGCCGCGTCGCTGAGATAGAATCAACCCGTCGGATCAGTGGTCAGGGGGAGCGTCATGCGTGTCTTATGGGAAGCCGCCGATAGAGTGTTTCAGGCCATGTTTCGCTGGCTTCGCAGAGCAGCGCCTGGGGTGCTGGGGCTTGCCGCCCTGCTTGGGCTCTTCGCCTTCTTCTGGTGGCAAGAGGCCAATCGGGCGGAGCGGGGCAGCGACGCCGACCTCGCCGGGAGCGGTGCCGTGGAGATCTACTTCACCAGGCCGGGAAGTGAGGCGGCACGGCTACGACAGGGCGGCCCGGACGCGCCCCTTGTAGAGGCCATTGACGCAGCGGCCTTCCGTGTGGATGTGGCCGCCTACAGGCTGGATCTGTGGAGCGTGCGGGATGCCCTCTTGCGGGCTCAACGCCGGGGAGCAACGGTGCGGCTCGTAGTGGAGGGTGATCACCGTGATGACCCCGAGGTTCGCAGGCTTGAGAGGGCGGGCATCCCGGTCGCAAGCGATGCGCATCAGGACTTGATGCACCACAAGTTTGTGATCGTGGACGGTCTTGAAGTGTGGACAGGTTCTATGAACTTCACACTCCATGGGGCCTTCCGGAATAACAACAACCACCTGCGAATCCAAAGCAGGGCTGCGGCCGAGAGCTTCACATGCGAGTTTGAAGAGATGTTCCTGGAGGGGCGCTTCGGAGCGCTCTCGCGGCGCGACACTCCAAAGCCTCAATTCAGGATCGAGGACCTCTCCGGCGAGATCCTCTTCTCGCCGGATGATGGTGTCCAGGATCGGATTCTGGCCCTGATTGAGAGCGCGCAGGAGGAGATTGTATTTATGGCCTACGCCTTCACGAGCGATCCGCTTGCGGAGGCCATGATTCGCAAGGCGGGCGAGGGAGTGCGTGTGCGGGGGCTCCTTGAACGCGATCAGGCACAGGCTTCAGGGGGTGAGTACGAGCGATTCAGAGTGGCGGGAGTCGATGTCCGTCTGGATAGAAACCCTTACAATATGCATCACAAGGTTGTCATCATGGATGGCAGGGTTGTGATCACCGGCTCCTACAATTTCACGCGCAGCGCAGAGGAGCGCAACGATGAGAATGTGGTCATCCTTCATGACCCATGGAGCGCGGCGGCCTATTTGCAGGAGTTTGAGCGCCTCTTCCAGGAGGCGGGAAACTGAAACAAGGAGAAGCTGGGATGGGAAAACGCACGCTCTTCCTCGGCCGGGCCTATGATCTGAAGGCAGGCGCAGTAACCGACGAGGCGGTTGAATACGACGCCGACGACCTTACCACCCACGGCGTAGTGATGGGCATGACCGGATCCGGCAAGACCGGCCTGTGCGTCGATCTGCTCGAGGAGGCCGCTCTGCAGGGGATCCCGGCGCTGCTGATCGACCCCAAGGGAGATCTGGCGAACCTGCTCTTGCACTTCCCAGAACTGCGGCCGGAGGATTTCGCGCCCTGGGTGGAAGCCGATGAGGCTCGCAGGGAAGGCATTAGCATCGAGGAGTTGGCGGCACGGACCGCGGATCGGTGGCGGGAGGGCCTGGCAGAATGGGGGATGGGGCCGGAGCGCATCCGGGCGGTCACACAGGCCGTGGAGTACGCCGTCTATACTCCGGGATCGGACGCCGGGCTTCCGGTGAGCATCCTGGCCTCGCTCGCCGCGCCGGATCTGGAGTGGGAAGAAAACGCCGATACGCTGCGCGAGAAGATCGCTGCGACCGTTACGGCGCTGCTCGGCCTGGTGGGCATCGATGCCGATCCGGTGCAGTCACGCGAGCATATCCTGCTGGCCAATCTCTTCGAGGGCAGCTGGCGCGCGGGCAAGGACATGGAACTGACGGGGTTGATCCACGCCATCCAAGCCCCACCCTTCAAGAAGCTAGGGGCGATGGATCTGGAGCAGTTCTACCCCCGCAAGGAGCGGGAGCAGCTAGCGATGCGGTTGAACGCCTTGCTGGCTTCACCTTCATTTCGTGCCTGGACCGAAGGCGCCCCGCTCGAAATCGGCTCCCTGCTATGGAATCAGAGCGGAAAGCCGCGACACAGCCTCTTCTACCTGGCACACCTGAGCGAGGCCGAGCGGATGTTCTTCGTCACGCTGCTGCTTTCGGCGGTGGAGGCCTGGATGCGGGCGCAGCCGGGATCGCCCTCTTTGCGTGCGCTGATTTACATCGATGAGGCGCTGGGCTTTCTGCCGCCGGTGGCTGAGCCGCCATCCAAGGCCACGCTCATCCGGTTGCTCAAGCAGGCCAGGGCCTACGGGTTGGGGGTGCTGCTGACCACGCAAAACCCGGTGGATCTGGATTACAAAGCGCTGGGTAACGCCGGCACCTGGTTCGTGGGGAAATTGCAGACCGAGCAAGACAAGGCCCGCCTGCTGGATGGTCTGGAAGGGGTGGATGCATCCTTGAAGCGAGGTGAAGTGGATCGCCTGATCTCGGCGCTCGACAAGCGCGTCTTCCTGCTTCACAACGTCCACGCGGCCCGCCAGCAGGTTTTCTACACTCGCTGGGCGATGGCCTATCTCAAGGGCCCGATCACTCGGACGCAAGTGCCAGCGCTGAACGCCCTGGTAGGAGCAACGCTGGGGCCGGCGGTGCAGGCTGGGCCCGGAGAGACCGGCGAGGGGGAACCCCTGGCGACGAAGCCGGCCGCGCCGGAGGGCATCCGTGAGTACTTCACTCCGGCGAATATGAACCCCGAAGAAGCGCTGGCTGCCGCTGGCAGGCAAGCTGTGGGTGCACGAGCGGAGGGCGTCGCCTATCGCGCCGGGGTGCTGGCACAGGCGGAGGTGCGCTACACAGACGGCAAATCGGGACTGGATCATCGCCAGCGCATCGCCTGCCTGGCCGAGGAACCCGACCGCACGGGGACGATCCGCTGGGAGGATTGGCTGCGAGAGCCGTTGGAAGCTCGCGATCTAGACCCCGGCCCTGCTCGCGAGGCACGCTTCTGGCCGCTCCATGCGCCCTTCTCCGATGGAAAGGCCATGCGCGCCCTAGAAAAGGAGTTCGCGGATTATATCTATCGGGAGGGTGGCTTGAGGCTCTGGTCGAACCCAAAGCTCAAGCTGGTAGCCGATCCCGGCATGACCAAGGAGACCTTCCTCGAACGCTGTGCCGAGGCGGCGCGCCAGGCCGCGGACGATTAGATCGAATCCCCGCGGGAGAAATATGAAAAGAAAGTCGACCGGCTGCGGGACCGTCTTGCCAAGGAGCAGCGCGAGCTGGAGGAAGATCAGGCGGAGCTTTCAGGCCGGAAGCTGGAGGAGGTCGTCACGCACGCGGAGAATCTACTGAGCATCTTCGGTGTTACCGGCAGGCGGCGCAGGGTGTCGACATCGCTGACCAAGCGTCGAATGACCTCTCGGGCCAAGGCCGATGTGGAGGAGTCGCTGGAGGTTATCCAGGAGCTTCAAGAGGAGTTGCAGGAGATCGAAGCCGAATTGCAGGAGGAGATCGAAGAGATCGAAGATCGTTGGGAGGCCGTGGCCGAAACGGTGGAGGAGAAGGTGGTCTCGCCCTATAAGAAGGACATCCGGATCGAACTCTTCGGTATCGCCTGGATTCCCCATTGGCGGATTGTATCGGGGCAGGAGACCTTCGAGGTTCTGGCGTATCGCTCTGGAGGCGGCTAGGCCGCGGCTTGCCCGCGGTGCTTCGGATTCCACCCCATCGGTTGTCTGCAAGGTATGTAAGGCGAGGCCGTCTAGATATGCGGCCTCGCTTTGGTTACGCGGCGCCAAGGCCGGAGGGCGTCTGCGAGCCGCTGGGCGGGAGGTCATCAAGTCCGTGATCCCAGAGGGAAACCTCCCGCTGGAGCCGCCACATACGCGCATACCAGCCTCGCTCGGCCAGCAACTCGACGTGCGCGCCGCGTTCCAGTATTTGCCCTCCAGAGAGAACAAGGATCTCCGGGAAGTCCTCGAGCCCCAATAGGCGATGTGTGACCAGCAACGTGGTGCGTGCCGCCATCAGGGGCTCGAGCGCCAGGATCACCTGTTGCGCGGTGAGTGGGTCCAGGTGCGCTATGGGTTCGTCGAGCAGCAACATACAGGATGGGCGCAGGTAAGCGCGGGCGATGGCGATACGCTGCCTCTCGCCGGCGCTGACTTTGTGGCCCTGCTCCCCCAGCCAAGTATCGAGGCCCTGGGGTAGGGAGCGCAGCCAGCTTCCCAGTTGGGCGGCCTCGAGCGCCGAAACCAGCGTGGCATCATCCGCAGTCGGATGTGCGAGGTGGAGGTTATCGCGCAGAGTGGCGTGAAAGAAGTAGGGGTCTTGGGGGATCATGGCGAAAGCGGCACGAAGGTCTTGGCCGCGGTAACTACGCAGCTCCCGCCCATCTAGTTGAATGCTACCCTCTTCATAATCCCAGAAGCGTAGCAAGAGCCGCAGGAGGGTCGTCTTGCCCGCCCCGCTTGGACCGACAATGGCGCACCGGCCGCCAGGCGGCAATTCCAGCCACAGGTCGAGCAAGGCGGGAGGCTCGGCAGTGGTGTAACGGAACGTCAAGCCTTCGATGCGAAGCGAACCCTGGGACGGGGGGATGGAGGGGGCGAGAGGTTCGTGGACGGCTGGCTCTGCATCAAGCAGTTCAAACACACGTTCCGCGGCGGCCATCCCGGTCTCGATCTGCTGTGCGGCCTGGGGCAGGCTATGGATCGCCTCGTAGGCGGCGAGGTTCGCTGCGAGGATGAGGCCCAGGAATACGCCATCTAGGCCGCCGGCGCGCACGGCTGGAATGGCAATCGCCAGTAGGAGCATTGAGGAGAGTTGCGCGGACAGGTTTGCCAGCGCCTCGGTGGTGCCCTCAACCCAGGCCTGACGGCGTTGAATCCGCCCCACAGTTCGGCTGAGCCGCTCGACGGTTCGCGCGTGTTGAGTCTCCTGCCCGAGCGAGAGCAGTTCGGCGTTTCCCTGAATGCCATCCAGAAGCGTGGCGAAAAGCTCCCCTCGGACCTGGGCCAGCCTGCGGGCCAGTGGCCCCTCCCAGCGCCTGGCGAGCCAGGGCAGGAGGAGCGCGGCGCCGAAGAACAGCGCAGCGAACGCGCTGCCGAGCGATAACTGGAGGGAGCCGAAAAGCGCGGTGACCATCGCCCCGGTCCCGAGGGTTACGATGGCGGGCGCCAGGCCTCGCAGGAAGAGTGTCTCCAGGCTTTCGATGTCGCGGACGATGCGTGCGAGCACATCGCCCGTGTGATGTTCGAGCAACCGTGCTGGAGCAAGTGGTTCCAACCGCCTATAGAACCAGGATCTCAGGTGGGCAAGGATGCGAAAGGTTGCGTCGTGAGAGATGAGCCGCTCAAGGTAGCGCAGCAGCCCGCGGGCGATGCCGAAGGCGCGGACGCCGACGATCGCCACCTGGAGATCGGCGATGGAAGGATGAAGCGCGGCGCGGGCGAGCAAGTACGAAGAGGTCGACATGAGGCCGACCCCGCAGGCCACGGTGGCGACCCCGAGGAATGCGGCGGAGAGCAGGCGCCCGGTAAAGGGCGCCGCAAGCCGCGCCATGCGCTTATGCATGTCGGCGCTCAAGGCTCTCCTCCATACGTGCGCCAGAGCCGGGCGTAGAGTCCGCCCCGGCCAAGGAGTGCCTCATGGCTGCCCCGCTCGAGGATTTGGCCCCCGCCCAGAACAAGAATCTCGTCGGCAGCGACAACCATTCGCAGGCGGTGGGCGACGATCATCAGGGTGCACCGCGTGCGAAGCGCCGACAGGCTATCCTGCAGAAGGGCCTCCGATTCAGGATCCAAATGGGCGGTGGCCTCGTCGAGGATGGCCAGCGGCGCGGCCCGAAGGAACGCCCTTGCAAGCGCAAGTCGTTGGGCCTGTCCGGCGCTCAAGCGCGCTCCGCGCTCGCCGAGCAGGGTGTCATAGCCGTCGGGCAGGGCGCGGATGAATTCGTCGGCATGTGCCTGTTTGGCTGCGAGGACGAGTTCAGAATGCGGGGCCTGCGGACGCGCAAGCCGGAGATTATCGGCCACGGTGCCATGGAAGAAGTATGGGCGCTGGGGGACCCAGGTGATGTGCCGCCGCCAGCAAGCGGGGTCGAGCTGATCGAGTGGCCCCCCATCGATGAGGATTTGTCCGGATTGGGGGCTCATGAAGCGCAGGAGCAGGTCGATCAGCGTGGATTTCCCGGAACCGCTTGGGCCGACAATGCCCAGCGTGGTCCCCACCTGCCATGTGAAGGAGACCCCGTGCAGTGCATCCAGGGCTCGGTCCGGATACTGATAGATGACCCGCTCAAAGCGGATCTCGCGCCGGGGAGTGGGGCAGTCTGCGCCCCCTGGCTTGACGGCCTCCTTCTCAGAGGCGAGGATTTCGAAGATGCGGTCGGCTGCCGCCAAGCCGGGCATGGCGGTGTGGAAGCGGGCGCCAAGTGTCCGCAGGGGCAGGTAGAACTCCGGCGCCAGGATGAGGATGAGGAAGGCTTGCTCGTAGGGAATGCGGTCTGAGAGCAGGCGCAAACCGGCCTGGACCGCAATGACCGCCACGCTCAACGTTGCGAGCATCTCGAGGGTAAGTGCGGAGAGGAAGCTCACCCGCAGAACGTTCATGGTGGCGCGGCGGAATTGCTCGCTGATATGTCCTACCCGTTCGGCCTCGGCGCGGCTCCGATCGAAGATCTTGAGTGTGGTGAGCCCGCGTAGCGCGTCCAGGAAATAGCCGCTCATATAGCTCAACCGGTGCCACTGCCGGCGGGTCAGCCTCTCGGCGGTGTCACCAATGAGGATCATGAAGAGAGGGATGAGTGGGGCGGTGAGCAGGAGCACCACCCCTGAGATCGGGTCTGTGGGCAGGATGAAGAGCAGCAAAGTCAGAGGTACTAGCAGCGCCAGCGTCAGGTGGGGGAGGTAGCCTGAGAGATAGGCGTCCAGGGCCTCGACGCCCTCCTGCAGTGTGTGAACGAGTTCGCCGCCGCGCTCTCCGGCAGTGAATTGAGGGCCGCAACTGAGTATCTTGCGGACTAGCTGCGTGCGCAGATCTGATTTTACGAGCGTGGAAGCACGCTTGGCGCTCGTATGGCGCACGACGGTAACGGCGGCGCGCAGCAGGCTAAGGAGCAGTAGGAGGCCAAACTGGGGCAGCAGGTCCCCGAGCCCTAAGCCTTCCAGGAAGGCGCCGGCCACAATCTTGGCGAAGGCGCGGGCCTGGAGCGCGAGCAGGATTCCACCGATCGCGCCGGCAGCAATTGAGATCGCGAGCGAAAGGCGGGCGGCTCGCGTCCTTGCCAGGATACGAAAGTCGAGCCTGAGGGTTCCAGCGCTTGGCCTAGGAGCCTGGGTCATGATCCGTCGATCTATGGACCGGTGAAGAGCAAGCAGCGTTGGGGCCTTGGCTTTCCTTGACTGGTAGGCGGGTCCATGCGGAGCGGAGGATGCGCCGCGTCAGTATTCAAGTGACGACTCGCGGGTGATGCGAGCCCGGAAGATGCTGTAGGACCACGCCTGATATGCGACAACAACCGGGACAAGCACCAGCGCGACGATGCTCATGATCTGCAGGGTGTAGGGGCTGGAGGCGGCGTTATGAATGGTCAGGCTCCAGGCCGGGTCCAGGGTCGAGACGATCAGGCGGGGGTACAAACCCATGAAGATGCTGAGGGTTGAGAACACGATGCAGACACCGGTCATGGCGAATCCCCAGCCGCCACGCTTCTGGCGGATGAACCAGCCGGCGGCCCACATGGCGGCGCCCGCGGTCAGCGGGATAACGGCCGCGCTCAATCCCAGGCGGTCATACATATCGGTTACAAAATACCCCAGCCCGATGGCAAAGAAACCAAATACGACCGCCAGCGGCCAAAGCCTGGCTGCGGCCTGGAAGGCCCGTTTCTGGATGGGCTCACCGGTCTTAATGCTCAGAAACAGCGCGCCGTGGACGCCAAATATTAGCAGGGATGCCAGCCCAGCGGTGATCGCATAGAGGTTCAACAGATTCCAGAACCCGCCGACATATTGCATGGAGCCATCGATCGGGAGGCCGCGCAGCAGATTACTGATGGCCACGCCCCATAGGAACGCCGGCAAGGCGCTGCCGAAGAAGATCATCCAGTCCCAAAAAGCCCGCCAAGCCGGACACTCGTCCTTGCTGCGGAACTCAAAGGCCACCCCGCGCAGGATCAGCGCCAGGAGCATGAGCACCAGCGCCAGATAGAGGCCGCTGAAGAGGGTCGCATACCAATGTGGGAAAGCGGCGAACATCGCGCCCCCCGCGGCGATGAGCCACACTTCGTTCCCGTCCCAGAATGGGCCGATGGTATTAATGACCATGCGGCGTTCCTCATCCTCACGGGCCACGAACGGCAGCAGGATGCCTACGCCATAGTCAAAGCCCTCTAGGAAGAAGAAGCCGGTGAAGAGAGTTGCGGTAAGCAGAAACCAAAGAGTCTCTAATCCCATGGGTGCCTCCGCGCTGCTATCCGGTGCCTGTAGCGGCATCCAGGCGGGCGTGCTTGGTGAGCAAGTAGATGTCGGTGAAGATGAGCAAGGCGTAGATCAAGGCGAAGATCGCCAAGGAGAAGGCCAGCATGCCTGCAGTGACCGTGGGCGATATGGCCTCATGCGTGCGCTGCAGCCCAAACACGATCCAGGGCGGCCTGCCAACCTCAGAAAGGAGCCAGCCTGACGAGTTCGCAAGATAAGGCAGCGCGATCGCGAAGGGCAGCACCCGTAATAGGAGTCTGGCGTGCCTGAGTCGGCCTTGGAGGATCGCTGCCAGGCCGTAGGCCGCCAGCGCGAACATCAGCAGCCCGGATCCCACCATGACTCGAAAGGACCAATAGGTCACCGCTGTGGGCGGGGTATAGTCCCCTGGACCAAAGCGCTGCTCGTACTCCGCCTGGAGTTCCTTCATGCCGCGCACCTCGCCCTCCAATCGGTTGTAAGCCAGGAGGCTCAGGGCGCGCGGAATGCGGATGGAGAAGATTTCCTCCGTCCCCGAAAAGTTACTGAGCGTGAAGACCGAGAGCGAGGCCGGATCCTCGCTCTCCCAGAGGGCCTCGGCTGCGGCCATCTTCATGGGCTGAACCCGCACCATGTGCTGGGCCTGGCTGTGGCCCACCAGCCCGACGGCCGCCACGGAGATCACTCCGGCGATAGCGCCCCACCGGAAGGAGCGCTGGAAGAGCCCAGAGGGGGTTGCCTGGCGGGCCAGGTGGATGGCGCGGATGCCCAGGAGGAAGAGCGAGGCTGTGGCGAGCGCCGAGGCCAACACATGGGGAAACTGGAACCAGACGTGCGGGTTGGTGAGCAGGGCCAAGAAGCTTGTCATCTCGGCTCGGCCCTCCCGCAAGATGAAGCCGACCGGCTGCTGCATGAAGGAGTTGGCGATCAGGATCCAAAGAGCGGAGAGATAGGAACCAATCGTCACCAGCCAGAAAGCTGCAGCATGGGCGCGCTTGGAAAGCCGCTCCCAACCAAAAACCCAGATGCCCAGGAAGGTGGATTCGAGGAAGAACGCCAGCAGAGCTTCGATGGCCAGCGGTACGCCGAATATATCGCCAACGAACCGGGAGTACTCTGACCAGTTCATGCCGAACTGGAACTCCATCACGATGCCGGTGACCACGCCCATGGCGAAGTTGATCAGGAAGAGCTTGCCCCAGAACTTGGTCATGCGCTTATAGGTCTCATCACCCGTGCGGACGTAGAGAGTTTCCATCAAAGCGATCAGCAGCGAGAGACCGAGCGTGAGGGGGACGAAGAAGAAGTGGTAAGTGCAGGTGATCGCGAACTGCCAGCGCGCAAGTGCAACCTCGACCATGAGATCTCCATCTGAACGCCCTTGATATTATGGACCAATTTCCGCAAGAGTGCATGGGGACGCCGCGTGGATTTTGCTCGCGCCAGGCGGCCATGCTGGCAAAGGGAAATTATCTATTGACATAAAGTCCTAATTTGGATACCCTGTCTGACGATGGGCCATCGAGGACGATTCCGCCGAGGAGCAGGACATTTCGGCCGCAGGAGGCGACGCGTGCTGCGTTTCCTGGAGCCATGCTTGTTGTTCTTGCTGCGCAGCGGCGAGGCGCACGGATACAAGCTGCTATCCGAGATCGGGCGCTTCGGTTTCAATCCGGAGCAGCTCGATCCGAGCTTGCTCTATCGTGCGCTACGCGAAATGGAGGCAGCGGGCTGGGTTGAATCGCACTGGGATGCGGAGGCTGCGCAGGGACCGAAGCGCCGAGTCTACGCGCTTACGGAGCTGGGAAAAGGCCAGCTCCGGCGCTGGGTTGAGGACTTGGAATCCACCCGGGATGAGATCGACAGCTTGCTGAAAGCTTATCGCGGGAAGGGAGCGGCGGAAGATGGAAGGTGAACGAGCTGGGGATGCGAGAAGATGTAGTTTCTCCCCACTTGGTCACGCGTGGAGCAACTCAACTTGAGATTGCTGGAGACGCTGCTCGAAGACCTCCCGGAAGGGAGGATCAGGGACGTGCGCATGGGGTTGCGCTGGACTGCGGTGGTCGTCGAGGTGGCTGGTGACCTGCGCTGCGGTTTATGCTCCTCGCAGGTTCATCCTGAGACAGTTCATGGCGAACCCCTCAATCCCCATGCTGGGGCGCTGGAAAGGATGCCGGCCGGCGAGGTCGCCCGCTTTGCGATGGAGCCGAATCAGCCCTCCCTGGCGAGCCTGGGTGTGGCTGCACTTAACGCCCTGTTGCCGGAACCCCCCCACTCCATGAGCGCCGATGTCAATGCCGAGCAAAGGCTCAGGGAACATGGAGCAGGGAAACGGGTGGCGGTGGTAGGTCATTTCCCCTTCGTGCCGCGGTTGCGGGAGGCCGTTGGGCAGCTTTTTGTCCTGGAGCTCAATCCCCGGGAGGGCGATCTGCCCGCAGCCCAGGCACCGGAGATCTTGCCAGACTGCGAGGTCATCGCCATCACAGGCTTGGCGCTGGCCAATCACACGCTCGAGCCCTTGCTGGCGCTATGCCCGCCCGAGGCCCAGGTGATGGTCTTGGGCCCGAGCACGCCGTTGAGCCCGCGGCTCTTCGATTTCGGGGTGCGGTGGATTTCGGGCTCGATTGTCGAGGATGTAGAGCGTGTGTTGAAGACCGTGAGTCAGGGAGGAAACTTCAGGCAAATCCATCGCGCGGGCGTTCGGCTAGTAACGCTTGACCGTGAGCGCTGGCAAGGCCGGGCGCCCTGACCGGGCCTTCAGGGGGCCAGGGATACGCTCCGCCGGAAGCGCCAGATGGACGGAGATTGCTTGAACTCAGGTATCACGAAAATATATCCGTGGAAGTCGACGAGGGATCTCTTAAGGGAGGGTTTCTCCTAAAACTGCATGCGGGGGATGATTTTCATACCTGCCACTAGTGGTCCGCTGACCTTCAGATTGTGGCACTGGCCTTTGGATGGCCAGGATGCATATGGCTTGCAGGAGGCTGCCCTCCGACGCAACGATTGCTCAGGCCGCAGGCGGCAAGGGGGATCCCGCTAGGGCTAATCTGACAGCCGCCAGGTTGGCAGGACGTCGATATCCAGGGCGTCCCGCTGGCCTTTCAGGAAACGCCAATGGCCTACAGCGGCGACCATGGCAGCGTTGTCGGTGCAAAGCTCGATCGGCGGGACGCGTACCGGACACCGGGCGCGGGCCTGGAAGGTTGCCCGCAGCAGCCGATTGGCCGAGACGCCACCGGCGACCAACACTTGGCTGGCGCCGGTCTCCTCGGCGGCGGCCAACGTCTTCCCCACCAGCACGTCCACAACCGCGAATTGAAAGGAAGCCGCCAGGTCGGCAATCGGCAGATCGGCGGTGGGTGGCTCTACGCCGGCCTCAATCTCCGGTTGGATGGCGCGCACCTCGCGCAACACTGCGGTCTTCAAACCGCTGAAAGAGAAATTCCAAGTCCCCTCCAGCCAGGCGCGGGGAAACGGGAAGGCGGAGGGGTCGCCGCCATCGGCGGCTTCCTGGATTGCAGGGCCGCCTGGATATGCCAGCCCCAGGAGACGTGCTACCTTGTCGAAGGCCTCCCCGGCGGCGTCATCGAGTGTGCCACCCAAGCGCTCATAGGTGAGGTGGTCTTTCATCAGGATAAGTTCCGTATGGCCGCCGGAGACGATCAATCCCAGAAGCGGGAATTCGGGCGGTTCTTCCTCCTCCACCAGCCAGATGGAGTAGAGGTGGGCCTCGAGATGGTTGATCCCCAAGAGCGGGATGCCGGCGCCCATGGCCATGCCTTTGGCCATGTTCATACCCACGACGAGTGAGCCTGCCAGGCCAGGTCCGCGGGTGACCGCGATGGCGTCAATCGACTCCAGGCCGGCGTGGGCTTTTGCCATCGCCTCGCTCACCACATGGTAGATGGTCTCGATATGCAAGCGGGAAGCCACCTCGGGGAAGACACCTCCATAGGGAGCATGGTGTTCGACCTGCGAGGCCACGATCGTGGAAAGGATCCGCCGGCCATTTTCGACAACGGCAGCGGCGGTCTCATCGCAAGAGGTTTCGATGCCAAGGATGCGGGTCGCTTGGTCCATGCTTTGCCTCACTCCTTCCGGCCGAGGGGGCTAGGCGCCTGGCATGCGAAGCACCAGGTCCTTGGGGAACTCAGCCAGGACTTCTGGCTGCCCGTCAGGCCGGATCCAGACCGTGTCTTCGATCCGGACTCCAAATCCCTGTTCGGGGTAGTAGAGACCTGGCTCTAGCGTGATCACCGAGCCTTCTTGCAGGCGGTCCTTATTGGCGGCCTGCAAGCTGAAACTGGGAGCCTCATGCACCTCTAGACCGATTCCGTGGGCCAGGCTGTGTACATAGCCATCTGTCGTCTTGGGCGAGTTCAATTGCGTGGGATGGCCGCGGCTCTCGAAGAGTTCGCAGGCCTGGATCTGGTAATCCCGGCAGAAGCCGCCGGGCCGCAACTCGGCGAGGAGCGTCTCATAGACCGCCATCACGTCCTCGTAGGCCGCCTGGATCTCGTCTGATGCGTGGCCGAGGCACCATGTCCGGGTGAAGTCGAAGTAATAGCCTCCCCCCGCCTCGCAGGGGTAGATATCAAAGATGATGGTCTGGCCCACAGGAATGGGGTCGTCGTCGGTTCCGGCGCTGTGCGGAATGCCGGCCTCACGCCCGACGGCGAAGATACAACCCTTGGGATTGTCGGCGCCGCGCATGGCCAGCCAGAGATTGATCTTGCGCTTCACCTCGCCCACAGTGAGTGGCACGCCCTCGCGATTCACCAAATGGCCGTCCCTCACCTGGTGGCTGGTTAGGAAGCTGGCCACGTCGGCAACCACCGCGGTGACGGCCTTGCCCACGGTGCTAATGCGCTCGATCTCCTGGGCGTCCTTGGTGAGCCGAGCCCGGGCGATGACCGAATCCAGCCGCCCCTCGCCCACGATCTCTACCTCGGGGAGCATCTGCTCCAAGTTCCGGAAGCTGGTCCAGGCCGGCCCTACCTCGACCTTGCCATAAATGGCCACACGCCCGCGCAGGCCGAGCTCTTCAAAGATGCGCTTCAGCAGCATGGCCTCGGCGAGGTTCAGATCACCCTGCGCCTGCTCGAGCAGTTTGCGCTCGTCCAGATCGGCCAGGCTGCGCGTTCTCAGGCCGGTGGCGGCGGCCTCCTCCCGCTCCATGGGGTCGTGGAAGAGAATGGGGTCTTTGCCGCGGACCTTGATCAGATAGCCGCGGGTAACATGCCGGAGGCCGGTGAAGTAGGCCATGGCGGGATTGTGTGCCGCGGGCCCTCGCACCAGCAAAGCGTCAAACGAGGCTTCTTGCATCAGGTCTTCGAGGTCAGATCGCATGCTTGTTCTCCTGATTGGTCGGCAAGGGCTGGAAGGGTCTAGCCCGGCTGGCTGTCATCACGCACCCGCCAGTGCAGCCTGCAGGCCTTTCAGCAAAGGCCGCTCTTGTTCTGCTAGGATCGTGCGAGGGTCGAGAACCACACGCCCCTCATGGATGCGAGCAATGATCGCTGGAGCCTGGCGCCGCAGTCTTGCAGCCAACGCATCCGGGTTGGAGGCTTCCAGGGCGAGCAACCAGGTGGGGAGCGTTTCCTCTGGCAGGCTGCCGCCACCCACCGTGGAGCGCCCGGGCAGCGCGGATCCCGTGCCAAGCTGGCGGATCCAGGCTTCCACGCGCCGGCGCAACTCATCTTCGGCCGAGGCGATCATGCGCCAGACGGGAATCTTTTCCAGCGCTTCGCCGCGCAGGTAGTGGTCGAGGGTGGCGCTGAGCGCCGCCAGGCAGAGCTTGTCGGGACGCAGGGGCCTTGCCAGCGGATGCCGCCGCAGGCGGTGAATGAGGCTCTTCTCTCCCACCAGGATGCCCGCCTGTGGGCCGCCCAGCAGCTTATCCCCCGAAAAGGCCACCAGCGAGGCGCCGGCTTGGAGCGATTCTTGCACGGTGGGCTCGTGACCGAGCCCGAAGGCGGCCGTGTCGAGAAGAGCCCCAGATCCGAGGTCATCGAACACCGGGATGCCGCATGTCCGTCCCAATTGGACGAGCTCGGCAAGGCTGGGTTCGGTGGTAAAGCCGATGATTCGGAAATTGGAGTGGTGCGCGCGCAGGATCAGGCCGGTGCGTTCATGGACAGCGGATTCGAAATCGTGAATATGGGTGCGGTTGGTCGTACCCACTTCCACGAGTTTGGCGCCGGACTGCTTCATGATATCGGGTATGCGGAAGCCGCCGCCGATTTCGATCAGCTGCGAGCGGGAGATGACCACATCGCGGCGGTTGGCCAAGCCACGCAACGTCAGAAGCACGGCGGCGGCGTTGTTGTTCACAACCAGTGCCGCCTCTGCCCCGGTGAGCCGGGTGAGCAGGGTTTCGGCGTGTTGGTGGCGCTTCCCGCGGCGGCCCCGTTCGATATCGTACTCAAGCGTGCTGTAGCCCTGCGCCACAGCATGCATAGCCTCCAGGGCCGCCTGGCTGAGGGGTGCCCGGCCGAGATTGGTATGGATGATGACGCCGGTGGCGTTGATGACGGGCCGCAAGGTGGGAGCCGTCCATTGCTCGAGGTTTGCGCGGGCGAGTTCGAGAGCGCGTTCGGCGTTGGGTTCCGTCCCCCGGCGCCGCAGGTCCTGTCGCAACGCGTCCAACGCGGCGCGGATGGCCTCCGTGGCCAGGGCCCGGCCATACTGGATTTGAAGCGATTCGCCCACCGGGTGGTGCAGCAGGCGGTCGACGGAAGGGATTTCCCGCAGGCTCACCGGCCAGCCCTCCCCGTGCCCCGTTCAAGCACGCCCAGGAGCCACTCCATAGCCAACAGGCCTATCCCGAGCAGCATGGCCAGGGAGAGGGTCAGGCTGCGATTGATCTGCAGCCAGAGGCAGAGCTCAAAGTAGGTCGTGAGCATGAGCGATTGGCGGAGAAGGACGGCGGGGGAGGCGGAGGAACCCGGCCGAAGGCGCCGGTGGAGTATCCAGATGAATGGAAGCGAAGTCCCAGCGGAAGCCAGCGTGAAGAGGAAGAAGAAGAGCCAGCGAGGGCCTACGGTGGGCAGAGTGCTTATCACGAGCAACAACAGCCCGGTCCAGCCCGCCGTGGCCAGGATCAGGGCCGAGATGAGCAGGCTGCGGTAGGTGGAAGATGACCGATCATGCATTCGATGGCACTCTCATGGCGCTGGTGGGAATTATAGCCCAGCGGCCATGGGCTTGGAAAACGGCGGCGCGGGAGGCCATGGAAGCGCTCGGGTATAATGCGCCCCGAGATCCAATGTCCCTGATTCAAGCCCACGATCTGCGCAAAGCCTATGGCGACCGCGATATTCTCAATGGGGTCGATCTGGCGTTGTCCCGCCAGGCGCGCATCGCGCTGGTTGGGCCCAACGGGATCGGCAAGACCACTCTGCTGCGCATCCTGGCCGGCCGCGAGCCGCCCGACGACGGGCAGGTCCACCGCGCCCGCGATTTGCGCATCGGTTACTTGCCTCAGGAGCCGGCCTACGAAATGCCCACTCGGCGTGACGAGACCATCTGGGAATTCTGCCTGGAAGCCTTCCAGGCCCTCCGCAGGCGAGAGGCGGAGTTGGCGGAATTGGAGAAGGCGATGGCTGACCCCAAACTCGTCGATCATGCCATCAAGCGCTATGGGGCCTTGCAGGAGGCTTTCGAGCGCGACGGGGGCTACGCGTACGAAGCCCGTATCCGCCAGGTGCTCACCGGCCTGGGGATCCCGGAAGTCCGTTTTCCGACGCCCTTGCGGCTTCTTTCCGGAGGAGAGCGCACGCGCCTGCAGCTGGCGAGGCTGCTGCTCGAAGATCCCGAACTCTTGATCCTGGATGAGCCTACCAACCACCTGGATATTGCGGCAGTCGAATGGCTGGAGCGATGGCTGGCAGACTGGCCCGGTACCGCGATTATGGTCTCTCACGACCGCTATTTCCTGGACCGGGTGGCGGATGGAGTTTGGGAGCTTACTGCCAGCGGCCTTAAGATATATCGCGGGAATTATTCGGCCTACGTCGAGCAGCGAGCGGCGCGGGAACACTTGCAGCAGGAAAGGTTCGAAGCGCAACAGGCACTGATCCGCAAGGAGCAGGAGTTCATACAGCGCAACATCGCGGGTCAAAAGACGCGCCAGGCGCAGGGGCGCCGCAAACGCTTGGAGCGCATGCTCCGTGAAGAAACGCTCGTGCGACCTCGCAGGGATGAGACGGCTCGCATTCAGTTCCGTCAGCCGGACCGCTCAGGCGACCGAGTCCTGGAGACGTCTGGGCTGGAGATCGGCCATGGTGATGCGCAAGAGGCGCTCTTCTCTGTGCCCGATCTGGTTCTCCGGCGGGGGGAGTGCGTGGCGCTCATCGGTCCCAACGGAGCCGGCAAGACCACCCTCCTGCGAACTCTCCTGGGGGAGATACCGCCGCTGGCGGGGTCGGTTAAGCTAGGGGCCGCAGTGCAGGTTGGCTACTTCGAGCAGGCCCACGCCGGCCTCAACCCTGACAAGACACCCTTGGAAGAGATACTCGAGACGGCGCCGGACTTGCGCCTTTCGCAGGCCCGATCCTATCTGGCGGGATTCCTTTTCCGGGGCGATGAAGTCCATAAGCGTGTGCGCGCGCTTTCCGGAGGAGAACGCAGCCGCCTGGCACTGGCCAAATTGATCTTGGAGGGGGCCAACTTCCTGCTACTGGATGAGCCCACCAACCATCTGGACATCCCCTCCCAGGAGGCCCTGGAAGAGGCGCTTGGTCGCTTTGAAGGGACGATCCTGCTTGTGTCGCACGACCGCTACCTGATCGAAGCTCTGGCGACCCAGGTTTGGGCGATCTCTCCAGATGAGAAGTCCTTGACGGTGGTGCAGGGCGGCTATGAGGCCTTTCTTGAGCATCAGCGAACGCAGCGGGCAGCGCGCAAGAATGTGCGAGCCGCCCGAGGAGCGCCGGCGCGCCGGGCCCGGGCGAGGGTAGGCCCGAGCCTGAATGCGCTTGAGGAAAAGATTCATTCTCTGGAAACGGAGATGGAGAGCGTGTCAAAGGCGCTTGAGCAGGCGGGCGAGGATGTCGATCGGGTGGTGCGACTGGGCGAGCGCTATGCCGCCTTACAGGAGGCGCTGGAAGCGCAGTTGGCGCTCTGGGAACGCCTGGCGCGGGAAGCCTCGACCGAGTAAGTTTCCTCTCCAATCGTGGCGCAACTTCAAGCTTTCTTGAACCCAGGCGGTGCTTGCATGCACACGGTTGGGGCGCTCAAGCGTCCGGATGGTGAGGATGGCGCCGTTTCAGGCGGGCAACCAGATGCCCCCAAATCGAAGGGAGCCAGACCAGGCCAGCCGAAGCGCGCAGGATGATCTGCGGGTCTACAGGGAAGCGGAAGCGCGGCGTCCCCCAAAAGGGGAGAATAGAGAGTGTGGCGTAGAGGATCATGGTCAGCGCGGGCCAATCCTCACGCCACGCATGGTGAGTGAAAGAGAGGGCAAAGGCGAGGAGCAGAGGCAGCCATAGTCCGAGCATGATTCCGTCGCTGGCGCTCCAATAGGGATTATAGGGATTGGGGCGTGGAGACCAGAAGTTCACTGCCCGGTTGGCAACAGCCTCCAGGAAGAGCTCTGGTCGCTTCTTGATACGCTCCACTGCCAAGCGCAGGCCAGCAGCATTCCACTCGCCTTCCGGCAGTTGTTGCAGGGGGTGCCGGATCTCGGGATCGTGGTAATAGGCGCCCGACTGAACGGCGGGATGCCCCAGGGTTGCGTTGGTGCTCGAGAGCATGATGCCGCCATAGCTGGTTGTGGGCATGAAGCGATGGTGCACCAAAGCGTTGCGGATCGTCCAGGGGGCCATGGCGAGGGCGAAGCCCGCCAGTGCCAGGGCGGTTGACCGGCCTCCCCAGCGGCCGGGTGTGGTTCGGGGCAGGAGCAGGTTCATTCCAAGCAAGAAGAAAGGGAGAAGCAAGAACACTGGGCGTGTGAGGGCCAAGGCCGCCCATAGGATCCCCGTCAGGAAAGCCAGCCCTACCCGCCGGGTCAAGCCGCTGGCCATGAATGTTCCCAGGCATGCGGCGCTCAGGGTTGCTGCCAGATTCTCGGAGAGCAGGAAGGAGGCGTAGAAGATAGCGGGTGGGTAGAATGCCCAGACCCAGCCTGCCAGCGCCAGACGGCGCTTGAAGACCCAGCGCTCGATGACATAGAGTAAAGGAGCAACCCAGGAGGAGATGGCAACCATCGTCCACCGTCCCACCTCGGGCCTGGCACCTGTGAGGGCGTAGATGGGAATGAGAATGGCGGAGGGCAGCGGGGCGCGGGTCGAATAGTAAGGGCCATCATGCCATCCCTCGCCTGTCAGGAAGCCCGCCGCGATTTGATGGAACCCTGGCTCATCGCCCACCAGGGGGGCATCCGGCCCGCGAAACGCCAAGAGGTAGGCGCCACGGGTGAGGAGTGAGAGGCCCAGCAGGAGCAGGACGGTTCGCAGATTGATGGTTAGATGGACCTCTGGCGCGTTATCCTGGGAGACCATGCATGGGAGTCCTGTGTGAACCCGAAGCGGGGGTGGTGGTGGCGGGATTATACCTGGGGCCCCGGCGTGCACAAGCCTGGCAACGATGGGGATGGCAAGAAGGATGCCCGTGATATAATGCCGCGTCGTGCTGGGTTCTGCATGGACGCACATGCGTCTCCCAGCGGGGAAACGCATGATCGAGGAGGATAGAGTAGCATGCCACGTTGGGTCGTCCGGGCGATCGCCGCTGCCTTCATCTTGGCCGCGCTGGCCTCAGCGGTGCTCGTCTTCGTGGCCATACGTGATTTGAGTCTCTCCTGGTCGGGCCCCGGCTTCGGCTCTCTCGGCTCCTTCGGCCAAGCCCCGGAAGAGGGCACGCAGGTCCCAGGGACGCCGCCCCCCGGCGGTTCCGCAATGGAGCAACTGCCCGAGCCCTGGAGCGGGACGGAGCGCGTAACCATCCTCTTCATGGGATTGGATTACCGCGACTGGCTGGAAGGCGATGGGCCCCCGCGTACGGACACCATGATCCTGGCCACCATCGACCCTCTCACCGAGACCGCAGGATTGCTCTCGATACCCCGTGATCTCTGGGTTGAGATTCCTGGCTTCGGCCACAATCGCATCAATACCGCCTACTTCCTGGGAGAAACCAACCAGCTTCCTGGCGGTGGCCCGGCGCTGGCGATGGAGACGGTTGAGAACCTGCTGGGTGTGCAGATTCAATACTATGCGGTGGTCGAATTCTCGGCCTTCGAGCGCATGATCGATGAGATCGGCGGCATCGAACTGCTGGTCCCGGAGCGCATCAAGATCGCGCCCATCGGGCGGACTGCGAAGTGGCTTGAGCCGAAGGGATATGTGCTGGACGGCGCCGAAACGCTCGCCTATGCTCGTGTCCGAAGCACCGAAGGGGGCGATTTCGACCGGGCGCAGCGCCAGCAGCAGGTGGCCATGGCTATCCGGGAGCAAATTCTCGAGTTTGACATGATCCCCACGCTGGTGGCCAGGGCCCCGGCGCTTTATGAGGAGCTCTCCTCAGGGATCCGAACCAACCTGTCGTTGCGGGACATGATCGGGCTGGGCTTGCTGGCGGTGCGAATCCCCCCCGAGCAGATCCATCGCGGCGTGATTGGCCCGCCGGATATGGTGCGTCTGGAGAAACTGCCCACGGGGGAGGAGGTCCTGACGCCAGTGCTGGATCAGATCCGCATCCTGCGAGACGAGATCTTCACCCTCAACAGCGGCATTGGCCCCTCTGCAAAAGAGAAGGACCCGCTCGAGGCGGCCCTCGAGGAAGGCGCCCGCATGGCGGTTCTGAACGGTGCCGGCGAAGAGGGGCTCGCCGCCCGTTTCGCGGAGGCGCTCACTTCGCTGGGACTCGATGTGACCGAGGTCGGGAACGCCGACAGGCTGGATTACCCCACCACACGCATCATCGACTATCGTGGCAAGCCCTACACCACCAAGTACCTTGTGGAGACGATGGGGCTGACGCAAAGCCAAGTGCTCTTCCAGTCCGGGGCCGACGATGAGATCGACCTTGCCCTCGTGCTGGGGTATGACTGGGTGGAAATCTTGCCTAGGCTGCAGGCGGAGCTGGAATAAGGCCCAGAGGCAGCGCCCATAAACAGCAAGCAGCCGCCCATGACCGGGCGGTCTTTGTTTCCCCTGGAGGTATCAGACGATGAGCAGGGTGATTAGGCCGGCCGCCAGACCAATGGCCGCGCCCGCGAGGACGTCGGTGGGGTAATGCAGGCCCATGGCGATGCGCGCCAGGCCGACCAGCGGCGCCCAAGGGACCAGCAGAGCCGCCAGCCAGGCCGGCCCCCAGCCGAGCGTGAGAACGGCCAGCAGGACGGCGCGCGCGGCATGTCCGGAAGGAAAGGAATGAGGATCGGATTTGCGGTAGATGGCTCCCCACTGGCCATCAGGACGCTGGCGGCGGACGATGAGCTTGACCATCAGGACCAGCAGCGCCAAACCCAGGATAGCTCCCCCCACCCGGTAGGCCCATTCGCGCATGGCCTGATCGCCGCTGAGAGCCAGGATGGCGAGGCCGAGCAGCCAGAACCATGAATCGCCGGAATGCGCCAGCAAGATTGCCAGACGGCGCAAGCCAGGCCTTCTTCCGGCCAGCGAGAGCCGCGAGAACCATCTAGCGTCGAAGGCTTCGAGTTGTTGCCTATCCATGCTGGGTCCGCGCCGATAAATGGTCTTCCAGGATCGCAAGATGAGCGGGCTTATCGAGGTCCATGGCCACCTCGGCGTAGGGAGAGAGGGTGGCGCGGCCCCGCAGTCCAAGCCTGGCGCTCGCGCGGCGCTCGGCTTCCGCCAGGCTCATTCGCCGGGTGAGCAGCAAGAGAAGCAGATCCAGGCCAAGCAAGGCGGCTTGACGGCGGGCGCTCTTGCGGGCCGCAATCAGCCGCTCCCAGAGCGCTTGGTTTTCAACCAGATCGGTCCTGATCACATTAATGTCCCCACCGCATACCTCCACATCCCGCAGGCGCACATAGGAGCGCTGCACGCCTGGAAAGCGGGCTTCCATGGTCGCGCGTGAGACGACGGAGTAGTCGATGTCGGCCGGCGCGGCCTGTGCAGCTTCCACCCGCCAATCGACGACATCGGGCGTAATGGCGGGAATATCGGCAGAGACCAGCAATGCACGCTCCGAACCAGGATGCTCGCGTCGCAGGGCGGCAAGGCCCTCGCGGATGTTGGCGAGCATGCTACCCTGATCCGGCAGCCAGGTTGCGGCCCACTTGCTTTGCGCTCGGGCCTCCTCTTCGGTCAGCCCGATGACGAAGATGCGCCGCACGCTTTCCGCTTCGGAGAGAGCATCCAGCACCCAGTCCAGCATCGGACGCCCGCCGACTTCGAGCAGAGCCTTCGGCTTTCCGAGCGTGAAGGGGTAGAGCGGATCCTCGGGGCCAGGCCTGCCGCCGGAGATGACAACGGCATCCATCATGATTCCTGTATCCCTTGTGCTGCCGCTTCCAGATCGGCGGCGGTTGGGCTCCAGCGATACGCCGCAAGGGCGAGCCGCCCGGGGGTCTTGAAGCGGACCCCTTCCTCCTCGAGCAGCGCCTGTTGGAGAGGACTCGTCGGGCGGGAGCTGATTTGCCCGCGGGAATTGACCACCCGATACCAGGGGACATCTTCCGGGCAGGAAGCCAGGGCGTAGCCGACCCAGCGGGCCTTGATGCGGTCATAGCCCAGCGGATCCATGCCAGGTGGGGGCGGGATGAACGCGGCGATGTCTCCGTAGGTCATCACCTTGCCGCGAGGGATGGCGCGGCAGATGGCGTAGACTGCCTTATCGAAAATCGCTCGAGGCGAGGGTTGGGTCCTCACGCGTCCTCCCCGCCAGGGGCAGATTCCGCTGGCTGCAATGCCTGGAGCTGGGGCCGCAGCCCGATACGGTCGATCATGCCGCGCAGTTCGTCGTGTGTGAGCGGGCGGCCTTTGCCGGATATGGCGATGAGCGCGGCCTCCATCAGGTTCGTGCCAAAGGAGCGGCCGCCGTAGACCGGGGTGGAGGTGACCAGGTAGCTGGCCCCCGCTTTGCGAAATCGATCCAGGTCCTCGGGCGTCGTTGTGTTGGTTACGACGATCTTTCCGGTCAGGTCGTCGGGCATGTATCGTGTGATGTAGTGGCAGTCGCCGGCGATCACCTGGGCCCATTCGAAGTAGCTCTGCCACTTCGGCTCGTGTTTTTCCTGGGCTTCGCCGGTCGGATAAAGCCAGTGGAAGGGCACCCGCCCGGCGATGGGCAGGATCAGCGCCGCCAGCCGCTGGACCGCACGTGCGCTGCGGAGCGGGATGGGCAGGCCGAGTGCAAACATCAGGTCGCCCACCACACACTGATAGCCCGCCTCGAAAAAGCCGGCCATCATGCCCCAGCGGTCGGCTCCGCTGGTGATGAGCGCCCGGCGGCGGTCACCAGGCAGGCCGATGTGTTCGTCGACGAAGGCCGCCAAACGAAACTCGAGTGTGTTTTTCAGGCCGTTTCCGTCCGCGATCGGGGTCTTCTTAACATCCCGCACCATGGGAAGGATCGAATACAGCGGATAGGATTTGCCGGCCACCTCCAGCGCAAGGTTGGCGCCACCCACTCCGAAAGCGTCCACCTCTCCATCCAGCTCCCGGAAGAGACGTGCGGCTTCGGCCATATCCCCGTCTGTGCCGATCCGTTCAAGACGAATCGGCTCGCCCAGGATTTGGGTATCGACGCGCTTATCGCGCTTGGATGAGCCGATACTGATGCTGACAGCTCGCTTCACGACTGCCCTCCAGTGGCGGATGGCAGGAATGTACCCGCGCGCCGCGAAATCGTCAATGCTCTGGAAAGCGTCGATTGGAGTGCCGGCCTACCGACATGCCGAGCCGTGAAGTGCATGGCCATGATCCGAGGGGGAAAGCGGCGGGGGAGGGTTGCGAGCCCCGGATCAAGTCCCCCAATCACGCAGGTAGAGAAAGTCGTAACCCACCGTCCGGTTGCTGAGCTTGGCGATGGGGGGCAGCATGCGCTTAAACTGGTTGCGCCGGATGCGGTCCAGGACCTTCTCGACAAAGCCGTGCTCGAAGCCGGCTTCTACGCAATCGTCCGGTGAATAGCGCTTGTCGACGAGCAGATATAGCAGCCGGTCGACCTGCTCGTAGGTGAATCCGAGCTCGCCCTCGTCGGTTTGCCCGTCCCAGAGATCCGCCGAAGGGGGCTTGTTCAAGATCTCTTCCGGCACCTCAAGGAAACGTGCAAGCTGGCGCACCTGAGTCTTGTAGAGATCGCCTAGCGGATTGAGGGCGCAGGCGCTGTCGCCATAGAGGGTCGTGTACCCGAGAAGAATTTCGGTCTTGTTTCCGGTGCCGACGACCAGTCCCTTGAACGCGGCCGACTGATCGAACAGCACGATCATGCGCATGCGGGCCATCACGTTGCCGCGGCGGACACGGTCGGCATCGGGGAAGCGCGCGAAGAAGGCGTCGGCCATAGGCGAGATGTCGACTTCTTCCAGACGCACTCCCGCCTGCCGGGCGATGAGGTGGGCATGCACGCGCGAGTCTTGGCTGCTCGTCCGGTAGGGCATCGAGAGGGCCAGCACATGCTCCGGACCCACGGCCTGCGCCGTGAGCAAAAGCGTGACGGAAGAATCCAGGCCGCCCGAGACGCCCACAACGGCCCGCTCAAAGCTGGCGCGACGGATTTCGGTGCGGATGAAGTCCACCAGGATATCGCGCGTCAACGATGGATTGATGTTCAGGTCAATCTTCGTGTTGCTCATCGCACTCCTGCGCTTTCAGCCTGTGCGCCGCCCCGGGAGGCAGGATCAGTCATGGTCTGGAGCAAGCGGGCTGGCTCGCGAGGAAAGTATACGGTTCAGCTCGCGCTGCATCAAGCTCGTGCGTTCGTCTCGCAACAGAGGCAGGCGCGTGCGTGTGCGCGCAAGCTGGGCGAGGTCGAGGTCGACGAGTGTGAGCGCCTCCTCATGATAGGGGCCCCGTGCGAGCAGGCGCCCGTCGGGATCGAAGGCCGTGGCTGCGCCCCAGAAATGCAAACCATCTTCGAAGCCTACGCGGTTTGTGTGCAGCACGAAGGTGGTGAAGAGGCTGGCGTAGGCCTGGCTAATTTGTTCGACCCAACGGGCCGATTCGAGCCGGTCCTGATCGTTGAGGCCGCGCCCCGGCGAGGCAGAGATCAGCAGCAAGACGTCCGCGCCGTCCAGCCAGAGAAGGTAGGGGGGCGAAGCGTGCCAGAAGTCCTCGCAGATCAGCAGGCCGAAGCGCCCGAAGCGGGTATCGAAGGCGTGCACCCGGTCGCCCCAGGCGAAGAAACGGCCCTCGTCGAAGAGACCATAAGTGGGCAGGTAGACCTTGCGGTGGACATGCACCACGTTCCCGAGGGAGAGGTAGGCGGCAGAGATGAAGAAACGGTGCCGGGTGTCGGCTTCCACGAAACCCACGATCAGGTCGATATCCTCGCTTGCCCGCAGGAGCGGCGCGAAGATCGGATCGGTGCTCTGGGGTCTGCAGGCAACTGTGGGCGCCAGGTCCTGCAACCCATAGCCTGTGAGCGATAGCTCGGGGAAGATGACCAAGTCGGCGCCATGCCCGCGAGCCTCCGAGACCCATTCAAGGTGCTTTGCTAGATTGGCATGGATATCCCCCAAGCGGGTATTGATTTGTGCCAGTGCGATCTTCATCGGTTGCATTCTAGCCTCAGCGTTCGGGCTTGGCTCCCAGGCAGGCCAGCATGGATCCCAGGCTGAGTAGACCCAGGGTGGCGCTGGCGAGGGTGTCCAGGCGATAGCCCCATGCGAGCAGGGAGGGGTCGGCCCGAAACAGGCTCACCCCGCAGAGGATGCATGAGAGCCCCAAGATAAAGGCGCTAGCCGCGAGCCCGGCCGGTGCTGGATGCGTGATGAACCAGTACATCGCCGCTGTCAAGATTGCGGTAAGCAAAGCGCCAAGCGCCTGCGTGGGCCAGCGTAGGGTCGTGGAGAGGAAGGGGTCGCGTCCGAGCGCAAGGCCTTGTGCTGTATCCAGGGGGAGCCCATAAGCGCAGCCATCTGCCCAGCAACCGGCCCAGGCGGCCGTGGCAATCAAGCCGGCGGGGAAGGAGAGCTGATCGGCAAGCGTGACGAGCGGAGCCTTGGCAAGCCAGGCATAGAGGGTCAGGCCTAGAAGGCTGCCCAGGATGGCGCCGATGGCGCTCAACCCGCCCTGCCACAACCAAAGCGCCTCCCAGGGGCGCTGCGCATAGTAAGGGGCGTGGAGAGCCACGAAGAGGCCGCGAGCCAGGATCATGCCCCCTGCCAAGGCAACCAGTGCCGCATGAAAGGGTTCTATCTTGTGGGAGGCGCCACGGCCGCCGATAGGTGGCCGGGCGGCCAGCCAGCCGAAGGCGATCAAGAGGCCGAGCGAGAAGATCAGCGGGTAGCGAATGGTGCCTCCGTGACGTCTTGAACATCATACCATCTGCGCCACCAAAGGCGCTGCCATGCAAGCCTTATGGGCTTCCGACTATCGCTGCCAAGTTCGCCGATTGTATAATCGCCCACCCATTACGAGGTGTGACATGAGCGATCTAACAATATCCCCGGTGCAAAGCGAGCCCGAGTTGCTCGCCTTCATCACCTTCCCTTGGAAAGTCTACCAGGGGGATCCCAACTGGGTGCCGCCGTTGATTTCCGAGCGCAAGGAGTTCTTAGACCGGAGCAAGAATCCCTTCTTCGAGCATGCCCGCGCCGAATATTACCTGGCCCGGCGAGGCGAGGAGGTTGTCGGCACGATCGCGGCCTTGACCAATGACCGCTATAACGAGTTTCAAGGCGTGAATGTCGGCTTCTTCGGCTTCTTCGAAGTGCTGGAGGACCCTGAAGCCGCCAGTGCCCTGCTGGAGACTGCCGTGACTTGGGCTCGTAATGCGGGCCATGAATCCCTGGTGGGTCCGGCGCAATTCTCCACCAACGATGAGGTCGGTCTGCTGATCGACGGCTTCGATGATCCGCCTCGCATTCTGATGACCTATAACCCGCGGCGATATCGGGAGTATATCGAGGCGGCGGGTTTTACTAAGGCCATGGATCTCTGGGCCTATGAAATTGAAGTCGAAAATTACCTCGACCGGGTTCCGGAAAAACTCGTCCGGGTGGTGGAAAAGGCCCGCAAGCGGCGCAACTTTGTCGTCCGCAGTATCGATATGAGGCGCTTTGAGCAGGAGGTTGAGGCCTTTAAGCGTATCTATAACACCTCCTGGGAGCGCAACTGGGGCTTCGTGCCGATGAGCGACGCCGAGATCGACCATCTGGCGACCCAGCTCAAGTCCATCATTGACCCGGAGCTGGTCCTGATGGTGGAATATGAAGGTGAGGTGATTGCGGCATCGCTCTGCCTTCCAGACCTGAACCAGCCGTTGCTGAGGGCCTACCCCAGGCCGGGTGTGCCCGAGGCATTCACGATGCTTAAGCTGCTCTGGCATTGGAAAGTGCGGCGGGAGGTCGATTGGCTGCGGGTTTTCGCGCTAGGTGTGCTGCCGGAATACCGCGGGCTTGGGGTCGATGCCATGATGTACCTTGAGACCGCGAGACGGGCGATCCCCAAGGGCTACAAGCGGGCTGAGATGAGCTGGATATTGGAAACCAACGATATGATGAACCGCGCCATCCGCCTGCTCGGGGGGCAGGTCTACAAGACCTACCGGATGTATGAGATCTCCCTCTAGGGAGAAACTTCACTTGCGACGATTGTCATCCTGGAGAGAGCTTGACGCAGGGTGGCGTGAATGGGGGTCTGCGCGTCTGCTTTCTGTCGGTTTGATGGCAGACAGATAGGGGAACTTTGCCTATGATGAGGTTAGCCGGCAAGTGAGGTGGCGAGAGATGTCCATCCTAGATAGCGCCCTGTTTCCCAATTTGCTTTACCTGGCCCTGGTGGCCGGCATCTGGCTGGCGGCCTTAGCGGCGATCACCCCCGGCACGGGGTTGTTGGAGTTGCTGGCGCTGGTGTCCCTGGCCGCCGCCGGACTTGGGACGACGGTCTTGCCCTTGAATCCCTGGGCGCTGGTGGTGCTCGCAGTAGGGGTGGTTTGCTTCATCCTGGCTCTGCGGATGCCGCGCCCCCAATGGTGGCTGGCCGCTTCAGCGGTGGCACTCAGCTTGGGCTCGGTCTTCCTTTTCCGCCTGGAGAATGGCCGCATGGCGGTGCATCCGCTATTGGCCTCAGGTGTCTCGTTGCTGACGCTGGGATATTTCTGGCTGGCCGTGCGGAGCACGCTTATGACGTTGAGGTCCAGGCCGAGCATTGATCCAGACCGGGTAATTGGCGAGACCGCCGAGGTGCGCACGCCGCTCGACCCCACCGGGTCGGTGTATGTGCTGGGAGAGCTGTGGACGGCAAGATGTGACACGCCCTGCGAGCCGGGAGGCGCAGTGCGCATTGTGGGCCGCGAGGGTCTGCTGCTGTTGGTTGAGCCTGTGGAAACCGAGGACTCCGATACCTAAGAAGAAGCGAAGGGAGACGATCCTATGCAAAACGTGACGTTCATGGCGTGCTTGATTGGGGCGGTGGGCCTGCTGGCCCTGGCTTTGTTGGCGAGCGCCATCCGGATCGTCCAGGAGTACGAGCGGCTGGTGGTCTTCCGGCTCGGGCGCTGCGTGGGCGAGCGCGGTCCGGGGTTGGTGCTGCTGATCCCCTTCATCGAGCGGGGTGTGAAAGTGGACCTGCGCGAGCAGGTGCGAGAAATCCCGCATCAAACCTCCATCACTATGGATAACGCGCCCATCGCTATTGACTTCATCTGGTACTACAAGGTGGTGGATGCGATTCAGAGTGTGATCCAGGTTGGAGACTTTGAAGCCGCGGCTCAAGGTATGGCCACGACGACCTTGCGGTCTGTGATCGGCGCCATCGCCCTAGACGACGTGCTCTCCCAGCGGGACCATATCAATCAGACGCTTCGGGTCAAGTTGGACGAAGTGACCGAGCGCTGGGGAGTGAAGGTCACCAATGTTGAGATCCGGGAGATCATCCCCCCCAAGGAAGTCCAGGAGGCCATGAACCGCCAGATGACCGCCGAGCGTGTGCGCCGGGCGGTGGTGACCGAGTCCACCGGCCAGCGCGAGGCCGCGATCAACGTTGCCGAGGGCGAGAAGCAGGCCGCCATCCTGAAGGCCGAGGGCGAGAAGCAGGCCAACATCCTGAGGGCCGAGGGCGAGCGGGAGGCCCAGCGATTGCGAGCCGAAGGTTTTGCGGTGGCCCTGGAACGGATCTTCAGCGTGGCGCAGACTGTGGATCAGAAGACGATGACCCTGCAGTACTTCGAGACGCTCAAGGAGATGGGCGCCAGCCCGGCGACGAAATTCATCTTCCCCATGGAATTCACGAGCCTGATGGAGCGCTTCACGCGAGGTGAGGGGTAGTTGAACCAGGCGGACCCCGGAGGTCCCGCCCTGGAAGAGGTGGTCGTGCGCAAGGCCACATGGCGGGACCTCTTTCCTTTGCTGCGCCTGGAAAGGCGATGCTTTGGGCGGGATGCCTGGCCGTGGACCGATATGCTGGCCGCTCTTATCTTCCCCGAGACGGTGCGATTGCTGGCGCTAGTCGGGAATGAGGTGGCCGGCTTCGTGATCGGGGACCGCCGCCGACGGCAGGGCGTGGGATGGATCGCCTCGCTGGGGGTGCACCCGGCCTACCGCCGGCGCGGCATCGCCACACAGTTGCTGCGCATGTGCGAGGAGCGGCTGGCGATGCCCCGCATCCGACTCTCGCTGCGGGTCTCGAACCAGGCCGCGCGTGCGCTGTACTTGCGGGAAGACTACCGGCCGGTCGGCCGCTGGTCGAGATATTACCGGGATGGCGAGGACGCTATCGTCATGGAGAAGTCAGGCCCGGCTGCTGGAAAGTGACGTATGGGAAGGTGAGGTCAGGGCCACCTGCCCAAACTGGCATGCCGTGGTGCCACCGAAGGCCAAGTTCTACCCGGAATGCGGGCAGAAAGTCACAGCCCGTTCCTAATTGCACGAAATGCGGCGCCAAGCTGCCGCCGGGAGCCAAGTTCTGCCCAGAGTGTGGAGAGAAGCTCGGCTGAAACGCTCTGCGCCAGAGAAGCCCATGGCTGCATCCCATTCGAAGGGCGCTCGGCGCGCTCATCGAGATGGGTCTTCCAGCATTCGCAGCTAAAGGAAGATTCTCGGCCTGCGGCCTATCGTAGCAAAAGGGCACTATATAGCATAGAGCAACTGGTGGCGAAATCTACCCCTGCCGGCTTCTTGCCTTCGTAGGCGCC